>NZ_JBNHIE010000009.1:0-203418 GCF_059093025.1 Arthrobacter sp. 210 2
TACTGCACCCGGGAGGGTGTGGGAGAGTAGGTCACCGCCGGACAACCATTAAGGTCGAGGCCCCAACCAGCAATGGTTGGGGCCTCCCGCATTTAAAACAACAACCCAACAAACCCGGGCACGCCCCATCACCTCCCGCACCCATACGCGGGACGCCCCATCACCTCCCGCACCCATACGCGGGACGCCCCATCACCTCCCGCACCCATACGCGGGACGCCCCATCACCTCCCGCCCCCAAACCCCCGACGCTCTCTCACGTCCTGCAGGGCAATCGGTGACGCCCTATCAGCTCCTGCAGAAAAACCGGGGATGCTCCATCAGATAACGCACCCAACCAGCCCGGATGGCAACCACAACTGACAGAGCAACGAGGGGGCGGGGACGGTTTGTGCGTGGGTCGGTGTGGCAACGGGCAGGTCTTCTGTCCGGCAGAATGGTGCAGTGACTGGGCGTAGAACTGCTGAAAACCGTAAGTCGAAGTTGTCGCTGGGACAGGTGCTGAACCTCGTTGTGACGGTGCTGGTCCTCTGCCTGGGGCCCGCGATGATCGTGTTCGGGCAGCACATTATCAACATCGACGAAGAATTGGCCCGAACAGGCACTCACACTACGGGGACCATTGTCGAGTTCGACGACGTCACCAAGGCTTCCGAGCGCGACATCGAGGTGGAGTTCATGTCCCTGGACGGGACTTACCACGCTACCTGGGCAGCCGTAGACCATGACCAGCACCCCGAGGTCGGCTCGTACGTCACAGTGGTCTACCGGGAAGCGGATCCCAGCCACGCGATAGTGCTCGGCTACGAAAGCGACGGCGTGTGGTTCCGCGGAGCCGGCACTCTCATAACTGCCCTTTTCGTCATGATTGGCGTGATCGTGGCAATTTCCGTTGCTGTTGGCAGAAGCAAACGCCGGAAGAATGCGGCTGTTGACGGCATGCCCGTTGTGTAAGTGCAATTGTTAAGCCGAAACTACGCAGCCCGGATAGTTTCCTCAAGGCCTGATCAAGAGCTGCTCAATCTTAGGCGAGGATCACGGTAATCGTGCGTTAACCCGAAAAAAGAGAAATAGGCTCGTCGACGACACATTTGCCGGGCTAAGCAGAAGGCCCGGCAAATTGCCGGGCCTTTTTGTGGGCCCTCTTAATTGGGGAAAGAATGTCCGAATACGAGGCCCTTTTGGGTCCAGCACCATCCGTTCCGTCGCCGAAGCCGCCGCGTAAACCGGGCGCCTCCACGTTTATCGTCGCCGGCATCACGGCTCTGTTTATGCTGTTGGGCGCGCTCAGCAGCGGGATTGGGCTCGCACTGGTCTTTGCGGCCATCTCGGCGGCCCTCACCGGCCTTTATGTCCTGCTCACCGGACGCCGATCCTGGGCTTGGCTCCCCGCCAAGCGGAAGTCAGGCGCCGTTGCCCTCGCCACCGCTTTCGCGCTTTTCATCGCCGGCGGACTCGCCCTCCCCCGTGTGTCGACGCAGGACCTCGAGGCAGCCGCATCTGGCACGGCCGCGACAGCCGCATCCTCAAAGGCGAGCCCATCAGCCACAGCCGGCGCAACGCCGTCGTCCGCTCCTACCGCACAGGAAACGGGTGCCCCGCTGGATCCCGAGACGCCCTCCCTGGTGGCGCAGGGTGTGTCCGTGACGTCGCCCAACCCGCAGCCCGCCTACGCAACCAAGGCGCTGGATCTGCTGGCCACACTTCCCATCAAGGGACGCGCGCCGAAGACGGGATATGACCGCGCGCTGTTCGGCCAGGCGTGGGCGGATGTTGACCGCAACGGCTGCGACACCCGGAACGACACCCTCAAACGCGACCTGACGGGAATCACGTTCACCAACAGCGTCCCGTGCAAGGTGCAGTCCGGTACGCTGGCGGACCCCTACACGGGCACGAACATCAGCTTCCTGCGGGGAACCGCAACCAGCTCGGCCGTCCAGATCGACCATGTAGTCGCCCTGAGCGACGCCTGGCAGAAGGGCGCACAGCAGCTGACCACTGACCAGCGGACAGCGTTCGCCAACGATCCGCTGAACCTTCAGGCGACCGACGGGCCGACCAACATGAAAAAGGGCGACGGCGACGCCGCCACCTGGCTGCCGCCGAACAAGGGCTTCCGGTGTGAATACGTCGCCCGGCAGGTTTCGGTGAAGGCGACCTACGGGTTGTGGGTGACCCAGGCAGAGCACGACGCCATGGCACGGATCCTCGCTGACTGCAGCGGACAGCTCACGCCGACGACTTCCCAGGCTCCTGTGGCCTCACCGGCACCTGTGGCACCTGAGCCGGCGCCCGCCGCTGTTGCCCCTGCTCCTGCTGTCCAGGCTCCGGCCCCGGTTGCTCCTGCACCCGCAGCACCTGCCCCGGCACCTCCGGCCCCTCCTGCACCCGTGGCGCCTGCCCCGGCGCCTGCAGCCCCGGCGCCCGCACCGGCGGCTGCCTACTACGCGAACTGTGCCGCGGCGAAGGCTGCCGGCGCCGCTCCGCTGTATGCCGGACAGGGTGGCTACCGGCCCGCGCTTGACAGGGACTCCGACGGCGTGGCCTGCGAATAACTGTTCTCTTTACCCGGGTTTCGCACCCATCCGCATCACCCACACAAACATTCCCAGGGGGAAAAATGACACCAAATCCGCAGGCTTCGGGAGGAGCCCTGAAGAAGACGCTGGCAGTGGTTGTGCTCGCTGGCTTGATGCTCACAGGCTGCAGCAGCAAGCAGGAGGCAACGGAACCGGCGTCGGCGGCAACTGCTGTGGCCACCACTGCTGCGGCAAAGGTTGGCGTTCCCGGAGTCGTGGGCCTGACCCTCGATAAGGCGACGGAGCAGCTGGAAGACCTCGGGTTTGAGGTCGAGGCGAAGGACATAGTGGACGGCAAGTCGATCGTCAAGAAGAGCAACTGGCAGGTAATCTCCCAGGACCCGGCTGAAAATACCCAGGCGGAAGAGGGCTCCACCGTGAAACTCGGGGTCAAGTCCCTCGAGCTGATCGAGGCCGAGAAGGTTGCCGCCGAAAAGGCCGCTGCAGAAAAGGTTGCCGCCGAGCTGGCCGCGGCCCAAAAGGCAGCAGCCGAAAAGGCTGCTGCGGAAGCCGCCGCTGCCGCACAGGCCGCGGCGGATCAGGCTGCACGGGATGCCGCAGCCCGCAAGGCCGTACCGGCACCGGCCGCTCCTGCTGCACCCGCCCCGGCACCGGCTCCCGCGGTTCCCGCGGCTCCGGCTGCCCCCGCTCCGGCTGCCGCCTACTACGCGAACTGCACTGCTGCGCGCGCTGCCGGCGCGGCACCTGTCTACGCAGGTTCACCCGGTTACGGGAAGCACCTGGACCGCGATGGGGACGGCATCGGCTGCGACAAGTAAGCCAAACCAGGAATGCCGCGGATACCTTCGAAAGGTGTCCGCGGCATTTCGTCGTTAAAGCCCGTTCCGGACAACCGCTCCCTGCGCCACAACAACCCGGACCTGCTCAAGTGCGGACGCACTGGACAGAGGATCCGCGTCCACCACAATCGCGTCGGCGAAGCCGCCACGGACCAGCCGGCCCGCGTCGTTGCCCAGCCCGAGCAGCCGCGCCGCGTGGACGGTAGCTGACTGCAGCGCCTCCAGCGGGGACAGGCCGGCTTCGGCGAGCAGGCGGGCTTCGGTGCCGATCGGGGTGACGTCCGTTCCGAAGGAGTCGGTGCCGGCCACGATGGTCACGCCGGCATCCTTCGCTGCCCGCACCGCGGCTTGCAGGATAGGTGCGTATTCCTTGCCGCGCGCCGCGAGGATGGGGTTCGGGGAGGCCGCCATGCTGGTGATCGCGTCCATGGTGGGCGTGAAATAGGTCCCCCGGCGCACCATCTCCGCGATGGTGCCCTCGGAGACGAAGACGCCGTGTTCGATGCTGCGCACCCCGGCGCGGACGGCGCCGTCGATCCCCTCCGCACTGTAGGCGTGGCAGAGCACGCCCGCGCCCCTGGCAGCCTTCACAACAGCGGACAGCTGCTCCTGGTTGTAAACCAGCTCACGCGGGTCCTGCTCCGGGATGCCCGCACGCGGGTTGGCGCGGGTCTTGATGACCTGGGCGCCGCGCGAAAGGTTCACGCGGGTGAGGTACGCCAGGTCAGCGGTTTCCCGCACACCGGTGGGAAGGGTGGCCAGCGGGGCGAGGTCCGGATCGGCAAGGAGCGAGTCGCCGAGGTCCGGGGAGATAAACAGCCCGGCAGGCGTCATGCGCGGGGAGACACCCGGTGCCCAGGCCGGCAGTGCTGCCAGCGCCACGTCCTGGTAGAAGCTGCTGGATCCGCTCCGGACGCTGGTGGCGCCGCCCTGAAGGATGGCCCGCGCGTCGGCAAGCGCGTTGGCGTGGACGTGGACGTCCACAAGACCGGGCAGCACCCACCGGCCGGACGCGTTCAGGACACGGGCACGTCCGGCGACGGCGGCAACGGCCTCACGCGTCTCGTCGCGCGTTCCGACGGCGGCCACCTTGCCGCCGTCGAGGACCAGGACGCCGTCCTCGATGGCGCCGCCGGTTTGGGGATCCACGATGGTGCCGCCTTCGATGACCAGCGGCGGATGGGTCAGCGGACTGCCGTGGTAGTTCGGGCCTGAGGGCTTTTCGCCGGCCTGCGCCGCCTAAGCGCCGCCGAGCTGCGCGGCGATGCTGGCCACGGAGATTCCGGCGAGCGCTCCGGCGCCGGCGAGGATGCCACGGCGCGGGAGGCTGGCCGCCGGTGTAGGGGCAGAGGTGTGGTCATGAAGGCACATCATTGTCTCCTTGGGATGGCGCCCGGCGGGGAAACGGGCTCCGTTGATGGTACTTGGTATTCCAAGCGTGGAACAACCCCTACTCCGAGGTATCTCGCTGCGCATCTGGTATTCCAGATGGACAAACGACGACAGACGCGGAAGCTGATGCCATGCTGAAGGTGCTGCGCATCCGCACCCAGGAAAGGGACCCGCAATGGCTGCTGAGCTAGAGGCCGTGCTTCACGACGGTTCCACCATTCCCGTCACGGTCCATGGTCACGGTCCTGCACTGCTGCTGCCCGTCCGGCTGCAGCCGCATCCGTCCGCCGAGGCCGGGATCATCAGCAAGTGGGGCGGCGAGCCGGACCTCGGACCAGCCCTCGTGAACGGTCTGTCGCCGACGAACCGGGTGATCACGGCCGACTATGAAGGCCACCGGATGGCATACCCCGCCCCGGACACCCTCACGCCTGCCAACCTGGCCGCCGACCTCCTGGCCATCGCCGACGCCGCCGGCGCGGACGCCTTTGGCTACTACGGCTACTCCTGGTTGGCACTGGCCGGCCTCCAGCTGTCCCTCCGCACCGACCGTCTCCGCGCCCTCGCCATGGGCGGATTCCCGCCGATGGACGGCCCGTACCGGAGCATGCTGGCCGTGACCCGGGCCGCGCACACCGCGTCCACCCAGGCCCCGGATCCGGCGTCGGTGCCGGTGGCCGAGGCCGAGCCGGGGGACTGGGACTCTGCTGCCGTCCAGACCACGGAGGCCCAGACCCGCCAGTTCGTCACCCTCTACGAGGCGCTCCAGGACTTCAACGATTCGACGACGGCGGCCCCGGCTGCGTTGCCGCGCCTCGCCTTCGCCGGCGGAGACGACCAGATCGAATACAGCCCGCAGTGGGGCGGGGTGCAGGTGCGGATCGGCGCGCCGTTGGCTGAGCACCGGGATGAACTCGTGGCAGCCGGCTGGGAGGTGCACGTCCTCCCCGGCCTCAACCATTTGAGCGCGATGCACAGTGCTGTGGTGCTGCCCATCCTGGCCGGCTGGCTCGGGAGGATCGGATGGGTTGGGCAGGCCGCCACTGGTTAGGCTGGGGGATGGACTACGTTCTTCGCCAGGCTGTTCCTGGCGACGCCGAGGCGCTGGTGGAGATGCACACGCTGGCCCACGAGGAGTGCTACCCGCACCTGTTGTCGGCTGACTTTTTCCGTGCCCGCCGGGCAGCCGTCCCGGAACGCGTGGAACGCCGTCGTCATTTTCTTGCTGATGCCGCGCCCCGGATCGTCGCCGAGGACGCTACTGGCGCTGTGGTGGGATTTGCCGACGCCGGTCCGGGCCGTGACGAGGACGGTCCCGTGCCGCTGGAGCTGTACTCGATCTACACGCTGCGGCGGACGCACGGCACGGGGCTTGGGGCAGCGCTGCTGGCAGCCGCCGTGGGGGAGCAACCGGCGTACCTGTGGGTGCTGGAGAACAACCCCCGCGCGCACGCTTTCTACCGCAAGAACGGCTTCCGGCCTGACGGAAGGAGCGCGCTGTTGCCGCCGGAATGGGAAAGCCTGCCCGAGATCCGCATGGTTCGCGCGCGACCGGCTACTGGCCCGAAGCGACCTTCCGCCAGCCGCCGGCACGGTTGGTGGCGATGATCGCCCTGAAAATGTCGCCCAAGGCCTGCCCGTTGAAGGGCTCCCCTTCCTTGATGGCGACGGTGCGGCCGGTCTTGTTGCCGTGCCCGCCGGTGATAATGCCCTGCGGGTCCGGGGAGAGCCCGCCGTCGTACAGGAAAACGTTCACGTGGTCCTTGGCCGCGAGGAGCGCACAAACGTTGCCTTCCAGGACGAAGTAGGGCTGGACGGTCCGCTTGATGGTCTCCTCGACGTCGGGGTCGGCCGCGTGGACGAGGTCCCGCACCTGGTGGCAGATGTCCTGCTGCCACGGCGGAAGGGCATTAATGTACTGGTCCACCCGGGGATCCGTCCGGTAGCTCATGGAATCATTGTTCACCTTCCGCAGCCCCGCCGCCCCTCAACGAAAAACGGCGCGCTTAGGATGGCGCCATGGTTCCCGCTCGGATGCGAACCAAAAGATGGCCCTAAGGAGCTCATGATGAAGTCGAATGATCTGCTGCTGGACGCCTTCGGCAGGATCCGTGAAACGGTGGAAGCGGTCCTTGACGGGCTCGACGACGGATCCCTCACCGACAGGCCGGCGGGCACCGGCAACTCGATTGCATGGCTGATCTGGCACCTGGGCCGGGTGGAGGACGCGCAGGTGGCGGACGCGGCCGGCCTCGAACAGGTCTGGACCGGGCAGGATTTCGTGGGCCGCTTCGGTCTTCCTTTGTCCGGGAAGGATACCGGCTACGGCCATTCCAGCGGCCAGGTGGACGCGGTGCAGGCGCCGGCGGGCCTGCTGCTGGAGTACTACGACGCGGTCCACCGGCAGACCGTGGGGTTCCTGAAAACACTCGAGGGCGGAGACCTGGACCGTGTGGTGGACACCCGATGGGACCCGCCCGTTACCCTCGGCGTACGCCTGGTCAGCATCCTCGCGGACTGCCTCCAGCACGTGGGCCAGGCTGCCTACGCCAAGGGTTTGAACCGGTCGCACAGCCACTAAGAATCGCCTATTTCCGTAGCTGCAATTCGGTTCCATAATGGGCCCATAAGCTTCGGGGACTCTTTCGCGCCGATGAAGGCTGGCGTTGCGCAGCAGGGTCCCAGGTGGCCAACCCGGCTTATGGCGGAAAGGGTTGCCACGCGGCCCCGGAGTAGGGATATTCCGGGAACGTCAAGGGGAGAGCATCGCCGCCGACGCGAACAATGCACAAAGGAATTCATCATGCTCAAGGATTCTGCAGTCATGGCCGTCCTCGCTGCGAAGGACATCAACAGGGCGAAGGAATTTTATCGGGACAAGCTCGGCCTTGAATCTTCAGAGGCCATGGAGGAGTACAGCCTGCTGTACCGCTGCGGCAACGGAACGAGTTTCCTCATCTACCAGACCGACAATGCGGGTTCGGCGAAGAACACGCAGATGGGCTGGGAATCGGACAACATCGAACGCGACATGGAGGAACTGCGGGCCAGGGGAGTGGTCTTCGAGGACTACGACATGCCCGGGCTGAAGACGGAGAACGGCCTCGCCACGGATGACTGGGGCAAATCGGCCTGGTTCCTGGACAGCGAGGGCAACATCCTTAACCTCTCCCAGCGCACACAGTAGCCAGTTGACGGGATAGCCACCGACCACGGGCCGCCCTGCACTGAAGCAGCAGCGGCCCGCGTGCGTGTGCGGAAGGAACGTGTCAATGAACCTCGACGAAATGGTCTTCCACCCGTGGGCTGTCCAGGGGCCGCGCGATGTGCCCACCCTGGTGGGTGGATCCGGGAGCCATGTCACCGACGTCAGCGGAAAGCGCTACCTGGACTTCAGCTCCCAGCTGGTATTCACCAACCTCGGCCACCAGCATCCGAAGATTGTCGCCGCCATCAAAGAGCAGGCCGACCGGCTGTGCACGCTCGCACCCGGGAACGCGTCCGATATCCGGGGCGAGGCGGCGCGTCTGATTGTGGAGGTCGCGCCCGAGGGGCTCGGGCACGTCCTGTTCACCACCGGCGGCACGGAGGCCATCGAGCACGCGGTCCGGATGGCGCGTCTCGTCACCGGCCGGCCGAAAGTCCTCTCCGCCTACCGCTCGTACCATGGCTCCACCACCACATCCATCCACCTCACCGGAGATCCCCGCCGCTGGGCCTCGGACACCGGAACGGCGGGTGCCGTCCACTTCTTCGGACCCTTCCTGTACCGGACGGCATTCGGATCAAGCACCGCAGAGGAAGAGTGTGAGCGGGCGCTCGCACATCTGGAGCAGGTGATCCTCCTGGAAGGACCGTCCACCATCGCCGGGCTGGTCCTGGAATCAGTGACCGGCAGCTCGGGCGTCATCGTGCCGCCGGCCGGCTACCTGCGCGGCGTCCGCGAACTGTGCAGCCGGCACGGCATCGTTTACATCGCCGACGAGGTGATGGTCGGTTTCGGCCGCACGGGAGCCTGGTTCGGCGTCGACCACGACGGCGTGGCACCGGACCTGCTGGTATTCGCCAAGGGTGTGAACTCGGGCTATGTGCCGCTGGGCGGAGCCCTGATCGGTGATGCGACCTATGAGATGTTCACCCAGCGCCCCTACCCGGCTGGCCTGACGTACAGCGGCCACCCGCTCGCCTGCGCGGCAGCCGTCGGCGCCATCAACGCCATGCATGAAGAGGCAACCGTGGAAGCAGCTGCCCGCCTCGGCAGGGATTTCCTCGGGCCAGGACTGAAGGAGCTGGCCGGGAAGCACGAGGTGATCGGGGACGTCCGCGGCATCGGCGGCCTGTGGAGCATGGAACTGGTCCGCGACCGGGCCACCAAGGAACCGCTCGTGCCGCCGGGAGCCGTCGGTGCGTCGAACGCGCCGATGGCCTCTTTCGCCAAGGCATGCCTGGAGCGTGGCCTGTTGCCGCTGATCATGGGCAACCGGATCCATGTGGCCCCGCCCCTCAACGTGAGCGACGCTGACGCCGCCTCGGGACTGGCGATCCTGGACGACGCGCTTGCGGCGGCAAACTTCTGAGGGACCTGCCCGGTCCCTGCCCGGACATCGGTCAGTGTTCGGACATTTGGCGCATCAGCCCGAGCTGCGCCAGGAACTCCATCTGGTCGAAGTAGAAGTGGTGGGAGGTAATCCCGGCGCCCTCCACCGTGGCCACGTCGCAGCTCCTGATCCGGAGCTGCCGGCCGGTGGCGGGCATGGTCTCGCCGGAGGGCATGCGCAGGGGCCCGGTGTTGGTGCCCACCACAAACCCCTCGTCGATGGCCACGTTGCCTGCCTCGTGCTTTTCCGCATGCTCGTACCGGACATTCGGCATGGCCTCCCAGAAGCCGAAAAGGTATCCGGCGATGGCGTCACGCCCGCGGAGTTCCCCCTGGTCAGGGGTGTACGCCACAGCGCCGGGGGCGTAGCAGTGTGCCAGCGTTTCCTTGTCTTTTGATCCCATGGCCGCCATCAGGCGGTCCATGACATCGCGGGCCTGTCCCATTGTTGACCTCCGATATTCCTTCAAAACGGCAGCGCGATCAGCGCTATCAGGGCCGGCACCGTGGCACCCAGGGTTCCCGGGATGCTGTCGCCCTTTTTCGGGTAATGGCCCAGCATGTCCGCCAGCAGCATGGCGGGCGCGGTGAGCACCATGTTCGCGCAGCAGTAGATCACCAGGGTGTAGCCCGCCACCAGGTAGCCCATGTTCACCGCCACCACTCCGGCCAGGACTCCCAGGCCGATCACCAGGTTGCGGAACCCGGTGGGGATGGCCCACATCATCACGGCCGGCACGTTCTGCGGCGGGGTGCTCAGGAACTTCTGCGCCGCCGGGCGGTGCATCAGGAAACTTTCCAGCGGGAACACCACGATGTAGATCAGGGCAGCAAGTACCGCGAAAACCTGGGATACGACGTTCATGAGGGAAAGGTACGACGGCGGTGCGCGCCTGCCCCATCCCCCGCAAGGGTGTTCCGGGGTGCTTGAAGAACCCCCACTTTGGGGGATTGCGGCGTCGCCCCCTGGGCGGATACTGGAGCTATGTGGGAGGAGCGCGCCGAGCGTGCCCGGCGGGAGATCGCCGCCTTCGCCGCCGGCGGGATGAGCCTGGCCGACCTTTACCCGTCGGCGCTCGCCGTGGTGCAGCAGGAGGTGCCGTTCGAGCAGGGCTGCTGGGCCGCCGTCGACCCCGACTCCATGGTGATGACGTCCATCACCAACTACCGGCCGTGGCCCGTCGGCAGGGACGAATATGAGGAGTACAGCCTCCGCTTCGCCGAATGCGAATACACGGGCCAAGAACCGAACACGTTCGCTGAGCTGCTGCGGCGGCAGCGCCCGATTGCGAGGATCTCGGACGCCGCGCACCGGGACGTGGTCCGCAGCGTGCGGATTAACGAGCTGTTGAAGCCGCAGGGGTTGGACCACGAACTGCGCGCCGCCTTCCGCATAGACGACGCATGCTGGGGAGTGGGCAGCATCTTTCGGGCCGGCGGCAGGGATTTCACCGACCGGGAGGTGGAATTCCTGGAGGCTGTGACGGCCACCCTGGCTGCGGCGACCAGGATCGCCGTCCGCATGGCGCACCCCGCCCGTCCGGCCGCCGTCGGGCCAGTGATTGTGATCGCCGGGCTGCGCGGTGAGCTGCGGGCTGCCACGCCGGCCGCGGCTGCCTGGCTGACCGAAGTGGAGGATGCGGCACCGGGCCGCTTCACCATGGCGCTGCACTCGGTGGTGGCCCAGGCGCACGCTTCCGGTTCCGGCACGGCGCGCGCCAGGATGCGCGACGCCGGGAACACCTGGGTGGTGCTGCAGGCCAGCCGCCTGATTACCGGCGATGACCCCGAACAGATGGTGGTCACCGTGGAGCCGGCCACCACGCACGACGTGGCCACCCTGCTGCTGGCTGCCTACGGGGTGACCGCCCGCGAGCGGGAGGTCTGCCTGGAGGTGTTGTCCGGAAACGCGACGGCGGACATCGCCCGCCACCTGTTCATCTCCCCGCACACGGTGCACGACCATCTGAAGTCACTCTTCGGGAAGGTGGGCGTGGGCAGCCGCGGCGAGCTCGTGGCCAGGCTGGTGGCGTAACAGTTGACGCTAGGCAGCCCGGCGCGCGCTGGCTGGAAGATGCCGGACCGGGTCAAACCGGTCGTAGGATGACGCGCCGATCAGGAAGATGCCGCGCTGCGGGATCCAGAAATCGCGCAGCCCGGTCTGGATGCGCAGGGGCTGCGGATGGCCGAAATCCTCGCCGTCAAGGGACGCCGAGCTGCCGGACACAAACCACATCCGGCGTGGTTTGGCGCGGAAGCCCTGCCGGTTGGGCACGGTGCCCGTCAGCCCGAGCCGACCCGCCCTCAGCGCAGGTCCTGCTGCGGCGCCCATGACCCGCAGGAAAGGATGGCTTTCCAGCAGCGGTGCGGGCAGTGCGCTCATCACCGCTGTCATGGCGCGGGTCACGGGAGTGGGCGTCAGCTCGAGGTCCCATGCCAGGTCCACATCCCCGCCTACAGTGACGCTGAAGGCGGCGTCGCCCGTCCAGGTGACATCAACCGGGCATTGGACTGCCTCGTCCAGCGCCGCGCCGAAGTAGCGGGCGCAGGAGAGCCCGGGCGGGGCGTCGGCGTAAATGGTCCAGGCGCCGGTGGGGCGCCGCAGCCACAGCGAGGTGTAGCCGGGGCCAACGCTGGTCACGGGGAACCGCCGCATGGCCAGGACGTGGCCGGAGCTGAAGGGCAGGCCCATCACCCCGTAGCCGGAAAACCGTTCGTCCTCACCGGGCCCAAGTTCAGCGCTTTGTTCTGCTTCAAGGACCTGCGCCCGGATGCTCTTCATGGCTTCCCGCCTCTGCCGTCAGTGGTGCGCTGAGTCTACGCTCGGTGGCCTTTCCCCGGGAGTCACGGGACCGGTCAATGCGGAGCCACCCATACAACACCGCCCCGGCTCCGAAGACTATGTGAACCAGGCGAATTGCGTGAAAGGACCACACCCGCATGATCGAAAAACGCCGCAAGGCGCTCATCAGCATCCCCATCGCGGTGGTGGCCGCGGTCCTCATCGCCCTCGCGGGGAGCCAGGGCGGCTCCACCGTGGGCGGTTTCCCCGTGTTCGCACTGGGTGTGGCTGCCGCCTTCGTGATCCAGTGGCTCGTGTTCATTCCGTCCTACAAGGCGCAGACGGAGAAGTTTTACGACCTCACCGGCGCCCTGACGTACATCACCATTACGGTGCTCCTGGTGCTGGCTTCGCCCGGCGTGGACGCGCGCGGCATGCTGCTGGCGGCGATGGTGGTGCTGTGGGCTGCCAGGCTGGGCGTCTACCTTTTCCAGCGCGTGATGAAGCACGGCAAGGACGACCGCTTTGATGAGCTCAAGACTGACTTTGCCCGGTTCCTGAACACCTGGACCCTGCAGGGCCTGTGGGTGGTGCTCACCGCGGCGCTGGCATGGGTGGCCATCACCTCGGACCGGAAGGTGGGCCTGGACGGGTTCTTCTGGGTGGGCCTGCTGGTCTGGGCGCTGGGGATCACGATTGAGACGGTGGCGGACGTCCAGAAAACCCGTTTCAAGGCCGACCCCGGCAACAAGGGACGTTTCATCAGCACCGGCCTCTGGTCCAGATCCCGGCATCCCAACTACTTCGGCGAGATCACGCTGTGGGTGGGGGTAGCCATTGTTGCCCTTCCGGTGCTGCAGGGCTGGCAGTGGGCTGCCCTGGTATCTCCGGTGTTCGTGGCGCTGTTGCTGATCAAGGGCAGCGGCGTGCCCCCGCTGGAGGAGAAAGCGGACAGAAAGTGGGGCGGCCAGTCCGACTATGAGGCCTACAAGCGGAACACTCCGGTGCTGGTCCCGAAGCTTACGTAGCGGGCCCTGGACCAGGCGTACGACGGCGGCACCCGGCTTGGGTGCCGCCGTTTGTGTTCCAGCTGTCTGCCCCGGGCGGGTTGACCTGCTTTACTCGACCGGCCACGTATGGCAGGGCATGGCAGTAGTGTCTAGTCCAGCACTCATAGTGTTGGTTACCGAGACATCACCGGGAAGGAACCGCATGCGCAGGGCAGCAGAAGCGGTCTGGCAGACCGTTCATTCTGAGAGGCGACGGCTCGCCGCGGATCTCTCCGACCTGCGCGACGAACAATGGCGCTTCCCCTCCCTTTGCCCCGGGTGGGATGTCCACGACATCCTTGCGCACCTGGTGGACACGGCACGAACCGGCCGGCTCGCCTTCGTCCGAGACCTGCTGACGGCACGCATGGACTTCGATCTGGCGAACGAGAACGGTATTGTGCGGGAGAAGCGGCAGGATCCGCGGGACACGGTCAACGCGCTCGTGGAAGTTGCGGACCTCACGCGGACGCCGCCGGCGAATCTCGCAACACGCCTGGTGGAGGCCATCGTGCACGGCGAGGACATTCGCCGGCCCCTGGGCATTGCCGGAAGTTACCCGGAACCTGCGGTCGTTCAGGCGCTCACGTATCAGCTGCGCACCCCCGTCTCCTTCGGGGGAGGACGCGAGCGTGTCGCCGGACTTCGGCTGATCGACCAGAAGACCGGGGCGGCCTGGGGCCAGGGAGACGATGTCGAGGCCGATCCGCTTGATCTGCTGCTCGCGGTTTCCGGGCGTCGCGTGGACCGGGGGAGCTTCAAAGGCAGCGGAGCCTCCCGCTTCGTGGCCAGCTCGGCAACCGATGAATCGCGTCGACGAGGAGAGGCGCCCGAAGCGATATGACGAGATGGCAGAACGACGACCTGTGGGCGCTGGCACACGCCGAGCGCACCGCTCTGGCGCAGGACTTGTCGAACCTCAGCGCAGAGCAATGGCAGCACCCCACTCTGTGCGGGCAGTGGAACGTCGAGCAGGTCGTCGCTCACCTTACCGCCGCGGCCAGCCTGAACCAGTGGCAGTGGCTGCGCAGCATGCTCGGCGCGCGTTTCCGTCCCGATGTGCACAACCAACGCCGGCTGGCCGAGCACCGCGGCAAGAATCCGAAAGAGACACTCGACCGTTTCCGCGCCGTCGCCAGGAGTACCACGGCACCCTCGGGACACACCCCGGCCTACCTTGGCGAGGTCGTCGTGCACGCCCAGGACATCCGCCAGCCCCTTGGGCTTCCCCGCACACCGAGCGTCGAGGCGCTGACACCCGTGGCCGAATTCTTCGCCCGGCACGACTTCACCGTTGCCAGCCGCACCCACGTGGCCGGCCTGCGGCTGCGGGCCGATGACGGGCCGTTCGCTGCGGGCACCGGGCCTCTGGTCACCGGATCGACCCTCGCTGTGGTGATGGGCATGGCTGGCCGCGAAACCTACCTTGACCAGCTCAACGGCCCGGGCGTCGCGACCCTCCGGTCGCGCCTCCAGGGCACTGCAGCCTGAACCGCCTTCTGGTAAAAAATCGATTGTTCATCGTAGTTACGAGACACGACGCCGGCGCAGCGGGAGATGCTCGGTACGGCAGCGATGACGATCGGCAGCATCCTGGGGCGCCAGGTGGGTACGGTGTCCTCATGCAGAAGATGTCGATTGATGCCCTGGCCCGTCAGCAACTCCAGGCAGCAGTGTCCGGATCCAGCGGCCGCGCCTCGGACACCGTGTTCGGCGGCCACGAAAAGCGGCTGCGCCAGACCGTGATGGCTTTCCGCGCCGGGACCCAACTCAGCGAACACTTGAACCCCGGCGAGGCCACGGTCTTCGTCATCAAGGGCTCCGTCTGGCTGAAGGCGGGCGCCGAAGCCTGGCAGGGCAAGGCAGGCGACCTGCTGATCGTCCCGGACGGCATGCACAGCCTGGAGGCCGAGGAGGACTCAGCAATACTGTTCACCGCGGTGAAGCTGGACCGGTAAACGGTGGACCCTTAAACGGGGAAGGCCCGGCACCAGCTCGAAGAAGCTGCCGCCGGGCCCCGCCCGGGTCAGTGCAGGGCTTAGCCCTTCAGCCCGTACGCCTTCGGCAGCTTCAGGCCGCGCTCCTCCATGAGGGTGCGCAGGCGCGTGGGGTAGTCGGTGATGATGCCGTCCACGCCCAGGTCCATCAGGCGCTCCATGTCGGCGGTGGTGTTCACGGTCCATGGAATGACCGGCAGGCCCAGATCGTGCGCTTCGGCGATCATCTCTGCGGTGACGGAGCGGAACGTCGGGGAGACGACGTCGTACCCCTGGGCAGCCGCCGCCTTGGGAAGGGAACCGTCGTAGTGGTCGATGTCGATGCCGCCCAGGTTGGGGCTGGCGCCGGGCTGGCCCACGCCCATCCAGGTGTCGCCGCTGGAGAGCGCCACCAGCGGCAGCTCCGGGGCGAGCTCCTTGGTGAGGTTTAGCGAGGACCAGTCGAAGGACTGCAGGGTGGTGCGGTCCGCCATGCCCGAGGCCTGGATGTCGGCCACCACGGCGCGGGTGAGGGACTCCATGCCGGCGCCGCCGATCTGGCTGCTTTCCACCTTGGTCTCGACATTGAAACGGACCTTGGCGGCGTTCGTGTCGCGGACCAGCTGGTAGACGTCCTTCAGCTCGGCGATCCGGTTGCCCTCGATGACGTCCTGCTCCGGGTAGCCGGGCAGCTGCACAAAGCCGCAGTTGAGCGTCCTGACCTGCGCCAGGGACAGCTCGGCCACGCGGTCACCGACGTACGGGAACTCCGGGTCACCGGCGGTGGCGGGGGCGGTGTCGGCGCACTTGGCGGCCTGGATGGTGTCGTCGTGCCAGACGATCACCTTGCCTTCCTGGGTCAGGTGGGTGTCCAGCTCCAGGGTGGTCACGCCCAGCGCCAGCGAGTTCGTGAACGCGGCCAGGGACTCCTCGGTCCATTCGCCGCGGCCGCCGCGGTGGCTCTGCAGGTCGAAGGAGCCGTTGCGCTCGTTCACCGTCAGGGCGGACGTGGCGGTTCCGGCAGCGTTCGACGACGTCGTGCCGGCCTGCGTCTCCGGGGCGGCGGCGGCGGGGCTCGCCATGGCGGCGATCAGGGCGGCGGCGGCCGCGGCAGTCAGGACTGTGCGCATGGGTGGTTTCCTCCAGGGATGACGGGGCCGGCTGGTGGCCGGCCCCGTCCACGCTAGGAAGGGCAGGTGGCGCGTTTGGTGCCAAAAGTTGGAGCGGAGGTTAACATCAAAGGGCCGGTGCAACTGGCGGTCTCCCCGGAGTCCAGCTGCGGCCGGCGTCTCCTAAGGGGATGAGATGCAGGCAGGCCGTTCCACCCTGTTGCGCAGCGTTGCCGCGGCCGTTGCCGCCCTGGTGATTCCCGCCGTCGCAGGCTGCACCGGTGTGCCGGAGCCGCCGGACGCGCAAAGTCCGACGGCGGCCGTCACCGCTACTGCCACCGCCCCGCCTGTTCCGGCGTACGCCGCGGCCCTGGAAAAGTACAGCGAGGATATGCGCGCCGGGGGAGCCACGGCCGTCGTGATTGAGGTGAAGTCCCGCGTGGGCGGCTGGTCCTCGGCAGAGGGCGTCCGGAACCTCGACACCAACGAACCCGTGCAGCTGACGGACCAGACGCATGCCGGGGACATCACCATGACCATGGTGGCGGTGTCCGTCATGAAGCTCGTGGAGGAAGGGAAAATCCAGCTGGATGACCCCGTCCAAAAGCACCTCCCGGACTTCGAAAGCATCATCAAGCCGCCCGGTCCCATCACCATCGGCAGCCTGCTCAGCCACCGCTCCGGGATGCCGGACTACCGGGTGAGCCTGGTGGAGGTAGGGAACAGGCGCTCCACCCACGAGGAGCGGATTTCCTACGCCGCAGCCATGCCGTGGACCGGCGGCTCAGGCAGCCTGTTCAGTTTTTCCGCCACCAACTATTCGGTGCTGGCCCTGCTCCTCGAGAAGCTGCGGGGACAGGGCCTTTCCGCGGTAATCCGCGCCGACAACGTGGAACCTCTCGGGCTGCAGGACACCCTGGTGGCCGGTGACGAGCCGGGGCCGCGGCAGATGATCCGTGGCTACACCAAGACGGCAAGCGGCGAATTGGAGGACAACGCCCTGGCCCCGATCCACAGTGGTTCACCCGATAGCGGAGTGATCTCCACCGTTCCAGAACTCAACACCTACTTCGCGGCCCTGCAGAAAGGGGCGTTGCTGACCGCCCAAAGCGTGGCGGAGATGCACCACCCCAAGTTCCAGACCTATGGCCTCGGAGTGGTGCGGCATTACGATTCCTGCTCCAACAACGACTATTACGGGCACGTGGGAGTGGTGCGGGGCTACGCGGCGCTGGCGCTGGTCAGCGCCGACGGCTCGCGGCAGATTGCCATGGCCGTGGCCCGCGCCCCGAAGTCCGATCCGTTTGGTCTCGGCGAATGGGACTCGTACGAGATGGAGGAAGCGGCGGTGGCGGCACTCAACCAGGCGTGTTGAGCAGTAACATTTCAGGGTTCCTCGGGCTCGGCCTGCACACGTGTCACGCGGATCCGGGCGATGCGCAGCCGGTCCATCGCGGTGACCGTCAGCGCGTGCCCGTCCACTTCCACCCGGTCCCCAACCCGGGGCAGCCGGCCCAGCCGGTCGATGACAAACCCTGCCACCGTCTCGTAATGCCCTTCGGGCAAAGCCAGCCCGGACGCTGACGTGAACTCCTGGAGGATGAGCCCGCCGTCGACGTCCACCTCACCGTTGGTGACGGTGACGCGATCCTCGGGGTCGGCGCCGGCGTCGTACTCGTCGTATATTTCGCCCACCAGTTCCTCCACGAGGTCCTCCAGCGTGACGATGCCGTCCGTGCCGCCGTACTCGTCCACCACCAGGGCAATCTGCTGGCCCAGCCGGCGCATGCGGGACAGCGAGGGCAGCACCTTGTTGGTGCCCGGCAGCGCGAGGATTTCGCGGACGATGTCCCGCACCGGCCGTTCGTCGGACACGGCGTCGCCGGGCATGAGGTCGCGGATGTGGATGAAGCCCAGGACGTCATCCGGGCTGCCGCCGGTCACGGGGAAGCGGGAGTAAGGGCCGTTCTGGACGATGCTGCGGGCCTCGCCGACGGTGAGGCCGCCGCTGATGAAGGCGACGTCGGGGCGGGGGCGCATCACCTCCTGCAAGGTGCGGTCCGCGGCCCCGAAGACGTCCGTGAGGATGTTCCGGTGGCTTTCTTCCAGCGCCTCGCTCCCCGAGACCATGTCATGGAGTTCCTCCGCCGTGACGCTTTCCTGCTTGGCCTTCGGGTCGCCGCCGAACAGCCGGACCACGGCGTCGGTGGAGACGGACAGCAGCCAGACGGCGGGGCGCATCAGTTCCGAGAGGAACAGCAGGGGCGGGGCCAGGACCTTCGCGAAGCCGACGGCGCTCTGCATGGCCAGGCGCTTGGGTACCAGTTCGCCCAGCACCAGGGAGAGGTAGGCCACCAGCAGGGTCATGCCGATGAAGGCCACGGGTTCGGCCGCCGCGCGGAGGCCAAGACCCTCGAGGAGGGGTTCGACGTCGGGGGCGATGGTGGAGGCGCCGTACGCGGCGGAGAAGAATCCGGAGAGCGTCACGCCGATCTGGATGGTGGAGAGGAAGCGGTTGGGATTCCCGGCGAGGGCCGCCACCTGGGCACCGCGTTTGCCGGCCTTTTCCATGCGGCGGACCTGGCTCTCGCGGAGGGAAACCAGCGCCATCTCCGTGCCGGCGAAGATCCCGCCGAGCAGCACGAAGAAGAGGACCAAAAGGAAGTTGACCACGGTGTCGCTGTCCATGGACTGACACTACCGAACTGCGGTGGCCGGTGAACGGGGCGTGGACAGGCGGCCGCGCCCGCTAAGGTCGTGCCATGGTTAATGACGATCTCCGGCCTGTCTATTTCCTCTCGGACAGCACCGGCATCACGGCGGAAACGCTCGGCAACACGCTGCTGACCCAATTCCCCGGGAACAACTTCGACCGGATCACCATCCCCTTCATCACCACCGTGGCCCAGGCCCGGTCCGTGGTCAGGACCATCGACGGCATCGCCGAGGCCGGGCCGGCCCCCATCGTCTTCTCGACGGCGGTCAGCAGCGACATCCGCCAGACCCTGTCCGGGTGCAAGGGCATCGTGGTGGACCTGATCGGGACGCACGTGGGGCAGTTGGAGCACGCCCTGGGCAGCCACGCCAGCGGCGAACCCGGGCGGGCGCACGGCCTGGGGAACGCAGCGCGGTACCAGTCCCGGATGGCCGCCGTCGAATATGCCATGGAGCACGACGACGGCCAGAGCCTGCGCGCGCTGGAGAAGGCCCAGGTCATCCTGGTGGCCCCGTCGCGGTGCGGCAAGACGCCCACCACCATGTACCTGGCTCTCCAGCACGGAATCTTCGCGGCGAACTTTCCGCTGGTGGACGAGGACTTTGAACGGGAAGGGCTCCCCGGGTCCCTGAAGCCGTTCGTGTCGAAATGTTTCGGCCTCACCACCAACGCCCTGCGCCTCAGCCAGGTCCGCACCGAACGGCGCCGCGGCTCGCCCTACGCCTCGCTGCGGCAGTGCGGTTTTGAGCTGCGCAGTGCGGAGCGTTTGTACGAATTCCACGGGATTCCGTACCTCAACTCGGCCAGCGTTTCGGTCGAGGAGATGGCGGCCACCATCCTGCAGAAGATGAACCTGAAGCATTAGGGAAGGTTTTCACAAGCAAAGTGTGGTGTACATCATGTGGCGCACCTCTCCAAGGCCTGCCACTGTGGAGGAGATTTGTGCCCAAGCCGGTTACCGCCCCGGGCACGCCCCTGCACGCCACACTCTGCGAAGGAGCAGTAAATAATGACAACGGACATCCTGTGGTTCTCGGAACTTGGGCTCAAAGACCTGGACCGGGTGGGCGGCAAGAACGCCTCCCTTGGGGAGATGGTGCAGAACCTGACCTCCGCCGGCGTGCAGGTCCCGGACGGTTTCGCCACCACTGCCGATGCCTACCGCCGTTTCCTGGCGGATTCCGGCCTGGACCAGCAGATCGCCGACCGGCTGGTGGGCCTGGACACCGATGACGTGACCGCCCTGGCCGCTGCCGGGCAGGAGATCCGGTCCCTGGTGCGCCAGACGCCGTTCCTGCCGGACTTCGAACAGCAGCTGCGCAGCGCCTACCGGGAGCTGGTGGAAAAGCACGGCGGCTCCGACGACCTTTCCTGGGCTGTGCGGTCCAGCGCGACGGCGGAAGACCTCCCCGACGCGTCCTTCGCCGGCCAGCAGGAAACCTTCCTGAACGTCCGCGGCATCGAGAACATCCTCGCCGCCATCAAGGACGTCTTTGCGTCGCTCTACAACGACCGCGCCATCGCCTACCGCGTGCACCACAAGTTCGAACACGCCGACGTCGCGCTCTCGGCAGGCATCCAGCGGATGGTGCGCTCCGACGTCGGGGCCTCCGGCGTCATGTTCACCATGGACACCGAGTCCGGCTTCCAGGACGCCGTGTTCGTCACCTCCTCCTACGGCCTCGGCGAGGCCGTGGTCCAGGGCGCGGTGAACCCGGACGAGTTCTACGTCTACAAGCCGGCGCTGCAGGCCGGCCGGCCCGCCATCCTCAAGCGCGGACTGGGCGAGAAGGCCCTGCAGATGACCTACACGGCAAGCCAGGAAATCGGCCGCACCATCGACTTCGTCCCGGTCGAGGCGTCCCTGCGGAACCGCTTCAGCCTCAGCGACGAGGACGTCGAGCAGCTCGCACGGCACGCCGTGGCCATCGAAAAGCACTACGGCCGTCCCATGGACATCGAGTGGGGCAAGGACGGGATCGACGGCGGCCTGTACATCCTGCAGGCGCGCCCGGAAACCGTGCAGTCCCGCCGCGCCCCCGGCAGCCAGAGCCGCTTCCGCCTCAACGAAACCGGCCCCGTGCTGGCCGAGGGCCGCGCGATCGGCCAGCGGATCGGTGCCGGCAGCGTCCGCATCCTCACCGCGATCGACCAGATGGCGGCGTTCCAGACCGGCGACGTGCTGGTGGCCGACATGACCGATCCCGACTGGGAACCGATCATGAAGCGCGCGTCCGCGATCGTCACCAACCGCGGCGGACGGACCTGCCACGCGGCCATCATCGCCCGCGAACTGGGGATCCCCGCCGTCGTGGGAACCGGCCACGCCACCGACTCCCTCTCCGACGGGCAGGAAGTCACGGTCTCCTGCGCCGACGGCGAGACCGGCGTCATCTACGCAGGCCTGCTGGACTTCACCGTGGAGGAAACCGGGATCACCAAGATGCCCGAGGCCCCGGTGAAGGTCATGATGAACGTGGGCACCCCGGAGCAGGCGTTCACGTTCGCCCAGCTGCCCAACCATGGCGTGGGCCTGGCCCGGCTTGAGTTCATCATCAACCGCCAGATCGGCATCCACCCCAAGGCCCTGCTGAACCTGGACAGCCAGCCGGCCGAGGTGGCCGCGGAGATCCGGGAGCGGATTGCCGCGTACAGCAGCCCGCGGGAGTACTACGTCAAGCGCCTGGCCGAAGGGGTGTCCACCATCGCTGCCGCGTTCGCGCCCGAGCCGGTGATTGTGCGCATGTCCGACTTCAAGTCCAACGAGTACGCCAACCTCCTGGGCGGCCCGGCGTACGAGCCGCACGAAGAGAACCCGATGCTCGGCTTCCGCGGCGCCTCGCGCTACCTGGAGCCGTCCTTCCGGGACTGCTTCGACCTCGAGTGCGAGGCCCTGTCCTTCGTCCGCAACGAGATGGGCCTGACCAACGTCAAGCTGATGATCCCGTTCGTGCGCACCCTGGAGGAGGCCCGCGGCGTTATCGAGCTGCTGGCCGAGAACGGGCTGCGCCGGGGCGAGAACGGCCTGGAGGTGATCATGATGTGCGAGCTGCCCTCCAACGCGCTGCTCGCCGACGAGTTCCTCGAGTTCTTTGACGGCTTCTCCATCGGCTCCAACGACATGACGCAGCTGGCCCTCGGGCTGGACCGGGACTCCGCCATCGTGTCCGGCGGCTTCGATGAACGCGATCCTGCCGTCAAGAAGCTCCTCCGGATGGCCATCAGGGCCTGCCGGGAGCGCGGCAAGTACGTGGGCATCTGTGGTCAGGGCCCCAGCGACCACCCGGACCTCGCCGAGTGGCTGGTCCAGGAGGGCATCGAGTCCGTCTCGCTGAACCCGGACACCGTGGTGGACACCTGGCTCCGGCTGGCGGATGTCGCGGCAGGTGCTTCGGCCGCCGCGGACACCACTGACCTGGCGGCCGCCGGGGTCCGCTGACTCCAGCTGAAGGCCATCCCTCAGCCTCCCGCGCAACGCACCAGGCCGCGTGCCGCCGTCGTAATGTACGACGGCGGCACGCGGCTTTGGTGCGTTACGGCACCGCGTCAGCGGGGCAACAGCAGGCTGATCTGGTTCCTGATGTCCTGCACAATCGCCTCGATGCCCGCGCCGGCGTTCACGCTGGCTGCCATGCTGATAAACATGATCGCCGAGACGATGCGTGCCGCGGTTGCGGCCGCATCGGTTGCCATCAGCCCATTCCGGCTTAGGACGGCCGCGATGGCCTCCTCGGTCTGCGCGACGATGGACAGCGCTTCACCGTGGTGCGGCTCCGTCGGGTCGCCGAAGACCATCTCCCGCAGGTAGGTGCGGCCGTTGTCCACCTGGCTGCGGTTGCATTCCACGATGGGCCGCACGATGGCCATCACCGCATCCAGGGCATCCGGGATGGTTTCGGCGTCGGCCCGGCCCCGCTCCAGTGCTTCGGCGTAGTTCGCATTCTGCACGAGCAGGAGGAGCTCGCCCTTGGACTTGGCGTAGAGGAAGAGGGTTCCGGTGCCGATGTCCGCCTTCTGCGCAATCTGCTGCGTGGTGACATCCTCCACCCCGTTCTCGGCGAACAGCTCGCTGGCGGCGGCAATGATGCGCTCGAGCTTCTGCTGCTTGTTCCGCTCACGGCGTCCGAGCGGCTGGGAAGCGACGGGCATGGCGTTCCTCTCGGTGTAACTGACTGGGCTCAGTAAGGAGTATAGGTCCGGCGCGTCACCCGGCGAGGAAGTCGACGGCGGCGGGGGCGAAGGCGGCGTGGTGCTGGAAGATGCCGCCGTGACCGGAGTCGGGGTAGATGACCAGCTCGGATCCCTTGATGCGGCGGTGCAGGTCCTCGGACAGGATGGAGGGCACCATGCGGTCGTTGTCGCCGTTGGCGATGAGCGTGGGCTGGGTGAGTTTGGACAGGTCCGCCGGGGCCGAGCGGCCGAACTTCCGGATCGCCTTCAGCTGCGTCTGGAACGCGGCGGTGCTGATCGGCTTGTCCCGGTCCACGGTGCGCTCCTGGAGGCGCCTGATGAACGCCTTTGCGGCGGGCTTGCCGGTGGGGTTGCGGTTGAAGAACAGGAACTCTTTGGGGTCGGACCGGGTCAGTGCCGCACGGAGGATGTCGAAGTACGTAGTGCCCACCACCTTGTCCATGTCCTTGCCGCCCCGCGGGCCGGTGCCGGTCAGCACGAGCCTGCGGACAAGCTCGGGGTGCTTGAGGGCCAGGTCCTGGGCGATCATGCCACCCAGCGAGAAGGAGAAGACGTCGACCGTGTCGAACCCGAGGGCCCGGATGAAGGTGTAGGCGTCGTCGGCCATTTCCTCGATGTTGCCCGGAACCTGTCCGGTTGAAGCGCCCACGCCGGGCTGGTCGAAGGTGATGACGCGGCGGTTCCGGGCGATGGGATCGATGATGCGCGGATCCCAGTTGTCCAGGGTGGCGGCGAGGTGCACAAAGAACACGACCGGGATGCCGCCCTTGGGTCCCAGCTCGCGGTAGGCGTAGGTGGTGCCACCGGCGGTGACGGTCCTGGTTGGCGCATCGGCATATGAGGTGATGACGGAGTCGTTCCCGGGATTGCTCATGACGGTTGTTCTCCTGGATGCTCTGTTTGGCTGAAGGGGGTGCGGGCGGTTACAGCGTGACCACGGCTTTGCCGCGGATGCCACCGCCGGCGAGGGACTGCAGTGCCTCAGGGGTGTTGTCGAAGTCGAAGACCTTGCCCACCACCGGGCGCAGCACGCCGTCGTCCACCAGTTCGGTGATGCGGCGCAGTTGCTCGCCGCTGGCGCGCATGAACAGGAACTCGTAGCTGACGCCGAGCTTTTTCGCCTGCCGCCGGATCTTGCTGCTGAGTCCGGCGATTGCCAGGCGCAGCACGGGGTTGAGGCCTGCCTCGCGGGCGAATGCCGGGTCCGGCGGGCCGGAGATCCCGATTGCCTTGCCGCCGGGCTTCAGGATGCGCAGCGACTTTTCGAGGTTCTCCCCGCCCAAGCTGTCCAGCACCAGGTCGTAGCCGGTGAGGAGCTGCTCGAAGTCCTGCGCGCGGTAATCGATCACCGTGTCCGCGCCCAGGCTGCGGACGAAGTCGGCGTTTGCCGCGCTCGCAGTGGTGGCCACGTCAGCGCCCAGGTGCTTGGCGAGTTGGATGGCGATGGAGCCCACCCCGCCGGCGCCGGCATGGATGAGGACCTTCTGTCCGGGCTTCACGTTGCCCTGCTCCACGAGGGCCTGCCAGGCCGTCAGTGCCACCAGCGGCAGCGCTCCGGCTTCCGCCATGCCGGCCGACGCGGGTTTCAGTGCCAAGTCTTCCTCGGCGACGGCGATGCGCTCAGCGAAGGTGCCGATGCGGTCCTGGGCCGGGCGGGCGTAGACCTCGTCGCCGGGCTTGAACTGGCTTACCTTTGCTCCGACGCGCAGGACCGTGCCCGCCACATCGTTGCCGAGGACCAGCTGGAGCTTGTAGGGGAGGATCTGCTTGAACTCACCCAGCCGGATCTTCTCGTCCAGCTGGTTCAGGCCCGCTGCCTGGACCTGGACCAGCACGTCCCCTTCGCCGACACTGGGCTCGGGCACGTCCGCTTCCCGCAGTGGCTCCTTGTACCGGGTGACGACGAACGCTCGCATGTGTGGTGCTCCTTCTGAGTGGGTTGAAGCAAATAACTGATTGCACTCAATTATGACTTAGCTCAGAAAAATGTCAAGGGGTTGCCGCGGTAGACCAGGCATGGAAGTACGACGGCGATTACGCGGCTCGGGCCCTTCGGCGGAGGACCAGCAGGCAGCGCCGCCGCCGTGAGCGGCCTGTGCATTGACGCGGACATGGCCGTGGAGAAGACTGCATCCCTAGGCTTTGCAAGCGAAGCATTTTCCTCGTGGAGGCGGCCATGCTCCTGGACAGCTCGTCGATCGTGGTTGAGACGAACCTTGGTCCCATCCAGGTCCGCCGGTGCGGCGCGGGAAAGCCGGCCCTGCTGTGGCACAGCCTGTTTGTGGACTCCAGCACCTTCGAGGGCGTAGTGGAGGACCTGTCCAAGGAGCGCGAGCTTTTCCTGCTGGACGGGCCTGGCCATGGCGGGAGCCCGGGTCCGCGAAAGCTTTATTCACTCCAGGGCTGCGCGAAGGCCGCCGCGGAGGTCCTTGATGCGCTGGACGTTTCGGCGCCCGTGGATTGGGTGGGTAACGCGTGGGGCGGGCACGTGGGCATTGTGTTCGCGGACAGCTTCCCGTCGCGCTGCCGGACGCTGACCACGATCGGCACACCCGCGTACCCGCTTTCCAAGGCCGAGCGCCGCCGGTCGGCCCTGCTGGTGTACCTCTTCCGCGTTCTGGGACCCGGGCCGTTCGGTTCGATGGTCGTGGACGCCCTGGCTGGCAAGGGTTCGGCCAAGACCGAGCCGGCGGCTGCCGCGGCCGTCACGGAGTCGTTCCGCCGGGGCGACAAGATGGGCAAATACTGGGCCATGCAGTCCGTCATGCTGCACCGTCCGGACCTCCGCCCGGTCCTGCCGCGGCTGCAGGTGCCGGCCCTGATGCTGGCCAGCAGGAACGACGCCTTGCTCGATATGGCGGAGGCGGAGCGGGCGGCTCGTACCGTTCCGGACGGCCGATTCACGTTGGTGGCAGGAGGCGGCCACGTGGCACCGCTCCTCGTGGCACCTGCCGAAGTCACCCGGCACATCCTGGCCTTCTGGTCGGAAACGGGGAGCGGGGACGCCGCACCCTAATTCCGCGGGGCCCACTGTGCTGCGCAGGCAAAGGAAGGTCCGCGGAGTGGAACCGGCGGCAGTTTGGACTGCGGAGTAGGGCTTCGAATAGCGCGCGGCCGGGGACCTGTCATCCACGGCCGCCGCTACCGTGGGAGGATGGCGCCATGGCTGATGACCCCGCACCTGCCGGCCCGTTCGACAGGGTAGTCCTGATTTTCAATCCGTCCAGGGCCGGAATGGCCAGCCGGATCGATGCCCTGCAAAGGGATATCACCGCTAAATTGCCGGATCTTCATGTTGAGCTCCTGCCAACAGACTTTGCCGGTCATGCCCGTGACCTGGCGCGCTCCGCGGCCGCGGAAGGAGCCCCGCTCATCGTTTCGGTCAGCGGCGACGGCGGGTACAACGAGGTTGTCAACGGCGTCCTGGAGGTCCCCGGCAGCAGGGCGGTGTGCACCGTCCTCCCTGCCGGCAACGCAAACGACCATCACCGGAGCATGCCGGAAAAGTCACTGACCGGGGCCATCCGCGCGAACCGGGTCCGCCGCATCGACCTGCTGCGCATCACGTTCCGCGGTCCGTCTCGGGAGCAGATCCACTACGCCCACTCCTACATAGGGTTCGGGCTTACGCCGTTGATGGCCATCGGCATCGAGAAGGGCGGCAAGGGGAAAATACTCGAACTCATCTCGGTTGCCCGGACGCTCTCCGGCCTGAGGCCGTTCGAGCTGGTGCGGGACGACGGGGCCACCGCGCGCTTCGACAGCCTGATCCTGGCCAACATTTCCCGGATGGCCAAGTATGGAACGGTCAGCGAGTCCCATCACCCGGACGACGGAAAGTTCGAGGTGGTGACCTTGCCCCATGCGGGCCGCTGGAAGATGGCGCTGATGACCCTTCGGGCCGTCACGCTGGGACTGGGGCATCAACCCAGCGTCAGCAGTTATGCCTTTACAACCCGGAACGCTGTTCCTTGCCAGATCGACGGCGAAGTGGTCCATGTGCAGGCCGGCACCCACGTGCTGGTGGAAAGCGCCAAAGGAGCCCTCGCCACAATCTGACGGAACGCCATAGAGCTGCGTTCCCGGTGCGGCGCCCTCGGGCTTAGGGCTGCACGGAGTCGAAGAACTTGTAATCGGTGTCCGGGTGCCCGGTTTCGGCCTCGCGCGATTTCATCCGGATGAAATCCACGTCCTGCTGCCCGAGCGCGGTTTCGCCGTGGAGGTCCTGGTGGAGGGGCTGGCCCGTTGCCGCAATGATTTCCGCGGATAAGGTCCGGGGAAGGATCACGCAGCCTGGGTTATCAATCAGCCACTGGGTAACGGTGGAAGGAAGCCGGTGCCACTGGTCGCGGATGCTGCTCTCGGTCATTGAGGGTGCCTTTCAGGGCATTGGTGCACGGGCTTACATGGCGTCCGACGTACCCGGAGTCTACGCCCTATTGGCGCGCTAAAGGGCGGAGAAGCCAATCCAATCCAGGCAGCTATGCCCACCCGAGGGCAGCCGGCCCCGGTACCGGGTGCAGGACCGGGACGTCTGCCGGGATCTCCGGCGCTGCGGCGGGTGTGGACGGGGCCGGATCGCCGAACAGGGGACGCAGGCCGGACCGGTATGCGGAGTCGATGACGGGTTCGAGTTCGTCGAACACGGTGCGGTTCCCCGGGAGAACCACATGTGCGAGGAATTCCGATTCCAGGGTGGAAATGCCAGCCGCCACCGCCGCGAGTTTGGCATCTATTGCCAACGCCATGGCGTGCCAAGACCTGCGGTTGGCCCGTTCGATCACTTTTGCCTTCGCTTCGCGGACAGGGCCCTCCGCTGTGTCCCCTCGGCCGAGGGAGATCTCGTCGGATTGCGACAGCGAAAGGACGATGCGGAATTGCCTCCCGCCGCCCCTGAAGGCGATGGCGCTGCGGTGCCCGCGCTGACTGAAAAGCACATCGGTGGCCCCGTAGCCCACGAGCGCCCGTTTGATATGTTCCCGGGAATCTCCGCCACTGAAGGAGTCGCCCCGGGTGTAAGGGACTGTCATTGTCCAACTATGCGCCTTTCCCGGCGCATGGTCACGGAGACAGCCTTCCCACATAGCCAAGCGCCGCCGTCGTAATGTACGACGGCGGGGCTTGGCTGGGCGCCGGCATGTTGGCCGGGCGGGAATTTGCGCTTACTCGGCAACAGCCGCCGGAGCCGGCTGACCGTCGCGGAGGGCAGGAGTGCTGCGGCGGCGCCAGTAAGCCGCCAGGACCGCGCCGGAAACGTTGTGCCAGACAGAGAAAATGGCGCCGGGCAGGGCTGCTTCGGGAGTCAGGTACTGCCGTGCCAGCCCCGCTGCCAGGCCTGAGTTCTGCATGCCGACCTCGATGGCAGTAGTACGCCTGGAAGGAATCGGCAGCTTGCAGAGGCGGGCGGCAGCGTAGCCGAGGGCGTATCCCAGGCCGTTGTGCAGAATAACGGCCACGAGAACCAGCAGTCCGGCGGCGAAAATGGCTTTTGCGCTTCCGGAAACAACGGCAACCACCACAAGGGTGATGGCGAGCACCGAGATCCAGGGAAGGGCCGGCAGGGCCTTGTTGACGAGGCGCGGCAGGAAGAGCCGGATCACCAGTCCCAGCAGCACAGGGAACAGCACAATCTGGACGATGGACCACGCCATGGAACCGGCGTCCACCGGCATGTACTGGCCAGCCAGCCACAATGCCAGCACCGGGGTCAGCAGGGGAGCGAGCAGCGTTGACACGGTGGTCATCGCCACGGACAGGGCGACGTCACCCTTGGCCAGGTAGGACACCACGTTCGAAGCCGTTCCACCGGGGCAGCAGCCCACCAGGATGACGCCCGCGGCCAGTGCCGGCGGCAGCCCCAGCGCCGCCGCCACCAGCCAACCCAGGAACGGCATGATGGCGTACTGCGCCACGACTCCGATCACCACCGGGACCGGGCGTTTGGCGATGACGGCGAAGTCGGGCGGCGTCAGCGTCAGCCCCATGCCGAACATGATGACTCCGAGCAGGGGGTTGATCCAGGGAGCAAGCCCCGTGAAGGCTGACGGGGCGGCAAGCGCTACGCCTCCTCCGGCCAGGATAAGCAAGGGAAAGAGGGTGACGGCGATGCGGGCGCTGCGTTCCTCGGCGGGTGATGCCGTCGCGGACGATTGGGATAAGGAAGACATACCTACCGGATTATCACAGCGGGAGTTCCATTTCGGAATCAGCTCGTGATGATGACACGCGCGCAGCGCCGGCCCAACGCAGCCTGGCCACCCATACTGTCCTAGTGAAGTGGACACGTGCGAAGGATTGGCTGGTCGGCGCCGGTGGAATGGTCTTCCTCCTGGCGGTCGCGGTGGCGATCATGTGGTGGGTGGCGAGCAGCCCGGCCGGCGGGAGAGAGGCGCGTCCCGTACCGCTGCCGGCGGAGGGTGCCGGGCCCCGGCCAGGCGCAGAGCCTCCCGCCGACCTGGGCGGGGACGAGGTGTGGTTTGCCGACCTGGAACTGGACGCCGGGACAGTGGTGGCTGCGGGCTCGATGCTCCGTGACGTGCGTGCCGTCGGGCAGGATGTGGTGACAGGGCCGGACGGGCTGGTGGCTGCACGCCTGGCCGTGGACGCGACGGTCCCGTTCGAGGTTGTCGCAGACGAGCTTGGGGGCGGGTCCGTGGTCCGTCCCGCCGACGGTGGCCAGGCCACGGTGGTCCGCACCGTCGAGGCCCTGGGCCGCGAACTGCGCGTCACCGCCACCGGAACAGTGGAGGTAGAGGGCGGCAAACTCGTTGTCGAGCCCAGCTCGATCGACGTTGGCGGGCCGGACTTCCTCTCCGAGGCCACCGCCGCCGTGGTGCGTACGTTCGTCACCATCGAGCACAGCATCGAGGGCCTGCCCGAAGGCCTCGTGCTTGAGGACGTCGCCGTCCAGGATGACGGCTTCCGTACCAGCCTCCGGGGCGGGAACGTCAGGCTTGTCCCATAGAGTCGCCCGCGCAGCTTGTCCACTTTTGGTTGGCGGCCCGCCGATGCGCCTGTAACATATCCTAAGCATGCTTACCATCGCGTTTCTGGTCAGTCGGCTAACGTACTGTCAGCGCATGGCTGCAGGACGGAAACGAACAGGGGCTTGAATTGGCAGGAAATGCAACCTTCCGGCACAGCAACACCGCGTTGCTTTCGGTGAGCAGTGTCGAAGCTCCACGGATTGTGAGTTCCACGGATTTCGACCGCAGGTTGGCGTCCACCCTGCACCGGCTCAAGTTCCCGCCCCGGCTTCTTGAGCGGGTTGCCGGTGTCACGCACCGGCGCTGGTGGGCGGCCGGGACGTCATTCGATGATGCTGCCACGGAAGCGGGCGCGAAGGCCCTGGCCGAGGCCGGCGTGGAACCGTCCGACGTCGGCCTGTTGATCAACACCTCGGTCACGCGGCGGAACCTTGAGCCGTCCGTTGCGGTGAAGATCCACCACGGGCTGGGCTTGCCGTCGTCGGCCATGAACTTCGACCTTGCCAACGCCTGCCTGGGCTTCGTGAACGGCCTGACATTGGCGGCCAACATGATCGACTCCGGCCAGATCAAGTACGCCATGATCGTCAACGCCGAGGATGCCGAGGCCACGCAGGAGGCCACGCTGGCCCGTCTCCAGCGGCCCGAGACCACGCGCGAGGACTTCAACCGCGAGTTCGCCACGCTCACCCTGGGCTCCGGAGCTGCCGCCGCCGTCCTGGGCCCGGCGGACCAGCACCCGGGTGCGCACCGCATCGTCGGCGGTGTGATGCGCGCCGGCACCGAACACCATGAGTTGTGCGTGGGCGGCATTGACGGCATGGCCACCGACACGAAAGGCCTGCTCGACGGCGGCCTGCAGCTTGTGGTCGACGCCTGGCACGAAGCGCGTCCGGAGTGGGACTGGGCAGACATGGACCGTTATGTCACGCACCAGGTGAGCAACGCCTACACGCAGGCCATCATCGACGCCATCGACCTGGATCCTGCCAAGGTGCCCATCACGTTCCCGCACTGGGGCAACGTGGGCCCGGCGTCGCTCCCCATGACCCTCGCCGCTGAGGCGCAATCCCTCGAAGCAGGGGACCGGGTCCTCTGCATGGGCGTCGGGTCCGGGCTGAACACCGCCATGATGGAAATCGTTTGGTAGCCGCAGACTGGCCTGGCGTCGATCCGGAGTGGTCGCGCGAAATTGATGTCCAGTCCACGTCCGGGGCCGATGAACCGGGGACGGTTCGCCGCTGGCACGTGCTGGACAACGGCGCGCAGCTCGCCAGGCTCGGCCTGGCTCCCGCCGGTACTCTGCTGTGCGTGCACGGCAACCCCACCTGGTCATACCTGTGGCGGACGCTGCTGGCAGCTGGATCGGATCCGGTACACCCATGGCGGGTGGTAGCGGTGGACCAGCTGGATATGGGCTATTCGGAGCGCACCGGCACCTTCCGCCGGCTGGCAGACCGGATCAACGACCTCGGTGACCTGACGGACGCACTCGGCCTTGACGGGCCTGTGGTGACGGTGGGCCACGACTGGGGCGGCGTCATCAGCCTGGGCTGGGCCCTGGCGCACCCGCAACTCCTCGCCGGGGTGGTGCTGACCAACACGGCCGTCCACCAACCCGCCGGGTCGGACATCCCGCCGGCCCTGCGGCTTGCCCTGCACCCCGCCGTGCACCAGTGGGGAACAACCACATCGGACGCCTTCCTGCGCGTGACCCACTCGCTGGCACACCCGCCGCTGCCCGCCGACGTGCGCCAGGCCTATATGGCCCCCTACCGCCGAGCCGACCGACGGGCCGGGGTGGGGAATTTCGTGGCGGACATTCCCGTGGACGCCTCCCACCCCAGCTTCCCGGCGCTCAGCGGCGTGGCGGAAGGGCTGCGCGGGTTGAAAGTCCCGGCGCTCATGCTCTGGGGCCCCAAGGATCCCATCTTTTCGGACCGGTACCTCAAAGACCTCATCACCCGGCTTCCGCACGCGGACGTGCACCGCTTCGAAGGCGCCGGCCACCTTGTGGCGGAGGACCGGAATATTGCCGCGCCGATTTTCCAGTGGCTCGCCGGAAACATCAGTGCAGACGGCAGCGGATCCCTTGAAACCGAAGCCATTACAGCCGGGAGGCAGGGGCCGAAGGACACAGCCCAGCCGGCGCCGTCGGAATTCCGGCCCTTGTGGAACCTGCTCGGCGAGCAGGCGGCGGGTCCATCTGGAGGCGATACCGCCGTCGCGGAAATGGCGCCGGACGGCACGGTGGCCCGCTCGCTCAGCTGGCGGCAACTGGACCGGAGCATCCTGGACCTCGCCGTGGGGCTGCAGGAAGCCGGAGTGGGACGCGGCAGCCGGGTCAGCCTGATGGTTCCGCCCGGCGTGGACCTGACCGTAGCCCTGTACGCGTGCCTGCGTCTGGGCGCCGTGGTGGTGGTGGCCGACGCCGGGCTGGGAACCAAGGGCCTCAGCCGCGCCGTGAAAGGTGCCACCCCGGACTTCCTCATCGGCATCGACAAGGCAGTGGCGGCTGCCTCGGTGCTCGGCTGGCCGGGACGGCGGATCAGCGTGCGGGACCTCCCGGCCGCCCGCCGTCGGATGCTGGGGGCCGAAAACTCCCTTGAGGCCCTGGCACGCTCCGGTGCCGGCCGCAGCCCTGGGCAGCTGGCGGACAGCGTGGATCCGGATGCCCCGGCCGCCGTCCTCTTCACGTCCGGCTCCACCGGCCCCGCCAAAGGCGTGCTCTACACGCACCGGAAGCTGGCTGCGATGCGGGACACGGTGGCCGAAACGTTCGGCATCCGTTCCGGTGCCCGGCTGGTGGCAGGCTTCGCCCCGTTCGCCCTGCTGGGACCGGCGCTGGGAGCGGTGTCGGTGACGCCGGCCATGGACGTCACCGCACCCCGCACCCTGACGGCCAGCGCGCTCGCCGACGCCGCCGCGGCCATCGACGCCACGGTGGTCTTCGCCTCGCCGGCGGCTTTGCGGAATGTCGTTGCCACCCGCGATGGTTTGACCGAGGCCGGGCATAAAGCGCTGGAAGGTATCGGGTTGCTCCTGTCCGCCGGCGCGCCCGTCCCGGAACCGCTCCTGGCCGAGGTGCAGCGGCTGCTGCCGGCGGCCTCGCTGCATACCCCGTACGGAATGACCGAGGCGCTGCCGGTCACAGACATCAGCCTGGAACAGATCCAGGCTGCCGACGCAGATGCTGCCGCCGGCACTGAGACTTCTGCCGGCGCCGTAGCGGGAGCAGGCAACGGCGTGTGCGTGGGGTGGCCGGTGCACGGCGCCCGCGTGGCCGTCGTCCCGCTGGCAGCGGACGGCACCGCATCCGGATCCCAACCCGTGACGGAGCCCGGGGTCACCGGCGAGATCCTGGTCAGCGCGCCGCACGTGAAGGAAGCGTACGACAGGCTTTGGCTGACGCAATGGGAAAGCGCCAGCGTGCCGGGCTGGCACCGTACCGGCGACGTTGGGCACTTCGACGCCGCCGGCCGGCTCTGGGTGGAGGGCCGCCTCGCCCACGTGGTCACTTCGCCCGGTGGGGTGGTGACGCCGGTGGGCGCCGAGCAGGCCATCGAACGGCTCGACGGCGTCCGGCTGGCGGCGATCGCCGGGGTGGGACCGGCGGGCACCCAGGCCGTGGTCGCCGTCGTCGAGACCGTCCCGCCCGCGCGGAAAGCCGGCCCTGCCGGGACGCAGCTGGCCGGGGATGTGCGGAAGGCAGCCCTTAAGTCCGGCGTCCAGGTCTCGGCCGTGCTCGCAGTCCCCGCCCAGCCCACCGACATCCGGCACAACGCCAAGATCGACAGGACACGGCTGTCCCGCTGGGCGTCGAGGGTACTGGCCGGCGGCCGTCCGGGAAAGCCGTGAGGGTCCTCGTCACGGGCGCAAGCGGGCTGCTCGGGGGAGAAGTCGCCCGGCTGCTGGTGCGCCAGGGCCATGACGTCGTTACCTTCCAGCGCCGTCCGTCAGGGGTCGACGGCGCCACGGACTTCCGCGGGTCCGTCACGGATGATGATGCGCTCCGGGAAGCAGTCCAGGGTGCCGAAGGGGTCATCCATCTCGCCGCGAAGGTGTCCTTCACGGGCCGCGCCGCGGAGTTCGACGAGGTCAACGTCGAAGGGACCCGCCGCCTGCTCGAAGCCGCCCGGGCGGCCGGGGTGCGGGACGTGGTGTTCGTGTCCTCCCCGTCCGTGGCCAACTCCGGCGCCGCCATCGCGGGGCTGGGCGCGGAGCCGTCCGACCCGGAGCACGCGCACGGCGACTACTCCCGCACCAAGGCTGAGGCGGAGCTGCTGGCGCTGGCGGCGGACGCACCTGATTTCCGGGTCGCTGCGGTGCGGCCCCACATCGTCTGGGGCCCGGATGACACGCAGCTGGTGGAACGGGTTCTGGCCCGCGCCAGCCGTAAGCGCCTGCCGCTGCTCGATGCCGGTGCAGCCCTGATCGACACCACCTACGTGGACAACGCCGCTGCGGCCATCGTCGCCGCACTGCACCGGATGGACCACGTCCACGGCAGGGCCCTTGTCGTCAGCAACGGCGAGCCCCGCCCGGTGGGCGAGCTGTTGGCGGGCATCTGCGCCGCGGGAAGCGTCCCTGCGCCGTCGTGGTCCGTGCCCGGTGCGGTGGCACGGGCGGCGGGAGCGGTGGTGGAGAAGCTGTGGACCTGGGCCGGACGGGACGAGGAGCCGCCGATGACCAGGTTCCTCGCCGAGCAGCTCTCCACAGCCCACTGGTTTGATCAGCGCGAGACCCGGGAGCTCCTTAACTGGACCCCCTCCGTCTCCATCGATGAGGGACTGGCGAGGCTGGCGGAGCACTACCGTTCCCGGCCGGCCGCTCGGGGGTGACCGTTCCGGCGTCGCCGTCCACGGTGATCTGCTGGCCAGTGGCAAGCCGCCGGGTGGCAACCCCGGTGCCGAGGACGGCGGGGATGCCGTACTCGCGGGCCACAATGGAGCTGTGGCTCAGCGGTCCGCCCACGTCCGTCACCACAGCGGAGGCCATCGCGAAGAGCGACGTCCACGCGGGAGTGGTGATGCGGGCCACCAGGACGTCCCCGGGCTTCATCTGGCCGAAGTCCTGCGGTCCGGCCAGGACGCGCGCGGGAGCGGTGACCCGGCCCGCGCTGGCCCCGGCGCCCTTGATGATGTCGCCGTGCTGGTGCTGCGATCCGGCCGGCATCATGGACCCGAAGGCCCGTTCCATCCACCGGCTCTCGGGCAGCATCTGCGGGGCGGCGGCCTTCGCCTGGCCCCGCCAGAGCATCCTGCGTTCCTCGACGGCGGCGGCGCGGACGGGCCGGACGGCTCCGGAAATGGCCACGCCGGCCCCGGCCGCGGCGTCGGCGAGGCCGAATTCGACGGCGCTGCGCAGCTCCTGGAAGCGCAGCCAGAACACGTCGCCCGGCGACGCGATGACGCCGGAACCCACCAGCCGCGTCCCGAGTTCCAGCAGCATCCGCCGCAGCAGCGGCCAGGCAAGCCCGACGTCGGCCAGCGCATCTTCGCGGAGCGGCGCCGTTTCCTGTGCCCAGTGGAGCAGCCGGAGGAACGCGGCGCGCCGGCGGGGTCCCAACCGGGCGGCCAACTGGCGGGTGAGCTCCTCCCGGCGTTCGGTGGAGAGCCGCTGCCGCTCATGCGGGTCGGTGCCCTGCCCGCGCAGGTAGAACTTCACTGTCTCCAGCAGGGCGGACGGATCGTCGGCCGCCACGGGGCTGGCGAAATCCAGGTTGTAGACGGCGTGGCCGTAGAGGGCCAGATGTTCCTGGAAGGCGATACGCCATTCCTGCCACAGGACCCCGTCCACACCCTCGGGCGCGGAACCGGTGCGCTGGCACTCGGCGAGTACCGCCGTCGGACGTTCCAGCAAAGCAGCCGTCAGCCCGGGATCGCTGCGGGCCCAGCCGGCGAGGTCGTACAGCGACTTCTCCGCCCGGATGGGTTCGCTGTCGTAGCCGAGCAGGAAAGTCTGGGCCGGGGGATCGCCGTCGCGGCGGACGAACTTGTCGTAGAACGCCCGGAAGGAGAGCTCGCTGGTGGCGGCGAGCGGAATGATGGACTGCACGGCCGTGTAGTACACGGTGCCGGCATCCAGCAGCGCCTGCACGCCCGCCAGCAGTTCCCCGCCGGTGAGCTGCGCCGGGGGCTTCGCGGACCAGCCCTTGATCACCCGTTCGTACCGGGGGTGGGAGAACTCGCGCCAGCCGGCCACTCCCATGTGCGCCTTGCCGCGGGCCAGCGCCCCGACGGCGGCCGGCGCCTTGCCCATCATCCGCCACATGCCGGAGGTGCGGTAATAGTAGTAGGCGTAGCCGTTGATGGTGGGCAGCCCGATGTCGCCGTCGCGGATTACGTTCTTGCCCAGGGCCTCGGCCAGCAGTGCCTGCAGCGACCGCGCCACGGACCCGTCAACCATGTCGGCGAACAGCGGTGAGAGCGGGTCGGGCAGCTGTTCCACGATGCTCGCGCGGAAGTAGAGCCCCTTGGCATAGGGCAGGGGCCAGGTCTCCGGGGTGTCGGCCGCCGTGTCCGGCAGCGCCGTGATGGGGCGGGACTGCAGGATGAAGAAACCGTCTGCGGTGCGCGCCCACTCGATGTCCTGCGGCGTCCCGAAATGCTCCGTGATCCGCTGTCCGTACCCGGCCAGCTCGGCGGCCGCACTGTCATCAAGGACGGGCGCACGACGGCGGTCTGCCGCCACCGGCTGCTCCCGCGTTCCGTTTTCCGCGTAGACGGTCATGACGTCCTTGTCGGCTGTCTGCCGCGAGACCACGGTGCCGGTCCCGGCGTCGACCACCACGTCATCGGTGGTGACCGTCCCGCTCACCACCGATTCGCCCAGGCCCCACGCGGCACTGATCACCGTCTGGTCCCGCCGCCCGTTGGCGGGGTTGGCGGTGAACATGACCCCGGCGGCCTCGGCCTCCACCATCAGCTGGATCAGGACGGCGAGGCGCACCTCGCCCGGTCCCACGCCTTCGCGCGCACGGTAGGCCATGGCGCGCGCCGTCCAGAGCGACGCCCAGCAGTCGATCACGGCTTCTGACAGCGACTCCGCGCCGCGGACGTTCAGGTAGGTTTCCTGCTGCCCGGCGAAGCTGGCCGAGGCGAGGTCCTCGGCGGTGGCGGAGGAGCGCACCGCCACCGCTGCACCTTCGCCGCCGAGCAGCCCGTAGGCTGCGTTTAATTCTGTTGCGATCCCGGCCGGCATGCCACCGCTCGTGAAGAGGGCGCGGATCTGCTCCGAGGCGTCCTCGTAGTCCTGCGGCGACGCCTGCCGTGGCAGCGCGGCCACGTCCTGGATCGCCGTCACAAGGTTGTTTTCAGTGACGAAATCCGAGTAGGCGGCGGTGGTCAGGACGAACCCCGGCGGCACCGGAAGCCCGGCCTGGATAAGGCCGCCGAGACCGACGGCCTTGCCGCCGGCCACGGCGATGTCGTCCGGTCCCACATCGGCCAGGCCGGTTAAATACGTCATGAGTCGTGCGTCCTTGCTGCCCGATGGGCGCCTGGAGTGAACCTGATCCTCCACATACTGGCACTGCCGGAGGCGGCAGGCCATAGACTCGGACCCATGTCAGCTCATGGGGGAGCGCCGGCACGGCGCGGGGGACTTTTGTTCGGTGTGGCCGTCCTGGCCGTTGCCCTTGCCGGCTGTGAGTACGCCGGGCCGGAGGATCAGCCCGCCCCGGCGTCCCCGCCGGCGGCAACACCGCAGCCGCGGTCCTTCGAGGAAAACGTCGATGAAGTGGCGCGTTTGCTTGAGGCTTCCCCGGCGGACCCCGGCATGCCGTCCGAGGCGGAGCCGGCCGGAAAACTGTTGCTGGATCTGGCGCCCGGAGACTACATGGTGACAGGCGCCTGCGCCGGGGCGTACGGGGCCAAACTCACCATCCTGGGGGCTGACGGTGTGCCGGAGGCAACGGACTTCACATGCGACTCCGCGCTGGACCGGTTCCTCAGGCACGACGGCGGGCCCATCACCATCAGCGCGGTCCCGCCCGTGGGCAAGCCGTCCGCAACGGGGGTCAAGGTGAAGACCAACCCGGACCCCAGGGCCTCGGAGCTGGAGGACTTGTCGGAGTGGTCAGCGGAGCAGTTGCAGCCACGCATCCCGGGGGAGTTGCGCGGTACCAGCGGCGGCAACACGACCACCACGGGAACGCTGATGGCCGAACCGGGCGAGTACGAACTGCACTTCGTCTGCATAGGGCCGACCTTTGCTGAGCTGTCCGTGTCGACGACGGCGGGTGCTGAAGTCCTTGCCCCCGTGCGGGTTCCGTGCGACGGGCAGGCGGTCAAGACGCCCATGCTGCTGCCGACGCAGGGAGCAGATTTCACGATGAGCCCACTCGAGGGTGTGGATGGCCGCTTCGCCTTCAGGCTCGTGCCAACCGCCGCGCCCACGGGTGCCGGATAGAACCGCAGTTTAGACGACGGACAGCATAGGTAGCGGCGTTGCCACGCTTGGCCGCCGGATGCCAAGCTACGTACATGGGCGCAGTTACCGTGTCCGGCCTCAAAATCAACTACCGGGTTGCGGGATCAGGCGAACCCCTCATCCTTCTTCATGGGGGCTTTGGTTTCGACAGCCGATCCTGGAGCCCGCAGCTCGACGCTCTCGGTGACGAGTTCAAACTCGTCGCCTGGGACGCTCCGGGCAGCGGAGGATCCGACGACCCGCCCGAGTCCTTCTCCATGGACGACTACGCCGACACCCTGGCCGCGTTTGTGAAAGCGCTGGGCCTGCCCCGCCCGCACGTCCTTGGCCTGTCGTTCGGCGGAGCACTTGCCTTGGCGCTCCATGGGCGACACCCGGGCCTGCCCAGAAGCCTGATCTTGGCGGGGGCGTATGCCGGCTGGGCCGGCTCCCTGCCAGCCGACGAGGTGCAGCGGCGCGTTCAGATGATCAGTGAGGACATCACACAGCCTCCCGAGGACTGGCTGCCCAAGTACCTACCCGGCATGCTCACCGAGTCTGCACCGCGGGAAATGGCCGAACAAACACTCGCGCTGATGTCCGGTATTCACCCGTGAGCCAGTTTGACGATGCTCCGGGCGATGGCGAATGCTGATCTTCGCGGCATCCTCCCCGACATCTGTATCCCGACGCTGGTGCTGCATGGCGACCTCGACGCGCGCTCGCCGCTGGCAGTCGGGAAGGAGCTGCACAGGAGAATTCCCGCATCGCAGCTCGTCGTACTCCCCGGCGTCGGGCACCTGAGCAACATAGAGGCCGCGGACGCCTTCAATGCCGAGGTGAGGACGTTCCTTCGTTCGCTCGATTAACCGCCACAAACCTCCGGTAGGTACTTCGGCTTCACGAAACGCGTACCAATTACTCGGGTCCCACGAGGGTAGGGGCCATATGGTCATTACTGGAGCCGGCGACGTGGGCGTTCGCCTGAGACCACGAACGCCTCCCCCAGCCGTCGCCGGCTCCGCACCCGGTGCTTGATGACCCGCCGATGACCCGTGGCGCAGCGAAGGCTCAAGATCGGCACAATAAATCCCGATGATGGACATATGTGCTTCCGCCCGGTCCTCTGGCTTCCTAAAGTGTTTTTACAGGGCAGCAGAACAACTACGTCGAGGGGGACGTATGGGCATGGATATACCGCGCGGGGCAAAGGAGTCGCGGCCGTCAATGGAGCTGCGAAAGTCCGCTCCTGTTCCAGCTCCGCCTAAGAGCCGCCTGGTAAGGCCGTGCGCGGTGCAACTGACCCCGCCCCGGAGAGGCCGGGAACATGAAGTCCAGCGGCTGATCCGGGACCTGGCCGCACTCGCAGCCAAAAATCGTCCATCAGTTTCTTAAGGTTCGCTCTGCCAACCCGGCGGGAGCCCTGCAGCCTGGAAGGCATGCAAAGGGCCCGGGGGTTGGTGCCCGGGCCCTTGTGCACAAATTGGTTTAGCGGCGGGTGCCGCCGGTTCCGTCGGTGTCGATGTTTTCCTTGCGGACTTCCTCGTTGACGGTGACGTTTTCGGTCACGGTGTCCTTGTCCAGGCGGACCCGTTCGACAGGGACGGTCTCCTTTTCCACCACGGGGCGTTCTTCGTGGAGGATGACTTCGTGTTCTTCCTCGCTGATCGCGGGTCCATCCATCGCGGCGCCGACGTTCGCGTCGGTGATGGGTTCGCGCTCGATCCTGACTTCTTCACGCTGCACCGGTACGGTCTTGGTGACGTTCTCGGTGGTGACGTATTTGCGAAGCCGGGCCCTGCCTGCGGCCTGCTTTTCGGTGCCGACGCGGAGCTGCTCTTCCGACCGGGTCATTGCATCATCAGTCGTTGGGCCGGAGGTGTCATGGCCTACGGTGCCCGTCCTTTCGCCGGTGTCGGCTGTGCCGGTCCGGGAAGGGGTCCCGCTGTAGGAGGTACCACCACCGAGGTTGTAGTAGGTGTACAGCCGATCTTCCTCGGCCGGTTCCAGATGGCCGTCTTCAGCGACCCGCGGTGCATCCTTGACCTGGTCCTTGCCGTAAGGCACAACAATGTCGTTGCCCTCAGTGCGTGCACCTTCCAGCGGGACGAACGATTCGGACGTACCGAAAAGCCCGGTCTTTACAGTGACGAAGGAGGGCTGGCCTGTCTCATCATCGGCGTAGACCTGGCCGATGGAACCGATCTTGTCCCCGTCAGCACTCAGGGCGTTACCGCCGGCGTTGAGCAGGGTGTCAAAGTTTTCCTTGGCGAACATGGTGTCTCCTTGGATTGATTTCAGGGCCTTTGGCTTTGCGCCAGATCAATACTAAGCACGCTTACTATTGATCTGGCAAGCCGCTCACCTCAAAAGGTCGCGCAGTTGCTCGGCGGGCCCTGCGGAGACTTTCTTCAACACCTGCCCGGCTTTGCGGCGGCGGAACCATTCTGGTGCGCCCCGCGTACGAAGCCCTTATATCCGGCCAGCGGCGAGCTCGGGGTCATCATCAGAACTCTTGCTGCCGGTCTCCTGCACAGTTAGCGAGGGCGCAGACTCTTCCCCTGATGCCTGCAAGGAGCGCCACACGCCCACTCCGGTCCCCGCCGCGAGCAGCATCGCGCCGAGCCACCACAATGTCCTGGCTGCCGACCGACCCGCTTCCACCGGGACCTCGGCAGTGGCTTTCGGCCCAACACGCTTCAACTGTTCCCGCACCCGGGGAGTCAGCGTCTCCACACCGCCTGCAAGCTCGTCCGCCAGCGCGCGCAGAAGCATTTGCAGGCGCGGGGACGCAGTTTCGATGCCGGTATCCAGGCCGGCCACCGCTCTTTGTAGAGCAGCCTGCACGCCGGGCGTGGCCCATTCCTTGCCCCTGGCCAGACGGGTGGTGAGGTTTTCCAGAAGATGGTGGAGCTGCTCGGTTTCAGTCATGGGTTCTGCCGTACGCATGGGTGCCTCCTGTGTGGGATGGATGCCCATAGCCTACGGCCGGCGGCGTGACAGAAGAAAGGGTATTTGGCTCGGACTGGAAGACCTGCGCAGTAGGTACCAACGGGGTATCACCAGTAGTCAGCACTCAGAAAACAGGTAAGGACTGCAGCCTGTTCCGGGCCTACACTCAGGCATGGGTACGATCCCGTCAGTAGTCCTAATCTTCGGCGCAGCTTTCGCTTGGATGGGATTAACGGTCTTCGTACTCCTACGATTGCGGCGCCGCCGGAAAGGGTCGTCGGTGGTGGCTTCGGCTGCCCCTCCCTCCGGCCAGAACAGCGAACTCGCATACAGGCCTTGGCGCCGAGTACGCCCAATAAGCGGGCACCATTCAGCTCGGCACCGCATGCCGGGCGTCAGGAAAGTCCGCACATGGAGGGCCCTGCCAAGCGTCGCACCGCCGACAACAAACAATCATTAAGCTTCATCCCGTTCACGGTAATTAGTTCTTGGGGGTAGACATGGATACCGGGACAATCCTCGGATTCACTTTCGGGTACTTTGCCACCCTTGCCGGCGTGTTCATGCTGTACTTACCCATCGTCGTCCTCGTCGTTGTGCTGTTGATTGCAGCAGGTGTTCTCCAATTACTGCTCCTGCCGTTCATCGTCCTGCTGCGCAAGGTTCGCCGGTCAAAGCCCACGCCGGACATGGATGCAGCATGGCTGTTAACACGGGCTGAGCCGTAGCCTGCCCCGGCTGCTTCGTCTCCGCAGGATCGGCCACTGTGGAGGTGCCAGGCATTAGGTATCCCCAGCATATTGACTGCCCTTAACCCGAGGAATAGCGTCTGCGCTAGCGGGGCAATCAACCCCGTTATCACCGAGTGAGGCGCCGCATCCGTGCCACTTCGGCCCTGCTACAACGGTGTCCTCAGGGCCGGTATGAAGTTCCTGCGGCGACAACCGGGATGAAGATGCAGGGAAGGGAAAAGACCATGCCAAAGTATCTGTTTGAAGCGACGTACGTGGGCCAGGGCATCAAAGGGCTGATGAAGGAAGGCGGCACCGCGCGGCGGGACGCACTGGTGGAGGCCCTCGGCTCGGTGGGAGGCTCACTGGAGAGCTTCTACTACGCCTTTGGCTACTACGACGTCCTGGGTGTTTTTGAGGCGCCGGATGATGCAAGTGCAGCAGCGCTGTCGCTGCTGATCAATTCGACCGGGAACGTCAACGTCCGCCTGAAGCCGCTCCTGACCGTGGAAGACCTCGACAACGCCGCCAAGAAGACGCCGTCCTATCGGGCACCGGGACAGTAGGGGAGCCAGGCATCAAGGCCAGCGGGCCGCCGTCGTGAAGTACGACGGCGGCCCGCTGGGTTTGGAGGCGAAGGCGCCTACGCGCGGGGGAGCCCCAGATAGCGTGGAACCCTTTCCGCATAGCCGGGGTAGGACTGCGGAAAGAGCTCCGCGAGGGCACCTTCTTCGCTGACGATAAAGCGGTGCTCCACCAGCAGCTCGGCGGGCAGCAGCGCGAGAATCCAGGATGAACCGGCCAGGACTCCGGCGCCGAGTTGAATGAGCCACCAGCCCACATACATGGGATGGCGGGTCACCGCGTAAGGGCCTGTGACCACCAGATCCTCCGGCCGCTCCAGCTCGAAGCGGCCCGCCGAGTGACGCCGGCGTTCAGCCAGTACGCAAACCAAGATCCGCGGCATCGTCCCGAAGGCTGTCGCTGGCACTGAGACCGGGACCGTCACGGGTGCCAACGCCACCGGTGCTTCCACCGGCGGCGTACTGACCGCGGCCATCAGCGCAGCGCTGAACACTTACTCGGCTACTCCGACCACCAACGACACGGTGGCGGCGGGTTCGTACTACCAGCTCACCGCTGCCAAGACGACCGCCAGTGGCAAGCTGAACCTAACTCTTGAATATGTGAGGGCCTAAGAAAGCGAGTTGAAGTAACCAAACACAACAACGTCAAACACGGTTTAGTCCTGCACGTCGCCGGTTCAGTGTTCGAGGCTGACGATGAGTCGGCCAAAGCGCTGATCGAAGCCGGCGCGGTAGTGGCCGTCGCCGAAGAAGAAGCAGCGGAGCCAGCTGAGGAAGTGGCCGAAGCTACGGAGGAGCCCGCAGAGGCGCCCGAAGAAGCGGAAGCGACTAAGACTGCTCCTGAAGCGGAGAAGCCTGCTGAAGAGGCTAAGGACGCACCAAAGACAAAGGCCGCGGCCAAAAAGAAGCCAGCGCGCAAAGCGTAAATCAACCCCTCAACCGAGGTTCAAAGAAGCCGCCCATCTGGGCAGCTTCTGTATTCCTGGACTAGGCGATTCCCATAGCTGCTCGGATTCTTAGACAAACAGGGTTAAGGGCGGCGCTCAAGTTTCCGTCTGTCCGTCGGCCCGCGTAGTCCAGCGCCGTCACGCCGTTCAGGTCGCTAGGGAGGTGGATTTGATCCTCACGAGACTTGACCATGAACGTCTTTGCCCGGCCCAAGAGTCCGGTGAAGAGTCCCAGCTCAAATATCAGGTTGTCTCGGGCGACGGGCGATGTCCTGTCACGCATGGTGAGGATATCGTCGGCGGTTAGTACGATGACAGCGCAATCAAAGGACACAGCGCTCTCTACGAGCGTCTCTATGGCCGTCATGGACGGCTGGAACATGTTCTGGTTCCAAACAGTGCATTCAGCAACATAGTCTAGGTTGGCCTGGATGTGTTCCGCCACTGGCAAACCCTCGGCAGAAGAACCGATAAATATCCTGGGCGTCGGGTTGGCGAGGGGCTCACCCGGTTCGCTTAATTCAGTCGCACCTGACGATATCGCTACGACGGCCGCCTGAAGCTCGTTGAGTCTGTCTGAAAGGGATCTCACTTCACCGAGGATCTCGGACAGGACCGCCTCTGTCGCCCTGTCGGTGCGACTGCCAATCAGTTTGAGCTTTCCCTCGGACTTGAAGTTGAGCAGGGGGAGGGCCTTGCGTAGCTCCTCCTCCAGCTTTGGAGACCAAATGCGCAGCAGGCGGTCCAGCTTGGTCTGGCTTAGCGGATCATCGGAAAGCGCATTGAGCATACTGACCAACGAGCGAATTCCTGGGCTATCTAGCGCGACAGCGGTATGCCTGGGAAATGAACGGCCCAGTTCAGAAGGAGAAAAGTCTATACAAACCGGGATGATCCGCAGACCGGCATCGGGCACAGCGAAATACTCATCCCGGAATGCATCAGAGAGCATGTTTTGGCGTGTCAAACACAGCAGGATAGCGGTCGCATCACGAAGATTTTGCTGGATCTGGTGAGCCACAGGCTGGCCGGGGTGAACATCCGTGGACGCTAGCCAAGGTTCTATTGACTGGAGCACTTGCGGTATCCAGTTGCGGAGTACCTGAGCGGCATGTTGGCTAACCTCGCCCGACCAGCTGATGAAGACCTTCATAGGGATGAGAATACAGCGACCGAACCTGCCTAGCCCTGTGCGCTCGGGGTTTCCCATTCGCTATTGCTAAGGAATGAGCACTAGCCCATAGTAAAAGCAGAATTTACGAGGCAATAAATCAATGGCTAGAGCCCTTTACTCGCTCTTCAAACAAAGTCTGCTTTCGCAGAGCCCGTCCATCGACCTGGACACCGACACAATCAAGGTGGCGCTGGTCAACACGTCTACTGATTACACCTACTCTGCCGCCCATCAGCACAAGTCCAGCATGACGAGCTACTCCGGAACGACGGACCAGACGCTGGGTTCGGTTACCGTGGCTATTGGCGTGCTGGACGCCGCAGGTTCCGTCTTTACGTCGGTCGTCGTCTCAGGTGGCAAGGCAGTCCAGGCAGCAGTTGCCTATAAAGATACTGGCTCAGCCGCGACTTCACCGCTGATTGCCTATGTCGAAATGACCGGAGTTACTCCGAACGGCGGCAACCTGCTTGTCAATGGGACAACGACGCAAGCAAGATCTTTGCCCTGCAACTCCCTTAAATCTTAGGAGAATAACATGGCAGTTGCAACAAATCTCGAGCCGTAGGAGCCATTGCAGCTACATCAATTGCGACGAAATATATTACACCCACGGCTATCCGTCTAATCCTGGCGGCTGTTAACTCCCGCACCCGTATCTCGGTGAACCCAAATACGCCAACTCTCGCCGGCAATGGCTTGACATGGGAATTCGTAGACACTACCCGACATGACACAAGTGGCTCTAGTCGCAAGCGCATCAGTCTATCCCGAGCAATGGGGACGAGCCCATCAGTCGGAGCGGCCACCACCAGTTTCGGTGGGCAAACTCAGACTGACATAGGAATCGTCATTGATGAAATTTTCAGACGTAGATACTTCCGGTGCAAATGGCTCGGGGGCTATCGTGCAAGCCGCCACCAACACGGACGCTTCGGTCACGGTCAACACGTTAACGGTGACCTTGGCGGCCTCTAGTTCAGCCAACAATGCCACCTATGGAGCTTTTGGTATCGGCTCGGTAACAAGAACATCTACCGCAGGAACAGACTTTGCTGCGAATGGGTGAAATAGGCACCGCCACTACCAATCGGTTGACAACTGAGTTGCGAAACGACAACGACACCACTGTTAGTATGAACTTCTCTGGCAACGAGGAAATCGGCGGCATTGCGGTCGAAATAAAAGCCAGCGAAGCTGGTGCTCAGACTATTTCCGCAATCGGCATTGCCTCATCCACTTCAATCGGCGCTCCATCCGTCTCTGCCGGAGCAGTCGTTATTGCTGCCACAGGTATGACACCATCCCTGCTTATAGGTTCACCCGCGCTATCGCCGGGCGTAGTCGTATTTGCGCTACTGGTATCGCCGCCAGCCCTTCAATAGGCGTGGCCAATGTCAGTTCGGCCTACAACCTCGCCCCGTCCGGCTTAGATTCTTCCGCCTCACCGGGCAGTCCGACGCTATCCGGGTGCGGTAGCAATCGCGGCGGCCGGTGTGGACGCTGTCTCAGCACTGGGGGCCGCAGCATTGACGGCTGGAGCAGTGTTTATGGCGCCCGCGGGCATCTCATCCGTCGATACGTTCGGAGTGCCGGTTCTTGTACCGGGTGATATGACGCTGCAGCCGACGGGGCTTCCAGCTCTTTGGCTTGCAGCCGACGGGGCTTCCAGCTCTTTGGCTTACGGGCTCGCCTCTCGGACATCGGTTGGGGATATTCAGGTCGAGGCGGAGACAACCATCCTGCCCGTCGAGGATCTCGGGACGGTGACGACCTTGGCAAGTACCGGCACCACGCAACTCGGTTCGCAAGACGATGTCGCTGTTACGCGGCTTGGTGGTGATGATGTGACGGTGCTCTGAGCGGCTGTTGTCGGTCCTGTCCAGTAGCATCGGTGGGTGCATAAATTAGGGGGAATAAGCTAAGTGAATCCACAGGCAGCGCCTGCATGGGTGAGTTACGTGTCGTTGGCATTTTCGTTGCTTTCGAGCAGCGCGGCCGTTTGGGCTCTGGTCTATACGGCCAGGAACTTTAGCGCCAGTAGCGCGAAGGTAAAGATCCGGCTTAACAGAGTTGAGCCGGATGGGCAGTACGTCAAAGTGATCCTCGACGTCATCAACTCGGGGCGCCTCGGAACCTCGGTTGGCCCCATCAAAATGCTGCTGCCAAGAGGATTCAAGACCGATAGGAAGGTCAGCGTCAATTTCTCGGGCATCAGTTCAAATGTGAAGATCGAAGGCCGCAGGGCGATAATCAAGCCGCAGGAGACTCACGAACTCACGTTTGAGATCGGCAAAGACATCGAGACGTTCGTGACCGCCAAACGCTTTCGCCCGTACTACCTTCCGGGTAGCCGCGTTCGATTCTTGTTTGAACTCGGAAACGGCAAAAAGGTCAAATCGAAACGTTCTTGGGGGCTTACTCCCCGCAAGTTCCTGATCATGGGTCGGAACATAGAAAAATATAATATGCAGCGTGAAGAAGAGTTCAGAAATACGGTCTGGGTAGCTAGTTCAGATTCTTCCGCTAACTGATCCGCCTCTTGCCGCCATTCCGTGATTGCCGCATTATGTGAGCAATGGCAATCACCCTACAAGCTGATTCATTTGCACCGGCGAACATAAAAGAGCGAGCCGTTCTTGACGCAGATGTAGCTGCGGGAGGTACGTCCCTCACACTCAAGTCCAACCAGGGCTTGGAAGTGGGGGATTTCCTGTATCTGGGCACGCTGGCGCAGGAGGGCTGCGAGAGGGCCGTCATCCAGTCACTGGTCGACAGCACGGGCGCGACCCTCACTGGTGGTTTGGATTTTGCCCACACGCGTTCTGAGCCGGTTACAGCTGTCCTGGGTGACGAAGTGCGTTTCTATCGGGCGGCCAACGTCGACGGCACTGTTCCGGCCGACCGCTCGTTTGCGGCCATTCTCACGCCCGCTGACATCGACCCAGACCAGCCTTCGACATATCGCGTCGACTCAACTGGTACAAGATCACCTACTACAGCTCATTTGCGGCGGCCGATGCCGCTCAGCCACGGCCCAGGCATTGAGGCCCGCCGCAATCAGCAGTCCGGCCCCGCCGTCCTGTGGACGGAACGGGAACCGGGAAGCGGCAGGGGACGGAGCCTGGCAAGGAGGAGATCGAGGGCCATCCCGGCCACGACGGGCGCCGGCAGGGGAAAGTTTTCGTAGGCAGCCTTCAGCCGCGCCGCCAGGGTGGGCGCAGAACTGATGTCCGCTGCCATTGTTTCAGGGTACGCCCCGTACGCCGTGCCTGAATGAGCAGCCACACCGTCCGCGGAACAGCCCATAGGATGGCCAGCCCGAGCACCGGCACCAGCGAGACGCCCACGTCCGGGAACTGGCGGATGATGACCAGCAGGCCGGTGTCGAACCGGGCCGGTGCGTACATGAAGCACAGCCACAGGGCGAACGCATCGAGGGCGAGCGCCGCCAAACCCGCCGCCAACAGCGGACGCCGCCCGCCGCCGTCGTACGTTCCACCGCTCCGGAACAGCACCCGAAGTGCCAGCCACAGGCTGAGCAGCTCCGCCACCAGCAGTCCCAGCGCGACCGCCCAGCTGTAGCGCTGCAGCCAGTCCTCCTGGACCACGGCGGGAATGGGCTGCTGGCCGTGGAGGATCCGCAGGATATTCGTGTCGATGGCCTTGAGCCGGGAGGGAGCCGAGGTGTCGTTCGCGTTGATGACCAGTGCGACGCCCAGCCTGGTGGAGGGAACCATCGCCAGGTACGTATGGCTGTTGCCCCACTCGCCCTGGTGCTCGGCGAGCAAGGGCAAGGAGGCATCGTCGGCGGCCTCCGCGGCAGGGACGGATTCAACAAGCGGGCGGGTGAACCACCCCATCGCGTACATCTTTGACCCGTCAACCCGGACCCCGGGCTCGAGCATGGCCCGGACGCTGTCAGGCTGAAGGATGCGCCGGGACCGGAATTGCCCCTCGTCCAGCAGCATGCTGAGCTCCCTGCCCAGGTCATTCGCGGAGGCGTACATGGTGCTCGACGGCATCCCGGTGGTGGGCGCGGGCACCTCCGTCTGCTGCCAGAAAGTGCCGAACCACAGCGAGTGGCCGGCGGCGGCACCGTCCGCGCGGGCAGCAGCGCGGGTCGCATGGCTATGGCCCATGTCCAAGGGGTCAAAAACATACTGGCGCATGTAGTCCCCGAACGGCTGCCCGGAGACCGTCTGAACCAGGAGGCCCAGGACGTTGAAGTTGGCGTTGGCGTAGCCGAAGGCAGCACCCGGAACTCCCGCCAGCGGGGAATCGGCAAGGTCCCGGACGCCGCCTTCGAGGGCCTCCGGGTCCTGCACGAAGGAGCCTTCGAAGGCAGTGTCCTTGGACGCCATGCCGCTGGCCTGGTGCAGCAGGTGGCGGACGGTGATGGCGGACGCGCGGCTGTCCTGCAGCGTGAACCACGGCAGGTAGGTCCGGACGGGTTCGTCCAGGCGGAGCCGGCCGGCCTCCACCTGCTGCATCACGGCGATGGCCGTGAGGGACTTGCTGGTGGATGCCAGCAGCACCGGGGTGTCGGCGGTCATCGGACGGCCCGAGTTGTCGGCGCTGCCGTAGGCGGCGGCATGCATCGGGACGCCGTCCTGGACGACGACGACGGCGGCGCCCGGGAGCCCGATGGCGGCCATTTGTTCCTGCAGGAAAGCATCCACCGCTTCATACGTCTGTTGGTCAGGGACGACGGCGGGCGGGGCCTCCTGCGCAGCGGCCGGGGCGTGTTCGAAAGGACCGAAGAGAACGGCACCAGCCAGGAGGCACAACAGGACAGAACGCGAAAACCGGGAGCTTCCTCGCACGCCTGCACCTGCCTCGGCTGACGGCGTCACCGGTCCGGTTCCCCCGCCCGCCGGTGGCGGTGGTGCAGCTCGTAGCTGTCGAACACGTCGGAGGAGGTGGTTCCGGCATGACCGAATTTGCCGCGCAGGACGTCCGCGAGCCCGTCCAGTGCCGCGTGCAGCATCCGTCCGGCGAACTGGAGTTCCCGGCTTTCGCTCCGCTCGGCGTCCGATGCCAGCTGCTGGGCGTAGGCAAGCGTGGCGGGCAGGGAACTCCGCTGGTCCACTTCGCGGAAATAGTAGGTTTCGTGGAACGCCACCAGGTCTATGCCTACGGTGGCTACGTTCCGGGCCAGCGACTCCAGCAGTCCGGCTGCATGGGTGGGTTCCAGTGCCGCTACACCATCAGGGCCGGCCGCCTCCCGGAACAGGTTCAGCTGGTGGGCCAGAGCACGGCGACGGTTCAGGGCCGGGTAGGTTTGCAGGATCCAGGAGACCGTGGCGGTCAACAGCCCGAAGCCGGTGATGGCCTGCAGGGCGGAGACCAGCCGGAGCAGAGGACTGGCGGCCACGATTTCACCGAACCCCACAGTGGAAAGAGTGGCGAGCGAGATGTAGAGGGCTTCGGCAAAATCTCCTCCCTGCGGAACATCAGTCCCGTACACAAAGCCGTCCGGCAGATGGGGCAGGTACAGCAGGGCCCAGCCGACGGCGGCCAGGCTTGCCCAGGTTGCGATGACGGCGGCCATGGCCAGGGGCGCCGCGGCGGAGGATGCCCGGCCCCGGAGTTTCTTCGTCAGCAGCCAGATTCCCCGCATGATCGCGCGCCCGGTAGGGCCGGAATCGTGCGGATAGAGGAGAGTGTGGAAGACGTCCGCGAGCATCAAGAGAATCAGCCCGGCGCCGAGCACCGTCCAGAGCACATCCGCGATGTCCATGCCTCATTTTAGTGGCGGCGTGGGCCCGTATCCCCTGATGGCTGCCGCTGGCCGCCGCGAAGAACCAGCGCAACCCCGGTGGCCAATTCAATGCCGTAAATGGACAGGGGCGGAAGGTCGCCGGTGCTGGCCAGCACGCCGGCGAAGGTTGCCGCGCCGCCGAAATTCAGCCAGCCGGGCCAGCGCGGAAAACCGGCGTGCGTGCGGGACCGCTGGAGCAGGGCGCCGCCGAGGGCTGCCATCCCCGCGAGGCTCACCCACACATACCCATAAAATGGCCACTCGGGCTGCCGCCCCAGCGCGAAGCCCTCGGGGTCGGTGAACCGGGCTGCCAGGTCCACAGGTAAGACGGCAGCTCCACCGGCCAGGAGGACTGCGCCGGCTTGGGCGAGCCGCCGCCCGGCCGGTCGTTCCTGTTCGCCACCCGCGCGTCCCTGGTCCCAAACTCCGGCGAGCACCGCCACGCCGGCAGGCAGCACAATGGTGCCCGCGCCGAGCAACACAGTCTGCGCCCTCCACTGCACGGGGTGCGCCAGCAAAATCTCCAGTTTGCGTTGCCGTTCCCGTTCCACGTATACACGCGAGACAGGCATGAAGGCCCCGGCAAGAAAAGACGCGGACCCTGCAGCCATGACAGCACCCGCAGTTCGGGTTCCTCCACGAAGCAGCCGGCTCATGTAACGACGGTAGGCCTGAGCACCAGGCGGTACAAGAGCCCCCACCGGGAAGCCAAATGGACTGGAGTAACTCTTTGTGAGAGGCTTCACAGGTTTTGGTGTGGTGCGCCACATCGCGTCGACCGACGCCGCGCAGCACCAAACGCATCACCCACGCTCTTCATGGAGGGAACCCACACTTATGAGCGATGCCTTATCAGCCATCAACAACGTGATCTGGAGCGACTGGCTCGTCTATCTCTGCCTCGCCACCGGAGTCTACTTCTCCATCCGGACACGTTTCCTGCAGGTCCGGCACGTTAAGGGGATGTTCCAGCAGCTCGTTCACGGCGAGAAGTCCGCCTCCGGCGTCTCCTCGTTCCAGGCCCTGGCCATGTCCCTGTCCGGCCGCGTCGGCACCGGCAACGTCGCCGGCGTCGCCACCGCGATCGCCTTCGGAGGACCGGGCGCCCTGTTCTGGATGTGGGCGGTCGCCTTCCTGGGCGCGTCCACGTCGTTCATCGAGTCCACCCTCGGCCAGATCTACAAGACCCGTGATCCGCTGACCGGCGAGTACCGCGGCGGCCCGGCCTACTACTTCTCCCGCGGGTTTGCCCACACCAAGGGCGCCGGCTTCTTCAAGGTCTACGGCTATGTCTTCGCGGCAGTGACCGTCCTTGCCTGCGGCGTTCTGATGCCGGGTGTCCAGACCAACTCCATGGCCACCGCAATCAGCGGCGCCTGGGCTCTCGAGCCGTGGATTGTTGCCGTCGGCTCGGTCATCCTCCTGGCACTTGTGGTCATGGGCGGCGTGAAGCGGATCGCCAGCGTTGCCGCCTTCGTGGTGCCCTTCATGGCCGCCGGCTACATCATCCTCGCCCTGATCGTCGTCGTCATCAACGCCGCCCAGCTGCCGGAGATCCTCTCGCTGGTGTTCCGCAGCGCCTTCGGCATGGATTCTGCCCTCGGCGCCATCATCGGCCTGGCCGTGATGTGGGGCGTCAAGCGCGGCGTCTACTCCAACGAGGCCGGCCAGGGAACGGGCCCGCACGCCGCGGCCGCCGCCGAAGTCTCGCACCCGGCGAAGCAGGGCCTGGTCCAGGCCTTCGCGGTGTACATCGACACGCTGTTCGTCTGCTCGGCCACCGGCTTCCTGATCCTCTCCACCGGCGCCTACCGCGTCTTCTCCGGCGGCAGCGAAGACGGCGAAATCCTCGCCGAAGGCGGCCTGCTGTCCGCCTCGGCCGTCGTCGGACCCCAGTATGTGCAGGCCGGATTCGACTCCGTCTTCCCCGGCGTCGGCGCCGCGTTCATTGCTGTCACGCTGATCTTCTTCTGCCTGACCACCGTCATCGCGTACTACTACATGGCCGAGACCAACCTGCGCTTCCTCCTGGGCAACTCGTCGGCCACGGTGATCCCCGGCCTCCGGACCAGCCTCGGCCGCGCCACCACCATCGCCCTGCAGGTGGCCATTCTCGTCGCCGCTGCTTACGGTTGCGTGAACACGGCCGCGGATGCGTGGGTGATGGGCGATATCGGCGTCGGGCTTATGGCCTGGCTGAACATCGTGGGCATCCTGATCCTGCAGAAGCCCGCGCTCAAGGCCCTAAAGGACTTCGAGCGGCAACAGAAGCTCGGCCTCGACCCGGTCTTCGACCCGCAGCCCCTCAGCATCACGGGGGCCACCTTCTGGGAGTCCTACAAGAAGGCCGACCGCGAGAAGGAAACCGCGCGGATTTAGTGCGAGTAGACCGTGCGCCGCGCCGTCCGCGCGGCGCACGGTCCGCATCGTCCCGGCCACCGATGCCGGGACGTACCTTTTCCTACCGCTTCTTGACCTTGAAAACGGGCAGGCGTAGCTTACGGGTAGTCGTCGGCCCAAGGGTGTCCCAAGCTTCGCCCGGCAGCGTCGCCGGCAGGCGCATATTCGAGAATCACGCCGGTGGTGCAATGCCCCATGCACGCAGCACCGGCGCATCCGGTCTCCGCCGCTGCTTCAGGCCGCCAGGCCTGTTCCCGGGCTCGTCCCGGGCCCGCAGCGGCTGCATCATGAAGGTCCCGCACGGCCGGGGGATGCCGTGCCAAGTCCCTGAGCGTGCAGGCATGCCCGGGGCGAATGGAAGTCTCCATGGACAACAACGGATTCCAGGCCCTGCAAGAAAAAGTACGGGGCCAGGTCATCACTTCAGACCACCCCCACTACGACGCGTCACGGGCCGTCTACAACGGCATGATCGACAAACGTCCCGCCGCCATCCTGCGGGTGTCTCAAGTCGCGGACGTCATCGCAGGAGTAAATTTTGCCCGCGACAACGGCATGGACCTCGCGCTCCGGGGTGGGGGTCACAGCGCCCCCGGGTTCGGAACCTGCGACGGCGGCCTCGTGCTGGACTTCGCCGGCCGTACGGGCGTCCGGGTGGATCCTGCTGCCCGGACGGCCCGGGCTGAGGCAGGCACCACCTGGGCCGACTTCAACCACGCCACAAACGCGTTCGGGCTGGCAACAACCGGCGGCATTATCGGGTCCACAGGTGTTGCCGGACTGACGCTCGGCGGAGGCATCGGCTACCTTGCCCGCAAGCACGGCCTGTCCTGCGACAACCTCATATCCGCGGATGTGGTCACCGCAGAGGGGAAGTTCCTCACGGCCAGCGCCACCGAGAACGACGATCTCTTCTGGGCGTTGCGCGGCGGCACAGGAAACTTCGGTGTGGTCACGTCCCTGGAATTCAACCTACACCCGGTGGACGTGGTCTATGGCGGTGTGGTGATCTACCTGCTCGAGCAGGTTGAGGCTGTTGGGCAGCTGTACCGGGACTACATCGCCACAGCTCCCGAAGACATGGGAATCTTCCTCGGATTCCACCAAGGCCCGCCGGTACCCTTCCTGCCGGAGGAGCACCACGGCAAACCAGTAGTGGTTGTGGTGGGCTGCTGGACCGGTCCCCACGATGAAGGCGAGCGGCAATGGCAGCAGTTCCTGGATGTCGCCCCAGTAGCCGGATCCTTTGTGGGCCCGCTCCCGTACCCGGTGCTCAACACGTTGTTCGACCCGATGCTACCGAAGGGCCTGCAAGCGTATTGGAAGGCGGAGTTCCTGCCGGAGCTGAGCGACGACGTAATCAGTGTTGCCCGGAAATTCGGAGCCGGGGTGCCCAGTCCCCAAACCGCCAATCACTACTACCCCATCAACGGTGCGGCGCAGCGCGTGGGACGGGACGAGACTGCCTTTCCTTACCGGAACGCCAACTTCTCGGTAGCCATCGCCGGGATGTGGGAGTCCCCGGAGGACAACGCTGCCAACACGAGGTGGGTCAAGGACTACCACCAGGCGCTGCATCCCTACGGAGCCGGCGGGGGCTACGTCAACTTCCTTGACGCCGACGACCAGTCCAGCATCGAGGACAACTACGGCGGCAACTACGCCAGGCTGGCCAGGATCAAGGCGAAGTACGATCCCGGGAACCTGTTCCATATCAACCAGAACATCAAACCTGCGGCCTGAAACGGGGAAGAGCCTTCCCTCACCTAATATCCGGTACGACGGCGGCAGGCACCTTGGGCGGGTCCTGCCGCTTAATGAGTGGTTACGTGTACGTCCACTTCCCGTGGCATGCCCGTGGGTAACCGTTTACCTGATCCTGTGAGGGTGGATGCGCCGGCTGGAACGGCCGGCAGCATTCACTCGACCCGGAGGACCTTTGTGTACCTGATTGCCAGACCGTCCAAGTTCCATCCCGCCAGGCCGTTGGCCCTGACCGCCAGCACCCTGGCCGTCATCGCCGCGGCCTCCCTCCTCAACCCGTCCAGCGGCAACGCCGCCGAGTCTGCCGACTGGGACGCCACCGCTTATCGCGGCAGCGTCAACGTCGTCGAAGGGCCTGACGAGAACCAACAGGTGATCGACGGCGTCGCCTTCGTGGACGAGGACCAGGACTCCGTGCAGGACGGAAACGAGCGCGGCCTGGCGGGAGTGACCGTGTCCAACGGGCGCGACGTCACGACGACGGACAGCCAGGGCCGCTACGCGCTGCCGGCGTTCGAGAACATGACCGTGTTCGTCACCCAGCCCCGCGGCTACCAGGTTCCTGTGGACGGGGCCAACGTGGCCCAGTTCTTCTACCACCACCTGCCGGCCGGCTCCCCGGAGCTGAAGTTCGGCGGCATCGAGCCAACCGGAGAGCTGCCGGACCAGGTGAACTTCCCGCTGGCCAAGAGCGGCCTGACCCAGTCGCCCGAACAGCGCTGCGTCATCGGCGGCGACGTCCAGACCTATGACCAGGACGAGGTGGGATATGCCCGCACCGGCGCCTTCACCGACCTGGCCGCACGCACTGACTATGCAGGCTGCGGGGCCCTGTTCATCGGCGACGTGGTGGGCGATGACCTTTCGCTCTACCCGCAGACCCGGGAACTGGCCGGCATGCTGAACGGCCCGGCCCGCTTCCTGCCCGGCAACCACGACCTTGACTTCGACGCCACCAGCAGCGAGCACACCTTCGACACGTTCAAGGCGAACCTGGGTCCGGAGTACTACTCCTACGACGCTGGCAAGGCACACGTCGTAGCCCTGAACACCGTGGAATTCCCCACCAAGCTTCCGGCCGCCAAGGGCGACTACACCGGTTCGCTGGATGAGCAGCAGCTGGAATGGCTGCGCAACGACATCGCCCAGGTGCCGCAGAACCAGCTGATCGTCCTGGCGGCGCACATCCCGCTGCTCGATTACGCCGACCAGGGCAGCAGCAAGCACCAGGTGGAGCAGGTCAAGGAGATCTACAAGATCCTTGAAGGCCGCGAGGTGGTTGCCCTGGGCGGACACACCCACAGCATCGAGAACCTGCGCGAAGGCGACTCGCTGGCAGGCTGGTCCGAGCTGTTCGGCATCGACGCCTTGCCGTTCACCCACATCACCGCCGGCGCCATTTCCGGTGACTGGTACTCCGGACGCCAGACCGCCGAGGGCTACCCGCTCGCTTACCAGCGCGACGGCGGTCTGCCGGGCGTGCTGACGCTGGACATCAAGAACACCGAGTTCCAGGAGCGCTTCACGGTCCGGGGCGAGGACGAGTCACTGCAGATGTCGCTGGGCCTGAACACCCCGCGCTACCGCGAGTGGTACGCCCAGAACCTCGCGAACAAGGGCAGCGCCCCCGAGTTCACCGGCCCGCTGACCGTCTCCCGCGACGACCTCGCCAACACCACCTGGCTGACCAGCAACTTCTGGATGGGCAGCACCGGCTCCACCGTGGAGGTACAGCTCGACGGCGGCCAGGCAGTTGAGGCGGTCCGCACCCAGCAGATGCAGGGCGAAGGCCAGCTGGTCGGCGCTGAATGGTCCGACCCGGTTGCCGTCCAGGAGCAGCTGGTCAACGGCGGAAGCCTGGCCGACCGCATGATGCACCTGTGGCGGCTGCAGCTGCCCGCCGACCTGGCAGCCGGCGAGCACACCGCCACGGTCACCGCCACGGACGTCTACGGCCGGACCTTCACCGAGACCCTGACCTTCCAGGTCGCCGGATAAAGCCTCCGGTGGTTGAGCCTGTCGAAACCCCTGGTGATTACCACTGCACGTAGTCCGGCTGGCTAGCGGACACGGAAAAGCCCTGGCACGAGGTACGTGCCAGGGCTTTTCCGCACTCAGCGCGGGAGGCCGGCCCTGATCTGGATGAGCGTGAGGTCCAGCAGCGGCGTCGGGACGTTGAGGTCGCGGGCCCGGCGCGCGAGGTCGCCGAGGATGTGCTCCGCTTCGGAGGGCAGCCCTGCGGTGAGGTCCCGGTAGAGGGAGGAAGTGAAGGCCGAGCCCGGCTCGGTGAGTATGCCGACGGCCTGTGCGTGAGCGGCGTCGGAAACGGGATGCCCCGCCGCTGCTGCCACTGCTTCGGTTTCGCTGATGGCCTCCAGGATCCTGGACTGCCCGCCGGCGTCGAGGATCCGTCCCACCGGTGCCCGGAACAGGCAGTTGACGATTCCCGCGGCCGCGATGAAGGCCCACTTATCCCACAGTGCGCCTACTACGTCGTCCACTACTGAGAAGTCGACGCCGGGCACGTCCAGAGCTTCGGAAACCTCTGGAGAGACAGGGTTTCCGTTCAGCCCGCCCACCATGAGGGAGGTCAGGGGCACCTGCTGGCGGACCACGTCGCCGTCGAGCGTGGCGACGATCCGGGCCAGGCCGCCCAGCACCTGCCCCGGGTACTGCTGCTCAAGCCGAACCACGTGGGCCATGCCGTTGAGGATTGGAACGATGGTGGTTCCGGGCCCGACGAAGGCGCCGATCTCGCCGAGTACGCCCTCGAACGCGGTGGCTTTGACCGTGACGAGGATCAGGTCGAAGACCTCTGACCCGTCCGGGGCGGTGATGGTTTTCACCGGGTGTGTCCGGTCAGCGGTGGGGGAGACGAAGCGCAGCCCGTCGCGGCGGAGGACCTCCTGCTTGCGCGGCCGCACCAGGTACGTGACATCCCGTCCCGCTTCCTGCAGGAGCGTACCGAACGCCCCGCCTGTTGCTCCGGCTCCGACGACGAGGATCCGCATGGGTGGGCACCTTCCGGTTGGTTCGACATTAGTGACCGGATTCAGAAGCCCAGGACGGCCGAGGCTTTGTTTCCGCTGCTCCAAGGCTAGGCCGTTTCAGCAGAGCCACCCACCGAGCGGGCCGGGCGTAGGGTGGGAGTCGGACGAAAGGAGCACTTCATGAAGAAAATCCTCATGGTACTGACCAGCGTTTCCGAGATCGGCGATACGGGGGAGAAGACCGGCTACAACGTGGCCGAAGCCGCACATCCCTGGAAAGTGTTCAAGGATTCCGGGCACTTCGTCGACTTTGCGTCCATCCAGGGCGGCCAGCCCCCGCGCGACGAGGTGGACTCGAAAGATCCCATCCAAGTGGCCTTCACGGAGGATGAGACCACGCGCGCCGGCCTCTACAACACTGCCCGCGTCGACGTCGTTGATCCGGACCAGTACGACGCCGTCTACCTCGTGGGCGGCCACGGCACCATGTGGGACTTCCCGGACAGCGAAGGCCTGCAAAGCCTGGTGGCGAGGGTCTACAACAACGGCGGCTTGGTGGGCGCGGTCTGCCACGGACCGGCTGGCCTGCTGAACGTGGAACTGGAGAATGGACTTCGCCTCGTCGAGGGCCGGAGGGTGGCCGCCTTCACCAACGAGGAGGAAGTCGCCGCAGGCAAGGACAAGGTCATTCCGTTCTTCCTGGCAGACCGGCTTGAGGAACAGGGCGCTACCCACGTCTCCTCCGGTGTCTTCGAGGAAAGGGTCGTGGTTGACGACCGGCTGGTGACCGGTCAGAACCCGGCGTCAGCTGCCGGTGTGGCCAAGGAGATGGAGAAGCTCTTCGCAGCGGTCATCCACCAGGAAAAGGCCGAGGAACAGCATGACGCGGAGGCTCTGCGCGCCGAGAAGGACGCGATTAAGGCGGCTGCTGCTGCCGAAGGGGAGCAGTAAGCCAACGCTCACTGAGACTGGCGGACACGCTGCAAGGACGGGAGCTGCCGAAAGCAGCTCCCGTCTTCGCGGTGGCATTGACCCTGAGGAGGACCAGATCGAATGCCCTGACCCGTCCGGGGGGTAATGGTTCGGATGTTGTAAGGCTAGGCCGTTCGACAGGACTGCCCACCCACACCAGGTAGCTTCCAGCTTTCGAGTGTGACGCCTTGAAGATGTGACGAAGGCGGCTCATCCTTGCAGGTAACGCTAACCGAGGCTGCTGAGGTGACCTATGTTGGAGCTTGCCCCTGGGGTTCATCAATTGACCGGGTTTCCCCGCCACAAGATCAACGTCTACGTCGTTGAGGACATCCTGGTGGATGCCGGCACGGTACTGGCGAGAGGGCGCATCCTGCGCCAAACGCGCGGACTGAATTTGAGGGCGAACCTCGTTACTCACGCCCACCCTGACCATTTTGGCTCCTCTCGGGCTATCTGCACCAAACTCAACCTTCCGCTGTGGGCGGGTGCGTTGGATGCCCCGTCCGTCCAATCAGGCAGGCCAGTCACAGGGCCCGGCCGGCTGTCCCGGCTCTTGGGAAAGTACAAGATGGCGCCTGGGCGAACGGTGGACCGGTTGCTCAAGGAAGGCGACGAAGTTGCCAGTTTCACCGTGCTTGATGTCCCCGGACACACACCAGGGCACATCGCGTTGTGGCGCGAATCTGACAGGGTGCTGATCTGCGGGGACGTCTTCTTTAATCTCCGTCGCCTATCCCAGCCTCCCGGCATCCTCACGTGGTCGTCGGAGCGCAACAGAGAGTCCATGCGCCGCCTCGCAGAACTTCAACCACGACTTGTTTTGTTCGGTCACGGCAAACCGGCTGCATACGGCCCGTCAGAACGCATGGCATTTTGACGGGGTGCTGGCCGGTCAGTTGTTGTCAGGGTTCCCTGCCCCGGGCCACGCTCAGGTACGCCGGGCATGGGCCCCTTGAGCCGTGGGGGCCGATCGCCATACAGCGACTGCCAACGACACTTCAGGAGCGACGCCATGTCCCTTGTCCGCGTGCATAACTTCTCGGTCTCCCTCGACGGCTTCGGCACCGGTGAGGGCCAGCAACTGGACGCTCCATTCGGCCACGCAGGCACGCGGCTGCTGGAGTGGGCTTTCGAGACGCGGACCTTCCGGGCGATGGGCATCCACGGGGAATCGGAAGGATCCTTCGGCATCGACGAGGGGTTCGCCAGCCAGTGGGGACCCGGGGTCGGCGTCGAAATCATGGGGCGCAACAAGTTCGGCCCTCAGCGCGGTCCCTGGGAGAACGAGGATTGGAAGGGGTGGTGGGGCGAGAACCCTGTGTTTCACACCCCTGTGGTCGTCCTGACCCACCATCCCCGGCGGGTCCTCGAAATGGAAGGCGGAACAACCTTCCATTTTGTTGACGCGGACCCCGTCTCCGCGCTTGAACAGGCCCGCGCCCTGGCAGGGGGACTGGACGTCAGGATCGGCGGCGGCGCCAGCACTGTGCGGCAGTTCCTGGAGGCCGACCTGATCGACCACATGCATGTCGTCCTTGTGCCGATCCTCCTGGGCCGGGGCGAACGGCTCTGGGACGGACTCGAAGGACTCGAAGAACGCTTTGACATTGAAGCGACCCCTTCTCCCCAAGGCGTGATCCACCTGGTCTTTACCCGTCGCCCGGCCCGGAGGTAAGTGATGCTCGACGAGACAGCCCTTATGGAGGCGCTGCGGCGCCATTGGGAGTACTCCGGCAAGGACGAGGACATCGCCCACGAGATCTACCACGACGACGCCGTGCTGGAGTTTCCCCAGTCCGGCGAGCGGTTTGAAGGGGTGGAGAACTTCCGCGAGTGGCGCCGGCAGTATCCGGCGAAGCTCAAGTTCCACACCCGGCGGATCACCCACCGCGAAGACCTGGTGGTTGTAGAGAACCTGATTAGCTACGACGGCGCGCCATGGATGCACACGGTCAACGTCCTGGAGTTCCGGGGTGACCGGGTGGCGCATGAGCGGATTTACATCATGGAGGGGTGGGATGCCGCGGAGTGGCGGTCGCCATGGCGTGCCGAGCGTCCTGCAGACCCGCCACCGCCGGCCCCCTGACTTCAGGGGGCGTATCAGCATTCAACGATGGCGCCCACGCTCGGTTCTCGGGCTATGCCATTACCCGTGTCAGGGGAGTCTGTCCGGCCGTGACGCCCGTAGGGTCGGTTCATGGGCACCAAACGAGACGGCGAGCTGGAAGGGCAAAGCTCCATCAACGAGCTGCTCGACAAGCCCATCGGCGACAAGCCAATCCAGCTGCCGCTGCCGTTCCATCTCCAGGTCCGGCCGGGGGAATTCCGCCGCGCGTCCTGAGGTGCGGCCAAGGTATGACGACGGCGGGGCTCGCCTTCCCGCCGTCGTCTCGAAACGTTGTGTTCAGAGGTCGTGCGGGCAAATTTCGGTGCCCGCCAGCCCAGGCCTTCCCTGCCCGAATGAAGGTTCGTCGTCGCTTCCCGCCCAGATGGCACCGCCTCCGGGGCAGGGCATCACGTCGAACGCGCGGCCATCAAGCTGCGCCCGCAGATGGCTTCCGTCATCCTCCACCACTTCCCAGCCCGCCGCCGGCAAGGCTCCCCGATAGTGCTGCAACACGTCGGCCCCTCCTGAGAGCTTAAACCAGCGGGTACAGCCGCCGACGCCACTCATGCCGCCGCCACTGAAATGGCCGATGTGGCTGATGGAATCGAACGCCTGCTGGGCCTCACGATCCGCGCTGGCCATGGGTTCATCGGTGCCCTCGGTCACGCATTGCGGAGCGGAAACAAACTGGTTTTCCATCTTCTGCCCCAGCGCCGCGGGGGTGACAGCGAACATCCCGAGCAGCATGAGGACCGGGATGGCCACGGCCGCCAGCCGCATCCACCGCCGTGTCGAGATCATGAAGCCGATCATGGCAACCACCGCGACCAGACCGAGCCCCAATCCGGAGGGTCCGGCCGTAAGCCCCCACGTGAGACCCTCCAACGGGGTACCGCTCACATCGCCGTAAGTTCTCATGAATTCGTAGTGGACCATCACAGCCAACACCGCCAGGCCTGCCCCAACGACGAGCAGCACCGCGGCAGAAACGACTCGGCCGGTCACGGGCATGGCTCATTGTATTCCCGGCCCAGTCCCCGAGACAGGGGACGAAATGCATGATCTGCTCCGTCGGCGGCCGCGCAATCCGACCGTGTCGCCCACGTCGTCAGTACGACGGCGACAAGCACCCTGGGCGCGCAAGAAGACTATGGTTACGTGCCCGTCCCCTTCCCGTGGCCTTCTCGGGTGCTCATGAGAAGCAGGGTAGCCGTGTGAACAAGCAGCAAGAGGCGACGGCTGCCTCCTTCGATACCTGCCCCAGGTACCTCCTGCCTTGCTGCGGAGTTAGGCCCGTTTGGCTACTGCTACCGATTCCCCATTGAACGTATGAGAAGCCTCATGAATTGGGAACCGCCTCGGGAAGGAACAAGCCTCGGGAACAACCCGAATGCTCGGTAGAGCAAGACAGCGTTTATAGAGGAGTTCTCCTTCAGCTTTCGAAGGTAGCGAATCATCAGCGCCACGTCATTCGTAGTCAGGCGTTCCACGTTGAATAAGACGAACCGGGGCGACTGTGAAGTCTGATCTACTATCTGAATGCTGAACTTATGGTCGTGGAGCTCGTCGCGCAGAGCAGTGTCAAGATTCGGTAAAAGCCTAAGGAGCGAATAAAAGGACCGTTCAGGCATTCCTTCTGAGGCAGATGCTTTGCTGCTGGTTCTCGCCGCAATGTCAATAATAACTGATGGGCAGTAGGGGTCCAGGATTTTGTTGTTTAGCCGCTCTTTGAGACGGCGCCAACGGAGGACTACGCCGGCGGCGAACCCGGCTAATAAAGTGGCGACCTTTTCTAGGGATTCCCAATTTTCTTGCACCCACAGAACAAATTCCCAAAATGGTGGTGCCCCAGTGGTTGAGCCAAATCCGCCTGCAAGGCGCCGACGGACGATTATCGCATGTCCAGCGAAGAAAGACTCGATGATATTCGCCGCTTTTCCTTCCAGTGTCGAGACGTTGTATATCTCGGGCGCTGAAACAAAGAGTGTGTACTCGATGCCAGCAAAGTCTTGGGGAGAGTTGCCGTCTGTGGAGTGCATAAGTTGAACATAAGAGACTTGGTTCTAGGTACCTGGCCACGACACGACATTGTCGTTCGTGAATACTCGACAGGTGGTACCGGACGCTTCTAATGGGGAAGTCGCCGGTGTCCCACCACCGTCCCAGCAATCAAGTTGTGGAAGCGCGGCAACGGGCGCCCGACGGTCCCGAAAGGCTTACTTGAGGCACTTTTTCGATCGCGATAGACAACTTTTCGTTGGACGTGTTGAACTCCCGCTCCGCGCGCCATAATTTCTCACTTATACGCTGGGAGGTCCAGACATTAGCACCAGCATATGAGCCGGCAGGCCGGAGTCGACGGTTCTGGCTGCTTCTAGTGGGCTATCCCGCGACCGCCGCCTTCGCAGCCTGGGACGCCTCCATCCACTCGCTCAGCCACGGGGCCCGGACGCTCGACGTGATCCGGCAGTCGGCAACGAAGGTTCCCTTCGCGCCGGCGTCGATCCAGTCCGTGAGAGCGGACAGGTCCGCCAGCGAGCGGATGATCGCAGACTCGGCGCCGAGCGCGCGGGCGATGCCGCTGAAATCCACCTCGGGGATCAGCATCGGCTTCTCGGTCAGCCCCTGGGAACCGTACTGGTGGATCTCGGCTCCGTACGCGGCGTCGTTGTAGATCACCACGATGGCGCTGCGGGCCGCGCCGATGAGCGATTCGAGGTCGGCCAGGCCCATCAGGAAACCGCCGTCGCCTGAGGCCAGCACCAGGGTCCGGCCGTCCTCCACAGCACGGGCTGCCCCGACGGCGCTCGCGAGTCCCAGCCCGATGGACTGGAAGGCGGTCCCCACCATCACCAGGTCCTGCGGCCGCGGGATGTTCCAGTACATGGGTGCCCAGCCGATGAAGTGCCCGCCGTCCTGGACCACCGTGCGGCGCTCCGGCAGCACGGCATCCAGTGCCGTGGCAAGGGAGCGCGGATCCAGCCGGCCGTCCGGGGTCTCGTCCGAGCCGGGGTGGTGGGCCGGTCCTTCGGCCAGGCGCCTGCGGGCTTCCGTACGCCACCCTTCCGCCGCCGCCTCGCCATCCAGCAGCGACAGGAGGCGCGCTGCCGCGGTCTTCACATCCGCGCTGATGAACACGTCCACCCGCGGGTTGGTCGCCTCCAGGCCGGCGTCGATCTGGATGACGGTGCTGTCCTGGCCCAGCAGGTGCCCGAACCGCATGGTGAACGGGCTCAGGCTCGCCCCGGCCACCAGGACCACATCGGCCTCGCCCATGAGTTCGGCCGCGGTGTCCGTGCCGAAGCCGCCCGCGACGCCGAGGTACCCCTCGCCCTGCAGGAGGTTGAGCGCCAGGGCAGTTCCGGCGGTCAGCGCGCCCAGCCGGTCGGCGAGCTCCCGGAGTTCCGGGCCAGCGCCGGCGAGATGCGCACCGCGGCCGGCCAGGATCAGCGGCCGCCTGGCCCCGGCGAGCAGGCGGGCTGCCTGCCCAAGGCCGCCGTCGACGTCGTCCGTCACCTTTGCTGCCGACGGTTCAGGCAGGTCCTCTTCCGGCGCCTCGAGTGCCGCGAGGTCGTAGGGAATGGCAAGGACGACGGCGGTGCGCCTGGTGAGTGCGTACTCCACCGCCTGCCGGGTGATGGCGCCCGCGGCGTCGCGGGTGACGGTGAAGGTGGCCGCGCCGAGGCCCGCGGCGATGGCCGCCTGGTCCACGTCCCAGGGCCGGGCTCCGCTGCTCGGGGCGTCCCCGGTGACCAGCACGACGGGGATCTGCGCCTGCACCGCCTCGGCGAGGGCCGTGAGTGCGTTGGTGTAGCCGGGGCCGTAGGTGGTGGTGCCGGCCGCGAGGCGTCCGGACGTCCGGTAGTAGGCGTCGGCCGCGGCGACGGCGGCGCCCTCATGCCTGACGGGGGAGAAGCGGATGCCCTGCTTCTCCGCGGCGTCCAGGAAGTAGACATTCCCGTTGCCCATGACGCCGAAGACATCGCTGACATAACTGCTGAGAACCTGGGCTACGCGGCCTGACACGGTAAGTGAAGTCATGCAGGAAGCCTGTGCGCCAAGCCTCGGATAAGCAATAGCACCGGTTTTGGTTGGGACTTTTGGCAGCAAGGGGAGGAGTGAACTGAAAATTTGCCTAGTTGTGGCCTGCGTCACCTCACCTAGTCCGAAGGGCGGGACTCCTGCTCGGACAGGCGGCTGATGAGGCCGTCGTAGCGGGGCGGCATGAGCTCCAGGATGGAGATGGCCGTGCTGGTCCGTTCGATTCCGTCGATCTCCAGGATCTCGTTGGTGATGCGGTAGAGGTCACTGGTGCCGCGGGCCACTACTTTGGCCATGAGGTCCGCGTCGCCGGTGGTGGCGTGCACCTCGATGACCTCCGGGATGGCGGCAAGCCCGTTCTCCACCGACCCGGTGCGCGTCTGGCTGATGGACAGGGAGAGGAAGGCCATGAGTTCGTAGCCCAGCGCGGCGGGGTCCAGTCTTCGACTGAACGAACGGAGGGCGCCGCTGTGCTCCAGCCGTGCCAGCCGGGCGTGGACGGTGTTCCGCGCGACGCCGAGTGTCCGCGAGAGTGCCAGGGCGCTGGCTTCCGGGTCCTTGTCCAGGGCCAGGATGATTCGGCCGTCGAGGGAATCGAGGGTGCGAGAGTTCGAGATGGTCATATTTTCACCACACACAGTAGAAGTTGAGCAGTTGTCCCAATGGCTAGAGCGTATCTTGCAATGTGGGCGGGATCACAACAATGATCGGTCCTCATGACCCCTGATCAGCTCCTGACCAGACCGGGCACCGCGCTTCCCACCCTTAGAAGCGCGGTCACCGGACTTCCGTCCTACGTCCCGGGCCGGCGCAGCGCCGGCATGGACATTGCAGCCCTTGCCAGCAACGAAAGCCACTACGAACCGCTGCCCGCAGCCATCACTGCGGTGGCCGCAGCGGCCGGTGCCATGAACCGCTACCCGGACAGTGCCGCCGTCGAACTCCGCGAACGGCTTGCCAGCCACCTCGGCGTCACGGTCGGGGAGGTCGCGGTGGGGCCGGGCAGCGTTGGCGTCCTCCAGCAGATCATCACCGGACTGTGCGACGCCGGGGACGAAGTGATCTTCGCGTGGCGCTCCTTCGAGGCCTATCCCATCCTGGTGGAGCTGGCAGGCGCCCGGCCGGTCCGCGTCCCGTTGGACCACCTGGAGGGCCACGACCTCGATGCCATGGCCGCGGCCGTCACCGACCGCACCAAAGTCATCCTGCTGTGCACCCCCAACAACCCCACCGGCGTGCCGATCAGCCACGAACGCATCGAGGCCTTCCTTCAATCCGTCCGCTCGGACATCCTCGTGGTGATCGACGAAGCCTACGTGGAATACGCCGAAGCGGGCAGCGGCCCCGATTCCCTGGCGCTCTACCGCGAATACCCGAACGTGTGCATTCTGCGGACCTTCTCGAAGGCCTACGGGCTCGCCGGCCTGCGCGTGGGCTACGCCGTGGCGGCGCCGGACATTGCCGAGGGACTGCGCCGGACCGCCCTTCCGTTCTCCGTGAGCGCGCTGGCCCAGAAGGCGGCCATCGCTTCGCTGGACGCGGGGGAGGAGATGGAAGCGCGCGTCGCCGTCGTGAAGCAGGAGCGCGCCCGGATGGCCGTGCTGCTGGAAGCCCGGGGCTGGAAACTGCAGCCGAGCCAGGGCAACTTCCTGTGGATCCGTGCCGATGACGGCCTCCGGGCGAGGCTGGTGCACGCGTTTGACGGTGCCGGCATCCTGGTCCGGGCGTACCAGGGCGGCGGCGTGCGGATCACCGTCGCCGACCCCGCCTCCAACGATCGCGTACTCCGGATCCTGGAAGCCCACGCGGCCTAAAGCTCTTTGCTCCCAACCCCAACCCGTTCCACCTACTATCTAGAGGAATCCCCATGGAACAACAGACAAAGACGTCTGCGCGCCCACTCGGCGCCGCCCTCAAACCCCGGCAGCTCACCATGATGGGGCTCGGAAGCGCCATCGGTGCGGGCCTCTTCATCGGCTCCGGCGCGGGCATCCAGGCGGCCGGCCCGGCTGTGCTGATCTCCTACCTCGTGGCCGGCACCCTCATCATCCTGGTGATGTGGGCGCTCGGCGAGATGGCTGCCGCCAACCCGGACAGCGGTGCCTTCTCCGTCTATACCGCCAAGGCGTATGGGCCGGTGGCCGGTGCCACGGTGGGCTGGTTGTGGTGGCTGCAGCTCGTGGTGGTGATCGCAGCGGAAGCGCTCGGTGCGGCAGGCCTGCTGGCCACCATCTTCCCCGCCCTGCCCGTGTGGCTGATGGCCTTCGTGTTCATCGTGGTGCTCACCGCCGTGAACCTGACCAGTGTGAAGAACTTCGGCGAGTTCGAGTTCTGGTTCGCCCTGCTCAAGGTGGCGGCGATCGTCGGGTTCCTCCTGGTGGGCGCCGCCCTGCTCTTCGGCTGGCTGCCGGGCGTCCAGTCGCCGGGCCTTGCCAATTTCATGGGCGACGGGTTCGCGCCCGGCGGTTTCGGCGGGATTGCCACGGCACTGTTCGTGGTGGCGTTCGCGTTCGGCGGCACCGAGATTGTGTCCGTGGCGGCAGCTGAGACGGCGGAGCCGGCCCGCAGCGTGAAGAAGGCAGTCCGGACCGTGCTGTGGCGCATCCTGGTGTTCTACATCGGTGCGATCTTCGTGATCGCGGCCGTGGTTCCGGTGGGTTCGGAGGGGCTGAAGAGCCCGTTCGCCGCGGTGTTGGAGGCCGCCGGAATGCCCGGTGCGGCCACCGCCATCACCCTGGTAGCTGTGGCAGCACTGCTGTCCGCGCTCAACGCCAACCTCTACGGTGCGTCCCGGATGGCGTACTCCCTCGCCGAGCGGGGTGAGGCACCGCGCTTCCTTGCCTCGGTGTCCAAGGCCCGGGTCCCGGTCATTGCGGTCCTGGCGAGTGTCGCGTTCGGCGTTGTCACAGTTGTGCTGGAGCTGGCATTCCCCGAGATGGTCCTTGGCGTCCTGCTGAACATCGTGGGCTCCACCTGCCTGTTGGTGTGGACGTCCGCGCTGCTGGCCCAGCTCGCGCTGCGCCTCCGTGCCGACCGCGAGGGAACGGAGCTTCCCCTGCGGATGCCCGGCTTCCCGTGGCTCACGTGCTTTGGCCTGGTCATTCTCGCCGCGATCTTCACGGTGGGCTTCATCGGCGAGGATTCCCGTCCCCAGCTCTTGAGCACCTTCGGGTTGGTAGCGCTGTTGGCGGTGGCGAATTGGCTGAACCACCGGAACCCGAAAGTTCCTGTCGCTGGTAACTCGTCGGGCGCTGCCAAGCAGTCGGTGCTGATCGACTGAATCCCGTCGCTTGGAACCACCACGCGGCTTCCGTTTGCAAGGGCGCGTCTGGCTTTGGCCCGGCGCGCCCTTCGCTATGCGAAGTATGGGCTGCTGCTACTCCTTTGGAGCGACTCGCGAGTTCTCCAGTTGACTGCGAAGGGTGGCAAGTGTCACCCCGCGCTCCCGATTTACCATCCAGAACGTCCAGCCATTGGCAGCGCGTCCTGTTAGTCGCTTCGCCGCGCCCGACGGCGTTTCAAAAGGGACTCCTAGTACCAATATGAAGCCATTCGCAAGAATGGTGGCTGATTCCGATGCTTCTGTACCTCGTGTGTAAATTTCTTGCCCAACAGTCAGCAATCCTGCCTGTATAAGGTCCGCTACCGACACATCATGGATGGCGTCTCCCCGGAACTCACCCTGGTTTACGCCAAGGGCTCGCTCGGGTACGGGCCAGATACTGAATATGTCTTCAAGCAGGGCCGACGTCCTTTTGTCGATCGCCTCTTCATCCCATCCGTTGGCGCCCAACAACCCAAGCTGCTGATTCATCAGCAAGACGCTGTGCTCGTTAAGTGCTTCTAGCTTGCCCCCGGGCCCAGCCCACGGACCGTTGGAAACTTTGCTGTTCAAACCGCCCGCCACTAAGGTCAGGTTCCCGAGCCGGTGGATATGCTTGTCCCGTTCCATTTGCTGCAGAGCGTCGTCGCCGACACCCCAGTTACGCCGCCAGCTCTGCGGCAACAAGTGCTCGATGGAGTGCATTCCTCGGCGGACCCTACCCTCAGTGAAGGATGACCTCGAGGTTCCGTAACCTCTGTAGTGATCTTCTACTGACTCGAGCACCATTTGGAGGAGTGATCTCCTGAATCTCCTGTAGACAGGAGCCTCAAGAAGCTCGGCTTTAAGGTCCTTATCAGATGGTCAAGCCAGATTCGGTGCGCTTGATTCCGTAAGTAGATCCGTAAGTGTGTCTCCAGCGTAGTCACGAGAGGAATCCTCGAGCCGGGTGATCAGCCCCGCCACGAATTGTCCGATGCCTGCATTCCCCGACCGCATTAGCGCGCGCCTAACGAGCCAGCTTTCCAAGGAGACAAGAAACCGGGTCAGTTGCGCCTGGGGAATGGAGGCCTTTCTTGGGTCTAACGCCCATATGAGGAGCGGCCCGGCACTTTGTGTTCCCAGTACTGACGTTCTGTAGGCAAAGAGTTCCAACCGGTTCAGATCGCTCGATTTGTCTTCCGCTGCTTCGTTCCACGACCTGTAGCTCACGGCGCAGGCGTCGATGTGAGAAAGCATGTCTAAGGTCGCTTGGCCCGACCTGCGGTCCGCAAACTGCTTAAATTTTCGGAAGACCTCGCTAGTTGGTACTTCAGATCCGGTCTGAGAGATGAGCCATTGGCTTAGGTAGAGGGAGATCCGGGGGGACGCAACGCGTCCGATACTTACTTCTTTTTCCCAAAAGGAGGTTTCGAAATGCGCCCAGTACTTCTGGTACATCGATTCAGTCTCCGGCTGGTCGAGATCCAGCCGCTGGAAGACGAAGTTCTTGATCAGGTCTGCTCCGGTGAGGGGCGTGCCGCGGGCATTCAAGGTCTCAAAAATTTGCTGGGAGTCTTCGTTATGCTCTAGCTCGATAGCCACGAGAGTTAGTTTGTGGATTAGTGTTCGCGTGAGAATCTTGGCGCGTTCGATCGGATCTCCAAGCTCAAGCCAGGAGCGAATCCGTTCTAAGAAGAAGGAATGCCCTGCGGTCAATAGACCATGTGACCCAGCTGTTACCGCCACCGACGGTTCTACATCTCCAGCCATGATGATGGCCAGATATTCTTCTTGGTCACGAGTGGTGGGGGTCAATTTGTATCTATCAGCCGGACCTAAGAAGGTTTCGCTATTTCGAAAATGAGCCCTGAGATACTCGGCTTCTTGTATCCCATACTCACCGATAGCACGAAACGCGGCATGGAAGATTAATTGGAGCGTCGTCAGACGCTGTTGCCCATCTATGACTGATCGGGTTTGGACTGCTGCGGCTCCCGAGACCTTTTGCAGGACCACTGCGCCCATGAAGTGGGGTTCCACGGCATCACCATCGACTGCAACTCGGCCAGCCAGTCTTTCAATGTCTTCCCACAATGGTGCCCATTGTCGTTCTTCATTCCACACATAAGGTCGTTGAAAAAGTGGAACGAGGATGCGTTGGCCAGCCTGAAATACTTCCTGAAGGTTTTTAACATTCGTGTCCATATAGGCCTCTCTTCAGTTCAAAGTCTTTCAAGCTCTGGCTTCGAGCAACGAAATCCTGCACTCTTGAGGTTAGCGGGGAAACAGTGTGTTTGGCATCAAACCGTGATGGTCAGCGATTCCAGAGCTGAGCACGGTGTTCGGTGATGAGTTGGGCTTCCAACTGGAGCGCGAGCGCTCTTGTCTCGACCGTCTGCCAACGAACCTCGAGACCTGCATGATCAATTGCTGAACGGGCCGCGGCCTTTGCCCTCAGGGGTCTACCCTCAAGAGATTCATCCAGCCGTGCTTGGAGCCACTTCGGGTCCTCCAGGGCTCTGTCAAAGGCATGCTCTCCTAAACCGGAACCGGCTCCCTTGCCGCTGGCGTAAATGGCTAGGCGGCCACGTAGGCCGTTGCCTTTCCGTTCTCCGGCCATCCCGATATAAACGGGGCCGCGCTGGGGCTCTGCTGCAATCCGGAACATGTAAACGCCGGGGAATCGCGGTGCGACTCTAAGGGCATCGTCGAACGGGATCCACTCGGACCAAGTGCCGTGCGTGGGTTTAACGACGGCAGGGTCGAGAGCGGGCCGAACTCTAGGCCTTTCAACTGTTGGTAGATGGGTTGGAATGGGTGGGTCGGCCGGAGGCGCCAGCGGTTTAGGGATACGCCGCCCGCGTTCGGCAGTGAGTTGTTCGACGTAACTCGGCCTAAGAAACCAGTTTCCTCCATGCTGTGGAGGAATTTGCCGGGCACCTGGAGGCCGTTCATCACGAAGCCTTTGTCGTAAGGTTTTCGGATTTATCCCAATAATTACAGCAGCCTCTTCCGCGCTGATTACGAAGTCATCCACGAGGACATCTTGCCGTACAGGCTCGGTAGACATAGCCAGGCACGACGAGGGATTGCGTGATGTCGATGCAGGGTTATAGCTGCAGGCCGCTTCCTTCAGCCCTGGGGCTTGCCGGCACTCCGCCCTGCGCCAGTCCCATAAACATCGTCCGGTGCAGGATGTCCACGTGCTTCCGGGAGACTTCGACGGCCTCCTCGACGCGGCCGGCCCGGAGGGCTGCAACCAACTCGATGTGGTCGTGGTTGGACTTGTGGAGCTTCTCGATCGGGTAGGGGATGAAGTAGTCGTAGAGCTCTGCGAGAGTCTCGTGATACACGTCGACGGCTGTGCCCATCCCTGACGCCGTCCCCACCAGTTGATGGAACCTCTCGTCCGCCTGATGGTAGACGGACCAGTCCGTGGCCTCCGCCATGTGGTGGGTCAGCCGCTCCAGCTCATTAAGCTGCTCGGCCGTGGCATTAACAGCGGCGTAGTGCGTCACGGCGCATTCGAACAGCAGCCGCCGGTCTACCAAACGGTTCACGGCCTGGGACTCCGCCGGCGACGCCGAAAGTTCCGCCAGCACATCCGGAGGTGGCGAATCCGCCACAAACGTTCCGCCCGCCCGGCCGCGCCGGCGGACCACCACGCCCTGCTCCGCCAAGCTCGCCAAAGCGCGCCGCGCCGTGATCGGACTGACCGACAGGCCGAGGGCGACATCCTCCTGATCCGGCAGCCGCTCGCCAGGCTTCAAGAGGCCCAACGAAATCGCCATCCCGATCCGCAGCCGTACGGCGTCAATGGCACTACGCCGGTCCGTCCCGGGCATCCTTCCGGCACCAAGACGTGAGGGCTCGGCGGTGTGTTCCAGCTGACGGGTCATATCCGCTACCTTACGGCCCACGCCGCCCCCTTTCCTTTATTGGTTCATTCTGATCTAATATAACCCGGATCACACCCCAACGCGGAGACAAACCCATGCAACGCATCCTTCCCCTCATCGCTGCCCAGGTTCGGCCGCGGCTCATCGGCGAACCCGTCTCGGCCTTCGCGGACGAGGTCAAGAAAGCCCTCGAAGCCCAGCCGCACAGCAAGCTGGTCGTCTTCCCCGAGCTCCACCTTTTCGGCGACGAAGACCCGGACCTGCAAAGAACCGAAATGCTCCAGGCCTCCGCCGAACCACTCCACGGGCCGCGGGTCAAAGAACTCAAGCAGCTCGCCAAAGACCTCAACATCTGGCTCGTCCCGGGCAGTGTCTGCGAGCGCGGCCCGGAAGGGCAGCTGTTCAACACCCAACTGGTCCTGTCCCCAGAAGGGGAGCTGGCCGGCTACTACCGCAAGATCTTCCCCTGGCGCCCGTTTGAGCCGTACGACCCGGGCGACAAGTTCACCACCGTGGACCTGCCCGGCATCGGCAGGGTGGGCCTGAACATCTGCTACGACGCCTGGTACCCGGAGGTGTCCCGCCAGCTCGCCTGGATGGGCGCCGACGTGATCCTCAACGTCGTCAAAACCACCACCCCGGACCGGAAACAGGAACTGATTCTCGCCAAGGCCAACGCCATCGTCAATCAGGTGTTTATGGTCAGCGTCAACTGCGCCGGCCCCACAGGCCAGGGCAAGAGCATCATCGTGGACCCGGAGGGAAACACCCTCACAGAAGCAACAGATGACCAACCGCAGCTGCTCACCGCGGAACTGGACCTTGCCGCCGTCGACCGCGTCCGGACGCACGGCACGGAGAACCTCAACCGCCCCTGGTCGCAGTTCCGCGAGGGCGAGCCCGCCGTCGAACTTTCCGTCTACCAAGGCCGGATCAATCCGGCCACCTGGACACCGCCGTCCTACAAGCCGTAAGGAAACACCGTGACAACAACCCTCACCCGCACGCTGAAGCTGCCCTCGCTGGTCCTGTTCGGGCTGGCGTACCTGACTCCCATCATCGTCCTGGGGATCTTCGGCATCATCGCCGAAACCACCGGCGGCGCCGCGCCCGCCGCGTACCTCGTGGCGCTCGTGGCCATGCTGTTCACCGCGCACAGCTACGGCCGGATGGCCATCGCCTACCCTGTGGCCGGCTCCGCCTACACCTACGTCCGCCGCTCCATCGATTCCCGGGTGGGGTTCCTGGTGGGCTGGGCCGTGCTGCTCGACTACCTCTTCCTGCCCATGGTCATCTGGCTCATCGGCGGCTCGTACCTGAGCGCCCAGTTCCCAGGCATCCCCATCGGCGTCTGGATCGTGGGTTTCATCGTCATCACCACGCTGCTGAACATCCTGGGGATCAAGGTGGCGGACAAGGCCAACTACGTGCTGATGGCGTTCCAGCTGCTGGTCCTGGTGTTCTTCGTGGCGCTGGCCATCGGCAGCGTGGTGTCCGCCAACGGCGCCGGGGGACTGGCCAGCGGGCAGCCGTTCTTCAATGACACCGCCAGCTTCGCCACCATTTCCGCCGGCGCGGCCATTGCCGCGTACTCGTTCCTGGGGTTCGACGCCGTCACCACCCTCACCGAGGAAACCATCAACCCGCGCCGGACCGTGCCGCGCGCCATCATGCTCGTGGCCCTGATCGGCGGCGGCATCTTCGTGGCGGTGTCCTACGTGACCCAGCTGGTCCACCCCGGCGGCGTGTTCGAGGACTCGGCCTCCGCGGCCAGCTCCATCGCCCTGCAGATCGGCGGGCAGCTGTTCGGCGCCGTGTTCCTGGCGGGCCTGGTGGTGGCGCAGTTCGCCTCCGGCCTGGCCGCGCAGGCCAGCGCCTCCCGCCTGCTGTACGCGATGGGCCGCGACTCCGTCCTGCCCAAGGCGGTCTTCGGCCGGCTGAGCGAGAAGTTCCACACCCCGGTGGCGAACCTGGTGGTCACGGGCATCGTGGGCCTGATCGCGGTCTTCCTGGACGTGGCCACGTCGACGTCGTTCATCAACTTTGGTGCCTTCACCGCCTTCACGCTGGTGAACGCCTCGGTGGTGTTCCACTATGTGCGCCAGCGCCGGGCCGGGCAGCAGCTGAACCCGGTGTCCTACGTGGTGGTCCCGGTGATCGGCGCGATCATCTGCGCCTATCTGCTCTCCCAGCTGGACAGCAACGCCATTACGCTGGGTGTGTCCTGGCTGGTGCTGGGCGTGCTGGTCCTGGCCCTGATCACGCGCGGCTTCAAGGCGTCGCCGCCGGAGATGACGGCCACGGAGAAGGCGACGGTCGAGGCCGCCGCCTGAGCCTGTTTCGTTTGTCGTGTGGCCGGTGGGCCGAGGGAAGGAACAGTTGTGAGGATTGCGCTGGGGCAGCTGGAGTCGGGCGCCGACATCCAGGCCAACCTCGCCGCGATCGAGCGGTTCGCCGCCGAGGCAGCGCGCGACGGCGCCGCGCTGGTCGCCTTCCCCGAATACGCCACCTACGAGAAGAAGAAGGTGGACGCCACGTTTCCGCAGGTGGCCGAGCCGCTCGATGGACCCGTCTGCCGGGAGCTCGCCGAGATTGCCCGCCGCCACCGCATCGCGCTGATGGCGGGCGTGGTGGAGACCTCGGATGAGCCGGGCAGGGCATACAACACCTTGGTGGCGTTCGGGCCCGACGGCGGCCGGCTGGCTTCCTACCGGAAGATCCACCTTTTCGACGCCCAAGGCTTCGGGGAATCGACGTTCATCAAGCCAGGACCGTCCACTGATCCGGTGGTGTTCGAGCACGGGGGAGTCCGGTTCGGGCTGATGACCTGCTACGACCTGCGGTTCCCGGAGCTTGCAAGGTCACTGGCCGACGCCGGTGCTCAGGTCCTGCTGGTCTGCTCGTCCTGGGTGCCGGGGGAGCACAAGACGGAGCAATGGCTGGCGCTGAACGCGGCGCGGGCGATCGAGAACAGCGTGTACGTGGCCGGAGTGTGCCAGGCGCCGCCGGTGTCGGTGGGGCGGAGCGTGCTGGTGGATCCGATGGGGGTTGTTGAGGCAGACCTTGGGCTGGAGCCCGGGGTGCGGGTGGCGGAGGTTTCGCTGGAGACGGTGGCCCGGGTGCGCGAGTCGTTCCCGATGTTCAGGCAGCGGCGGCTGTAGGGGCCGTCGTCAGTCGTGCCGATAAGGAAGACGCAACTGCCTGCATCGCATTACTGGGCACTGGGACCACTATCTCAATGCGGGCGTTGCCCTCCCGTCCGGACGAGGAGGCATTCCAGCTTGTTGATCGGAGTATCTCGACACCTCCACTTGTCCACCAGTTCTTATGGGTATAGAAGCAGTCCGCACATGTAGGTACGGAGAGGCGGACTCATCAGGAATTAGCCAACAGCTAGGCCCCCGCCACCTCAAGGTATAGGCTCAGCTTGAGCCATTGGAGGGGCAATGAGTAGTGAGAAGTCCAAGTTTCGGCAAGTGCTGGTTGACGTTGCGCAGTACGACAAGGACGGAAACTTCATACCCCTCGACTCCTTAAGCTCGGGCGGGGCTCGGAACGCTGACGGTTCCCTCATCACCCAATACCGTAATCCCAGGCTTGTAGAGCCAGCAAACGAGCCCGAGGCCGATCGCGAGTTCGACGAGTGGCTGAATCGCGAACATGAGGCACGGCTCAGGCGCGAAGAAGAGGCCGAGGAGCTGCGTCGCAAGGAATACGCCGAAATTGCCAATCTTGTCGTCGACAATCTTGTAATACCCTTCGCCCAGAAAGTCGTCATCCCGCAGGCGAAGGAGCTGTGGCGTAGCAAGGTACTTCCCGGAGGCAAACAGCTCGCGCGGCGCTGGCATCGCACGAAGAGGGGCCAGCTCGAGGTCCCGCTCGTTACGGAAGATGCGACGCAGCTTGCGGCGGAGCCAAGGACGCCATTGGGAACCGGGCCCAGCACCGACCAAAACGCTGGATCAGCGTATGTCCAAATCGGCGGCGAAGACGTCCCGTTGGTCGGCGTCATAGTGACTGACGGATGCTGGAGGCTCGACCCGCCTACGGATTCAGTGGCGTATGACGCAATAGCGACGACAGTTGACGGACATCCAGCCGAAAACCGTAAACGACATTGGTGATGCTAGTCCGCGCTGGATACAGTCTTGGACAAATCGACCCACAGAAACTGTCCTCCATCCCTTGGGATACGAGACGTCTCCCGGGCTAGTGGTAGCCGCTTTGTTTCTCCGCAATTAGGGAGGGGCTCCGTCGTCTGACCTCTTGTGGATTGTCAGGTCCGTCAGCCATGGCGCACGGACGAGGATGTGATTCGGCAGTGCCCGCGGCGAGCCGTCCCGAGGCGCGGTAGTAGGCGTCGGCCGCGGTGGTCCCAGACGGACTGCTGGCCTGACGGCGGTCGCAAGTTGTCGGGGTCAACAGAAACCTGGATCACTACAGGCTCACGCTCCTCGCTTCGACCGGCAGCCCGGACCAGACCAAATGCGGGAGCCTGCAGCACCTGATTATCAGGGCACGCCATTCCAGGGGCGGTGATGTGACGTACTCCGCGCCGTCCCGGAATAGGCGCGTCTAGCTGAAAAGAACTTCAGCTAGACGCCTTCACGACGTCCGGCTCTGGAACGGGTTCTTCTTGCCGTGGCTTTGTGAGCTCCAAGCTCGAGAGATGATTCTTGAGTCTCTTGCACATAGGAAGATAGGTAGCCCAAGTAAAACCGCCAGACACGACTGCCCCGACAACGGGCACAACTTTAGCGACCCCCTGAGCAAAGACCTTCTTGGTCATTTCGATACCCAGGCGACCCGCGACTTTCTTCACGATGGGGTAAATAACACCCTTGGTAAGCGCCTGCTGCGGCAGTTGCCGGATGACCTGCTTCGCAACCATATCTGCGACCTTCGCAACGCCCTTGTTTGCCGCCTGCGTCCCAAACATCACACCAATGAAGAGGGTCAGCACCGCTTTGGTTGCATCGTCCATTTCGTTGCCGTCGCCAGAAAAAAGATCGGGCCAGCTGTACAGGTACGCGAGCTTCTGAGCAATCCGGAGCATGTGCGCCATATATTGCGCCATATCCGCAGGTACCGTGCCGATCACGGCAAAACCACCGGGTATTCCCGCCGCTGCAGACAGCACGGTGACTTTGGCAGTTTCGTACTTGATCGAGTCGTCCGCTGCTTTATTCAAGGTTTCCAGTGGGATGCCCGCTGCCGCGGGAGTGCCGCTAATTGCGTTGAAGATCTGATCATCGGTGCAGTATCGAGCTAGCGCCGCCCGCAGATAAACGTCCCTGTCGATTCGCACCCCGGGAACTTTCACTGCCACACCCAGCAGAGCGTTGAAGTTTGCTTCCGGGCTCTCGGCCACCCTGGTTGTAGTCATAGTGTGCTAACAGTACCTCTCAGCGATCGATTTCCTGGCGCGCCCCGCAGCGTGGTCGTACGGATAAGTCAATGCAGCTCCGCGGCGATGGTTGCCGCCGGAACATCAGGCGCGAACCTCTTCCAGTCATTGGTGTCCAGCCACGCATCACGCTCCGTGTCATTACCTCTGACAACTACGACCCTTTCGTTAGTCCAAATGAAGTCCGCGATCCAGGCGCAATTCGGCCCGAAGTCTGCGCCGACATCAGGCACGGCAGAGGTGAGGGCGCTTAGCTGATTACCGAGACCTCGCACTGCTGGGTCCGCGGATTGGAGCGCCTCCTCCCAAGCTTCGTCAACTACGCAGTCGGTAGCCTTACTATCACTCGTGACGGAAGCGTTGTACTCCTCATCGTCGAGCAGGTCGGCGAAAAGCGCTTGCTCTCGCGTCAATGGACTTATGCCGAACAAGAGGCCCCGGTCCAGGTTTCCATTGAAGTGCTCGCAGCTAGTTTCTGGGAGATAGACACAGCAGTGGCATGCCGCCAAGTTTCGCCCGTCGGCTCCAGCCCCAGTCGACTCGATACAAACTGGATCGGCCGAACACCATGAAAGTCGGCGTAGTCCTTCTACGAAGACGTTACCTAGGACGTCCGCGTCGGCTTGGGCGGCTAGACCACCAAGGCTTCCCGCCGAGTCGGCCGACGCCGTAAAGATAAGGATCCCAGCCATGGTGTCATCAACGTACAGCCGCTCACGAATGGATGATGCCGGATACCCGGCATCGAGGGCCAGCTCATCAATTAGAACGTGTGCGAGTGTATGGACGGCAACCTTGGCAATGTCGACAGGTACGGCGGTCTGGTTGCGCTGAGCGGCGGCCTTTTTGGCGTTCTTGTCCAGAAGATCCTTGCGCTTGAGGGCAAATTCCCCTTCTGCCCAGATGCTCAACCGCGTGCGATCTAGGGCGATGAAAATTCCCTCACCGATGTTTTCGATTGCTGGAAGCCAGCTAGCTGTTTCGTTTTCTGGGCTTAGAGCGCATTTTTTGACGTCGGGGTTGTCTTCAGACGGAGCGACCAACCTGCTGAATCCGTTCAATGCCCGGACTTCTCGGAGCCGGGTTACCCGTCGAACAGCCGAAACAATATTGTGCAGCCTAGGGTCGACGTCTTCGTGAAGGCAGACAAAGTCGCGTCCTGGCCCATCTTCACGTCCATCGAGTAAGGCCTCAAACTCCTGGCGTCGCAGGAGCTTGAGATCAGGCTCACCCGATTCATCATGAAACTGCCGCTTGATTTCGGCAAGGATCTGGTCTTCAGAGAACTTTCCGCCGTAGATATTGGCGACAGTCTTGATAGCAAAGCTCCCGGCAGGAGTGAGGACCTCTGGCTGCTTGAGGAAGTCAGCGTGTTTGGACACGGCCTTAGCCAGGGACTCTGAGTACGGGGGAATGGAAATCACGGAGGACACCATGGGAAACCACACGTTGGAAGCACCACGCTGCAGGGTCCGCGGGCGCTTGTCACAAGAACGTTCGGAATAATTGGCCGAAGTACCTAGCCAGATGCGCCGGCCACGGCACCTGAAAGTTTTGAAGGCCTGGGGCGTGAAAGCATCGCCCAAAGATTCCCTGCGCCCGCAGGAACAGGAGACGATGATGTCGGCGAGTGATGAGGTGCGTCCGAGCGATTTCAGGCTCAGCTCGTGCTCCTCTGGATCCGCAGGGAAGTAGTCCCCATGAACCCAGTAGTAGTAGGGAAAATCGTCAAGATGACCGTTTTCGCAAGAAATTACTAGACGAGATGGACTGAGGGGCACTTTGGTCTTGCATATCCCACAGCTGGCTTCGTTCCACTTGGACTTGAGTTCCTGGAGCGTCCCGAGCCGATGGCAGTTGGGGCAGTTCTGAGTGAACGGGAATCTGATCACAGGGACGCGGCCGGTGTACTTTGATGCCGACGGAAGGCGCAGCGACGAGACCCCAAGGGCTCGGGCGAGACGTGGCTCAGGGATCTCGGTGAGCCTCTCACTGTCCCACTGATCCAGGCTGGCAACCATGTAGCTGGCATTCTCATCGGGCATTAGGCCACCGACGCCGTAGGTAGAAAGCACTTGCGATCGGCGGATAGCGAACTCAGACATTCGTGGAGTCCCTTCTTGGTGGCACCTGACGGAGCGGGGTCACCGCGTCCACGTCTCTCATGCTTTCGGGGGTGGCCCAGGGCGCGGCCTCCAGGGAAAAATCGAAGTCCTCGTGCTCAAGAGCCCTGGTGTATCTGATCAGCAGTGCATTCTGGCTGTTTCTCTGATCCTCGAACTGCAAAGATGCTTTATGGGAAGCTTCCTTGCCCCACACACTGCGGAGGTAATCTAGCTCCGTTTCCACCGCGTCCGCTTCCGCGGGAGCAACCCCTTCAGCGCGGGCGAGTATAGCCGTGACCACCTGCTCCAAGTGGTCGCCGTAAGACTCCACTTTCCCAGCGCCCTGGTTACTGGACAGGTCACCTACCACCATGCGGATGGCCGCGACCAGCACACCATGTAGGGCCCGATCGCGCGCTCGGGCGGCGAATGGGGTGGCACTCGTCGCCTCCACGGCTCGGTACATAGCCTGGTGGAAGGGGACAAAGCCTTCAAAATGGGACCTGTCCCGAGACTTCGAGGAATTGAATATCGTGACCACGAGACCTGGCCACCTGCGCCCCACGCGGCTTGTTGCCTGGATGTACTCAGCGCTGGACTGCGGCTGACCCATTACTGCCATGAGCCCTAGACGGTCTACGTCCAAACCGACCGAGATCATGTTGGTAGCCATGACAACGTCCTCCGCCGAACCCAGGTGGTAAGGCCGCTCGAGGTTCTTGAGGTTCGTCGGTATCTGACTGCTGGGGATACGGCTTGTAAGCTCGCTGGCTCTGACCCGTCGGACGGCCTTGGGCTGATTGTCACGAGCGGCGAGCAGCCCGAGTCTCGCATCAACGTCATCCGTGACTTGCAGAGACGCACTTCCAAGAACCCTGAGGCTGTTGAAGTAGCCAATCAATGTCCAATATGGATCGCGATCTGCGGGCTCAGCCTCGATGCGAGCGGCTGAGTTCAGGAGGGAAGCGTATACACGAACCATGAGCGTTGCATGACTCGTTCCTGACGCGAGGGCCCCGACATATTCACGGGTCCCCAGAAGGGATGATGCTGCCTTCATCGAGAAGAAGGAGTCGTCCGGGTCGAGGCCCGGCGGCGGGAAGAGCTCTGATTCTCTGTTGAATACGGCCTTGATTTGTTGGCTGGCCCTGCGGATAGTGGCCGTGGATGCTACAACTTTTGGTCGTCTCTGGCTGTTTTCGCAGCCTGGTCGTTGAAAGTCGCTGGCCGCCAGATCGAACGCGGTTTCGTAAAGTCCCACTGTAGATCCAAGAGGCCCGGAAATGAGGTGCAGCTCGTCCTGAATGACAAGGTCGGGGCCATAGTCATTGAAGTTTGTCCGTCCGAAGATCGCCCGGATGTCCCCGTTCCATGCCATCTGGGCGAACTTGTCCACGGTGGCTATGACGAGCTCTGGACGCTCCCTATAAATATCCGAATCTACGAGATGAACAGGCAATCCATCTGAATATTCACACTGCCTATTCGGACATTTGATTTTCATGTGCAGGACGGGGAACTTCGGAACCGAATAGTCCTCATGCGTGAGAACTTTGCCACACCAAGGGCAGGCTGTGAGCTGAACTGGGTTCCCCTCAATAACTTCCTGACCCATAGCGAGCTTCCGAAGATTTGCCCGAGCATCCTCTGGCCTGTTGGGTGTGACTGCGCTTCCAACCCACAAGCCGACGCTAAGACCTGACTCACCTAATTCCGGGTGTTCTTTCCGGAGCATCTCCAGTGAGCAAATTAGCATAGCGGCGCGCTCAAACTGCTGAATAGTCAAAAGACGGAGCGTATAGCGCATGATCGTCGCTACGCCTTTGGCATGAGGATCTCTGATACGGCGCAGGATGATCGTGTAAGCGATTAGGCCGAGGTAAGCTTCGGTCTTCCCACCACCTGTGGGAAACCAAAGTAGGTCGGCAATATCTCGCTCACCATGATCTTTATCGGTCAGCGAGGGAAGATTGATCAAGATAAATGCCATCTGGAAGGGGCGCCAGCTTTGTTCCGCATCCAGTGCGAACGGAGCCTTCTCGGTCGACGTGTCGCGTACCCAGTCCTGCCGAGAGCGCTGCAGATGCATCGCCTTGTTGGCAAGTTGGAAAGCACGGAATGCGGTTTTGTCGAGGCGGAGGGTATCGATGCCTGCCTGCATCCGTGATGCAGCCTTCTCAGCCGCGGAAAGGTGCCGCTCCGCCGTCGAACGAAGGAATTCCGGGACGATTTCAGCCGCTGATTTCGGAGACACAAGGCTGGTCTCCTTGCTGCTTATCCACTGCCGGTAATCATCCACCAAATCTTCGAGCGTGGAAATGACATCAGCAGCGTCATCACTTGAGAGCCGGGTGAATGAGAGATCTGCCTTCGTCTTCCCCGTTGTGGCGCGGTGTACTTCCTGACGGGGGAGGAATGTTGTCTCCACCCGCGAACAGAGTCCGTCCGCAACGTCCGAGTCCAACCAGGTCGCGGCGCAACCATGGCCCGCCGCGAAGCTCTGAGCATGACGGTAAAGGAGCTGTGCCGATGCTAGATCATCGTCAGCTGCAAGCACCTGATGAAGCATTTGGCGATCACGGAATGCCGGTACGTCTGTCGCAGCTGCGATGCCTACTTGGAACCAGCAAGCCACGTCGCGGTCGCCTGTACTGGGCTTAGGCAGCTTGTTCCGCAGCGACACAGTAACGGTCACTGTACCAGCGACCAACGGCCGGACGATCACGTGCAGTTCCAGCTCACTGTCTGAAAGGGGAGTGGCTATGGTTCCGGGCGCGAGGACGTCCAGGACCTCCATACCGAAGTCGACTGGCTTTCTCACCCACCGGAGCAAAGGATTTTCGCCCGGATACTCGACGGGGACGTACTTAGCCGCGTGCGGGGTCACAGACACGTGCGAGGTCTTGGAAACGTCTACGGTGAACGTGAGGCCAATGCTTGATGGATAAGTCATACGACTGGCAGCGACAGCTGAATCGACTGCGTCCTCCCCACTCGGAGCTAGTTCAGCATCGTCTGGCGCGTCTTCCTGGACGTCATCTGAAGCTGGCCAAAGGACTCCAGTTACGTATCGGTCGAGCGGACGTTCAGTAAGAACTTCATCTTCAGCCCCCGGGCCATACAGGTCCAGCTCAAGCCGGTTGACCATGTCATTCCTGAAGGCGTATTTGCTGGCGAGGGTGTTCACTCCGTGTCCTTCCAATGGGCGCGAGCCAATCCGGTAAAACGGGGGACGAGCCATAGGCCTGACCTCCCAAGCCCGACCTCCTCTGTCTGATCAGGGGAGCCTGCGGCACATTCAACGGACGCCAGTCTCAAGCCAGTGAAGCGTTGCGGCCAGTTAAACACTCGTCCTTTTTGATAGACCTTCTTTACGTCATATCCGAAAGTTACGCTGCTAAGACCGAGGGGCGCGCCTTCAGCATTCCGGAATTCATAACGAGAAGGCTGCCCATCAACGCCACTAACAATTTTTACTGCCGTAATCTGGGATCCTAAGGGTGTAGCAAATATGTTGGACTGAAAGGCGGGTCCATTCAAATCGGGTGCGTAAGGCGAAGCCGATGCCACATCCATAGAAAGAATTTCCATCCTACCTACATATGCTTGAGGCTTGCCGAAACGCATCTCCGTCCAGCGCCCTGTCTTTTCATGCTTCTTCCGGTAGAGAGCTTTGCTCTTGGAGATCCTGCCTGAGTCGATGCAGTCTCGCGCTCTGCTAAGAGCTACATAGGTCCGACGGGTAAGTTCGTCATAGTTTGGCAGATCTTTCAAGTTGTTATCGGGTTCAATATAAATGACGTGGTCAAATTCGAGACCTTTTGCTCTGTGTACGGTGGAAATAGTGACGGGGCATATGTCATTCACAGTGAGGGCAACCGGAATCGAGCGGCTCATGATGCGCCTTCCGAGACGAGCAAGATCGAGTGTTTTGTAATCTCGTGAATTCCCCTCGCTCTGTTTGAGGGCCAGCCAATCCTCTTCAGGATCATGCCGCCCGGCTTGGCGCAGATGGTCCAGTACGTCTTCGCGGTGATGACCCGTTGGTTCTAGGCTTCCGAGTGCTTCCCAGACCCACGGAGCCGTGCCTAGTTCCTGCGCTTGTCTACGAACAGTGTGATCGACGCCTAGCTCCGCTAAAACTTCACTGGCTCGAAGAACTTCATAGTTAGTGGCGCACAGTATGGCAGTGGTCTCGGGCTCGGGGTAAAGGAGTCCAGATAGCAGTTCAAACGGATCACATGTAGGCCTCTTGGTCCTGAAACGCTCGAGCTGCTCGAAGGATCCTTGGGTTGCTGGCCCTAGCTCTAGTTCCTGCCGAATCGCGCTACCAACTGTGATCAGTTCGAGCGCCCGCTCGCTCTTCGCCCGGTAGTGCTTATCAAGCTGCCTCAGCTCAGCTCCGTGCTCCTTTACGAGCTGCTCCATGAATTTTCGCGCGGTAGTTTTGTCATGCGACTCGGTGAGCTGAAAGTCGTAAATGCCTTGAAGCGGATCTCCCAGCACCGTGATTCCCAGACCGTCACCCGCGGCGACAATAAATGCCTCAGCGAGCTTCGCGCGATCACCCACCAAATCCTGAGCTTCATCAATGCAGAGGTGCGTCACAGCTAACAGGCTGTCTGGCAGGCCTTCTTGCTCGAGGAGAGCTGTTGCTTGCCGGATTCGCGCTTCAAAGGAATCATGGCGCTCGTCCACGTCCCCGAGCTCCAGCAGTATGAGCGACGCGAGGGAGTCGAATGTTCTGACAGTTACTTGATCCAGGTCAGATCTAGAAGCACGCTTTCGCGCGGCTTCGACCGCTGCCCGAGAAAAACTTAGCACCAGGATTTCATCGGCGGGGTTGAGGCCTTCTTCATCGACTAAGTACTGCAGCCTGGAGACAAGGACCTGCGTCTTACCCTGACCGGCGCCCGCAATGACGTATTGACGGTCAGACGTTTGCGCTTCTGCCACAGCGAGTTGGCTAGCATCGAGGGAGATTACTTCCGTCACGGGTTTTCATTCCACAGGTACTCGAAGTGGTTAAAGGCAAGTTTGTCCCCGAAGTTCTCGATGTTGTCCTTGACGTTGACAATGAGGACTTCGTCGCTGCCCCCGTTCTTGGGCCCCCGGAGGCCGCGTCCAATCATCTGCAGATACTTATTCGGTGCGAAGGTTGGCCGGCAGACGTAGACTGCTCCAACTTTGGGAGCATCGAAGCCTTGAGACAGGACATCAAAGTTCGTGAGAACACGAATTTTGCCTGTACGGAAGTCCTCGATCTGCCGCCGGCGATCTGCCGGGCTGGTCTTAGACGAGATCGCAGCGGCCCTGGCGCCTTCTCGGGTCAATACCGCAGCAAGTGCCTCAGCATGATTGACGGATGCTGCAAAAACGAGAGCAGTCGAGTGCTCCGCCACCGCTTTCACATGGTCAAGAATCGCATCGTTCCTGGTTTGATTCCTTCCAACAGCTTCGAGATCGATACGCGTCTCCAGCATTGCGCTGTCGGCTCCGGCTGAGCGTACAGCACCGCCAGTGAGCTGGATGCTAATTCCATCCAAAGCTTTATGTCGAACTTGCGCCAGGACGCCTATGCCCTGCAAATACTTATGGGCATTTTCAGAGGTGAATTGAGTAGGCATCAGCAGATGCCCGTCGAAGCGGCGCACGAGCCGCCCAGTCTCGGCCTCATTTATCCCACGGAAGGGAGTGGCGGAGAGGCCAAGTAGAGGTTTGCCGCGATCCGTATTTCCCCGTCCAAAGGCTCGGAATACTGACGTGTAGGAGGGAGCGATGGCTCCGTGAGCCTCATCGACGACGAGAATATCGGCGGCGAAGAGCCATTTGAAGTCAGTGAGGTTCTCTTCTGCCATTTTGCTCAATGTTTGAATGGTCGCCACCACAACGTGCAGCCGGGTCTCCTCTGGCTTGGGTCGCCTACCGCCCCAGAGCCGGCTGACGGCCATGCGTTCGCCTGGCACTCCTGCACCTTGCCAGACGTACAACCAGGCATCCACTGCCTGTTCGCAAAGTTCCTCCGTCTGTGCAATCCACACGACTAGCGAGTGTCCGTACGCTGTCCCTACGTGTTCAACAATCGACTGGACCGCCACCCTTGTCTTGCCTGCCCCGGTGGGGAGCTGAACAATTGCTCGATTCCGCGATTGACCTGCCAACAGAGTCCTGACTTGGGCGCTGACGTCGGCTTGATAATCGTGCATTGGATTAAGTCGTACCGGCCCAACCGCCTCCTCGCGGTCGGGCTTTCGCGGATCGTTGGCCTGACCCGCGAAGTCTTCTGAGATGCCAAGTCCTGCAACGAACTTCTTCGCCTCACTGCTTCCCCTGAACTGATCGGGTGTATTGATCCCTTGTTGCTCCAGGTAGGGCTTGATTTTTTGAAGAAGACTGGCACCGTGGAGCGTGCTCGCGAGACGGACCAGCTCCGTCCCACTCATCTCTTCGTCCTTCAGACGGCTGTCTACCAGTTCATAGACGTGATCCGGTATGAGCTTCCGGATTGTTGCTTCGCCGACAAGGGCTAGTAACTTTTCTTCGTCGCTCTGCTTCGAGAGCACGACCTTGAGGTGCGCGTCCTGGTCATACCTTTTCTTGGCTGCGCTCGCGCTAGCCAAGACCATCTGGGCGGAAAGTTTCTTGCCGGTGGCGTCCAGCAGCTGCTGGAGCCAGACGCGCTGAGGTAGTTCCGATTTGTAGTAGAAATAGTCGTTTTGAAGTACCGTCTCCCGTTGGCTGATGCTCGGCGGATCCCCAGCACTATTCATATGCTCGACGTAGAGGCTAGAGCACGGGACCGTTACAATTTTCGAGATCCCGCGTACCCCTTCTTGAACGAAAGGTATGCGCTTCATCAGCGTGAGTTCGTCTCCAACAGGCTCGAACTTAAGCGTGGACTCAAAAATAATCTCAATGGGCTCTAGCCCCCATTCGTCCTCAAGCGCATGCCGGAGTTCTTCGCGCTCCACCCAGAGAACAGAAGTGTCCCGGCTTTCCGCCAGATAATCATAGGTCCTTTTATTAACCGCGACCCGTGCCTCATCTAGCGGCTGTTCGGACCGGCCATACCTGGTCTTCACTGAGATCTGCCGTGGCTTCGGATAACCGTGGTGGGCCGCCAGACCGTACAGCTGATGCAATTGAGTGAGTTCCAGCTGTTTGTTAGCGAGTGAGTATATAAAGGGCCACTTAAATTTATGAGGATTAACAGGCAATTGGAGAAGTGCCGCTACATCACCTAAAACATTGCGGCCAAATTGGGGGACTGGCAAAAAACCGTCCGGAATTCCCTCAACCGAAGCAACAGCGTACCGAACGTCCACAATTCCGAAGGCAGTCGTGACTGCCCCGTGTTCCCGCACCCACCAGATGTCGGGGTCGGGGACCTTGTGGTCGTCGACGTATTGGTTGCTGATCTTCACATCCACGTCATAGTGACGCTGACTTAGGACCCACTCCGTGGCCCTTGCACGAACCTCCGCGCTCGCTTCGATTAGAAGCTCAAGTCCGTTTGTAGCAAAGGGGTGCGCGAAGGACAGGTGCATGGCGGAAACCGGCGTCAGCTTATCCCGGTAGATTGCAACTATCGCCTGGGAGATAGCGCTTTTCCACACCTGGTGCAAGGCGCCCGAAGTGATACGTGCCGGCTCCATAAGATTCTTGGGAACGCCTAGGGCGTGAAGGATCCGCACGTCGGGTTCATGAAATTTACCATCGACGACTAGGGCTGCGTCCTCGACGCCGTTAGGAGAAAAGAGGCCGCCGCGGAGCCAGACTTTGCTGGCAGGACGCCAGACGCCGTCTTCGCAGCGAACGGGAACGGACATGCCCGGACCTTTTTCCAAAAGGGTGAGCGCATCGGGGAAGGGGACAGATCGCGAAAGGGTCCATAGGGACTCTAGCGTGACAGGATCGGTGTCGTCCGTTGATAAGGCTGCTATGACCTTCTTCAACTGTCCTTGGGCGTTGAGGGGCCCGATGTCCAGCTTTCGCAGCAAGTCACGCACTTTTTCGGCATTGGCAAACTCCGGCGAGACGAAATTGGAAGCTAGGTCATCGGCGTCCATGGGCAGGAAAATGGCTGTGGCCACGGGACGCTGAAGGGAACCGTCGGCGGCAGGGATGATCCGAGCCGACCGCATGTCACGCTGGAGTTCGGGATGACGTTGATTGATCTCGACGGCGATTCTGAGAGCTGCGGAGTAGCTTTCAGTCGTCCCGGGAAAGACAACTTCCTCTATCCACTTGAGCGTTGAGGAACGTTCTTTCTGAGCCATATCCAGAAGTCGGTTTAACGTCGCATTACGATCCCGCGTGCTGGTAAGGCTACGGTGCGCCCAAGGCCGATCTTCGCCGACGGAGGCATCCCAAATTGACGTTATCCGGTTGGCGTCCTCGAATTCGGGCTCAATATTTAGACTGGTCGGTGGGCGCAGCACACCTGCCCTATCGGGGACGAAGTTCATCCGGGAAACCGTAGTCATCACAGGTTTGTTGAGGATCTCATCGGCCCAAGAACGGGCTTCACGTCCACGCGCAGGCAGGATGTCCAGGAAACTACCAGGGTCTTGCGGGTCGACCAGATCAGGCAGTGCGAACGCTACGATCTGCGGGAGTGTTCTGGTAAGAATTTCCTCGTTGTAAATTCCCGCCAGCATGTTTTGGCGATCCTCATTAAGCTTGAAAGCAGCGTTGATTACTCCGCTCAGGGTTGTGAAGGACTGCGTAGGGAAATAATTCCAGATCTTGCCAACACCGCGCCCTCTGTTCTTCACGGGCACTGCCCAAGAGACTCTTAACTCGGAGCGGGCGGCAATACTTCCGGCGTCTCTCATCGCCTCGTCCGAGGGGACATGGGGGAGATGGAACACGTCCCAGGACTCCTCTTCGCTGGCCGCCCGCAGAACCACACGCTCGCCACGTCCGTGAGGGTACCCGGTCCGCTCCACATGCCAGAACCGACGATCACCGACGTGTCGGTTATCGAACTCCAGCATCTTGATCTGATCGGCAAAGAGCACGAACTCTTTGGGAAAGAGTTTGAACTCATCGTTGAGCCAGTCAGGGACCTCTGTCATGGGCAGCCGAACGACTGATGTCGCCCATGCCATCAGTTCCCGGAGCACGGAGTCGTCAGCCGCTGCGACCGCTGGGTCAAAAGCTTCGGCCACTCGCAGAACAGGGTAGTGCTTACGGCCTGGAACGATTTCCGATATAGCTGATGCAGCCCTATGACGGTGCCAGCGCACGGAGATCGTTCGGCTGATTATCTCGGGTGCATCAGTCAGTTCGAGTACTGATTTGAACCCTAAACCGAACCGTCCGATTTTATCGTCACGCTTTTGGGAGGAGTGGGACATCAGGAGTGCCTCTAGGCCGCCTTTGGCCAGCGGCGCACCCTCGTTTGCGCAGTAAAGTGCACTGTCTGTCAGAACAAAGGCGACGCGTCCGGTCGTGCCTTCCATTGCATCAGCTGCGTTTTGGGCTAGCTCGTTGAGCTGTTTGCGGCCGTATCCGCTCTCGACAGTGCTGCGTTCCAGGTTGTCGTGCTCGGTGACGAGCTCCGGCTTTACGCGATAGGAATCTAGCGTGTTCTTGCTGAACTCTTTGAGCCAGGTTCCGAGACGCCCGTCTGGTCCGTCCCAACGATCTGTAGGCTGCACCGCAGCTCCCCCTTTAGCACCGAAAACACCTTTGCTCCGGCTTCCGTACAATTTTTCAGTTTTTACCAGGCCCAGAAGACATTCATGGAACTACGACCAGGATTTGGACAGCGATCACAATTTTGATGCAAGAAACCGTCCGATCGCCGCGCCCAACGCGATTGGGACCGCGTTTCCGATCTGGCGGGCGATGGAAGTTTTTGAGCCAAGCCAGAAGCGGTCCCCTGGAAACCCCTGCAGCCTTGCGGCTTCCAGGTGGGTTATGGCGCGATGCTCTACGGGATGTAGATATCGACCCTTCTCAGGTTTAAAAAATTCTGTCCGGATGGTTACCGACGGCTTGTCCCAACGGAGTCTTCCCATAACGTCCCCTGAGCCCGACGTGTGTCCGACCCAGCAGGGCGCTAGAAGATGAATTGGCAGGTCGAAGCGATTTCCGCCCGCCGGAATTGCTTGGAAGCGTTGGAGGGATTCTTGTCTGTATTCGCGGCCAAGGTGCAGTTCATCCGTGATGAAAGGCCCGGCCAATTTGGTCCCATTGAAGGAGGAGGAACGTGATGGAAGGTTGGTTCCCCTGGTGGCAGACGGAATGCCTTGCAGCGCTTCCTTAACAGTTACATGACGTCCACTATGTGTCGTGGGCGGAAATCCAGGAAAGTCGATGGCCCTGTGATGTCCAATCAGTATGGCTCGTTTTCGGGCCTGAGGAGCACCATAATCGGCGGCATTTAGAACTTTCCACTGAAAAGCGTAATCGCTGAGGATGCCTCTTCTACCTGTCGCCGCGATAAAGTCCTGAAGCTGGCCTGATTTACCAAACGCAGGCACGTTCTCCACGACGAAGTACGTTGGCTTCGCCTGAACGATCGTTTCTGCATATGCCTTCCAAAGGTGGTTCCTGAGGTCATTCGGATCTCGCTTCCCTAGGAGGGAGAATCCTTGACATGGCGGTCCACCTACCACCACGTCCACCTTTGGAACCGTGCCCTCGTCGAGCCACTCTTCAATGGCCCCGGCGTAGACCTTGTCCCCGAAAGTGGCAGCGAAGCTCGCGGCCGCGGCAGTGTCGATTTCAATCGCCTGTTCGGTCACAAAGCGTCGAGAGCCAGCGTACAAGCCCTGAGTCAAGCCACCAGCGCCAGCAAACAAGTCCAAAACACGGATGGAGTCGTTTTCGACGGTACGTTCATAAGGTGGGGGACTTGGAAGGGCGCTCATGATGCTCCAACATTACTGCCGTGTACAAGGAGAGAACGCCATTGGCCCCGTGCCGCCCTTTGAGTCCTACGAAAAGTGGGCGAGCCATCGAACCGGCTGGCCCACAAGAGCTAGCTGGCGGATCTGTTGGTAGGAAGGCCCCAGACGCGGCACGCGATGTCGGCGAGCTGTCTGGATCGCTCTTGAATGGTTAGCTCATTCCACTGCTCTGAAGCAGCGATCGCCCTATTAAGCTGAAGCCCTGACTGCATATTGAATTCCGAGCGTTTCACATCCCAACCGAGATTGGATACACCCTGATTGAAGTTAGGCGTGACCAAGGTCAAATTGCCGATGCGTTGGACCGCCGCGTGCCGCTTCTGCGTGGCCAGTTCATTTTGAGCTGCATTCGAATCATCAAGAGGCCAGTTGGTAGCCCAGGATTGAGGCAGTACGTGTTCAATCTGGAGGCGGTCATATTCAAATTTGGCTGGTTCCGCACGCAGATTTTCGTCTTGGAGTTGCTGGTCGATAGCTCCTAGTATCAGTCGGATTCTTTCCTGTGTGAACGAGTTGTAGAACCGGTTCTGCGTGAACGCGGCTGTGACATCCTCGTCGGAAGGCCAGGCTAAACCTGCTGAGGATCCATGCAAAGCGCCGATTATGGCGTCAGCGACGTTATCCCCCGACTCTGCCGCAGTTCGCCCTGACTTTAGGACATCCACGAAGAAGGCTCCATAGCCTCGACTGTTCGCACCGGTCATCATCCGCCTCATGACCCATGATTCGATAGCGGCAACAGCAGCTTCATGGTCTTGCAGCAAAAGCTGCTCGGGGGCCAGCGTGCGCAGCCACAGGAGTAGGGGATTAGCCGTAACGACACGGACTCGCTCAAGCCGTGAGTAGGCACGTGCCAGTCTGACAGATTCATCGCTATCTGGGTTGTAAATAGCTACGTAGGCCGAAGCATATTGGGCAAGCTCCTTCAGGACCTCTTCTGTGGCCCTGGGAAACTCCGTGAGGTATGTGCGCACCTGCCCATAAAGGTGGCCGACATTAGCTTCTTGGCCTGATACAGCCGTGAGCCAATTCGACAGGAGAACATCCCTCCTCCCGCGTGCTGCATGCCCCGTCCCAACTGTCCTCTTCCACCATGGGTCATCAAAGGGTGCCCAATACGTGTCGTACAGCTGGTCAAGTTCTTTTTCTCCGCTGAGATCGCCGCGAAGAAACAACAGATTCTTCACGAGGTCGGATGCCGAAAGTGGCGTTTGTCGTCCGTTGAGGACTTCGAAAATAACTTGTGCGTCATCGTTGTCGTCCAAGTCGATGACAACGAGCTTAAACAGGCCCAGGAGAGCGTCAACGATGGTGTCCAGAAGATCCTCACCGGGTGCCGCAGCAACCGCTGCGCGTGTCGCGTCGGCGAAAAACTTCCGTGCCTCTAGGTATAGGTGCCCATTGGAACCGCTAATGTCGTCGGAGATGGCGGAGGGCCAGACTTCCCTGTCTTTGCGGCGCGGCCACAGCTTGTACCGGTCAACGGGCTCTTCGCCCACATCTGAAGGGTTTTGGATAAGCCGCCTGACCTGCGGTGCACGCGTCGACCCGGACTCGAGTAGGACATCTAGAATTCCGCGGGCTAACAGCTGAAGAGTTGTGAGTCTCTGTTGTCCATCAATAACTGCTCTTTGGTCCACGCCACCTGTGCTGGACGGCAACTGATCACAGACGATGGCACCGAGAAAATGGGGAGCGACTTTGTTATCCGCGCGTGCGCGAGATTCTCCTAGCGCCTCGGCGTCAGCCCTAGCTTTTTGAAGCTTTTCGGCCGCTGTTATCAGGTCCTCGTGGAGTAACCGCCACTGCCCTTCCAATGTCCACTCGTAGTCGCGCTGAAATGTGGGAATGACGTAACGCCGTTCAAAACCTAAAACGGTCTTGAGCGCATAAGTTTCAGCCTGCAAAGGGTCCCCATTTCCAAAGATCTGCCCAACAATTTGTTCGTCACTCTAGCCCACTGATTGGTCGCCGAGACAAGAGCGAGGTGGGAAGGTTCTTGTGCCGGTCGCTTTGAACTCTGGGCCAAGTCCACAAGGGCTGTTCCCGTGACCTTCCTCTTGCATGAACTCGCAACACAGACGTTCTTTTGCTCGCACTTCGTCCGGCCGCAGATTGTTGACCGGGTGCGGCAGCGGCGTTGCACGAATTGCGGGAACGAGTGGTTAGATGTCACAGAGCCCCTCGCGTGCCGCTGCACCGTGTCGGGCTTGCGCAAAATGGGGATGGCAGCAAGCAAGGAGTACAGTGTCAGCGCCAGCAACGCAGGCGGAGAAGCTCAACGTCGCACCAGGTTCAGTCGTTCACGTTCGAGACGAAGAATGGCTTGTTACGGGAGTCGAGGAGACTGGCGACGGCCTTCTGATAAGAGTCCGTGGACTCAGTGAGCTTGTCCGCGACACAACAGCGGCCTTCTATAAGAGCCTGGACAAAATCGAAGTCGTCGATCCGGCAGAAGCCATCCCAGTCGCCGATGCGAGCCCAAACTACCGCCGTGCCCGCCTGTGGCTCGAGTCCACCCTCCGCAAGACGCCCATTCCGCAGGACCATGAGGGCCTCACCGTCTCCACCCGCATGCTCGCGGACAAGCTCGAGTACCAGCGCATCGCCGTCGCTCGCGCCTTGGACCCCCAGAACGTCCGCCCCAGAATTCTCATCGCAGACGCCGTTGGCCTCGGCAAGACCCTTGAAATCGGCATGATCCTGAGCGAACTGGCCCGGCGCGGAAGGGCGGAGCGCGTCCTGGTCGTCACGCCCCGGCATGTCCTCGAGCAGATGCAGCACGAGCTCTGGTGCCGCTTCGCCCTCCCGTTCGTCCGCCTCGACTCTGCTGGCATCCAAAAGGTCCGGCAGACCCTTCCGGCTACGCGCAACCCATTTACGTATTTCAAGCGCGCAATCATTTCGATCGACACCCTGAAGTCGGCCCGCTACAAAGCCCACCTGCAGAAGATCCGCTGGGACGCCGTCGTCATCGACGAGTCCCATAACCTCACCAACGCAGGAACGCTTAACAACGAGCTCGCGAGAATCCTTGCCCCGAACACCGAGGCCCTCATCCTGGCGTCCGCAACGCCTCACAACGGCAAACACGAATCGTTCGCCGAACTGATCCGTCTCCTCGACCCCACCGCCATACGCCCTGACGGCACCTTCGACGGAAACGACATTCAGCGACTGATCATCCGGCGTCACCGTCACAGTCCCGAAGTAGCCGCCGAGGTGGGCGCAAACTGGATGGAGCGCCTCGAACCGGATAACCTGCTGATCGCGGCAAGTCCTGCCGAGAATGCCGTCGCCCAGGAAATCGCAGATACTTGGCTCTACCCCCAAATCGGTTCCAGCCCCTACTCCGGCGCGAACAGCGCACTGTTCCCGTGGACACTCGCCAAAGCCTTCCTCTCAAGCCCGGCTGCGCTGCTCGAAACAGTCAAGGAGCGCCTCCGCAAGGTCGCAGACCGGAAGCTGCCAGCGGAACACCGGGAGCACGAAGCCCTTGAACGCCTTAGGGCCCTCACCGAGGAGTCGCTCAAGTGGCCCTCGGCCAAGTACCAGGAGCTCGCCCAGTACCTGAAAGGAATCGGCGTCGGTCCCAAGTCAAATATGCGCGCCGTCGTCTTTGCCGAGCGGGTCCCCACGCTCATGTGGCTCGAGCGCCACCTGCCAAAGGACCTCGGCCTCAAGCCCGAGAATGTCCGCATCCTGCACGGCGGCCTCAGCGACGTTGATCAGCAGGAGATTGTCGAAAGCTTCAAGCAGGAGGCCTCACCCATCCGCGTGCTTGTCACGGGCGATGTCGCCTCCGAAGGTGTGAACCTTCACAGCCAGTGCCATCACCTCATTCACTTCGATATCCCGTGGTCGCTCATCCGCATTGAGCAGCGCAACGGCCGCATCGACCGATACGGTCAGAAGAAGAACCCCCAGATCACCACGCTCCTCCTGCACCCGAACCACGAGAAGTTTGCCGGAGACCTCAAGGTCATCACCCGCCTCATGGAACGCGAGCACGTGGCGCACGGCGCCCTGAATGATGTCGCCTCCCTTATGGGTCTGCACAGCGTAGAGGCAGAACAAAAAGCGATCCTTGCAGTCCTTGCGGGCAAGCAGGCGGAGGACCAGGTCGTACGCAGCGTCGAGGACGTCCTCGACCCGGCCCACACAGACGACGGCGCGTTCGGCGATTTTGACAGCTTCTTCGAGCAGCTCACAGCGGACGACGGCGGCGGCTCGCCTGGGGTGCCGACCGACGCCGGCGTCGGCCTCTATGAGAGTGAGCTGGCGTACCTCGACGACGCCCTCCACGAGGCGTTCGGCAACCCTGAAGAGCCGCCAGCCAACGGGGCCGGGGGAGGGGTGAACTGGAAGATCCATGCCCAGCACCAGGTCGCCGAACTTGAGCCGCCTCGCGACCTCAAGCAGCGTCTCGCGCACTTGCCGCAGGGCTACCTCGCCGATCGCAAAGTCACGGAAAAGCTCAAACTCGCCACAACCCTGGACAAGGGCCAGAACGAGCTCGACGCCGCCAAGAAGGCCATTCCGGCGAAGGGCGAGAAGGCTACGACGTGGCCCGAGGCCCACTTCCTCGGCCCGCTGCACCCAGTCCTCGAATGGGCCAGCGACCGAGCCCTCGCGTCCATGGCTGGCAACGAGGTTCCGGTGGTCCGTGCCGACGTCGAGGAACCGAGCATCCTCGTCATGGGCACACTGATGAACCGTCGAGGACAGGTCATCTCCCAGGCGTTCTTCGCGACGCAGGGAGGCACGTTGTGTATCCCCGAGCAGGTAGGGAGCCTCGCCGAGTACCTCGGTGGCATCGGCCTCACCGACAAGTCGATCAACACCGGGCCCGTCGCAGACGCCGGGGCGTACCAGCCTTACATCGCCCGGGCCGTCAAAAACACCACGGGCTCGCTCGACATAACGTTCGAGGCCGCCGCCAAGGCCGCCGATTATCGGCTTGATGAATGGCACGGCCGAGCGGACGCGTGGAGCGAAGTCCACGGACAGGCACAGCTCCCCGGCATGAGTACGAGGCGCCTCAAAGAGAACAAGGCTCGCGTGGAGCAGGAACAGGAGATCGTCTCCTCCCTCGCCCCGGACCGCCGCCTCGTGCGGCCGCTTCTTGTCGTAGTGCCCCTCAATACCCCTGCGGAAGGAGAGCGCTGAGATGCCCTCGTTCGATTCATTCGTCGTCGGCGAGGACTTCGTCAGCGAGCACTTCTTCACCACGGACACCACCAAGGCCGGCGAGTCCTTCCAGTCCGAGGTCCTCAGGCTCCGCAAGCAATGGGACGAGACGTCAAAAGAAGGCCACGAGTCCCCGATGGACCGGTTCCGAAAGGCACGCGGCCAACTCCAGATCGACCTCGGCAACCTCGCCGAGGAACCCGGTAACGCCTCTCGCGTCTACCGGGACCTGCGCCAAGCGCTCGGCTTCAAAGGCCCGAGCAGCATATTCAAGGCGGAACGAAGCGGTGCCGAACTGCTGGCGCACAACGTCTGGTCTACCTCGAACAACCACGTCCTCTTCGTTGAAGCCCAGCCTGCCGACTCCCTCGAAGACGCCCTCGCCAAGGACCGCGGCGACCTCCTCCAGAAGGCTCAGGTGGACGACAAGGAAGCCAACTATTCGGCCAGCAAGCTCATTTCCGAGCTCTACCAGACCGACGAGGCCCCGCAGTTCATCGTCCTTATGGCTGGCCGCTGGCTCGTCCTCACCGAGCGGGAGCGTTGGCCCGAGGGCCGCTACCTCGCAGCGGATGCGCTGCTCGCCATCGAACGCAACGACACCAAGCGCGGAGGCGAACTGGACCGCTTTCTCGCCGTCTTCGGACGTGACTCGCTCCACCCGGACCCGAGCGATCTGATCTGGTGGAACGGCGTCATCGAGTCCTCGGTGAAGCACACCGTCGGCGTGTCGAAGGACCTCCGCGAGGGCATTCGGCTTTCCATCGAAATCATCGCCAACGACGTCCTCACCCGCCGTACCGCAGCCGGGATGTCGAACGGCGACGTCAATGGCCAGTCGCTCGCCAAGCAGTCCCTTCGCTTCTTGTACCGGATCTTGTTCCTCCTGTATGCGGAAGCGTCGCCGGAGATGGGCGTTATCCCCGTGGGCGACGAACAATATGACCAGGGCTACGGACTCGACCGCATCCGCGAACTCGTCCTTAATCCGATAACCTCCGAAAAGGCGAAGCGCGGCACGCACCTCTACGATTCTCTCAACCTCCTCTTTACCCTGGTCAACAAAGGCCACAAGCCTGAGGACGCCGACGACGCGCTCACTTTTGAGAACCTTGAAGCGGATCTCTTTTCCCCGTCCCGGACGAAGGACGTTGATGAGGTAAAGCTCAGTAACTCTGCTCTCCACAAGGTTCTGGACCACCTCCTGCTCACTAGGGAGGCCCGCGGCAAGGACCGAGGATTCATTTCCTACGCTGAGCTTGGCGTAAACCAGCTCGGGGCTGTGTATGAGGGGCTCATGTCGTACACCGGCTCTATTGCGGAGGAAGACCTTCACGAGGTCGCGAAGGACGGCGACTCGTCGAAGGGCTCGTGGGTCGTTCCGGTGACGCACTCTGCGGAGATCGAAGCCAAGCACTTCGTCATGCGTCAGGACGAGATCACGGGACAGCCGAAGCCGGTCCTCCACGAGAAGGGCACCTTCGTCTTCCGTCTCGCCGGACGGGAGCGGCAACAGTCGGCCTCGTACTACACGCCCGAGGTATTGACCAAGTTCGTCGTCTCGCAGGCGCTCGAGGAGCTGCTCGACCAGTACGGCACGACGCCTGCTGACGAGATCCTCAAGCTCACCGTCTGCGAGCCCGCACTCGGTTCGGGCGCGTTTGCCATCGAGGCCGTGCGCCAGCTTGCTGCGGAGTACCTCGAGCGAAAGCAAAAGGAGCTCGGCGTCCGCATTCCGGCCGACGAGTACCCGCTCGAGCTGCAGAAGGTGAAGGCACAGATTGCCTTGCACCAGGTGCATGGCGTCGACCTCAACGCGACCGCGGTCGAGCTCGCCGAGGTATCCCTGTGGCTCGACACGATGATGACAGGCCTGCAGGCCCCGTGGTTCGGCCTCCGTCTGCGGCGTGGAAATTCGCTCATCGGTGCCCGTCGCGCGACGTACTCGGCGGCGCAGGTGAGGGACAAGTCCTGGCTAACCGTGCCGCCGCAGGACGCTCCCCTCAAGGGGCTGGCCGCAGGGCTGGAGGCGGACGACGACGATCCCGCCGTGGTCGGACGGGTCCACCACTTCCTCCTCCCCGCACAGGGCTGGGGCGCGGCATCCGATGCTAAGGAGGTCAAGGACCTAGCGGCTGATGCGCAGAAGGCCCTTGGGAACTGGCGCAAATCGGTCCGCCAGAAGCCGTCGAAGCAGCAGGTTGACCGTCTGCTTAATCTTTCCCGTCGGGTCGAGTCACTGTGGAAGCTCACGCTGCGCCGCTTCGAGATCGCAGAGCAGGAAGCCCGTCGGGAGATTGCCTACTTCGGCAAGCAAAAGGCGGATGGGCCTGTCGAAACCACGCGAGCCGTGACCCGCGCGGAGATCGAGCAGGCAATCAACGACCCAAACGGTGCTTACCAGCGACTCCGTCGAGTGATGGACGCCTGGAACGCATTGTGGTTTTGGCCGCTGACGGAGCGTGCCGCGCAGGGAGCCGTCCCGCCGAGCTTCGACCAATGGCTCGAGGTGCTGGAAGCTCTCCTCGGACGGACCGGCAAGGAGTCCAGAATGATGGGCCAGCGGGCCCTGAGCACGGGCGCAAACTGGGACGAGCTAAACGAGGCTGAACACGCAGACCTCCAGCTCGCGTTGGCCAGGGACGTGAAAGTTCTGCTCGCGGAGCACCAATGGCTTTCTGTCTGCGACCGCGTGGCCCGAGACCAGGGATTCTTCCACTGGGAGCTCGATTTCCCTTCGGCCTTCGGTCGTGGTGGGTTTGATCTCCAGCTCGGTAACCCTCCGTGGGTACGGCCAACTATCGATCAATACTCCATTCTGGGAGAATTTGATCCGCGTTGGCAGCTGCGGAGTGGCCTCACCCAAGACGAAGAGAAAGTCTTTAGGGAACAAACTCTTTCCGTGGCAGGGCGGCCAGCCCGCTTTGTAGATGATCTCATCGGGGTGTACTGCATAGCCAACTATGCGCGGAATTCTCACGCATACTCAGCAGTATCTGACCAGCCGAATCTTTATCGACTATTCATGGTACAAACCTGGTGGGCCAGCCGCCGCGTGTCCGGGGTTGTAGGGCTTTTGCATCCGGAATCTGTTTTTGTTGACGATAAACTTGGACGCCTTCGACGGAATGCTCACTTGCGGCTCAGGAGGCGATGGCAGTTCACCAACACGTTGGAACTCTTTGAGTGTGATGCCAAAGAGGTGTATTGCGCGGCCGTTTACGGCAGCGAGAGACCTCGACCTGACTTCTTGATGGCATCATTCTTGGTGCATCCGGAGACCGTTATTGGATCGCTTAGGCACGACGGGTCAGGTGATGTACCCGGCGCCAGGGATGAGGCGGGAAAAGTTGATCGCCGTCCCCACCGGCAGAGAGTTGTCGCGGTCGGACCCGTGCAACTGGAGACATGGGCGCAGATCTTGGGGGACGACAGCCCCTTGGAAACTCGTACCATTTACACCGCGAATGTCGCCGTGTCAAATGCGTTGGAATGCTTTAAAGACGCGAGGCGATTTGGAGATCTTGGCCTTTCGTTTTCAACTGGCTGGCATGAGACTAATGCGCGCCGAACTGGCAAAATTGAGATTGAATTTGGGAAACCTGCGGACTGGAATCAGGTAGTCCTGGTTAGTCAGCAAATTGGATTACTGAATCCTGTGTTCAATGAACTGGAGCCAAAGACCACAGCGCAACAAACCAGCATATTGATAGATTTGGATAACCTGCCCGCGGATTATGTTCCCTTGACAGCCTATAAGCTGACCTCATCATCCTCGGTTGACTCGGATTTCGGGACCTGGGACTCTGAGCTCGGTCCAGTTCGTCCACGGGATCACTATCGCTTGGCATGGCGCGAGTTCACCAAGCCGGCGAATAGCAGGACACTTATTCCGGCGATCATCCCCCCTGGAGCGACGCACGTGAATTCAATGATGTCTGCAGGTAGGGCCGACTTTTCAGCTTCCGAAATGCTTGAAATTCTTGGTTATCTGTCATCGCTGGTGGTAGATTTCCGGGTCCGCGTGACCGGCAAGAGCCACATGTCGGTGAATTTGATGGAAAGGATTCAAATTCCGAACGCGTTTCCGCTTGCGAGCGAGCTCCGGCTTCGCGTTGCTAGGTTGGTGTGTCTAACTGGTGCCTTCGCAGATCTGTGGACACAGGCTTTTGAAGATTCGTGGGCGTCGAGCAGCGAATCCTCTGTTGGTTGCCTTCAGCCAACGTGGAGCGACCAGGTAGCGTTGCGGACGGAGCGCGACCGATGGCAAGCCCAGCTTGAGATTGATGCTATCTCGGCGCTGGCATATGGGATGAGCATCGCCGATTTAATTGGCGTATATCAGTCAATGTTTGGTGTCCTCCGGAAGTGGGATCGAAGCGCATATTGGAGTCGAGAGGGCGTGTCTGTTTCGGCCGCTGTTCGAGCTCTCGCGGAGGTTGAGGGCCAAGCATCGTGGCGGCATCCTCAGTCTCTTCGAGAGGTCCAAATTACTCCACCTTTTAATTCTGTAGATCGCGAGAACGGGTTGCGCAGGTCCTATGCCCGCTTTGAAAAGCTCTTGGCGGAGCAGAGCTGATGGCAGTCCTCCTGCCCACACATCAGGTCGAGGATCTTCAGGTGGGGCTGATTGACTACCTGTCCACAACGTTTGCCCTAACCGATCGGGATGCGCGCAACGGCCTGCAGGGATTTCTTGAGGATCTGCAGGACGGGATCTTCAAGGGTCCCTTCGTGCGGCTTAGGCTTCCGTTCGGGCCAGCGGCCCATGGATGGCGCGAGAGCCTCGACTGGTACAGGGGATTTACACCCTACGGCCATCAGGCTCTCGCTTTTCAGAGGCTGACATCTAAGCCAGACGCGTCGACAGACTCAACCACCGTGAGCAGCGTATTCCGCCGTCCGGAACCAACTTTGGTCACCACCGGCACGGGTTCCGGCAAGACAGAGTCATTCCTCTACCCGATCATTGACCACGTACTCCGGGCCAAGGCCGCGGGCATAACCGGCATGAAGGCGCTCATCCTCTACCCGATGAATGCCCTCGCCAATGACCAGGCGCAGCGCCTTGCCAGCCTGCTCACCGAGAACCCTGAACTCGGCGGCATCACGGCCGGCATCTACACGGGTCAGAAGGACGGCCAGAAGAACACGAAGGTTTCCGCCGCCGGGCTTATTAACAGCCGCGAGATCTTCCGCAGCGAAGCACCGGATATCCTCCTGACCAACTACAAGATGCTGGATATGCTCCTGCTCCGCAGCGAGGACGCGTCGATCTGGGAGCAGTCGGCCACCTCGCTGCAGTACGTGGTCCTCGATGAGTTCCACACCTACGACGGGGCCCAGGGTACCGACGTCGCAATGCTCCTGCGCCGTCTAGGCCTCACCCTCAAGAGCGATTGGCCAAACGACCTCAGCACAGTTCCTCACGGCCCGACTGAGGAGGACCGGGCCCGGCCGCTCGGCCGCATCACACCGGTTGCTACCTCTGCGACGCTAGGCGCAAAGGGCGAGTCCGAGCCCATGCTTCGCTTTGCCCAGACTGTCTTCGGCGAGGCCTTTCCCGGTGACGCTGTGGTCACTGAATCCCGTCTTCGCATCGATACGTGGTGTACGGACTGGGACGGGGACCCGGCGGCGGAGATGGCCCGCGTCGCCGAAGGTATCGAGGACACCACCAAGGCCATCGAAGCGTCGCTCGGCGCGGGCGTCGACGACCCGAATGCCGTCATCGTCGAGCAGGTCTCCCGGCTCGTGTTCGGCGGGCAGCCTGTGGACCTGCTCGCTGCCGTCCGCCGCCATCCACTCACCCGCGAAGTGCTTCAGGAGGCCAGCGACGCCGTCGTCCTTTCCGACCTGGCTGAGAGCGTCTTCGGCGAGTTCAACACCTCAGGCGGGCCCCGCCGCCGCTTTACTCTCGCCGAGCGGCATACCGAGTTCATGGCCCACTTCCTCTCCCTCCTCAGTCAAGTCCGCGCGGTGCCCGAACCCAACCGCGACGCGATCTCCGTCGAGACGCATCTGTGGGTCCGCGAGCTCTCCCGCCTCGACAAGTCGGTGGACGGTGAGCACCATTACCGCTGGGGCGACGACGGCCCCCACACCGACCGGACCCTCTACCTCCCTGCGGTCTTCTGCCGCCACTGCGGCCGGTCCGGCTGGGGCGCCGTCCTTGGCCCCACGGGCACGGACCTCGAGAACGACGACTCGAAGATCCGCCGCGAGCAGGCCACCGGCAACCCGCGATTCCGCGCGCTAATCCACGCCCCCAACGAGGACGCCCTCCGCGCCGAGAAGGGCGAGATCGCCGACAGCCTCCTCTGGCTCGATACGGTCAACCGCAGAATCCTGCACGAGCCGCCCGCCGAGGACACCGCCGAGGCCCACGAGGGCCACATCGTCCCAGTCCTCATGCTCCGGGGCCAGGACGCGGACGACGACTCCAAGCGCGAGGTCTGCCCTGCCTGCCAAACCACGGACGGCATCCGCTTCCTGGGCAGCGCCATCGCCACCATGCTCTCCGTAAGCATCTCGAACCTCTTCGGCGCCGATGGCCTCGATTCGGGGGAGAAGAAGGCCCTCGTCTTCACCGACAGTGTCCAGGACGCCGCCCACCGTGCTGGCTTCGTTCAAGCCCGTTCGCACATCCTCACCCTGCGAGCCGCCTTCCGCCATGCGCTCGAGGCCGCTGCACCGGACGGGGGAGTTGTCACTCTCAAGCAGTTGGTCGACAGGGCAATTGCGGACGCCGCCACTCCCGTCCGCAAGTACCAGCTCATCGCCCCCGACTACGCCGACAGGCCGCAGTTCCGCGCCTACTGGGATCCGGAGGCCAACGCCCAAGAGAAGCGCAACGCGACACGCAACGCGGAGAAGCGCGTCCTTTTTGACGCCTCCCTCGAGTTCGGCCGTCAGTCCCGCCTCGGCCGCACCCTCGAGCTCACCGGCAGCATTGTCGCCGAGACCGACGCGGGGACACCCCCCGCGATGCTCGCGGCCGCCCGTACTGCGCTCGAGGCGGTGCCCGGCACCCCTGGTCTCGAAGACCAGCTTACAGACGACGGCGCGCTGCTCGCGTGGGTGCGTGGCGTCGTCGAACGTGTCCGTACCCAGGGCGGCATCCGCCACCAGTGGCTTAACGACTACATGGTCGAGGCGGGGGAGAAGGCCCAGCGCTGGAAGGTGTGGGGCGGCCGGCGTCGCAGTGAGGGTATGCCCGCCTTCCCTTCCGGGCGGTCTAAGCCAGCCTTCCCGCGGCTCGGCAGCGGCGACTCCGGCTACATGGACCCGATAGCCCAGACCCAGAGCTGGTACACGCGGTGGACCGCGCTGTGCCTCAACATCCCGAAGGCGGACGCCACCTTTGTGGCCAAGGCTCTATTCGGGCAGCTCGCCGGACAAGGCGTGCTCGAGACCGTGCAGGCCAAGGATGGCGCAACGATCTATGCGCTTCCCACCGACCGGATCCTCCTTCAGGCACCCACAGGCGCGAGCCTCGGCGCAGGCCGCCACTTCCTCGCGTGCTCAGTGTGCCGCGCGGTCACGCCAGGTTCAGCAACGGTGGTGGATCAGCTCGACGGTGCGCACTGTCTATATGTTCGGTGTCCTGGACGGCTCGCGCGCCAGCCTGAGGAGGAGAACTTCTATCTCAAGCTGTACGGAGCGCGGGAGCCGAAGCGCGTCGTCGCCAAGGAGCACACGTCACTGCTGCCTAATGAGGAGCGGGTGCGTGCTGAGAACGAGTTCAAAGCCTCGGTACAGACGCCGCAGGCGCCCAACGTACTGGTCGCGACACCCACACTGGAGATGGGTATCGACATCGGTGACCTCTCCTGCGTCATGCTGGCCTCGCTGCCCACGTCCGTTTCTTCCTACCTGCAGCGAGTGGGGCGCGCCGGCCGCCTTACAGGGAACTCACTCGTCCTGGCCTACGCACGTGGACGTGGAGAGCACCTGCCCAAGCTTCACGACCCGCTGTCTGTGATCAACGGGCAGGTCCGCCCGCCTGCCACATTTCTCGACGCCGAGGAGATCCTGCAAAGGCAGTACCTCGCCCACCTCGTCGACAGGTTCGCGCGTGACGCGGCCCGTCCTCACCCGCGCAAGGCCGCCGGCGCACTCGCCGGCGACGGACCGGGGACCTTCCTGGGCGACCTTATCGAGACAGCGCACTCCAAAGCGGAGGAATATATCAGCGAGTTCCTCGGCCAGTTCGGGGATCTCCTCGCTCCCGCCAGCGCCGCCAGGCTCCGGGACTGGGCTGCCCCGTGTGCTGACGGTTCGAGCGAGCTTGCGGAGCACGTGGTCCGGGCCGCCAGGCTGTGGGCCGACGACTGCGACGAACTCAAGGCCCGCATCGACGACATCGAGAAGGCGATGCCCGAGCTCAAGGCCATGGCGGAGTCCAACGCGGCCACAGACGAGGACAAGCGTGCCCCTAAATCCGCCGAGGCCACACAGCGCATGCTGCGGGGACAGCTCTTCGGCCTGCGCGACGAATATTGGATCTCGGTGCTCGAGAAGTACGGTCTGCTGCCGAACTACACGCTCCTCGACGACTCGGTTAACCTGGACATCGGCGTGACCTGGCAGGAGGTCGAAACCCAGGACTACGTCACCGAGACGATCTCGCTGCAGCGTGGCGCTGCCATCGCGATCAATGAGCTTGCCCCAGGTGCCACGTTCTACTCGCGTGGCCTCGAGGTAAAGATCGACGCCGTGGACCTCGGCCCACAGCAGAGCCACATCCAGCGCTGGCAGGCATGCCCAGAGTGCGGGTGGATACACACCGACGTGGACGCCGCAGGCCCGGTCAAGTCATGTGGCCGGTGCCATCTCGGCGGTATCGCCGACGTCAGCCAGCAATTCGACGTTGTGGTCATGAAGAACGTCTCAGCTGAGGTGCGCCGCGACGAGGTGGCCATCGGCGACCGCAGCGACCAGCGCGTCAAAGAACGCTTTAACACGGTTCTCGCAGCGGATATCGATCCTGAGCACGTCACCGACGGATGGTTCCTCGATGATTTCGAATTCGGCGCTAAGTACGCGAACCGGGTACAGCTCAGGTGGCTCAACCTGGGGCGTGCCTCTGCCAACGCCGCGCCCCGGATTATCGCTGGCAACGAGTCCAAGGCGCCGCTGTTTCGGGTCTGTTCGTACTGCGGCAAGCTGGACTCCGCCGGGCGTGCAAACAACCTTGATGAGCACCGCTTCTGGTGTAAGTACCGTAAATCCGGTGACGAGCACGTGGCAGAGGTGGCGCTCGCACGTGTCCTCGCGACGCAGGGGGTTGCGCTTCGCCTCCCGGCCGGTCGCGTCTTAGGGGACGATTTTGCCCTCCCCAGCCTGACCGCTGCGTTACTCCTCGGCCTCCGCGAAGTGATCGGTGGCTCCCCGGACCACATTGCCGCAGTGCCGATAAACGAGCCGGCCGACGGGGGCACCGCCGTCTCTCTGCTCCTGCACGACAAAGTCCCCGGCGGCACTGGCTACCTCGCCGAATTCGCCAGACCGGAGAAGGTTTGGAACCTCCTGCGGGCCGCATGGGACGTGGTGCGGAACTGCGATTGCCGCGACGAGGAGCGCCTCGCCTGCCATCGGTGCCTCCTTCCTTTCGCGTCCCCCTGGAAGGTGGACAAGGTGGCGCGTGTGACGGCGGAGCGTCTCCTGCGCAGCATCTTGTCCGGGGATGACGGAGTTCCCGACGACGGTGATCCCACCTTCGAGGGCTGGACGGTAACGAAGGTTCCGCCGGCCGCGCCGGCCCTGGAATCACACCTCGAAGTCAAGTTCCGTAAGGCGCTCGTGGACAGGCTTTCCGCCGTCGGTGCCAACGTTAAGGTCACCCCCGGTCTTCGCGCCGACAAGGTGGAGTTCCGCGTACCGGGCGCCAAACATATTTGGTGGCTCGAGCCTCAGGTCGATATACACGGCACGCGACCTGACTTCGTCCTCTCGACGGCGGATCCCAACATTCCGAAGGTGGCCATCTACACGGACGGGTACACCTACCACGCGTCTCCAGAGCACAACCGGGTGGCCGACGATGCCGCTAAGCGGGAGGCTCTTCGGGCTGCTGGTGTGGTTCCCTGGGCAGTGACGTGGGAAGACATTGACACCTTTTCCGGCGACGGACAATCGATGCCACCGTGGTTCACTGACAAGGCGGCGAGCATCGTGCAGAACGGGGCGGCGCCGCTTCAGCCCGCGCTGCTTGCCGCCGTTAGGTCCGACGCCATGAGCCAGCTGTGGCAGTGGATCCGGGAGCCAAACAGTGACGCCTGGGCAGACCTGTCCGATGCCATCCCTCTGCTCATGCTGGGAAAGTGCACCACATTCAAGGGATCCGTTGTGGATCTTCCGGACTTCGTGCAGGCCACTTTGGATGACCCGGAAGCGGCGCCTGAGCTGGGGGTGGGGCGCGCATGGATGTACGCGGAAGGTCCTCTCCGATGTGCCGCAAACCTGACGTCGCCGCTCATGGTGAGCGCCGACGTCGTGCTCGTCCTTGATGGACGGGCCGAAGCAGTGGCGGAGCCTGGGTATAAGAACGTGTGGCGCGAATGGCTGCGCCTAAGCAACCTGCTCGGATTCAGGCGGACAGCCCCGGCTATCGGCGCGGTTACTCTCGCGATGCCCTCGGTCCCAGTCATTGTGGAACCGGGAGCGCTGGGTAAGCACTTCCGGCCGGAATGGCAGGACCTCATCGACATGGCGAGGCCTGGAGAGCGCAAACTGTTGGAACTGCTCGCCGAAGTCGACAAGTTGCCGCTGCCGGAGCTCGGTTACGAGCTTGACGATGGGACACCGCTGGACATTGCATGGCCGGAGCACAAACTGGCTGTCGTCTTCGATCCGGCGGGCGAGTATGAAGGCTGGACACTTATGGCCGGCGATGCTGCACAAGTTTTGAAGGCATTCAAGTTGAAGGAGAACGACTGATGGCATCGGTAACCCTGATGAAGGGGGCCAACAAGGTCGACGGATCGCTCAAGGGCAAGGTCCTGGACTTCCTCTACAAGCTTCAGGAAGACGACACTTCGCCTGGCCTCCACATCGAGCCGATGAAGACCTACAAGGACTCCCGGGCGCGCACAGGCCGCGTTGACCAGCAGTTCCGGGCGGTGCTTTTTAAGCTGAATGCCGGGACCGAACCGCATTACGTCTATGCGGGCACCTTTAACCACGATGAGGCGATCAAGAAGGCGCAGACGAGCATTCTGACCGTCAATCCTGTTAGTGGTATTGCGGAACTCATCAGTGCACCGGTAGAGGGATCGGCGCCCCCTCAGCCGGCCGTCGTTGTTCCCCCTGCAGCGACGGGTCCCGCATATGAGAACGGCCTCCAAAAGGCCGGGTACACGCCGTCCTACCTTTTCGAGGAGCTGGGCATCCCCGAACGGACAGGTGCAGCTGCGATTCGCGCAGCTTCTGTGGAAGCGTTCGAACTGGTGGTCACGGACGACGCAGTCCCGGAATGGCAGGGTCTTGCCCTTATTGACCTTGAGGCAGGGAAGTCCCTCCAGGAAGTCAAAGAAGGCCTGGGGATTGGCGACTACGTCGATGACCCCACGAAGTCCGATGATGAGAAGCTTGCCGAGGCGCTCAAGCACCCTGCCTCGAAGCTTGAATTCACGTATGCCGAGGGGTTCGAAGACCTCGAGTACGTCATCAACAACGAGAGTTTTCAGGACTGGCTGGTATTCCTGCACCCGGCCCAAGCCAAGTACGCGGTCAAGGACCGCAACGGGGCCTTCCGGCTTTCCGGCGGGGCGGGTACGGGCAAAACTGTGGTGGCGATCCATCGCGCCAAACACTTGGCAGACCAGTACCCGGATTCGCACATCCTTTTGACCACTTTTACGAAGACGCTGGCCGATAGCCTTGCTCAAAACGTGGGGCGTCTGGATCCTGGGCTGAAGCAGAGCGACAAGCTGGGTGACGCCCCGGTGACTGTAGCCGGCATCGACTCTGTCGCTGCCCAGGTCTGGTCAAAGGCGTCGCCCGAGGAACAAGCCGGCGCATTTAGCGCGGTGCTTGGGACTCCTGATGCCGCGGCGACGAGCCGCTCCAGTGACAAGGAATGGGGTGAGGCCCTTGAGCAAGTGGAGCACAAGCTCGAGCCCGCTCTGGCGAACCCCACATTCCTCGGGCAGGAGTACCTGTCCATCGTCCTTGCGAATTTAGTGACTGACAGGGACGGGTACCTGACCGTTCCGCGAGGAGGTCGCGGGACGGCCTTGAACCGGATGAAACGGATCGAGGTTTGGAAGGTCATTGAGGCTTATCGGCGGATCTGCCGGAGCAAGGGAGCCGTGAGCTACCCCGAACTCGCAGCACTGGCCGCTGCGGTCCTTGATCACCGGGCCGCTGGGGGAGGCGACCGCCCCTTCAACCACGTCATTGTTGATGAGGCTCAAGATTTTCACGCCGGCCACTGGCTCCTGCTGCGTGCACTGGTTGCGCCTGGTGCGAACGACTTGTTCATCGCGGAGGACTCCCACCAGCGGATCTATGGGCAGAAAGTGCCCCTCAGCAGGTTTGGTATCCAGATCGTTGGGCGCTCGCGGCGTCTGACGCTCAACTACCGGACGACGGCCCAGAACCTCGCTTTCGCCGTCGGTCTCCTCTCCGGGATTCCGTTCACTGACATTGAGGACACGGCGGAGGAGTCCGCAGACTACCGGTCGGCCAGAAGCGGGCCGCGCCCCCAGCTCGAGGGCAAGGAATCGCTCTCGAAGGAGCTCGATAACGCCGCCGACTGGATCAAGGCATGGACCACTGATCCGGACTTCGCGCCGGAAACCATCGGCGTACTCGTGCGCTCGGGCAAGCAGGTGGACTTCGTTGTCAGCGGCCTGCTTGAGCGCGGAGTATCGGCCCAGAAAGTTTCCGGTGACAAAGAGGCCCATTCTGGCGAACCCGTCGTGATGACCATGCACCGCGCGAAGGGCATGGAGTTTTCCAAAATCATCCTCTTCGGAGTGGGCGACGCGAACATGCCTCTGCAATGGGCGCTCAAGGATCTCGGCGACGCCGAGAAATCCGATGCTCTGTTGCAGGAGCGGTCATTGTTGTACGTGGCGGCGACGCGGGCTCGGGACGAACTGGTGGTCTCGTGGAGCGGCAAACCCTCCGAGCTCTTAGGTGCATGACTCAAATCGTGACAGGTACTTCTGCTCGCTCGATGTGGTGCGTGTCTCCTAAAGCTGTTAGCCAGATGCTGATGGCTCGGAGGACTGCTCCGCCGCGGTAGGTGAGGTCGAGTTTGTCGTAGTGGGTTGCCAGGGCCCGCCAGCGCTTGAAGGTGTTGACGTTAGGTTCGACGACGTTGCGGCCTTTGTAGTCTTCCTTGTCGAAGGCCGGGGGTGGGCCGCCGGTGAATCCTCGACGTTTTCGATAGCCGATTTGCTCCGATGGTTGCGGAATGACTGCGATGATGCCGCGGTCGCGAAGGTGGGTCCGGATGGCTCTGGATTAGTATGCCTTGTCACCTCGTACAAGGTCCGGGCGGTGCATGGCCTGCCCGGACCGCAGCGAGCAATCTTCAACTTGTCCATCAGGTGGGTGGACATTGGTGCATCTCCGCCTTGTCCGGAGGCGACGAGCAGTACCAGGGGCCGCCTTTGCCGTCGAACACGGCGTGAATTTTGGTGCTGAGTTCCGCCGCGAGAGCCCCCAATGGCGCGGACGCTGGGCTCAGCAAACAGATTCATGTAATTCGAGCTGGCCCCTGTGGTGCGGGGAAGGTTGGTGCCATGCTAGTGGGCGCGGTTCACTGTCGAGTCGACTGAGATCGACCAGTCGGCTTCACGGCGAACGTCCACAGTTGTCAGCAGGGCTCCGCCGGTACGTAGATGATGCTCTTAGCGGCCCACAGAGGCCGCAACGGCTGAACGCGAGCCCAGTGCCCATCAGTCGAAACAGAAGTGCGAGACACCCATCAAGGATCCCGCTACGGCGCCCAAGATCTAGGGGACACGCCCTAGTTCCCGACGGCGAGTCTTTGCTATGAACCATCTCTACCGGAGGATTTTTGTCGAGCTAAAAGTCGTCGTCGTCATCCGTCACAACCGGCTGCTCAGGCACGGCGGACAAGTATCCGTAAGCACTTAGTATCTGTGCCGTCGTTTCGCCATCGATGATCATGTATTGCGCATTATGCTGTCGCGCCAGTGCATCTAGCAGGTTGTTTACAGCTGGGACGATCTCTCTGTGATGTTGCACGATGCCGATGTCGATGGGCTCTTCGAAGAGCCTTAGGGCTTGGTCCCCATTCGTCCCCATAGCACTGATCGTCAGCTTCCCCTTCTTTCCAGGGCCCTTGAAGGCGAAACCGACGCTGACGGGCTGACCATCAATCGTCAATCGAGACGTGAAAAGGTCCGACTTTTCGCCACCCCAATCTTTGCCTACGTATGGTTCCCCGATGATCTCCGCGAAGTGTTGTTTAACTGTGTCTTCCGGCATTGCCGAGACTTCTTTGCGCATCTCTGATGTAGCTTTCGGAGCGTCCTTGATCTTTTCGAATTGATCTACTTGGGACGCCCATATTTGGCGTCTGTCGGTGTAGTCAAAGATCGGAGCACCTTCCGACTCGGGCCTCTCAACGATCCATCCGATAAATAGAGGACTGATCTCGATCTGTACCTTGGGCTTGACCTCTACAACCCGAGCGTACCCCAAAACCGTCACTCGTCGGCTTTGCCGGAGCATGTCGATGCCCGTATCCCCGACACACCGACTGATCGAAAACCGCCCTTCGACGATGACGTCTTTATCAACAGAAGAGGGAGCCCGAAAACTTCGTCTCGTTTCGCTAACCTTACGGAAATAGAACCTTTGTGTAGTAGTGACCAATTCTGAGTCTCCGACAGTCCGGTCTTTCATCAGCCAAACTGCGAGCTCTTGCGGTCTGCTCTTATAGATGTTAGTAACGATTTGTTCGCAGCGCCTCGCCCGCAGCTTGTTCCTGTGCATCTGAGTCGGTTGTGAATTGACCCACTCTTCAAACTTTCGATTGTCTGGCTCCGGCACATCTTGCGTGAGCAGGCGTTCGTGTAGGAAGAATGCTTGCGGATAGAACACACTCTTTTTTGCCTCTGATGTCATTCCTGCCCCTATGGCCCTAGAATCTAAAGTTAGGTGTATCGAACATGCTTGGTTCCGGCCGGTCACACCAAGGGAATTTAAACAATGGGACACCGCACTGCAAAGTTCTTCGTTTGCCACCAACAACCATCCGCCGTGCCGAAATTCCTATCCGACAATAGACCAACTTGGGTAGTTCCCGACGCTGAGACGCGCTGAAATCATTCTCTTGTGACGTTGCGCGGCCCATCGGAACTTGCTAGGGGCTTATAAGGAGGCAACTTGCTAGCTGGGCCGAGTCAGGATCGCCCTGACGAATAAGTTACCAACCCATTGGGAGACGGAACGAGAAGTGGGGACCGCATAACATTCGCCGCTTGTCATTGAACCGGCGCGCCGAAGAAGCTTGATTCTCGGGGCTTGTTCCGAGTTTCCTATCAGAATCTAACTGATGACCTTTAATCAGCCTGGTCGGCGATAAGAGTCCCCAGCGGACAATTCTCGATGTTGTGCGGTCCGGAGGCGATCGCATCGAGACTGGAATATCGCAAGCAAAAATAGACACGTTTCTTGCTGCTCATGCCCGTGAAGATCCCCATGAGCAGGCAATTGCCTTAGCTGTCGGCCAAGGGTTCAATCTGCTGAGCTTCCGTGAGCAGATTTAAACACCCTGGCGTCAGGAGTTTGAAGACGGACAAGCTGAGTTGGCTAGATTCCGCGAGGCTTTTGTCGGCAGTTCCCGGCGCCGGCCTCCCCGTGTTTTTGATTCGAACATAGGCTTGTTAGCAAGGTGCAAGCGCTGAATATATTTCGGATAAAAGAGAGATGCCCGCAGGCATTCTACAAAGGTGGATTGCTCCGAGTCATGGCCGCAGGCGACGGACGCCGTACCTAATCAGTCACAAGATCAGCCACTGTGGGAGATTGGGCGACCCGATCGGCTAAGTGCATACAACAACTGTCAGTTAGAGTTCGAGCTGGAACACCCACAGCAGCACGTCCTCGCCCGGCACGTACCAGTCACGCTCGGGTGCGCGCCGGAAGCCCAATGACGCATAAAGCCCGTGGGCACGTTCCATAAATGTGGCGCTGGTGATGCTGATTGCCCCGATGCCGGGCAGTCCCTGGGCGTGCTCCGCGATCCCGCGCACCACTGCGCGGCCAACGCCGCCGCCCTGGCACGCGGGGTCCACCGCCAGCATCCGGAACTCCAGTTCGCCTTCCTGGGCGATCTCGCTGTACGGCTGGCCCGCGAAGGTCAGTGTCGCCGCCGCCACCACCCGCCCGGCAGCCTCCGCCACCCACACCTGCGCATGTTCGGCGCGGTGCTCCACATCCTCCAGCACGCTCATGTACGGATGGTCCGCGGGGAAGTGGCCGGCCCGCAGGTAGGCGTCCCGGGTGATGCGCCGTACTTCCGGAAAGTCCGCGGGGACCGCTCGCCGCAGCGTGACGGTCACTGGCAGGACCACACTCACCGTGCGCCCGAAGCGGCGTCGGTCCGCTCGACGTAGTAACCCAGCCGTGCCAAGTCCGGCTGCGACGACGGATCCCCTACGGCGTCACCACCGACAGCATTAGCCACCGCCAGCGCCCGGCCGTAGTCCTGCCCTTGCCGCAGTGCGAGAACCAGGGCGGCGCAGAACGCATCGCCCGCGCCCACGGTGTTCACCACCGTCACCGCAGCTGAGGGTGCCTCGGCCACCTTGCGGCCGTGCTCGAACATGGCCGAACCGTCCCCGCCGTACGTCACCGCCACCAGCTTCGCCTCCGCGAGGGCGGGGATCAGGGCGTACTCGCTCTCGTTGACGATCACCAGGTCGCAGCGCTCAAGCAGCTCCGCCGGCAGGTCCATGGCCGGCGCAGCGTTCAGCACGAAATACCCTGCGTGCTTTCGGGCGGCCTCCACCACAACCGGCAGGCCCACCTCCAGCTGGCACAGCACCGTCTCCTCCGGGGCGAACTCCACGCCATCGAGGGAAAGGTGAGAGTTGGCGCCCGGGCACACCACAATCTGGTTCTCGCCGTCGCGGTCCACCACAATCAGCGCCGTCCCGGTCGGCTCCGGCAGCACGGCCACGTCCGCGGTGTCCACCCCAGCACCAGCCAAGGCAAAGAGCATCCGCCGCCCCTGCGCATCGCTGCCCACGGCGCCGACCATCCGGGCGCTCCCGCCCAACCGCGCCGCTGCAGCGGCCTGGTTGGCGCCCTTGCCTCCGGGCTGCTCGGAAAGCACAGCGCCGCCGATGGTCTCGCCCGCAGTAGGGAGACGTTCGGCCGTCGCGATCAGGTCCAGGTTGATGCTGCCGACAACGGTGACGGCAGGAGTTCGATTGCTCATGGGAAGTCCTAACGGGGGCGGGGCCGGAAGCGGCCGGATTGAGAAATAGTGTAGCCCATGGTTGTACTTGTGCGTCATACATGGTTGTATAACAACTCACATCCCAAAGGCAGAACAGGCCTGCAGAACAAAGGAGTTTGATGTGAACACCCCAACCCCGGCGGCCGCCGCGCCCTCCGCGGAAGCCGCCTCCGCCGTCGTACTTCCCCAAGAAACCAAATTCGCCGGCCGCCGCGCCGCGCTGCTCATCTCCACCCTGCTGCTGGGCGTCCTGTCCTTCCAGCTCAACGCCAGCATGGTCACCCCTGCACTGCCGCAGATCGCCGCCGAGTTCGGCCAGGGTGCGGACAGCGCCGCCCCTGTCCAGTCCATGTTCTTCCTGGCCGGCGCCATCGCCGGGCCCGTGATCGGCCGGTGGAGCGACTTCATCGGCCGCCGCGCCGCGCTGCTCCTGGTCCTCGGGATCATGGGCGCCGGCACCATCCTCTGCATCATCGCCCCCACTCTGCCGCTGCTGGTTACCGGCCGGTTCCTGCAGGGCGTCTCCAGCGCCGTCTTCGCGCTCGCCTACATCGTGCTCAGCGAAAACCTGCACGCCAAGGTCTTCGGCACCTCCGTGGGCATCATCGCCGCCATCAACGGGGGAGTGGGCGGTGTGGACGGCTACGTGGGCGGGCTCATGGCCGAGACCCTCGGCTTCCGGTCCATCTTCGTCGTCGTGCTGGTCCTCACCGCCGTCGCCGCCGCCTGCATCATCAAAATCGTCCCGGCAGGACGGCCGCAAGGCGTGCGCGGCACCATGGACTGGTGGGGCGCCGGGTCCCTCTCGCTGTTCCTGGTGTTCACCACCTACTTTGTCTCGGGCGGCTCAGCCGCAGGCTGGACCGCACCCGGCACGCTGGCGCTGCTGGCCGGCACCATCGCGTCCTTCGCCGCCTTCTGGATGATCGAGAAGCGCCGCAGCCACCCGCTGATCGCCGTCCACCACCTGCGCTCCCGCCAGGTGTGGCCCGTCATCGCCACCACCGTCCTCACCCTGGCCGGCATCTTCGCCATCATCAACTTCACCGTGGTGCTGCTCAGCCAGGACCCCGACGGCGGCTTCGGGCTTACCGCCTCCATCTCGGCGCTGCTGTTCCTTACCCCCGCCGCTTTGATTGGCGTCTTCGCCGCACCTTTGGCGGGATGGCTGGCCGACCGCCGCGGCTGGATCAAGACCCTCCGGTTCGGCACCGGGCTCAGCCTTGCCTGTGCCATCGCCGCCGCCACCTTCTCGGACAACCAGACGGCGGTGCTGATCGCTGTCGCGGCCCTGGGCATCTTCTACAACGGCTTCTTCCTCACCGCCATCAACGGGCTCTCGGTGCTCCTCTCACCCAAGGAAGCCCCGGCTGCCCTGCCCGGCATCAACGGTGCCTCCTTCGGCATCGGGGCGAGCCTCGGCGTCGTCCTCGTGGCGCCGTTCGCCGCGCAGGCCACCGCCGCCGGGTACGCCACCGCCCTCTGGATCTCGGTGGCCATCACCGCCGCCGCGTTCATCGTCAGCCTCTTCGTCGCCGCCCCCAAGGGCGAGACCGTCTAACCCCTTTTACTGTAGGAGAACCACCATGACCACGCCCTCCCCGTTCTACCTGGACTGCGACACCGGCATCGACGATGCCCTCGCCCTGGCCTACCTGCTGGCCTCTCCCTTTGCTGATGTGGTCGGGATCGGGACTGTCAGCGGCAACGTCAGTGCCGCCGCCGGCGCCCGCAACACCCTGGACCTGCTGGCGCTTGCCGGCTCCGATGATGTGCCGGTGGCCCTTGGTGCGCACGACCCCCTCTTTGGCTCGTTCGGTGGCGGGGCGCCGTGGGTGCACGGCGAGAACGGGATCGGCGAGGTAACGCTTCCGACGGCGGCTGCTTCCGTTGCTTCCGAGTCCGCGGCGGAGATGCTGGTCCGGCTGGCCCGTTTGTATCCTGGTTCTCTGAAGGTGCTGGCGATCGGGCCGCTGACGAACATCGCCGAGGCACTACGGCTGGAACCTGCCCTGCCGTCCTTGGTGGAGTCGGTCACGGTGATGGGCGGGGCAGCCCTGGCACCCGGGAATATCACCCCGGTGGCCGAGGCCAATATCTTCAACGACCCCGAGGCCGCCGCCCTGGTGCTGGCCGCCGACTGGGATGTGACCCTGGTGCCGTTGGACGTGACCATGGTGTCCGTCCTTGAGGAGCCGCACCGGCAGTCGCTGCTGGCGTCCTCTTCGCCCGTGGCACAGGCGCTGGGGGAGATGCTGGGCTATTACTTCCGGTTCTACGAGGACATCTACGGCCGGCCCTGCTCTGCCATGCACGATCCGCTGGCGGCGGCGCTCGCTGTTGGTGCTGTTCAGGCCGCTGTTGCGCCCGTGGTGCGTGCCGCCGTCGACACCTCCAACGGGCCCGGCCGCGGCCAGACCATCTGCGACCTCCGGGGGCTGTACGCGGGCTACCCTCCAGTGGCGGGGGCGCGCTGCCGCGTGGTGCTTTCGATCGAGGAGGACTTCGCGCCGCACCTGGTGGAAACGCTGCTTGGCTACTTCTCGGTGGTTGAGCCCGTCGAAACCACGACGGCGGCACTCGCCCCAGCGGGGTCGGTCGCCTGACGCAGTGACCGGTTGTTGACCCTGACACAAACGCCCGGCGGGACTTTCCCGCCGGGCGTTTGCTGCAACCGTTGAGGCGTGGGCCGCAGTGCCGCTAGCGGCGCTGTGCGACCAGCACGAAGGCGCACGATGCCAGCACGCCCGTGAGGGCGAAGATGAGCATCCCGGTGAACGATCCTCCGCCGGACTGGATCAGGGCGCCGCTGACAATCGGGCCGATGGAGAAGCCGGTGCCGATCATCAGGTTGGTGGTGTTCATGAGGTGTCCACCGCTGGAAAGGGAGGACAGCGTGGACAGCAGGTACGGCAGGATAAAGGTCCAGGCGAACTTGAAGATCACGGCGGCGATGGCGAAGCGGATCAATGCCGGTGCGCCGAAGAGCAGCGCGATGCTGAGAGCCATGCCTGCGTAGCCGGCCACCAGGTAGAGCTTTCGGCGGGGCGTCTCACCGAGGGCAGTTGCAACGAGGGCGGACAGGATCCCGGCAACAGTTGCCACGGAAAGGACAAGGCTGGTGGCGGAAAGATCGATCCCGGAACCGGCCGGAATCTGGGCGATGAATGACCAGACTCCACTGAGCGCGACGTAGAAGAGCAGTACAGCGGCCAGGCCTGCGGCAGCTTTGAGGACCGGAACGCGTTCAGGTGCCCCTGCCCGGGCGGAAACGGGGGTTGCGGTCCGCAGGGCTTCCCCGTCGATGCGGTTGACCACCAGGAGGCACAGCACGGCGAGTCCGGCAAGGGTCCAGTAGATCGCTGCAACTCCGGCTGACGCGAACAGTGCGGGGAAGACCGCCAAGATCAGGGCACCCATGGCCAACTGGAAAACGACGAATATTCCGAACGCGCGGCTGGGGTTGGAGGTCTTGCCGCTCAGCGTCAGGATGATAACGGTGATGGAACCGGCCGCCAGGCTGGTCACCACCCGGGCGATCATCAGGAGGCCGAAGTCGTCCAGGAATCCCGAGACCACGTTGCCGGCAATGACCACGGCCGTGAAGATGTAGCTCGCAGTTCTCAGGTTCATGCGGCGGAGCCACAGGTAGGCCGGAACCGTTGCCAGGCTGAAGGCCCCCAGCTCCAACGAAAAGAGCGTTCCCACCTGGACGGGGGTCAGGGCGAATTGCTCAATGAGTTTGCCCGCGATGACGGGAGCAATCAGCAGGACGGTATAGAGGACGGCACTAAAGACAGCGATGTACGTGTAGGTGCCCTTGTCCGAGGCGACGCTTGCCGGGGCGGTTTGTGCTGTGGTTGTCATGTCATGTCTTTCGGGCAGGACGAAGCGGCGTAGGCCGCCGTCGGCGGAAAAATGGTGATGGTGGGTGCGGGCCTTGTGGGTCCCGCGCGAATCGGCGCCTGTCAGGCGTGCAGCGTTGCGCTTCCCCTCGGACCGCTGGCGGCGTCTGCCGAAGCCTCGGCGTCGAAGACCTTGCGTCCCGCGAACCAGGTCTGGCGGGTTGTGATGTGCGGGATTTTCTCCCGGTCGATCTCATGCGGGTTGTCGCTCAGGACGATGAAATCTGCGGATTTTCCCGGTGCCAGAGAGCCGGTGACGTCGTCCAGGCCCATGGCCTGGGCAGAGCTGGTGGTGTAGATGCTGATGGCTTCTGCCAGGGTGATGGCCTGTTCGGGCCAGAGGGTGCCGGGGAACTGTCCCGTCGGGTCCTTCCGGGTGACGAGGCCGTAGATTCCTTCCCAGGCGTTGGGTGAAACGCTGACCGGCCAGTCCGAACCTCCTGCGATGCGGGCGCCCGCGTCCAGCAGGGAGCGGTTGGGCTGCATTTTCGACGCCCTTTCCGCTGGGAGGACTGTGGCGATTGCGTCCGGGATGACGCCGGGGAACCACAGCGCGGGTGAGATGTCGGCGGTGACGTCCAGTTGGGTGAACCGGGGAATGTCCTGTTCATGGACGAACTGGCCGTGGGCGATGTGGTACTTCGGCTCTTTGTAGCCCGCTGCACGGACCTTGGCGACAGTGTCGAGGACGAGCCGGACCGAAAAATCACCGGTGCAATGGATTTTCGCGGAAATTCCACGTTCAGCCGTGCTCATGAGCCAGTGCTCAAGTTCCGCAGCAGGCATGGTGGTGCCCCCGCAGTGGCACTCCGGGAAGCCGACGCCGGACAGGTACGGTTCGATGAACGCTGCCGTTCCGGCGGGCGGCACGCCGTCGAGGAAGATTTTGATGAAGTCCGGCCGGTGGTGTTCGGACCGTGACTCGTCGCGGTGGGCGATGATGCCCTCACCCAGTGGAGTGGTGCCGAAGATAAAGTCATTCGCCTGCATGGAGGTGACCACCCATGCGAGCAGTCCGCCGGAGTCGTCGAGCGCTTTCAGTGCCTGCAGCAGCTGGAGGGATGCCGCGGCGTCCTGGAATCCGGTGATGCCGTAGGAGTGCAGGATTTCGATTCCCCGCGCTGCGGCCCGGCCCAGGTCCTGCGTGGAAAGGGGCTGAAGCCGCGCCACGGTCTGCTCCACCAGGACGCCTCCGGCCTCGATGAGGACACCGGTGGCGCGCCCCGAGGCGTCCCTCATGATCTGGCCGCCCTCAGGATCGGGCGTGCCGTCGTCGATGCCGGCCAGTTCCAGGGCGCGGGAGTTTGCCCACCTGTTGTGTTTGCTGTCGTCTTTGAGGAGGGCAGGCCGCCCGCCGGTTGCCGCATCAAACCGGGCCAGGGCCTCCGAGGAATTAAGCTCGGACAATAGACCCGAACCCCAGCTGCCCCCGACAATCCACTGCTCCGGGGCCAGCTGTTCTGCATACTCACTGACGGCGCTGAGGAGCTCATCCAGCGACTTGGTGGGGGCTTCGTTCAGCTCAAACAGGTCCATTTGCCCGGCGAGCATGTGGTGGTTGTGGACATCCAGCAGTCCTGGCATGACATAGGCGCCGTCGAGGTCGATGGTGGTAGTTCCCGGGCCGGCTGCAGCTTCGGCACGCGGACCGAATGAGTGCACCTTCCCGGCTCTGACGGCGAGCGACGTGACGCGCGGATGTTCCTGGTGCAGTGTGTCGATGACACCGTTGATCAGAAGCAGGTCAACTTGGTTGTTCATATCCTCGGCCCCTCAAGGTGTGGTGGATCACAACACTAGGGCGGAGGGCATCTTGCTGTATTGATTTTCCGTGCACTGCTCTTGGAAATCCCGGCAGGGCAGGGGACGCCGGCTTCGGCGCAAGTACCCGGCCTCCTGTCCGACGTGAGCCCTGCCGAAGCCCGGCCCGCCTCAAGCTGCGGCAGGTTCTTCTGCCCGTTCCCAATGCCGCCGGAGCTCCTCAGCTAGGCGCTCAGGCTCCACCCGGTGCGGCGGATCAAGGTGGTGGCGCCGTGGGAACACCTCCAGGTGGAAATCGGGAAAGAAGACCCTGGCCAGCCGGGCCGCAATATCTCCGTAGGCATCCGGGTGGCTCAGGCCGCCTAGGGCGAAGAACACTGGCCGGCTGAAGGCGGCCAACCGCGGCCTGTCCAGGTCATAGGTACGGAAGGCCTCCAAGAACGCGCGGATCCCCGCCGGCCGTTTGGCCATCCACGAGGGCTGGGGTCCCGGTGGTGGAGGAGGAAGGACGACGCCCGGCCTCACCTGCAGCTGCATGAAGGCCGGCATGAGCTGCTCGGCAGGAAGCGCACGCAGCTGCTCGTATTCTTTTTGGTGTTGCCGGTATCCCGGGCTCCAGTCCCAGGTGCCGGCCCACGCCGGCTCCAGCAGGGCCAGGCTCTGCAGCCGCTCCGGATATTTGGCGGTGAACGCGAGTGCAGCGGCGCCGCCACCGGAATAGCCAACCAGGTGGAACGTGTCCCAGTGGCGGGAGTCTGCCTCGCGCAGGACACCGTCCACTTCCGTGTCCAGGTTCCAGCCTGGAGGTGGACTGTCCTCGGCGTACAGCTCCAGGTCTTTGGCGACGGCGTCCACGCTGGACCCTAGAACCTCCAGCAGCTTGCCGTATGCGGCGTCAGCAGGCAGGACACCGCCCGGAAGCAGGATGACTCGATATGGCGCCATAAAGATACGTTTCCTTGTTGTAGCCCAGAGCGCAGTGAGTGAATACTAGCGATCGTGTATTGCTCCGTCTACCAGTTTGCGTTGCTGTGCGAACTACAGCGTCTCGGGAATCGGCCGCCCCGGGAAGAGCGTGGAATACTGTTTGCGGTACATCCTGCGCCCGATGAGCCGGTAGGCAAGGCGGACCGGCGCCGGGATCTCCTTGAACAGTTCCTTCCTGTCCGCTGGCGGGTTCGTGGCCAGCACCATCCCGAGGTAGCCGACGAGGAACTTGTTGCTGACCTGGCTGCTCCCGTGTTCCGCGGCTGCCTTCAGTTCCTCCTGGGTCATCACCCGGTCCACGGCGGGCATCACCTCGGTGACCTCCCGCCGCAGATGTTCGTTGAGGACGGAGGACAGGTCCTCGTACCGCCGAGCAAGGTCCTCTCCGGTCTCCGCGTCCGCCGTTTCCATCCAGCGCAGGCGGATGGGCTCGATGTCCTCCAGCCGTTGGGTGACCTGGCGGTGCTGCTCAAGCATCTGCGCCACGTGCAGGGCGCACGCCGGTGCCCTTTGGGCCAGTTGCGGGTACATGAGCTCGTCCTCGCCCTCATGGTGGATGTGGAGCAGCTTGTCGAAGTTCCCCAGCACTTCGCCCACATAGGCGGCGCGGGCGGAGTCGCCGGCAGCGGCCGAACGGACCAGGCCGGGCGCCTCGCTGTATGCCCACAGGAAGACGCGGTGGATACGCCTCATGGACGCCGAGCCGGTGCACAAGACGGGCCCTGGCGGCACGGGGGCGGCGGCCTCGCCGGGCCGCATGGTGAAGAAGTCGGTCATTTCAATGGCCCCTTTACGCTCGTCATCGCTGACCAGGACCTCTCCCCGCCAGCATCGTAACGACTGCCCTTGTGCCGCACAATGCCATGCCCCTCCCTCCGGTGGGATTAGGTAGGGGAGTTTGCCGGATACCCCTATCCAGCCGGCGCAGGTTGGGAGCAATATGACCCCCATGAAAAAGATCGTTATGGCTGGCTTCGCAGCGGCAATGTTGGTATTCGGGGCAATCAACTCGGCCGTTGTGGGTAACGCCGCGCCTGATCCGTCCCACGTCCAAGGGCAGATCATGGTTAAGTTTCGGGACAAGGCTGGCGCAACCGGTGCACTGCGCCAGCATGGCCTCAATGAGGGGCCTGCTATCGGGGACACCGGCGCGCACCTCATTAAAGTGCCCGAAGGCAAGGAGCTTCAGCTCGTCCAGGCGTTGAGCCGCAACCCCGTGGTCGAGTACGCCGAGCTGGACCTGGTGGTCACTGCCGCTACCGCTGACCAGTACTTTGGCAGCCAGTACGCCCTGCAAAATACCGGGCAGGGATTCACCAACACCAAGGGCGACATCAAAATAACCGCTGGGACAGTGGACGCCGATGTAGATGCCGTAGAAGCGTGGACCTCCACCAAGGGCAGTGGCATCAAAGTTGCTGTCCTCGACTCCGGTGTGGCAACCGACAACCCTGACATCAACCCGAAAGTTGTTGACAGGGCCAATTTCAGCGGTTCCGCCACACGGGGCAAGGACCAGGTCGCAGAGGACTATTACGGCCACGGCACGCACGTGGCAGGTATTGTTGCCGCTACCGCTGATAACGGTATTGGCGTTGCCGGTGTATGCCCGGGGTGCACGATTTTGGCTGGCAAAGTGCTCAGCGACACTGGGATAGGGTCCACTTCAGCACTTGCAAACGGAATCAACTGGGCGGCCAGCAGGGGCGCGAAGGTGATCAACATAAGCCTTGTAGTAGGGCCCTCAGTAACCCTCGAAACCGCCGTAAACAATGCCTGGAACGCCGGTGTGGTGCTTGTTGCAGCCGCAGGAAACGGCGGCAACGAAAACATCTTCTACCCCGCTGCCTATCCCAACGTCATCGCCGTCGGCGCCACAGACAACAACGACGTTAAAGCACTGTTCTCAACTTACGGAGCCAGCTGGGTGGACGTGGCAGCACCCGGGGTCAACGTTTACTCGACGTTCCCGAACCACAGGTTTGCCCTTGCGAGCACTTACAACCGCTCTCAGGGGTACGACGTTGGCAACGGCACGTCAATGTCTGCACCCATCGTTGCTGCCACCGCCGCACTCGTCTGGAGCATCGATCCTGCTGCAAGCCCGCAGTTGGTGCGAGAAAAGGTCGAATTAACCTCCGAGAAGAAGCCCGGCCAAGAGACCGACTGGAAATATGGCAGGGTCAATGCCTGCGACGCGGTTGGTTGTCCACGACCCTAGGACTGCAGCGACTGCATCACCGATAGGTGGCCGGCCCTGGCGGCGATCAGGCACTTGGCCAGATAGAAGGGCTGGTTGCTGTACCTGACGTACTGGGTGAGCACCAGCACGGGATCGGACGGGCGCAGGTCCAGCAGCTTCGCGCGGCTGGGCCCCACCTGGCTGAGGCTGATCTGGCACTCGCCCGGCCCGGGCAGCCGGCCCAGCTGATTGTTGAGCGCGGCAAGCAAGGTGGCGCCGCCGTCGTCCTTTATGGCCAGGGGCCCGGCGGCATCCTTGCCGAGGCTGACGGGCTGGGCGGAGATGTTTTCCTGCAGGTGGGCGATGGCCTCGCCGTCGCGGATCAGGACCGATTCCCAGAGCCAGCAGTCGGTGCCCGGCTCGACGCCGACGCCGGGGGCGGCGAACTCGGACGCGGGCTGGCGCACCACCTGGATGCGCTTGACTTCGAGCTGCTGGCCGGGGCTGCCGAGGACTTCCTCGAAGGGGCGGATGCGTTCGATGCCGATGCGGGGGAGTGTGTCCGAGACGAAACGTCCGACGCCGCGCCTCGCCCTGATGAGCCCGTCCTCCTCGAGCAGCATGAGGGCTTCGCGGACCACGGTGCGGCTGACTTTCATGTCGGCGCCAAGTTCGGTTTCGGTGGGGATCATGGAGCCGGGCGTGAGGAGGCCGTTGCGGATGGCCTCGGCGATCCGGGAGTACACCGCGACGCGGAGGGGTGAGCCGGGCTGGGCGGCCACCGGCTGGGACAGGAACCGGGCGGCGTCCTGGTGCACGTTATGCCTCGCTTTGTGGGTCTTGGGATTTCCAGCCTACCGGTGTGACGGGTTTGTTGGACAACAGTCAGGCTGCTGCGTCCGGGCGGCGCCTATGTTTGACGTACCAGAGGATCCAGATGACGAGGAAGGCGATAACCAGAGCGTAGCCGCCGCCTTCTGTGATGATCCCCGTGCCTGCCTCAAGGACGTGTGCCCACCCTGAAGCGCCAGCAACGCCAGACGTCAGCTGAAAGGATCCGACGGCGAAGGCGGCACCCACCGCAATTGCCGTTACCACCGTGTTGTAGCTGTTCCTTCTGGCCGGCGGCCACGACGCCGAACTGTAGGCGGCGCTCATGAAGCAGCCGTTGAGGGAATCGAGCAGGACCATGCCGGCAGCGAAAAGAACCGGCAGCAGCACGGCGGCGTAGGGGTTCGCCATCAGCAGGCCTCCCGCCGCAATCACCAGGAAGGCGACCTCAAGGGTGGTGTCCAGGCCCAAGCCAAAGAGCGTGCCCACAACAAACATTCCGCGGGGCCTCTCCACAAGCCGCGATGTTCTCGCCAGCACGAGGCTAATGGGTGTTCTGATTGCTGGTGCTGCTGCTCCGTCCTGGCCGGCACCGCCCTGCGTCAGGCCGCGCTTCCTGAAGGCAGCAATCAGCACATTCAGGTTGGCGAAGCCGATGGCGTAGAGGAGAAGCCCTGCCACAAGGGCGCCGGTCGGCCCAAACACCTGAAGGGCCACCGATTCCCCGCCTGGTGCCGCGACGAAGCTGTGTAATCCCAGCATCATCAGCGCGGACAACACAAAAACCAATGAGCAGTGGCCGAGCGAGAACCAGAAACCGGCGGATGCCGAGGGGCGGCCCTGTGCAACGAGTTTTCGCGTCACCCCGTCGATCGCCGCGATGTGGTCCACGTCGAAGGCGTGGCGCAGTCCGAGCAGGTAGGCCGTGAGTCCGAGCCCTGCCAAGGTGAGTCCTTCACCTGGCACACCGGGCAGTGGGGAGGGAGCGAACAGGATGATGCCGCCCCATCCAACCACGTGCAGAGACATAATGACGGCCGCCTTTCCGGGGAAGGAAAGCTGGCCTGGCACTGCAATTTGTAAAGGCAGCCCACGCCTCGCCTGAAGCCGATGATTCAGCGCCGCCTGCACCAGCATCGCCCGGCTCCTCTACCGGGGCGGGGTGAGGTTGTAGCGGGAAATGATGCCGGGCAGCCAGGGGGCCTCGGCGAACTGGAGGCCGAAGTCAGCGGCCAGCTTTTCGATGAGTTCGGGATCTGGGGGACCGGCTTCGAGGTGGTCGGCGAGGCCCCAGAAAAAGTGTTCAAAACCGGCAGGGCTGATGATCTCGATCATGCGGGCCGGTACTTTGCCGGCATTCCACATGGTGTGCAGCTCATTACGGGGTTTGGTGATGTAGCCGCCTGCGCCCAAAACGGCCTGCCGCTCACCGGACCGGAATCCAATTTCGCCTTCGAGGACTATGGAGTACTCATCCTCGCGTGTGTGGATGTGGGGAGGCACCAAAGCCCCCACGGGGAAGGGGTGCTCCACAATGGAAAGCTGTTCGTGCGTGTCTGCACCGAAGAGTTTAAATACAACGCCGATGGTTCCCAGCGGTGCTTCGCGTCCCTGCCCGGGCTCCACGACAGTCAGCCGTGGAGCCTCAACTTGTTCCATGACGGTTCCTTCCATAGTTGACGGTTCCAGTTTCGATATACACTGGTGTATATCGAATTATCCGCAGGGCAAAGGACAGAGTCAATACTTTGAGTGAACACGAGCGTTCAGCCAAAGGTCGGCAGTATCAGATGCGGAAGCGCGCGGACCAGATGGACGGCACGCGCCAGCGCATTGTCGAGGCGACCTCGCACCTCCATGCCACCGTCGGCCCCGCACGAACCACCATTGCCGGCATCGCCGAGAAGGCGGGAGTGACCCGGCTAACCGTTTACAAGCACTTCCCGGATGAAGTTGACCTCTACAACGCCTGCTCGGCCCATTGGCGGTCCAACCAACAGCTTCCGGACCCGGCGGCATGGTCGAAGGTCAGCGATCCCTACGAACGCCTACGCCTCGGCCTGTCGGATACCTATCGTTTCTATCGGGACGGCGCAGACATGCTCGAGCGGCTCTACCGGGACAAGGACGTCCTGCCGGAAGGCCTGCAGCAGAGTCTCCAGGAACGCGACGGCTACTTCAGGGGCGTGCTTCTAGAGCCGTTTTCCGACCGCCGGGACGACCAGACCCTGCGGGCCCTTATCGGCCACGCTGTCTCTTTCTGGACCTGGCACTCTCTATGCAGCCAAAACGGCCTTGCGGAGGATGCGGCAGTGGAAGCGATGGTAGCGCTCGCAGCGGCGGCTCCCGTGGGATAGCGGCAACCGCTGTTGTACGCGGCAAGGTGGCGCCGCCGTCGTACGGATCTTAGGTACCCCCCAATATCTGCGCAGGGTGTAGACCGCTGCCCGGCCATGGCGTACGTTACCGACATCCCCGCGGCCAGGTGGGTCCGAGGGACAGATGGACTGTTCACGCTCGAGGAGTGCCCGGAATGATCACTTTTGATGGTTCCATCTACATTCATAGGCCGGTGCGCACCGTTTTCGATGTGGTGGGCACGCGCCTTTTTGAGACGCAGCCCATTTGGGAAGACGGCATTATGGCCATCCATCCGCTGACGGAAGGTCCAATCCGAGTGGGCACCAAGGCTGTGATGGAACGGCTGGACTTGGGCGTGTGGCGACGCAGGACAAACTATCAGTGCGTCGCATTCGAACAAGACCGGCTCCTTGTCTTTCATAACGACAGTCCCGGCATCCATGTCGAGTTCCGGCTGTCCGTGGCACCTGCCGGGGAGCAGGGCACGCTGCTTCGGTTCGTGGTGCTGGCCACGTTCTCGGGTGTCATGAGGCTCCTTGAGCCCCTGGCCGCAGTGATGCTCGGACCGGAGCGCCGGAAGACCTTGCGGGATATCAAGGCCTATGTGGAGTCAAACTCAACAGCGGACACGAGGTCCCGGCCCGGCGTAGGCAGTCAGAAGGTCCTTCACCTGGACCCGGAAAGGACAAGGATGAAGGTTTTGGCTTCAGTCTCGCTGGTACAGCTGATTGTTCAGCTCCTGGCGGCTCGCAAGGCCATCCGGGACCGGATCCCTTATGACATCCCCTTTGCCCACGGAGAGCCCCAGAATGTCGAACGCGATATGTGGACCAAAGGCAGCGGGCTGGCGGCTCCCTGGCCTATGTTGGCCGCACATGCGGCGGTGACCACCCTGCTCTTTGCAAGGCCGCGGCCGTGGCTGCGGCGAACGGCCCGAGTCGTGGGCGCCGCATACATCCTTGGCATTCTGTGGGAGCGCGTCGGCCGGGAGTCGTTGCGTCGCCCGGATACCGATGCTACGCCGCTGGTGGCCGCTGGCCTTGCCTTGTCTGTAGCGATGGCCCGGCTCGGTCTGGCTGGACTATCTCAGCGGCGATAAACAGGTGGCAGCCCCTTGGGACTGCACTAATAGGCTCATTGAACTTTCATTGCTTTATTGGAACCTAATAAAGCGTCCTAAACTTTGTAATTTTGCTTGCGCGCTTTGACCGCTTCATGCTTCGAGCGGTACCGGACCTGGATGCTCCTCATGCTCAGAAGCGACGTTCGAGGGCCAAGACCTAAGAGACCCAGAAAAGCAGCCGATCCAGCGCCCAGTCCCAACGGATCAGCTCCTGTTCAAGGCGAACGTTGATCCCATACGCATTGCTGCCCAGCGCTTCATAGAGCTTGTGCTCCTCGGGAGTCAGCCGCGCCAGTCGGCCCTTGGACGGCGACGATTCCTGACCCCAGGCATCCCGGTGCTCCAGCAGCGTCTCCTCATCCATCAAGACGCTCACCACGTGCGGGTGGACAGCCCGAAGCTGATCTAGGATGCGAAAACCGTGAGTGTCCAGATCGCCCCAGTACAGGACATCGCGGTCGTGAAGCCAAGTGGCGTCCCGCAGCGAGGAGAACCCGTACCCGCCGCCGTAGACAGCCACCGCTCCCGGCCGTTCCGGCAACGCCAGGAAGTTCACCAGGTTCTCGGTTATCAGTACAGCCTCCACCGGAAGATTCAGTGTACAAAAGGCCTCCGCGGTGACCGTCAGATCACGCGCGTCGCCCAGCAGCGGCACGTCAGGGTCGAGCATCCTAAACCTCACGAGCTCCGGTGGATGCACGAAGCCATGCCTCGCGGCGAAGCGGGCGGCAGGTGTCCGGGTCATCGGCTGCCCGAGCAAGGAACCTGGTTCCGCCGGGGTCTCTGCAACGCTGTCATCAGCGGACTCATCGACGGCGAGCTCCGCTGGCCGCAATGCCTCCAGCAGCTCATCCACCACCTTCCGATGATTCTCGATGAACTTGGTGTGCACTCCCGGCAGACTCAACTGCCGGACGTAAACACCGGGTTGGGGATTGTCGCGGAGCCACAGCCCTACGCGAGCGGCCTTTAACGCATTGGTCCCAAGCTCCCGCAGCTTGAGCGGCCGCCGCAGCGCCCAGGCAGTGAAGGCAGGGTCCAAGGCGGCCAGACCGGAGGCAAGTTCAACCCATTTTGCGGCGTCCTTGGCTTTCCCAACAAAACCAATTTCGTCATCGGCGGATGCGAACACGGCGGCAGACGGCAACTGGTTGGAACCGACTGTGGTGCGGCCCACCTCCGTTGTCTCCAAGGTGAAGGGGCCGACGGCGGTATTCAGCTCCGCCGCCCATGCACGCGCCGCCGCGTAATCACGGAGAAGGCCCGCCGCCGTCGGGCGCCTTAGAGTACGACGGCGGGGGTACAGTCCGCTGGGTTCCAGCAGCTCACGCAGCAGTGCGCCGCTGCTCCAAGCCTTCAGCGACTGCGCCCGCAGGTCTGCCAGCGTGGTCCAGCCTTGGGCTTTGCCCGCTGAGCCCTCAACCGGCACGGCGGTCCCGCTCGTCCCGGTACTCCTGGATGGTCATGTTCCGCAGCTGGGAATCGTTGCCGTTGGTGTTGGCCACGAAGCCCACGTGTGCCACAAACGGTTCGATCACGTGGATCTTCTGCAGCGGCGTGACGATCAGGAGCTGGAGCTTCATCCGCTGGAACAGCTCCAGGCCGTACCGCGCCGACTCGTCGGAGCCACGGCCGAACGCCTCGTCGATCACCACAAACCGGAAGCTGCGGCCCTTGCCGGATGCCTTTCCCAGGCTGGCGCCTGTGCCCTGCCCCGCTCCCAGCCCGAACTGGAACGCCAGCGCCGCCGCCAGGATGGTGTACGCCAGCTTCTCCTTCTGCCCGCCGGACTTGCCGCCGGAATCCGTGAAGTGCTCGAACTCCTCGCCTGTCTCCGTCCACTTCTCAGACGCGGAGAACGTGAACCAGTTCCGCACGTCTGTGACCTTGGCCGTCCACCGCTCGTCCAAATTGGTGAAACCGTCCCGCCCGCGGAACCGCTCGATCAGCCGCTCCACCTGCAGGTACTTCTGCTCCGAGTATTGGTCCTCGTCGCCGATGGTGCCTTCCGAACAGGCCCGCAGGTCCGTCCCGAACTGCCGCACATCAAGGTCCGAGCTGTTCTGGTGCTCCAGCTGGATGTGCCGGCCGCGGTTGTATTCGATGGTGGCAAGGGACCGGTTGATCTCGGCGATCCGGTTGATGATGTCCTGCCGGCGGCTGTCCAGGAACGCGTTGAAGGCCACCACCTCGTGGATGGTGTTCTGGTTCAGGGACTCCTTAAAATGGGCCTCGAACTTGGGCAGGTCGTTCTTCTCCAGCTGGTCCAGCAACCGTTCGTAGTCGGCGGCGGCGTCCAGGGACGCGTCGATGTCCGTGGTCTCGGTGGGGTACTTGTTCCGGAAATCGGCCATCAGCCGGACCGTGCCCGCCTCGGCCGTGGCCAGCCGTTTTGACAGCGCGTCGATGGTGGCGGTGAGACCGGACCGGACCGTGCTTTCGACCGCCGCCGTGTTCTTATAGGTGAGCACCTTCTCCTCCGACGTTGCGGCGGTGAGCCCAGCGACGGACGCCAGCAGCCCGACGTCGTCCGTCAATGGCTGATCCTGCAGCAGGTCACGGCATTCAGCGATGGCCTCCGCGATGTCCCTAGCGTCCTTCTCGTTCGCGCCCAGCCGCTGCTGCAGCTTTCCGGACCGCTCTTCGAGGCGCTGCAGGTCTTTTTTCAGCGCAGCTTCCTTGGCCGCCAGGTCCTGCAGGACGTTGCTGGTGGATTCCAGGGCACGGCGCTCGTCTTTGAGCTCCTCGATCCGCCGGACGGTGTCCTGCCAGTTGAGTTCAGCGAATCCGGACACGGACCGCACGGTCCCGAGTTGGATGCGCTTCCTCCCGATGTCATCCAGCTGCCCGTCGACCTTGCCCAGCTGCGTCTCCGCCACCCGAAGCTGGCCCTTGACCTCGTCCAGCTCGGCCAGGAAGCCGTTGATCTTGTCCTGGTTGTCCCAGCCCAGGACGTAGTTCCGCCGGTCCCGGAGGTCCTTGCGGTCGTCCTTCTCGTGCCGGCCGCGGCCGCCCTTCAGCTGTCCGTTGGCGGTCAGCGCCTTGGGATGGCGGCGGAAATCCGCCAGAGTTTCGCAGCAGACGTAGTCGAACCTGCTGGCGAGCTCGTCCATCAGGAAATCGCGGAACGGGGTGCCCTGCTTGATGGCGATCTTGGCGGCCAGCGTCCCCGGGTCTGCGGGCCTGGGGGAGTGCGAGTCGCCGATCCGAAGGTAGACCAGCCTGCCGTTGAGATTGTTGGAATCCACCCAGCTGCTGACGGCGGCGTAGTGCTCCGACGGCACCAGCAGGGACAACGCGAAGCCATGCAGCGTGCGCTCGGCGGCGCCTTCCCAGGCGGCTTCGCCGTCGCGGACCTTCAGCAGCTCGCCGGCGAACGGCAGTTCCTTCTCCGGGACCCCGGTTCCCTCGCACAGCCGACGGCGGATCTCCAGCTGATGCAGCGGCAGCAGGTTCCGCCGGGACTGAAGGCTGGTGAGTTCGGTTTTGAGGTCGGTGGAGCGTCCGGTGAGGACGGTGCGCGTCATGGTCAGTTCGGTGCGGTCCTCCTGGAGCCCGCTGTACTGCTCGGCCAGCCCCGATTCGACGGCGGCCATCCGGTCCCGGTTCGCGTCGAACAGCACCCTGTCCTCCGGCGGGCGCAGGCCCAGCTCCGCGGCGGCTGCTGCATAGGTCTGGTAGCGGGCACGTTGCGCGCCGGCCTCGGTGGTCAGTCTGGCCACCTCGGCCTCGATGGCGGCAAGCCGCCCGCCGCCGTTGCTGCGGATGTCGTCCACCACGGCGCTGATCTGGTGCCGGAGATCCTCGGTGCGGGCAGTGAGGGAAGCCGCTTCTTCGTTCAGCCGTTTGCCGGTGCTCTCCAGCTCGGCCGCGTGTTCCAGGCTCAGGACCAGGCGCTGGTTGGTGAACCAGGGATGCAGCTGGTCGCGCTGGGCCCGGGCCAGCTCGTCCTCGGCCGTTAGCGTGGCATGCCTGGCGGCGCCCTCGCGGATGGGCGCCAGCAGGCTGATCTGGTCCTTCGCGCGCAGCACGGCGCCGTGGGCCTTCTTGAGGTCGTCGAAGTGGCTGATCAGCTTGCTGATGCGGGCTTCGACGTCGTCCTCGTCCAGCATGTTGGTGCGCACAAAGGAGGTGATGTTCTCCACCTGCTTCATGGACACGGTGCGGTGGAACAGCTCCATTGCCTGGTTTCCGCTGATGCCGAACTGCCGCTTGAAGGCGGCCGCGTAGGGTTCGAAGGTGTCGTGCACCGCCGCTCCGCCCGCCTTCAGCTTTTTCTTCAGCTTGTAGGGGTCCTGGCCGAAGTTGGAGAAGTCCTCCGCGATGGACTGGTCCGTCTCCGCCAGGGAGTAGAAGCGGTTGGGCTGGCCGGCCTCCTGCACTGCCCAGAGCGTGATGGCCAGCGTGACGGACTTGTTGAGGACGGCGTTGTGGAACACGCCCAGGACCACGGTTAACGCGCCCGTCCCGCGGAGCGATACCGGCTTGGAGTTCTCCCCGCCGGTGCTGCGCGTGCTCTTGTGGTACCCCCGCACGTAAGACATGAGGGAGCGCTCTTTCTTCTGCGCGCCCGCTGCCTTGTTGTACTCGATCTTGTTGGCCGGCAGCAGGAGCGTGGTGATGGCATCCACCACCGTGGACTTGCCCGAGCCGATGTCGCCCGTGAGGAGGCTGTTGGCACCGTCGAGCCGGAACGTGCGCACCCCCTGGTGGAAGGTGCCCCAGTTGAGCAGCTCCAAACGGTGCAGCCGGTACCCCGGGGGAGTGCCGGCGTCGTCCGCTGTTTCCTGCGCCTGCCCAGGCGCTTCTTCCAGGCTGAACAGGCTGTCCTGCAGGTCTGCGGTCACGGGAGGTCCCCTTCGCTGGTGCGGGCGGCGGCATCCGGCTGCGGCGTTCCGGCGAGGGACGCGCGGTAGTCAGCCAGCCGCGCGTCGAACTCCTCCAGCCACTGCGCGTCCACGTACGCCTTCAGGATCCGCGCCACTTCATACGTGTCCGCCTGGCCGCGCAGTTTGCGGAGGAACCCCAGCTCCACCACCTTCTTGATGTTCCCGGCCAGACGGTCCAGGATCCGCGCCTGGTTGCTGGACTCCGGGAGGAACACAGCCACCATGTCGGTGATCTCCTGCTCCGTCATGATGAGGCGGAGTTCGCTGCTGTTGGTATCGAATTCGAGCATGCGCTTTCGCAGCAGGGCCAGCAGGAGGCTGACATCGAAGGTCAGCCTTCGCCGTTGAACGAGGCGGGGGAGGTTGCCCTCCGGGTCCTCCCGCGACCGCAGGAACGCGTACCCCTCCGACTCGTCCAGGATCAGGTCCAGGCCCAGCACGGCAACGTAGTCGCGGGTTTGCGATTCCAGGCCCAGGAGGGACTGCCACACCTTCTCGTCCGACTCGGCGTATACCACGCCGCGGAACAGCCGGGTGACGACGCCGGGGAGTTCCTCGGGCGTCCGGCTTGCCGTTTCTTCCATGGTGTCCGTCATGCTGGCCTCACAAAGATGATCTGGTCGATGGTTGCTTCACGGATGCTGCCGTCGGGGAGCTGCCATTGCAGCTGCTGGGGGAGTTTGTCATCGATGCTGGCCCACTCCGATTCGCTGGCCAGCTGGTAGTACGCCACGATCTCGGCAAGGCCCTGCTGCAGCGGGTGGGCCTGCGTGATCTCCGCGAGGGTTGCCTGTTCTGCCTCCGCGAGCACGCTGTCCACATTGGCTTTCAGGCGTTCCTTGTCCACGTGGAACTGGCTGAACAGGGCATCTGCGTCCACGTCCGCATCATCGGCGGCGACAACGTCGTCGTCCACCGTCACCTTCTGGCTGGGTTCATACAGCGGCCGCTCGAAGGGCAGCGCCACGTCCACGGACTGTGCGGCAATGTCCATAAAATCGCCCGACGGCGGCGCCTCCCGGGTGCCCAGCGCGCCGGATTCGATGCTGCGGATCAGCCGCATAATGCGCTTGTTTTCGAGGAAGACTTTGTCGTCGAGGAGCCTTCGCATCTGCTCGGAGAGCTGCCGGACAGTTGCCTGGGTCTGATCGACGGCGGGCAGCCAGTCCTGGTGCAGCGTCGTCACGGCCTGCAGGTCCTCGACACCTGAGAGCGCTTCGATCTGGGTGGCCCGCTGGAGGAGGTCCTGCAGTTCCAGGCGCAGCTGCGGAGACATCAGGTAGTCCCAGAACCCTTGGAACGTCCGGCCCTGAAGGGAGCTGCTGATGCCCTGCTGGTTGGCGAAGATGGTCTCCAGGAGTTCGCCCTGGCTGCCTTCCCACGTGGCGATCTGTTCGCGGACCTGCCGGTCCAGCCTCCGGAAGTTCTGCTCGACCTCGCGGAAGTCCGCCAGGAGGTCCTTGGCCAGCGTGGTCAGCTGCTGGAAGTGATCCAGTGCTTCGGGGGCGGTCATGACCTTGATGTTGCCGTCGCGGATGCGCTGCATCTCGGCGTCGATCCCGTCCCGCTGGCGCTGGAGCTCGGCCAGCCGGACCTCGGGATCGGTCTCGGACTGCTGCACCAGTGCTTTGAGGACCGCGAAGATGCTGGTCAGGCGCGACTGCGTTGCTACAAAATCCCGGCCGCGAAGGGTCTCCACCCAGCGCACCACGTCCTCAGCCGCCGGCGTGAGGTCGTAGTGCGGCTCGTCGTGGCCCGGGACGTAGTACTTTCGGAGCCACGCCCGTTCCGGTGCGGCCCAGTCGTCAAGGTACTCACCCGCCGGCCGGGGGAATTTGTCCTCGCCGTAAACGTCGCGCAGGCCGAACAGGACGTCGTCCAGGTGATCGACGAGTTCCTGCCGGCCGATGTCCCGTTGATTGGGGGCGGTGAAAGCCTTGATGAAGAAGGAGATGGCCAGCGGGGCGTTCTGTGCGCGGAGCAGGGACCAGCCTGGGTGGTTCTCACGCAGTTGGTTGATGGCGTAGAAATCCATGGAAGTCCTCGGGGCGGCGAACTGATAGCCCTAAGCTACACGGGGCTGCCGACAATGCGAGTCTGCGCCTTCTCCTGCACCAGCAGTTTCAGCACAAAGGACGTGTCGACATGAACGATCAACGGTCGTCGCGGAGGTCGTTAAGGATTTCAGCGGTACTGACCGCTGATGCAACCCGCGGCAACGTCCGGAAGTCAACAGGGCCCGGTACTGCGGGATGCACCTGGCCGGCCTGGAGCAGACGTTCGAACGGCGAAGCCGAGGGCGGAATCAAAGTAGCCGCGATTTCCCCGTTGTTGGTGACGTGGATGGTTTCCCCGTTTTTTACGCGCTCAAGAACCTTGCTGCTCTGGTTGCGCAGTTTGCGATGCGGGATTGTCGTCACGGTAGCCTCCGTAGCAAGTTTAGCGAGCAGGCCGGAGCAGGAAGTAGCGTGCGCCCTGAAAGCCAACGGCAGCCGTACCTCATTCCCCGTCAGGCAGGAGGTTGGCAGCGAGTGTCCTGGCGATGAACCGGCCGAAACGTTCGTCGCTCCAGCCGCGCTTGAGCACGAGGTTCTCAAACAACTCGGCGGAGGTGCAGGTGAACATTACGTCGGCCACCTCCTCTTCTGTTATGTCTGTCCGCAGGAAGCCCCTGCCGAGCACCTGCCGCGCATTGTGCAGCATCCGGCGGTACCGCACGTCATCCACGTCGCGCAGGAGTGCTGCCATGTCCTGGTCCCCGCTCGCGGCGGCGTCCCGGATCAACAGGAAAACCGGGGCCGCCAACGGGCTGACCTCGGCTGCGAGCCGGCCCAGCTGGTCCATGAGTTCCCCCGCGTACATGACCGACACCTGCGCATGATCGGACCGTTCCTCAGCGGCGGGGCCGCCTGAACCAAGCAGGCCCTGTTCGTAGATCGCTCGCACCAGCCCAGGCTTTCCGCCGAAGCCCTTGTAGATGGACTCCGGGGAGACGCCGGCGGCCCGGGCAATCGAGGCAATGGTGGTCCGGCCATATCCGCCCGACAGGAAGAGCCGGCGGGACTGCGCGAGCACCTCTTTCCTCGACGCCTCGGCGGCGTCGCGGCGGCGCCGGGCATCGTAGGGGCGGCGGCGCGGAGCCCGGCGGTGCAATTCATTGACCTCAGGTTCCACCGGGCATAAGCTCCTTACATCAGTTCATTCCAGTGAACTGTATCGAATTTAGCGTACCAGCCTCTCCGCCTTCCACGACGGATAAAACAAGGAGCAGATCATGGACGCAGCAGGAGCAGGAATCCTTCCCGAGGGCCCGGTGAGGCGCGTTGTAGCCGCCGCAAACCGTCACGACCTGGACGGTGTCGTCGCGCAGTTCGCGGCGGACTACGAGAACACCACCCCCGTTCACCCCGCCCGGAGCTTCAAGGGCTCGGCCCAAGTGCGCAAGAACTGGGCAGCACTCTTCGCCGGGTTGCCTGACCTCCGCCTCACGGTCCACGACGCAACGATAGGCGCCGACGGCAAACTGTGGATGGAGTGGAGCAACCGCGGGACTCGGCCCGATGGAACGGTGTCAGCCTCTGCGGGGGTCGCCATCTTTACCGTCCGCAACGACGTCATCACCGCGGCGCACTTCTACCTGGAGCCGGTCGAGCATGAGTCTGGGGACGTCAATGCCGCGGTCCGAATGGCCGTCCATGGGGCAGCAGCGGGGGAGACGGAGGGGTCATGATTCTTGTTGTCGGCGGCACCGGCCGCCTCGGCCGCGCCCTGGTACCCATGCTGGCAGGCGCCGGCCACCGCGTCCGCATCATGGCACGCGGCGTTTCCTCGTCGTTCCCGCAGGTAGCGGGCGACGGCGTCGAGCATCTGCGCGGGGACCTCGCCTCTGAGGCGGACTGCGGGAAAGCAGTGGCGGGCTGCACCGCGGCCGTGTTTGCGGCGTCGGGATTCGGCCTCAAGGACTCCGACCCCCGCGCGGTGGACCGCGACGGCGCCATCAGGCTTATCCACGCGGCGGCCGCTGCCGGAGTCCAGCACATGGTCATGATGTCCATGCACGGTGCCGCCCCCGATGGGCCCATCGAATTTCTGCGCTGCAAGGCTGCGGCGGAGGACTCCCTGCGCAGCTCCGGTGTGGAGTGGACCGTCATCCGGATTGGCCTGCTACTGGAACAGCGCCTTGCAAACGTCACTGCCCCGCTGGAATCCAAAGGCAAGGTGCTGGTGTTCGGATCCGGCTCTGCGCCGGCTACCTTTACAACTGTCCAGGACGCCGCGGCCCTCGCCGTCCGTGCCCTGTCCGACCCGGCGCTGCGGAACCGGATCATCGAATGGGGCTCGGAGACGACTACGGGCATGGAGTTGGCTGAGGCCATCGTAGAACGGGCCGGTCACGGATCTGTCCAGCGAATTCCGCTCGCGGCCGAGCGATTCCTGTCCGTCGCGGCCAGGCCGTTCTCACCCTTCCTTGCGCGCGTTGCCGGGGCCGGCGTCTGGGAGGAATCCGGAGCCGCGGCCTTCGACCCGGAGCCGATGCGTGCAGAGTTCCCGGACATTCCGGTCACCGGCCTGCGGCATGCCCTGTTGGCGATGCCGGTCGTGGGGGAGCGATAGCAGCGGTCCCAGGCCAACTTCGGATCAAGGCAGCGGCTGCCGTTCCCCGACGCTGACTGAAGCCTCCTGCATTATGTAGTCCCGGCGTCGTCGTTCCAGCCGTGCCTGCCGGCCCGGCGTCGAGCAGGCTGTTTCCACGGGCCGGATCACGGACGGCCCCCAGCGGGGGATGGAAGTGCTTCTGGTGATGTCTTCCAGCGGACGCCGTCCTGATACATTCGGTTCAACCACCCGTACGTTCCCGGATGAAGGCCATGAAGTGCGGGGCCACCGACACCCAAGGGGAGCTCTGCACGTGACAACAACGCCGAGGCTTCCGGGCCCGAAACAAGCCAGGTGCAGGCGTGCCGGACGATAGCCTGCAGGGCACTGGCCCGGTGGAGACTGCCCTCCGCGACGCCACCGCGCTCGCCTTCGCGGTGCGCACGGGTGAAACCTCCGCCGAGAGCGTTCTGGCGGAGGCGCGGTCGCGGGCCGGTGCAGCACCCGCTCTTTGTGCCTTTATCCAGGAGGACTGGGACGGGGCTGCCCTTGCCGCGAGGGAGGTGGACCGCCGACGGGCCCGCGGGGAGGATCCGGGGCCGTTGGCCGGTGTTCCACTGAGCGTCAAGGATGTCATCGCTGTGGCAGGTCTGCAGCTGACCGGCGGCAGTGCCGCATACGCCGGAAACATCGCCTCATTCACTGCCACTGCTGTGCGGCGCCTGCAGGAGGCGGGAGCCGTGGTGATTGGCAAAACCAATTGCCCCGAGTTTGCGTTCGGTGCCATCACCGAGAGTGCCGTCGGTGGCCGGACGCTCAACCCCAGGTTTCCCGGTGCGACGGCGGGTGGCTCGAGCGGTGGAGAGGCTGCCGCCGTCGCTGCCGGCATTTCGGCACTCGGCCTGGGCACCGACTACGGCGGATCACTGCGGTGGCCCGCGCAATGCGTGGGGATCACCGCCCTGCGGCCCACCCCGCGTTCAGTTCCTGACCTGGGAATAGTTCCGGGAGCGGGCGGCTGGTATGGGGGCTCCAACCCGTCCCCGCCGGGTGCCCGCCTTCAAGCCGCCACTCAGGTCATTGGCCCGCTCGCACGATCAGTCCGGGACCTGCGGACGGCGCTCGCAGTGCTGACGGATCTACGCCCCGGGGTTCGGACTTCACTCGCCGGGGCCGTCCCCGGCAATATTGCGGTTGCATGGAGTGATGGTTCTGTCTTGGGGCCGGTACGCCGCGAAGTGTCGGAGAAGATCGCCTTATTGGCGGAGCGGATCGCGCCGGAGGTCCGGACACTCACGCACGTACCGGATCTTTTCGCGGGGTCGCTGGCAGCTTATAACCGGCTCCGCCCTGTTGATCCGATGATTGATCATGCCGCGGCTGTCGCCGGCCACGAGCACCTGATTCTCCCTGCGAACCTCGACGTCATCCAGCGCTCCTTGCAAACAGACGCAGGGGAACTCGAAGCGGCTGTTGCCGAATCCGGGCAGGCAAGAAGACGTGATTTGGCGGTCTTCGATACCGCTGACATCGTCCTCCTGCCGGTGGCCGGTGGACCTGCCTGCGACGTGTCCGGAAAGCTGGACATTGACGGGCAGTCCATTTTTGGCTGGGACATCATGGGGCAATGCAGGGCTGTGACCATGGTTGGCGCCCCTGTTGTTTCGCTGCCCGTCGCGTTCTCGTCCGAGGGCCTGCCGCTGTCCGTCCAGGTTGTTGCACGGCCGGGGGCAGATGCGCTGGCGGTGGACTTTGCCGAATGGCTTGAGGGCTTCGCACGGTTTGATCTGCCGGCTTCACGTCAGTAGGTGGTCTGGGGCACCGACGGAGGACGACGGCGGGAGGCAAGTCCCGCCGTCGTCGTTCCTGCTGCCCCGGTGGACCTACCTAATGTCCATCAGGGGTGCCGTTGCCCTGTCTGGGCTCAGCAGACGGTGCCAGACTTTAAAGTCCAGGCGTGGGCAAAGAAGGTCGGCGATGACGACGGACAAACACCGGGTGCGCGGGTGGGCGGCCCGGCACGAAATCGTGCTTTACCTCGTCCTGGCCTACGCGGTCTCTTGGTGTATCTGGCCGTTGGTCCTGCTGAACCCGGGCAGTAGTCCACTGGTGCCGTTCGGGCCCGGGCTGGCCGCGGTCCTGGTGGCATTCTTGGCAGGTGGCCGCCGGGAGTTGATCAATTTCCTCCGCCAGCTTTGGCGATGGCGGGTCAACTTTGGCTGGTACGCAGTGGCATTGGGTGTGCCGTTCGCCGTTCCGGGTCTTGCCCGTCTTGCAGCGGTGATGGCCGGAGCTCCGGCCCTGAGCTGGGAGCCATCTGACGCGTTGCAGGTTGCCAGTTCGATTGCGGTCACGATCGTCATCGTGGGCATCTTTGAGGAGCTGGGCTGGAGGGGTTTTCTTCTTCCACGGCTGCAGGTCACGCGGAACGCACTGGCGTCCGCATTGATGGTGGCGTTGGTGTGGTTGCCCTGGCACCTTCCGGAACTGGTGTCCGATCCGGGCCAGCGCCCCTTGGTGCCGTTCGCAGTCTACATCGGGGCGCTGTCTGTAATCCTTGCCTGGCTCTATAACTGCACGCGGGGCAGCCTGCCGGTGGTGATCTTGTTCCATGCCGCCTTCAACAGCTTCACGCAGTTCTTTCTCGCCGAACTGCAGGGCGGGGACCAGTATCTGGTGGCGTGGTGGACCCTTGCCGGCTTGGGCGCCCTCCTGGCCGTGGCCATCACGGTCTATCCCGGTCACCACAGCCTGGTCACGGTGGATGAGCGGGGCGGCGTGACCGGCTCCACAGCCGGCCCGCCGCCGTCGTAATACGTTTACAAACCGCGCAGGAATGCCAGGCCGCTGGCAGCCAGCTCATCCTGGCTGGGGGCCAGCGGCCGCCAGATGGACGCCGCAACGGCAATCGCCGCATTGTCCACGGTGAAACTTTCAATGTTCAGCGGTCCGCTGTAGCCCACTTCTTCCAGGGCCTGCAGGAAGCCTTCCCAGTCGGTCTGGTCCCCGCCGGGTGCGCCGCGGTCGTTCCCGCACACCTGCACATGGACCACGAGTTCGCCGGCCGCCCGGACCGCGGCGGCCAGCGAGCGCTCCTCGATGTGCAGGTGGTAGCTGTCCAGGGCAATGCCGACGCCGTTGCCCAGCAACGGCCCCAGCGCCTCGAGCGCCTGGTCCACGGTGTTGATCAGCGACGTTTCATACCGGTTCAGCGGTTCAATGCCCAGCACCACGCCCGCTTCCCGGGCCCGGGCGGCTACCGGCTCCAGGTTCCGGCGCAGCTCGGTGTAGGCCTCCCGCCGCTGCTCCGGCGACATCCGCCAGACCCGGCCGGTCTGGGCGTAGAACGGGCCGCACACAGTGGGCGAACCGATACTTGCGGCCATGCTGATGCAGTCCAAAAGGTAGGCCTGCGTCCCTTCCACGGACGCCGGGGCCGCGGACACGAGGTCCCGCCCCGGCGCCATGGCACCGACTAGGAACGGAGTCAGCCCCGTGGACTCCAGGGCTTCGCGCGCCGCGAGGGCGGTGAAGTCGCCGGCGTTTTCCAGCGGGAGTTCGACGGCGTCAAACCCCAACGCGGCGATCCTCGCCAGGTGTCCGCCCAGGTTGGCATCGGTCAGGGGAGACTCCCAGACCCATGTGCTGATCCCGATGGGACGCTTCACGCCGCTCCCTCCAACGCCGCCCTAAGCGCAGGGTTAGGGGATCTGCCGCTGCTGCCAGACCTGCGGGTAGCCGGGAAGGTCTTCTCCGCCGAACTTGGCGTAGTGGCCGCCGGGCATCCCCTGGTTGCGCTCCAGCCAGGAATCCAGCTCGTCCGCGAGGATGGGCTTCTGCGGGAGAATCCATTCGGCCGGGACTTGCTCACCCTTGAAGATCTTTTCCACGGCCAGCAGCGGGGTCCGCCACTGGAAGTTGGAGTAGACAGGGGCCATGGCATCGATGCCGGTTTCCTTCCACTTGGTCAGGAAGCTCATCTCATCCTCGCCGGTCATTACCGGAAGGTCCTTGCCGGCATCCTCGAAGGCTTCGAGGGCAGCCACCGCACCGTCGCCGGCGTCCATCCACACACCCTTGACGTCGCCCGTGGCCAGTTCATCGGAGATGATTTTCTTGATCTCGGTGGGGTCTGCCCCGGTGAAGTAGTCCTTGGCCTCGATGCCCTTCTCCTCGAAGATCTTCTTCGCCGCCGCCCAGCGGTGTTCCAGCACGTCCACGCCCGGAAGGATGCGGAGGGCCACCACCTTGTCGCCGGACTGCAGCTTGTCGGTCAGGAACGTGGCGGTGTCGATGCCCCAGGCGAAGCCGCCGATCGGGTGGATGAACGTGGTGGCGCAGTCGGTTTCCACGCCGCGGTCAAAGACCACCACCGGCTTGCCGGTCTCGCAGGCGCGTTCCACGGCCTGCGTCAGGGCCGCCGTCGAGTTGGGCGAGATGACGAACGCATCGCAGTTTCCCTCGTCGATGAAGTAGTCAATGTCCGCGATCTGAGTGTTGTCGTTGTCCTTGGCATCCCGGGTTTCCATCTCCGAAATGGCCCCCGAGTCCTGCAGGACCTTGAGCTGCTGGTTCATGGTGATCCAGCCGGTCTGGCGCCACGGGTTCGAGATGGAGGCATTGGCGAAGCAGACCTTCTTCGCCCCGGAGGAGGCGAACTTCGCCGTGTCCGTCATGTCACCGGCAATGTACTGCAGGTAAGGCTGCTCCGCGTTCCCTTCAAAGGACGCCGAGCGTTGCTCAAACTGGTCATCGTACAGCTTCTGGTCAAACCAGTCCTGGCTGGCCGGAGTGGTTGCCGCCGGTGAGCCGGTGCCCGGTGCGGTCGTTTCGGTAACCGACGGATCCGTGGTGGTACAGGCAGTCAGCACCACCAGCGGCAACGCCGCCCCAAGCGCGACAGCGCGGATAGAGTGTTTGCGCATCAGACTCGATCTCCTCCTTGTTCGGTGCCCTCGCGGGGCATGGGTGCTGCGCTTAGCTGGTGCCGTTCGTCATGGGCAGCGGATGTGGCTCCCTTGCGTTTTCGCTGCCATGACTTGGACGCTGCTGCCACAGCGATAATGATGATGACCCCCTGGACGGTGTCCCGCCACGTGGCCTGGACCCCCATGAAGTTCAGGAGGGTGAACAGCGCCTCGAGGGCGAACGCGCCGGCCGCCGCGGACAGCACCCAGCCGCGTCCGCCTCCCAGCACCACGCCACCGAGCACGACGGCGGTAATCGCCGTGAACTCGTAGCCCCGCCCCACGGACGGGTGGACTCCGGCATAGCCCACGAGCAGGATGCCGGCCACGGTGGCCGACAGTGACGAGATGACGAACGCCCGCGTCCGCACCCACCAGACGCGGGAACCGGACAGTTCAGCAGCCCTCGGGTTGTCCCCGACGGCGATGAGCATGCGGCCAAAGGGGCGGCGCATCAGGACCACCGCCAGGATGGCCACCGCCGCCAGGATGATGACGGGGTACGGAATGATGTCCAGGACCGGGACGTCCTGGATCCCGCCGCGCCCGATCTGGCGGAAGCTGTCCGCCGGGTTTCCCTGGGCCGCGCCGCCGGTCCAGTAGAGGACCAGCCCGAGCAGGGCCAGCATCATGCCCAGCGTCACAATGAAGCTGGGTACCTTCAGGAGTGTTGTGATCAGCCCGTTCACCAGTCCGATGAAGGCCCCGAGCACAAACATGAGGATCAGGACCGGGATCACCCTCGAGTCGTCCTGCCGGATGAGGTTGCCGGCAACGATGACCTGCATGGTCACCACTGATCCCATGGACAAGTCGAACTCGCCGCCGACAATAACGAAGTACTGGCCGATGGCGGCGATGGCAATCGGCGCTGTCCTGCCGATGAACCGGATGAAGGAGCCCGGCTCCCCGAAGGAGGGGTTCAGCGCGATGATGGCCGCCAGGAGCCCGATCAACAGGATGAAAACGGCACCCCCGGGCGTACGCAAAGCCCGCAGGAGCCGCTGGGATCTGCTGGCGCGGTTTTGCCGGAGGACCGCACTGCGGTCCGAGGGCAGTACGGTGCTCATGGTCCCTCCGCCGGTGAAGCCGATGCAGGCTGTGCGGCAGGCGCTTCCGCCGGGCCCTTCGAACTGAACCGCTCAGGTCTGTTGACGATCCTGCGGCGGGCGTACACGGCGACGGCGACGACGATCACCACGCCCCTGACCACGTCCTTGAGGAAGGGGTTGATCTGCATGACGGACATGATGTTGTCCAGCATGGCGAAGATGAGGACGCCGCCCAGGGTACCGGTGATGGTCCCTTTGCCGCCGGCCAGCAGGGTGCCGCCGAGGACCACAGCGGCGATGGAAAGCAGGTCGTAACCGCCCTGGGAACCCACCGTCGGGCTGCCCACACCCAGCCGGCTGGCGAGGAGCAGGCCCGCCATTCCTGCCAGCAGCGAACAGATCACATGGGCCGTGATCACCGGCAGGTCGATGCGGATTCCAGAGGTCCGGGCCACGGAAATGTCACCGCCGACGGCGTAGAGGTGGTGGCCCATCCGGGTGCGGTGGAGCAGCAGCATGGCCAGGCCCGCGCAGGCCAGCATAATGATGGTCGAGATGGGAACTGGTCCCAGGCCGGTCGCCCCGATCAGCCGGAACGAGAGCGGGGTCTGTCCGAAGCTGCCCTTGAAATTGGTCGCAAGGTAGCCGCTGATGATCAGGCCCATGCCCAGCGTGGCGATGAACCCGTGCACGTTGAGGCGGGCCACGATCAGCCCGTTGGCCAGGCCGATGATGGCCGCGGCGCCCAGCGTGAGCAGGACCCCGGGCAGGACGTTGCCCGGGTTGTTGGCCATCACCCCGGCGGCAATAAGGCTGGCCAGGCTGGCAACATAGGGGACCGAGAGGTCCAGGCTGCCGGCCAGGATGACCAGCGTCTGTCCGATCGCGATGAAACCGAGGACGCTGGTTCCGGTCAGGATGCTGGAGATGTTGCCCTGGCTGAAGAAATTCCGACCCACCGTGCTGACGAGAACGGCGCCCACGATCAGGGTCAGCAGCGCCACCAGGTAGACGATCTGTGTGGAGGACAGGCGGTCGAAGAAGCTGCCCCGTTGTTTCATGTTCCTCCTCCAGATGCTGTCCTGGCGCCCGTTCCCAGCTGCAGGACGGCTTCCTCGGACGTTCCGGCCGGAAGCTCGCCCGCGAGGCGCCCGTCGCGCATCACCAGGATCCGGTCCGACATCCCGATGACCTCAGGCAACTCGCTGGATACCATCAGGATGGCTTTGCCCTCGGCTGCCAGCTTGCGCATCAGCCGGTACACCGCCACTTTGGCTCCCACGTCAATGCCGCGGGTCGGTTCGTCCAGCAGGACCAGGCGGGGGCGGATGGCCAGCCACTTGGCAAGGACCACTTTCTGCTGGTTCCCGCCGGAGAGGTACTGCACCTCCTGGTCCAGGTCGCGGGCCACAACTTCCAGGGAGGAAAACACGCCGGGGATCTCGGTTCGGGCCGCCCCGGTGCGGCGCGGGAAAACCGATCTGATGACGGTCAGCGCGTTGTTCAGGATGGACTGGTTCAGGCTCAGGCCCTCAGCCTTGCGGTCTTCCGTGATGAGGGCCATCCGTGCACGGACCCCCTCCCGCGGCGATTTGGGTGCCACTTCACGGCCTTCCACCTTCATGGTGCCGCGGGTAAGGGGCGCGGCACCGAAAATGGCGTGCAGCAGCTCAGTCCGGCCGGAGCCCTGCAGTCCGGCCACCCCCACAATCTCACCCGGCTGGACGCTGAAGCTGATCCCGTCCAGCTGGCCGTTTCCGGCATCGTGCAGTTCGAGGATCGGCTGTGCGGGGACGTCGGCGCCGCTGTCCTCAGGGGGCAGTTTGTCCGGGAAGAAGGCTGAAATGGGCCGGCCCACCATCAGCCGGACCAGCCTTGTATCGTCGAGTTCGGAGGCGGGACCGGTGCTGACCACGCGGCCGTCCTTCAGGACGGTGATGACGTCACACAGGTCAAAGAGCTCCCGAAGCCGGTGGGAGACATAGAGGATGGCCGTTCCACGTTCCCGGAGGCGGGACACGATCTGGTAGAGGAGCTCAACTTCGGCGCCGGCCAGTGCGGCGGTGGGCTCGTCCATGGAAACGATCCGGGCGTCGTAGCTGACAGCCTTCGCAATCTCCACTACCTGCTGCTCAGCAACGGTCAGGGTCCGCACCTGCGCGGTGGGCCGGATGGCGGTGATCCCGAGCGACTCCAGCAGTTCCGCCGTTTTCGCGTTCATCAGCGCCTTGTTCACCAGGACTCCGCGGCGGGGCTCCCGGCCCAGGTAGATGTTCTCGGCCACCGTCCGGTCGGGAAGCAGGTTGAACTCCTGGAATACCGACGAGAGGCCGGCTTCGTGGGCCTTTGTAGGGTGGCTGAAACTGACTTCCCGGCCGTCCAGAAGCACCGTTCCCGCGTCCGGCTGGTAGACGCCCGCGAGCACTTTCATCAGCGTGGATTTCCCGGCGCCGTTTTCACCCACGAGCCCGTGGACCTGGCCCCGGTGAAGGGTAAGGTGGGCGTCTTCCAGAACGGGAATCCCGAAGAAACTCTTGGTCAGTCCACGGACTTCCAGGAGTGGCGGGGGATCAGCTGAACCTTGAGGGCGCCCGCCGGGGATTGACGCCTCGCCCGTCCGTCCGGGGTTCTCCATCGATCCGCCCACGCCTAACTGTTACAGGGCGGGTTCAGTTCCGTCAAGGGATAAGCGATGGCTTACTACCAGACCTCCTTGGCTGCGTTTTGCGGGTATCTCGCCACGTCAGACGCGGGTAGGGCGGCCAGCGAGGATCGCTGACCGCCCCACAGCCTTCCGGTCGCGCCGCTACTGCAGTCCGGGCACCCCGTCCTGGATCCTGAACGAGGCCTTCGTGGAAACCGGAGCGCCCGGCGTCGTGACGTACTCCAGCGTCCGGAAGTCAGCCGTCATCGAGTCCTTGGTGATCTTCGTGTTCACGTAACCGCGGTTGTCGTTGTAGAACTTCAGGTGCGGGTTCCACGCCATCACCGGGTCCGTCGTGGAACCGGTGCCGTTGCCCGTGGAGGTGATGGAGGTGCACACCAGCTCCGAGCCGACCACCGGGGAGGCGGGATCCTTGTAGTCCACCTTGAGGTCGTTGGCCCAGTTGCGGTGCACGTCGCCGGTGAGGACGACGGCGTTGCGCACCTTCGCGTCCAGCCAGCCCTGGGTGATGCGGCGGCGGGAGGCGGCGTAGCCGTCCCAGCCGTCCATCGAGACGTCGTCGATCTCGAGGGCCTGGGCGCGGTCACGCTCGGCGAAAAACACCTGCTGGCCCAGGATGTCCCAGCGCTGCGTGGAGCTCCTGAACCCGTCCAGCAGCCACTTCTCCTGTTCGGCGCCGGTGATGGTGCGGTCCTCGGCCAGGCGTTCGGCCACGTTCTTCTTCCAGCCGTCCCCGGCGAGCTGGTCGTCGCGGTACTGCCGGGTATCCATCATATGGAAGTTGGCCAGCTGGCCCCACTGGATGGTGCGGTAGATCTTCATGTCGAACCCGGCAGGCACGGAGGAGGCGCGCAGCGGCATGTTCTCGTAGTACGCCTGGAACGCGGCGGAGCGGCGCTGCCGGAACCGCTCGGTGGTGTCGTTCAGCTGCCCGGCGTCGGTGTTCTCGGGGACCTCGTCCGCCCAGTTGTTGTCCACTTCGTGGTCATCCCAGACCACCAGCCATGGTGCGATCGCGTGCGCGGCCTGCAGGTCGGCGTCGGACTTGTACTGCGCGTGCCGCTGCCGGTAGCCCTGCAGGGTGCTGGTCTCCGGGCCCTGGTGGTCGCGCGGGTTGCCGCCGCCGATCACGTAGCTGTCTTTCTTGTATTCGTACAGGTAGTCGCCCAGGTGCAGCACCAGGTCCGGGTGGTCCTCGGCCAGGCGGGTGTAGGCGGTGAAGTAGCCGTGCTCGTACTGCGAGCAGCTGGCGAACGCCATGGCCAGCGCGGCGGGCGTCTCGTGCAGTGCCGGGCTGGTGAGGGTGCGGCCCACGGCGCTGATGTGCCGGCCGGTGCGGAACCGGTAGAAGTACTCGCGGCCGGGCTTGAGGCCGCGGAGCTCCACGTGGACGGAGTGGGCGGTTTCGATCCGGGCGTGTTCGACGCCGCGGGCTACTACGGTGCGCATGCCGGCGTCCTCCGCCACTTCCCATGCCACCGCGACGTTGCGGGAGGGCATGCCGCCCAGGCCGTCCTCGGCCAGCGGGTCCAAAGCGAGCCGTGTCCAGATCACAAAGCCGTCCGACCACGGCTCACCGGAGGCGATGCCGAGCAGGAAGGGATCGGTGCGGAGTCCGGCGTCGTCCGCTGTTGAAACAGCGACGGCGGCACTTGGCAGGGCGGCGACCAGGCCGGCCCCGAGGCCGGCGGAGATGAGGGATCTGCGTGAGATGTTGTCCATGGCTTCGACCGTAGGAGGGCCGGTTGGACAGGTCCTGAGGAGGATATGAATGAACGGTTAACGGCGTGACAAGGGCTGTTGATGTGCGCTTCTGGGGGCTTAGCCACCGCAGGAGGCCAGGAACGCCAGGTACCGCGGATCGCCACGTCCCACCAGTTGTCCGAGCGCCTCAACAGCGGCAAAATCACTCGCGCCCATATCCGTGGACAGCCAGCGGGCCAGGAGCCCGGCGTCACCGCTGGACCGCACGGCCGAGCCCACCGCGAGATCCAGCTGGTCGCGGAGCAGCTGCACCGACAGAACACCGGAGCGGCTGAGCAGGGGAGCGCGGTAGGCCTGCAGCGCGTCGGAGACCCGCCCTTTATGCAGCAGCCGAAGCACCCGCCCCGAGTCCGAGCTGCCCGCCAGGCCGGCAGCCAGCCGGTAGGGGTTCGACTCCACGGCCTCACCCAGCAGGGAGCGGACCCGGAACATCTCCGTGCGGATGGCCACCGGCGTGCCCGCATCGCCGTGGAGCTCGTAGGCAAGTTCCTCCGCGCTCCAGCCCTGGTGCCGGGAATCCAGCAACGCCAGGATCTCCGCGCGGCGCAGCGTCAGCGGCACCCGGCTGCCGTCCCGGAACAGGGCGGCAGGCCGGTCGCCCAGCAGCTCCAGCGACTCGACGGCGGCCGCTGGCCGCGGGGACTGCCGGCGCGGGGACTGCCGGGACGCGCGGACCGGAGAAGGGGCACCTGCCGGCTTCCCGCCGTCGGGCGCCACCAGCAGCGACTCGGCAACCCGGACCGCGCACCGCACCATCCGCAGTGTGTCCGCGGTGAGGGTGTCCAGGGGGCCGGAGACGTCAAGCACGCCGAGCAGGCGGCCGGTGGCCGGGTCCGTAATGGGCGCCGCCGTGCACGCCCACTCATGGTGGGTCCGGACCAGGTGCTCGGCGGAGAACAACTGCACGGGCCGCCCGGTCACCAGGGCCTCGCTGATCGCGTTGGTGCCGATGCCCGCTTCCGACCAGTCCGCCCCCTCGAAGAACTCCAGCCGGTCCGCCCGCCGCAACACTTCAGGGCTGCCAACACGCCACAGGATCTCGCCACTGGCATCCGTAAGCACCAGCAGGTGCCTGCCGGAGCTTGAGGAATCCGCCAGCAGCTCGTCGAGGGCCGGCATGACCTGCTGCAGCCGGTGCTCCCGGCGGAGCTCCAGCACCTCGGCTGCGTCATGCAGGTGCCGCGGACTGTGCTGGTCCGGGCTGATGCCCAAGGCCATGGAACGGCGCCACGAATCGGCCAGGACATCCGGGATTTCCGGGCGCGGGACGCCGGAGATCACCAGCTCGTGGGCACGGCGCAGCGCACGTGCATACTTTGCCGGATCCGAAAACCTCAGGCCGTAGTCCACAGCTTCCTCCTGCCAGCGCCGTTGCCTGCAGTGTGTAACGCGGTTGAAACCCCCGCGGAGTTCCAATGGTGATGCAGCTCACGCCCGGTCCAGCATATCGCAGGGGATTCCACGGGCGGAGCTACACGGACCAACACAAAGGAGTGGACATGACCGAAACACCCACGGCAGCCGCGCAGGCCTGGCTGGCGGGTTTGGACGCCGCGCTGCAGCGTTGCGACGTGGACGCCGCGCTGGAGCTCTTCGACGACGAATGCTTCTGGCGGGACTTCGTGGCATTCACCTGGAACCTCAAAACGCTGGAAGGCAAGGGCGATATCCGGCGGATGCTCGAGGCCACGCTGGACCACGTGCAGCCTTCTGGTTGGGCCCTGTCTGAGGACGCAACCGGCAGCGAGGGCGCTAACGGCACTGTGGAAGCCTGGATCACGTTCGAAACCGGCGCCGCCCGGGGCTACGGCCACCTCCGGCTCCGGAACGGAAAATGCTGGACCCTGCTCACCACGATGCAGGAGCTAAAGGGCTTCGAAGAGAAAAAGGGGCCGCGCCGCGACCAGGGTGTGGCGCACGAAATCATCAAAGGCCGCCGTTCCTGGCTGGAGCTCAAGGAGGAACGGGAGGCCCGGCTCGGCTACGACGAACAGCCGTACTGCGTGATTGTGGGCGGCGGGCAGGGCGGCATCGGCCTCGCCGCGAGGCTGCGGCGCCTCGGCGTCCCCACCCTGGTCATCGAGAAAAACGAGAAGCCGGGCGACTCCTGGCGCAACCGCTACAAGTCCCTGCACCTGCACGACCCCGTCTGGTACGACCACCTGCCCTATATGAAGTTCCCGGACGACTGGCCCGTCTTCGCGGCCAAGGACAAGATCGGCGACTGGCTGGAGCACTACACCCGGATCATGGAGCTGAACTACTGGGGCGGCACCGAGTGTGTGGGCGCAGAGTACGACGACGGCACGCAGGAATGGGTGGTCAACGTCCTCCGCAACGGGGAGCCCGTGACGCTGCGGCCCAAGCAGCTGGTGTTCGCCCTGGGTGTGTCCGGCTACCCGAATATCCCAACGTTCGACGGCGCGCAGTCCTTCCTGGGGGAGCAGCGGCATTCCTCGCAGCACCCGGGCGGCGGGGACTGGACCGGCAAGAAGGCCGTGGTGATCGGGTCCAACAATTCCGCACACGATATCTGTGCCGACCTGTGGGAGCACGGCGCCGACGTCACCATGGTGCAGCGGTCCTCCACCCACATCGCCCGGAGCGAGTCACTGATGGACCTGGCACTCGGCGACCTGTATTCGGAGAAGGCGCTGGCTGCCGGAGTGACCACAGAGAAGGCAGACCTGCTGTTTGCGTCCCTGCCCATGCGGATCCTGCCCGAGGCGCAGGTGCCCGTGTACCAGGCGATGGCCGAACGGGATGCCGAGTTCTACTCGCAGCTGGAGGCCGCCGGGTTCGACCTGGACTTCGGGGTGGACGGGTCCGGATTGTTCGTGAAGTACCTGCGGCGCGGCTCCGGCTACTACATCGACGTCGGCGCTTCCCAGCTGATCATCGATGGCCGGGTGAAGCTGAAGTCCGGGCAGGTTTCCAAGATCACCGGCAACGCCGTGGTCATGGACGACGGCACCGAGCTGGAGGCGGACCTGATTGTCTACGCCACCGGCTATGGCTCCATGAACGGCTGGCTGGCGGACCTTGTCTCTCCCGAGGTGGCGGACCGGGTGGGCAAGTGCTGGGGGTACGGCTCGGACACTCCCAAGGACCCGGGCCCCTGGGAGGGCGAGCTGCGCAACATGTGGAAGCCCACCAACGTGCCCAACCTCTGGATCCACGGGGGCAACCTGCACCAGAGCCGCCATTACTCCTCCTACCTGGCCCTGCAGCTCAAGGCGCGGATGGAAGGACTGGAAACCCCGGTCTACGAACTGCAACCCAGCCACGACACCCGCTGAAAGGAAGAGCGCATCATGAAGGCAGCCCGTTTCCACGGCCGTGAGGACGTCCGGATCGAGGACATCCCGGAACCGGAACTCCGCGCCGGGGCGGTGAAGATCGACGTCGCGTGGTGCGGCATCTGCGGCAGCGACCTGCACGAGTACCTGGAAGGGCCCATCTTCGTCCCCGCCCCGGGACACCCGCACCCGCTCTCGCACGAGGACGCGCCGGTAACCATGGGGCACGAATTCTCGGGGACCGTGTCTGAAGTCGGCGAAGGTGTCGAGGGGCTCGCGGTGGGGGACAACGTCGTCGTCGAGCCTTATTTCGTGGATGACGAATGCGACATGTGCCAGGCGGGCAGCTACCACCTGTGCCGGAAAATGGGGTTCATCGGCCTCTCCGGCGGCGGCGGGGGCCTGAGCGAGAAGATTGTGGTGGACAAGAGGTGGGTGCATCCCATCGGCGGCATTCCCCTCGACGAGGCAGCCCTGATCGAGCCGCTGTCCGTGGCGCACCATGCGGTGGAGCGCAGCGGCGTGAAGGCGGGTGATGTTGCTTTGGTGGGCGGGTCCGGGCCGATCGGGCTGCTGACCGCGGCAGTGCTGAAGGGCATGGGCGTGACCACGATCGTCAGCGAGTTGTCCCAGGCCCGCAAGGAGAAGGCCACGTCCAGCGGGGTCGCTGACCATGTGCTGGACCCCAGTCGCGAGGACGTTCCGGCGCGGGTGCTCGAGCTGACCGGCGGCACCGGGGCCGACGTCGCGTTCGAATGCGCCGGCGTCAACGCTGTTCTGGACACCATGCTCGACGCCACGCGGCCCGGGGGAGTGGTGGTCAACGTGGCCATCTGGGGCGCGCCGGCCACCGTGGACATGCAGAAGCTGGTCCTCAAGGAGATCGACCTGCGCGGCACCATCGCCTATGTCCGGAACCACCCCGCCGTGATCAGGATGGTGCAGGAAGGCAAGGTGGACCTCAAGCCGTTCATCACGGGCCGGATTGCGCTGGAGAACCTGGTGGAGCAGGGCTTCGACACCCTCATCAACCACAAGGACACAGTGGTGAAGGTGCTGGTGCATCCGTAGCGGGCGCCAAACCGGGCCCTGCTACAGTCAGGCTCCATGACCGAACTACGCTCCGGTGCTGCCGGCACGGTTGGCTTCCTCCACACGGCGGACGTTCACGTGGCGACGTTCGAAGGCCTTGCCCGGGAACACCTGCCCAACGCCGCCACGGTCCACCGCGTGGATCCCGACGCTTTGGAGCTCGCGCGGCGGGAGGGGACGGCGGGGAGCGTCCGGGCTGTCGTCGCCGCCCATCTCGTGGAGCTTCGGGATGCTGGATGCGAGGTGGTCCTGTGCACCTGCTCCACTCTCGGCGAGGTGGCGGAGGAGCTGTCGGGCGATGGGATGCCGGTGATCCGTATCGATCGGCCGATGCTTCGCCGGGCCGTGGGTCTCGGTCCACGAGTCGGTGTCCTTGTGGCGCTGACGAGCACCGTCGAGCCCACCACCCGCGTCCTCGCCGAGGAAGCCGCAGACGCAGGATCGGATATCTCCGTTGACGTCAGTGTCGTCGAGGGTGCGTGGGACGCCTTCCTGGCCGGCGATGCGGACGCCTACCACTCGCGCATCGCCCGGGCGGCACGTGCGCTCGCAGGCCGCTGCGACGTCGTCGTTCTCGCACAGGCAAGCATGGAACCCGCGGCCGCCCTGCTCAGCGGACTCACGGTCCCTGTCCTCACAAGCCCGCGCTCCGCCGTCGAAGCGGTCGCGGCCGCTATGCCGACAGGGACTGAAACGCCGGACTTACGTTAGTCCCGGCGCGGCGGGCACGCAGCTCGGCAGGGGTTTCGACAGGCTCAACCACCGGGGCTCGGCTGGCTCAACCGCCGAGGTTTCGACAGGCTCAACCACCGGAGCTCGTCTTGGCAGCTTTGGCCTTTGGTGCCTTCGGCTCCTTAGGCGGGAGGGTGACGGCGTATTCATACGCCTTGGTGACCCATGCCTTTGCCCGGGCGTCGTCGCCGTCGCCCTCTTCATTCCACATCTCAGGCAGGCCGGAGTAACCGGCCATCGGACGCTCCGCAGGGCCGAACGGCAGGGTCCTCTCGGAGGACTCCAGCAGCACCCGGTCGTCCTCGGACAGCTTGACGCCGACCGTGGACCCGAACAGGCCGGCGAACATGTTGCCGTTGACGAACGCGCCCAGGTTGCCGAACATCGGCTTCACCAGCACGTCCGGATGGTCGGGGACAATCGAGCGGAAGCGTTCTTTGTCGGCGTCGGACGCCTTGGGCATCTCCATGGTTATTTCTCCCGTCAGCTGGGCAGTTTGGTTGCAGGATATGCCCGCACCGCCGCCGGGGTACAGAGGTTCGGGCCTCCTGCCGCAGGTCAGGCGGGTACGACGGCGTCGTAGGCCAGGACGGCCGATGCTGCGGTGCCGGCCCCGGCGGGGCTGATCGAATCAAAACGCAGGGTCCCGGCGCCGGGCAGGGCCACGGACTGGCCTTCCCGGAAGGCCTGCTTGCGTTCCTGCTCCGCGGTCCGGATCCAGACCTGGATGGCCGGGGCGCCGTCCGCCACGCCGATCTTCACGATCCCCACCAGGACATCGCCGAACCTGGGCTGCATGCCCTGTTTCACTGTGACGAGCTGTTCCACGGCCATCCTTACTTCGTGTCCACGGAGTACACGGAGTCGAAGTTTTCTTTGTACTCATCCTCGGTCAGTTCCAGCGTCCCGGACTTGTGGTCGTCGTCGCCGCTCATGTAGCCGCCGGAGGGGCCCCACGGGTTGGCCAGGACGATGACCTTCTCGCCGTCGTCGTTGGTTTTCACGTCGACCACGACGTAGGCGTGGTTGGGGACAACGTCGGTCCGGTTGACCTCATCGGACTCCCAGACCCAGTCGAAGTCTTCATCCTTGGTGTCTTCAGTCCCCACGGACACGGCCTGGCCGTTACCAAGCCTGTCCTCGATCTCATCCAGGTCCAGCTCGCCGTCCCTGTCCGCGGACCTTCCCGTCATGAGCTCCATTGCCTCGTGGCTGAAGCCGCCGTCGATGTCGTCATAGGAACCGCCCCGGTGCTCCGCTGCTGCGCGTTCGTAGATGGACAGCCAGTTCGGCTGCCCGTCCGCACCCCGGACGCCGCCCTCGGTGGATTTGGCCTCGACGGTGACCTCCACGGGCTCGCCGTCCTCGTACAGGGTCACCACCCAGTGCGTGGGCGGATCTCCGACAGGCTTCAGGTGTTCGGCGAGGAACTCATCAAGTTTGCCTTCCCGCTCCAGCATCTGGGCCACCGAGCCGATTCCTGCCAGGAGCCAGCAGTCGCCGATCTGGCCCTGCTGGATATCTTCAGGGTCGCCGGCGTCAGGGTCTTCACGGACATCGCCGGGGACATTCACATCCGGGCGGTCCGGATCCAGCGGCCCCGGATCTCCGGGCGGGTTCGAGTCCGGTGTTCCCGAGGTGCCGGATCCCGTTGCCCCGGTACTCGCTTTGTCCTGCTGGTCCGCGTTCCGGTTCAGGTCCTCCGCCTGGCTCTGGAGATCCGCGGCAACACGCTTCAACAGCGGCCTGTGCTCCGAGTCCCACGCGGCTTGGAAAGCGGTGGCATCACGGCCTTCCCACCGGGTCCGGGCCAGGAGTTGGCCCAGTTCCATGGACAACGCCGTCATCTTCTCGGAATGCTGCGACATTGTTTTGGCCAGTGCCCGCAGCTGTTCAGTATCGGCGCCGTAGAATCCAGGCATCCCGTGAGTCCCCCTTTGATGAGCTTCAAGCCACAGTCATGCTATTCGTGCAGCGGTGCATGCCGCGATGGGGAGAACTTCCCCGTCAGCCCGCGGGTATTTCCTTTGGATCGCAGGCGGGGGAGTCCACCGGGACGCTGATGCGAAGGTAGGCAGGGCTCTTGGATTCAATGGTCAGGGTGGCGCCGGCCGCGTCGGTGCTGCGGGCCACCACCCAGCCGCCGGCTACCGTGTCTGTTCCGTCGAAAGCGGGAAAGCCGTGCTGCGCCAGGACGGGGTCGCCCGCGGAGAAGATGTCGGCGAACTGGTTCGACGGCTGCACAACGTCCACATTGCTTTTCATGGTTTGCGGGTACAGCATGCACCGGCCGTCTTTCACCCGGGCCAGAGTGGCAGGTTCGTCCACGGTCCAGCTGATATCCGGCATCTTCTCTTCCAGGGCGGCCACCATCCCCGCGCGCACCGCGTCATATTTAGGGAAGCTTTCGGCCACGGGAGCGGCGGACGCGGTGACTGGCGGGGGGCTGCTTGTCTCCGTTGCGGGTCCCTCCGGCGCGGTGCAGCCAACCACAACGGTTGTCCCCAGCACCAGGAGGGTTGCCAGAAAGTGTTGCGGCAGCCGGTTCGTTCGGCGGTTCATCGTGCCCCCAATTCTGATGACGGACCTCGTGAACGGCCCACAGGGAATGCTTTCACAGCTGCAGAGGATATGGCGATGGGGACAACAATCCGGATGACCGGGAGGGCGCCCTGTGACGTAGTTGGCTCGACCCCGGCGGAATCTCCTGTAGTGTGGTTCTTGTTGTTGTGTTTATGCAGTTGGTAGTTCAGGCAGTACGCGCGGTCGAAAGTCCGCGTTCTTCTGAAGTAGCGGTTTTTGAACACCCCACGCCGGAGGGCCCGAAAGTCGGGATTTTCCCTCCACCTTCACGAAGGACAAAAATAATGGCTACTGGTACCGTCAAATGGTTTAACGCTGAAAAGGGCTTCGGCTTCATTTCCCCCGATGACTCCTCACAGGACGTTTTCGCACACTACTCTGCGATCAACTCCAACGGTTTCCGCTCCCTCGAAGAGAACCAGAAGGTTTCCTTCGACACCGAGCAGGGCCCCAAGGGTCCCCAGGCAACCAACATCCAGGCTCTCTAATTTCCTAGGGTTCCGGGACCGTTAGGTTTCTTCAAGCAGGGTCTGCCTCCGGGCAGGCCCTGCTTTTGTTAACCCGGGTGTGCCGAAAGGCAAATGGCGTCAGCGGCCCCAAACCGCACAAGCGGCGCTGGGCAGCACCGGTCATGCGGTTCAGGGCCGTTCGTGGTTTCAACAGGCTCAGCCACAGTTCAGTCGGGCTACCCCAGCCCCATGGCGTTCCGGACCTCGTCCAGGATGTGGTGCATGGCCCGTTCGGCCACCACAGTATCGCCGCGAGCCACCGCCGCAGCAACATCCTCATGCGCCTGCAGTGCTTCGTTCCGCGGCTTGAACGGCATCAGCCCCTGCTGGGTGCGGCTGGTGAGCACCTCGGCCACCATGCCCTCCAGCGCCCGGAACATCTCGTTGCCGCAGCTCCGGAGCAGCAGCTGGTGGAACTCGATGTCCGCCGCCAGGAAGGCCTGAAGATCACCGGCCTCGCCCAGCCGTCGGAGCTCTGCTCCCAGGGCCACCAGTTGTGCGCGTTCGGCGGCGCTGGCCCGCCGCGCCGCCCCCGCCGCGGCGATGGGTTCGACGGCGATGCGCAGCTCCGTCAGGCTGCTGTACTGGATCTCGCGGCGGTCCGAAGCCAGGCGCCATCGCACCAGCTTGGGATCGAAGACGTTCCATTGCTCGGGCTCCTGCACCACGATGCCCACCCGCCGGCGCGAATAGACCAGGTTCATCGATTCCAAAACCTTCATGGTGTCCCGTGCCACCGTGCGGGAAATTCCGTACTCCTGCTGCAGCCCCTCAAGGGTCAGCCTGCTTCCTGGCGGAAGGCTTCCGGACGCGACGGCGATGCCAACCGCCTCTAGAACGCGTTCATGCATCGCGGGGGAGGCCCCGCCGTCGTACGCGTTGTCCGCGTCCCCTGCTGTCGCCGTCGACATTGTTTTCGCCGCCTCTCTCCGCGCCGCAGCGCCCTTCTAGGATAGCGAAAATTAGAAAAGGTATGACTTGTGACACCGAAAGATAGTATCTTTGGTATTGAAAGGTGATACCTTATGGCGTAGCCCACTTCATTACGGGCACGCAGCGAGCTTCTTCGAAAGCCAAAGACGTCTTCTCCGGAGGTATGAACATGCAGTATCCACCCACGCATCTTGTGGTCATGGGCGTTGCCGGGTCCGGCAAATCCACCCTGGCGGCGGCCCTGTCCAAGCAGCTGGGCTGGACCTGCGCCGAGGCTGACGAGTTCCACCCCGAAGCCAACATCGCCAAGATGTCTCAAGGCATTCCGCTGCAGGACGAGGACCGCTGGCCCTGGCTCCGGGAAATCCGCGACTGGATGACCGCCCAGGCTCAGGCAGGCTGCAGCACTGTGCTCACCTGCTCCGCGCTCAAGAAGAGCTACCGCCAGCTCCTGTCCGAAGCCGAAGGCCGCGTGCTCTTCCTCCACCTCGACGGCGGCGCTGACCTGATCAGCCAGCGCATGCAGGGCCGCGAAGGCCACTTCATGCCGCCCACACTGCTGCCCAGCCAGCTGGCCACGCTCGAGGCGCTCAGCCAGGAAGAGCTCGACGCCGGCAGCCTCCGCCTGGACATCTCGCGCTCACCGGAGGAGCTGGTCGCCGCCGTCGTGGAGGCCTTGAAGCTTCCCACCGGCCAGGCGCCCTGCACCCCCTAAGTACCCCCTCAATTCCCCACCAACAGTTCTGTTTCAAAGGAGAACCATGACCATCGAAGGATGGACCCAGACGCTGGGAGCAGGCCCCCTGCTGCTCATCGCCGCAGCCGCGATCGTCGTCCTGCTGTTCCTCATCATCAAGCTGCGCGTGCACGCCCTGCTCGCCCTGATCCTGGTCAGCCTGGCCACCGCTTTCGCCACCGGCATCCCCGCCAACCAGGTGGTCCCGGTGCTGATCAACGGCTTCGGCACAACCCTTGGCACCGTGGCACTCCTGGTGGGCCTGGGCGCAATGCTCGGACGCATCGTGGAAACGAGCGGCGGCGCCAAGGTGCTGGCCGACTACCTCATCGGCGTCTTTGGTGAAAAGCGCGCCCCGTTCGCTCTGGGCCTCGCTTCGCTGATCTTCGGCTTCCCCATCTTCTTCGACGCCGGTTTGGTGGTTATGCTGCCCGTCGTCTTCGCCGTCGCCCACCGCCTGGGCGGGGGAGTGCTCCGCTACGGCCTGCCCGCCGCCGGCGCGTTCTCGGTGATGCACATCTTCCTGCCACCGCACCCCGGCCCGGTCTCCGCCTCCGCATTCTTCGAAGCCAACGTCGGCCTGGTGATGATCGCCGGCCTCCTCGTGGCCATCCCCACCTGGTACGTCACCGCCTACCTCTACGGCCTCTACACCGGCAAGAAGCTGGTCCTGCCCGTGCCCGAAATCCTGGGCCACGCCACCGCAGAAGCCGAAGCCCACCCGCCGCGTTTCCGCACCATCGTTGGCCTGCTGCTCCTGCCGCTGGTCCTGATCTTCCTCAACACCGGCCTGAACACCCTGGCCTCCTCCGGGGTCCTGGCCGAAGGCACCAAGGACCAGCAGTGGTTCCAGGTCCTGCGCACCATCGGTGAAACCCCGGTGGCCCTGCTGATCGCCGTCCTGGTGGCCATGTTCGTCCTGGGCGCCAAGCGCGGCAAGGACGCCGGAGCACTGGAGAAGCTGCTCGAGTCCTCGCTGGGCCCGGTCTGCTCCGTCATCCTGATCACCGGCGCCGGCGGCATGTTTGGCGGTGTGCTCCGCACCTCCGGCATCGGCGCGGCCCTGGCCGACGTCCTGGGCAACCTGGGCATCCCGCTCATCCTGGCCGGCTTCCTGATCTCCTCCATCCTCCGGATCGCCCAGGGTTCCGCAACCGTGGCCCTCACCACCACCGCCGGCCTGATCGCACCGGCTGTCGCTGCAGCCGGGCTGAACGGAATGCAGGTTGCCGCCATGGTCATCGCCGTTGCAGCCGGTTCCGTGGTGGTCTCCCACGTCAACGACTCCGGCTTCTGGCTGGTGGGCCGCTTCTTCGGCATGGACGTCAAGACCACGCTGAAGACGTGGACCGTGATGGAAACGCTGATCGGTGTGATGGGCTTCGCCATCGCCGCAGTGATCTTCCTGGTGGCCGGGGTGGCAGGCTAGCTTCCCTTCTCCCAACCAGGTAGCGCCAAGTGCCGTTTTGAACCCCCAAAACGGCACTTGGCGCTACTTGCGTGTGGGGCGGGGAACGCCGGCCCTCCCGCCGTCGTTGTGCCAGAGTCACCCTCTGCGGGATTGAACCAACCAAAGGACACCCCTTGACCCAACGCACCATCGTGATCACCGGCGCCAGCGACGGCATCGGCGCAGCAGCCGCGCGGACGCTGAGCGAGGCGGGGGAGCAGGTGGTCGTCGTCGGCCGTTCCGAGGAGAAGACCCGTGCCGTTGCCAAGGACATCAACGCCGACTACTTCGTGGCCGACTTCGCCGAACTGGACCAGGTCCGCACCCTCGCCGCGCAACTGACCTCCGACTACCCGCGCATCGACGTCCTCGCCAACAACGCCGGCGGCATCATGGGCAAGCGCCAGCTCACGGTGGACGGCAACGAGTCCACGTTCCAGATCAACCACCTGGCGCCGTTCCTGCTCACCACGCTGCTGATGGACACCCTCACCGCCAGCAACGCCAAGGTCATCAACACCGCCAGCGGCGCCAACGGCATCGGCAAGCTGGACCTGTTCGACCTCAACTCCGAGCACAGCTACTCCACCAACCGCGCCTACGGCACGGGCAAGCTGGCCAACATCCTCTTCACCTCCGAGGTGCACCGCCGCTTCAGCGAACAGGGGATTACGACGGCGGCATTCCACCCGGGCGTAGTCCGCACCAATTTCGCGGCGAAGTCCACGAGCCCGTTCCGACACGCGTACAAAACGCTGCTGAACCGCTTTATGCTGACCCCGGACCAGGGCGCCGACACCATGCTCTGGCTGATCAACGGCACCCCGGGCACCGACTGGATCTCGGGGGCCTATTACGCCAAGCGTGCCCTGGCCAAGGCCAATCCGCAGGCCTACGACGCCGAGCTGGCGCGCGGCCTGTGGGAGAAGAGCGAAGAGCTGGTCAAGCCTTAGGACTGCCTGGCTAACGCCTCCCCGATAATCCGTGCACCTTCGGGGTACGCGCCGGGGTTCGGGCCGGAGTAGTTGAGCCGGACGAACGGGCCGGCGGGCTCGGCCGGGAACCATTCGGTACCCGCGGCAATCATCACGCCGGCGTCCTCACAGTCCCGCGTCAGCCGCGGCAGGTCCGTCCCGTCCGGCATCCGCAGCCACAGGTTCAGCCCGCCCTTCGGCAACAGCTCGATATGCGCCTGAGGAACGTGCTCCCGCACACTGGTGACCAACAGATCCCGCCGCGACTGCAGCTGCTGCCGCAGGCTTCGCAGGTGCGTCTGCCACCCGGGCTGCGTCACCACGTCCAGCGCGGCGGCCTGTAGCAGCCCGCTCACATACATCGACTCCGCTGCCCGGTGGGCAAGGATGCGCTCGCGGGCGGGACCGCGCGCTATCACCGCCGCGACGCGGATGGCCGTGGAGACGCTCTTCGTCAGGGAACGGACGTAGATGACATGCCCGGAGTCGTCCCGTGTGGCCACCGGCACCGGGTTGGAGGTGATCCCAAAATCATGCGCCCAGTCGTCCTCCACCAGGAACGCCCCGTGCCGGCGGACCACCTCCAGGACCTCCTCGCCCCGCCCGGGCGCCCACTGGGCTCCCGTGGGATTGGCATAGTTGGGCTGCGCGTAAAAAGCCCGGGCGCCGGTTTCCTCAAAAGCGCGGTCCAAAGCCACAGGATCAGGACCATCAGGGCCGCTCGGCACCGGAACGACCCTGACCCCCGTCTGCGCTGCCGCCAGAATCGCACCCCAGTATGTGGGCGACTCCATCAGCAGCGGCTGGCCCGCGCCCACCAGAGCCCGGAAAATCGAGCTGAGCCCGCTCTGGCTTCCCGGCAGCACGATCACATCGCTCGGCGTCGGGGGAGAGACCCCGGCCGGCGTGGCGGACCCCAACTCCTGTGCAAACCACTGCTGAAGCTCCGGCATGCCGGCCGCAGGCGGCCGCGACAGGGCAGCATCACCCCGGGCCGCACGGGTCAGGGCCGCCCGGACAAGGCGCTCCGGCAACAGTTCCCGGTCCGGGTAGCCGGAATGGAACGGCATGACGCTGTTGGGAACGTCCCGCATGGTGCCGGACTGGGAGGGAAGGGCCGACGGCGGTGCGCCCAGTGCCGCAGTCTGCCAGCCGTAATCGGCCGGCCGCGCAGTCCGGACCGCCCGCACGAACGTCCCAACTCCGGGCCGGCTCTCGACCAGTCCCTGAGCCGTCAACGTCTGCAGCGCCTTCTGCACCGTCACGGGGCTCGCCTGGTACTCGGCCACCAATGACCGCGTGGACGGCAGCTTCGCCCCAGGGGCAGCTGCAGAAATCCACTTCCTTAGTGCCAGAACGATGCGGGAACTGCTATCGTTGTTCATGAGAGAACATAGTAGCGCTACTGTTGCCGAACGGCCAGTGATACTGCCAAGCACCCGGACCGGGATCTGGTCGGGGCTCCTGGGCGTGGTGGCCTTTTCATTCACGGTACCCTTCACCCGTGTGGCGGTAGCCGGCCTGTCTCCGCTGTTCATCGGGTCAGGCCGGGCCGTCATCGCAGCGACCCTCGCCGCCGCAGCCCTCCTGCTGGCCAAGCAGCGACTCCCGTCCGCCCGCACCTGGGCGAGGCTGGCACTCGTAGCCGGCGGCGGCGTCGTCGGCTTTCCGCTACTGACCTCCTACGCCCTCACCGCTGTTCCCGCCGGACATGGCGCCGTGGTCATCGCCCTCCTGCCCGCCGCAACGGCGACGGCCGCTGTGCTCCGTACCCGTGAGCGTCCGCCCGCAGCCTTCTGGGCAGTCATGGTGCTTGGCTCACTGGCCGCCATCAGCTTCGCTTTCCTGCAGTCCGGCGGGTTCGGGCATCTGCACTGGGCCGACCTGTTGCTGCTGGGTGCTGTCATTTGCGCCGCCGTCGGGTACGCCGAGGGCGGCCTGCTGGCGAGGGAAGTCGGTTCGTGGCAGACCATTGCCTGGGCGCTCGTCCTCGCCCTGCCGCTGATGCTGGTCCTCGCCGTTATCTCGGTTGCAGCCCAGCCGCCGTCAGCCACTCCGGCCGAATGGGCCGCCTTCGCCTACCTCGCCGTGGTCAGCATGTTCCTCGGCTTCTTCGCCTGGTATCGCGGACTCGCCATCGGACCCATCGCGCAGGTCAGCCAGATCCAGCTCCTCCAGCCCCTCCTTAGCATCTGCTGGGCCGCGCTCCTGCTGGGCGAGGCGCTGACCTGGACCACCATCATCGGCGGCCTGGCCGTGATCGCGTGCGCCGGCGCCGCGGTCCGTGTCCGGCTCAGCCGGCCCGCCCCCATCTCGTAACCCGAAAGGACCACACCATGTACATTCCCGCCCACTTCGCAGCAGACGCCGACGCCGTCCGCCATCTCCTCACAAGCCCCGGCGCCGCCAACCTGGTCACCATGACGGACCAGGGCCTGCTGGCCACCCTGCTCCCCTTCGTCTACGAGCCCACGGTGGGGGAGCGTGGGGCACTGCACGCCCACGCCGCACGGAACAACCCACAGTTTTCCGCCCTGCCCCACCGTGAAGCGCTCGCCATCATCGAGGGTCCGGACGCCTACATCTCGCCGTCCTGGTACCCCTCCAAAACCGAGCACGGCCGCGTGGTGCCCACCTGGAACTACTCAACTGCGCACGTCTACGGCGAATTGATCATCCATGACGACGCCGACTGGCTGGGACGGCACGTCCGCCGCCTGACGGGGCTGCACGAGGGCGGCCGGGAGCAGCCCTGGGCCGTTGACGACGCCCCCGAGCGGTTCATCGCCGGGCAACTGCGCGCCATTGTGGGCGTCGAGCTGCTGATCACACGGATCGAGGCCAAGGAAAAGCTCAGCCAGAACCGGTCCGCCGTGGACGCCTCAGGGGTGGTCCAGGGACTGAGGGCCAGCGGGCAGGAAGCCAGCGCCGCTGCCGTGGAGCGCGTTCGCGGCTGAGCTGCCGGGAGGGACGCACGACGGCGTCGCCCGCCTCCACCCGATGGGCAGGTGGCGCCGTCGTCTTCAGCATGGGTGGGACATCGGAAGTAACAGCGTGCAATATAAGCATGCCTTTATGTCTTTACTGACTGAAAATTCGGGAGGCGTGCTAATTTCAGCACTGTCGACGTGCACTTCTTCGTTTCCCGGGGGCGGAACCAAAGGACTGCGCGCGCCCCATCGCACCGACCCCCACCTTGGAGAAGCCCGTGGAACCCTCAGCACCGCTCACGCTGGATGAGCAGTCCGCCGGATCACAACCGGCAACGCAACAACAGGCAGAATCAGGGCTCCGCCGGTCCATGGGGCCGCGCCACCTGGTCATGATTGCCATGGGCGGCGTCATCGGCTCCGGGTTGTTCCTCAGCTCTGGGTACACCATCTCCCAGGCCGGCCCGCTCGGCGCCGTGATCGCCTATCTGGTCGGCGCCTTCGTGGTGTACCTGGTGATGGCGTGCCTGGGCGAACTCGCCATCGCGTACCCGGTGTCCGGCGCGTTCCACATCTACGCCGCCCGCTCCATCGGCCCCGCCACCGGCTTTGCCACCGCCTGGCTGTACTGGCTCTGCTGGGCGGTGGCCATCGGTTCCGAATTCACCGCCTCCGGCCTGCTCATGCAGCGCTGGTTCCCGGACGTGGAGGTCTGGGTCTGGTGCCTGGTCTTTGCTGCATTGCTCTTCGGCTTCAACGCCGTCTCCTCCAGGTTCTTCGGTGAGTCCGAGTTCTGGTTCGCCATCGTGAAGGTGGCCGCCATCATTGGGCTCATCGTCCTGGGCGGCGCGGCGCTGTTCGGTTTCCGCCCGCTCAGCGGCGGTGAAAGCCACCCGTTCCTGTTCGAGAACTTCGCCACCGAGGCCGGCCTGTTCCCCAACGGCTTCACCGGCGTCCTGGTCACCGTCCTCGCCGTCTTCTACGCCTTCTCCGGCTCCGAACTCATCGGCGTCGCGGCAGGCGAGACCAAGGACCCGGCCACCAGCATCCCTAAGGCCATGCGCACCACCGTGATCCGGCTGCTCATCTTCTTCGTCGGCGCTATCGCGGTCATCGCCGCCACCATCCCGTACAGCGAGGTGGGCCTGGACGAGAGCCCGTTCGTGACGGTCTTCTCCACCATCGGCCTCCCGTTCGCCGCCGACATCATGAACTTCGTCATCATCACCGCACTTCTCTCCGCCGGCAACAGCGGCCTCTTCTCCTGCGCCCGCATGCTCTACTCGCTCGCCGATGAAGGCCACGCGCCACGGGCGTTCAAAAAGCTGACCCGCCGCGGCATCCCGCTGATCGCGCTCTCGGTGAGCATGGTGGGCGGCCTCGCCTCCCTGATCAGCAGCGTGGTTGCCCCGGAAACGGTCTACCTGGTCCTGGTCTCCGTGGCCGGCTTCGCCGTGGTGGGCGTGTGGATGTCCATCACCGCATCGCACTTCTTCCACCGCCGCGCCTTCGTCCGCAACGGCGGAGACGTCTCCGCCCTGGCCTACAAAGCCCCGCTGTTCCCGCTGGTGCCCATCCTGGCGTTCTCGCTCTGCGTCGTCTCCCTGATCGGCATCGCCCTGGACCCCGCCCAGGCCGCCGCGCTCTACTTCGGCATCCCCTTTGTGGCCGCCTGCTACATCTGGTTCCACTTCCGGCACGGCCGCAAGGCGCTGCCCGCCAAGTAATTGCCCGTGAAGTAGCGGAAGCGGACGACGGCGGCTGCCGGGAAGGTGCGTTGCGCACCTTACCGGACGTCCGCCGTCGTTCTTCCCCGTGCCTTTCCGGCCTCGCCTTTGCGGGGCGGGGGGCCATGGAAGAATAGGGCGAGGTTACAGGCCGGGAGGGGCAGATAAGCGTGGATTCGTCCGCTGAGGCGTCGTCGATGGCGCAGGGGCTCCGGATTGTGCGGCTGGTGGCCGACCGGGAGAAACGGGGCCGTCAACTGCTGGGCGTTTCGCAGCTGGCCGTCGAGCTGGACATGGAGCAAAGCCGCGTCTCCCGGCTGACCCAGGAACTGTGCGATCTCGGGCTGCTGGAGCGCGTGGACCGCGGGCCCTTCCGGACCGGTCAGCGTTTTTTCAGGCTCGCCGCGTCACTGAACACCGGCTGGGTACGGGAAGCCAAGACCGAACTTGAGGCGCTGGTGGCCGCCCTGGGTCTCCGCGCACGGCTCTCCGTCCGCGACGGATACCGCGTTATCCTGGTGCGCAGTTCCAGCAACGACGCCGTTCCCGGAAGCTTCGTCAAGCCGGGCATGGTGACCCCGGCCTGGTGCACGGGTGCCGGGCGGGCGCTGCTGTGGGACTTTGACCGTCCAGCCCTCGAGTCCCTGCTGGCCGACGTGAACTACATCGGCATCGGCGGGCCGGGCGCTGCCCACTCCACCGGCGAAGTCTGGGACCTGATGGTCCGGGACCGTGCCGGCGGGTCTATTGCCGCCGTCGAAGAATTCGAGCACGACGTAGTGGAACTCGCCGTGCCCGTCCGGGACTCCGGCGGAGCCATCCTGGCCTCACTCAGCGTGCTGGGTAGCCGGGCCGACATCGGGCCCGGCGAAGCTGCCGCGGCAGCTGTTCACCAGGCTGCGGACAGGCTCGGAGCCTATCGGGCTTAATCCTGCGGCTGGTATCCGAGCCTTTGTTCCAGCCACTCACCCTGCGCCACCAGCGCGGCCGCGCATTCCTCCCGGCGCGGCTCCAGCCGGTCCTTGATGCCCACGATCTGCAGGGCCGCCACCACATCGCCCTTGAAGTCCCGGACGGGGACGGCCAGCGAGTAGAGGCCCGGTTCGGCCTCTTCATCCACGATTGAGTAACCCCGCTCGCGGGCTGCCTCGCGCCGTGCCAGGAAGTCGTCCACGTCGGCGGGCGTGTTCGGGCCGTGCCGCACGAAGGCGACATCCGCGAAGACGGTGCGCACCTCTGCCTCCGACGCCTCCCACAGGACCGCCTGCCCGGCGTCGCTGCAGTAGGCGGGGTAGGGCCTGCCCAACCAGGAGCCCACCAGGTTGCTGCTGGCCGGGACGCTTTCGCCGATGGTTACGGTGCTGTCTGCGTGGAGCACCCCGAGGAAGCAGGCCTCATCGGTTTGGCGCGCAAGCGTGTCCAGGGCCATGCCGCCGTCGGACTGTAAACGGCGCTCGGTGAGCAACTGCGCGTCGGTGAGGACGGACCAGTCCAGGCTGTACGTGCGCTGGTTGATGCGGGTGAGAAACCCTTCCTGCTCCGCGCCCCGCAGATAACGCGACACCTGGCTGCGGTCCTTGCCCAGGCCGGCGGCGATGTCGGCCACCGTTCCGCCGGCATGTCCGGCCCCATGGCGGGAACCAACAGCCAGCACAGCCATGATTCCGCGGCCCATGCTGGAGGTTTTTGACATGGAGTTGAGTCTAGTGGAGCGACTTTCCGGGTCCAGCCATCCGCTGGATCACCGGAATCGCCGGAATGCCGCCAGGTCGCCGGAACTTTCCAGCGACCTCGATCTGTTCCGGCGACTTCAGAGCGGTGACGTGGACCAGCGGCGCATAGGCGCGGCGACGCGGCTTCGGCGGAGCGGAAACGGGAAGGCCGGAAACCGGGTTTCAGCAGATGGCGAATACCCGCGCCGGAAAGCCGCTGCCGCCCTGCGGCTTGGGCCAGCTGGCGACGACGGCCGCGCCCGCTTCCGGCAGCCCGTCCAGGTTGGCCAGCAGTTCAATCTGCCAGCGGTCCTGTTCCAGGACGTAGGTTTCCAGGCTGAAGTCCTGACGGGAGGTGGCGAGGCCCGGGTCGGTGTCGGTCTGCTCGTGGCCTACCGCCGCAACGGACCGCCCGTTGATCAGGAAGGACAGCACCTCAAGGGACCAGCCGGGGGTGTGGCTCAATCCGTCCTTATCCCGGTTCGCCATGGCCTGGGCGTCCGGCCAGCGGTGGCTCCAGCCGGTGCGCAACGCCACGAAGCTGCCCTCCGGGATGGCCCCGTTCCGGCTTTCCCAGTCCCGCACGTCCTCCAATGTAGGGGTGGCATCCGGGTCGCCCGCCACCCTGGAGGTGATGTCCAGGACCACCAACGGAAGGATCATCTCCTCCACCGGGATCTCGTCGAGCGTCCTGCCGCCGCGGATGAAATGGGACGGCGGGTCCACGTGGGTTCCCCACTGGCCCACAATCGAATAGCGGTGGGCGGTGAACCCGTCGCCCCGCTCCATGTCGAAGAGGGCTTCCCGCTCCTCATCAGGGAATGCAGCGAAACGGGGCTGGCCGGGATGGAAAGCGTGCGTCAGGTCCACGAACCGCCTGCCCGCGAGGACGGACTGCAGGCCTTCCCACAGCGAGGTGGTGAGGGTGGAATCCGTCATGATGCTGCACTTCCTTCGGTGGCCGGTGCCAGTGCCGTGCTGGAGACGCTGATGGGTCCGGTCAGTTCAATCACGGGTACCTCCCACGGGTGGATATCAACGATCTGCCGCATAAAGCGCTCGACGGCGGCATCCTCCAGGGAGGCGTCGAAGTACGTGGTGAAAACGAAGGTGGGGGACAGTGTCTGCTCGCCGACGCGCCCCAGGGTGGGGTTGGCGCCCTCCGCGGTGGTGAAGCCCTCGAAGCCAAGGCCCGACTCAAACACGTGCTTGTAGTTGCCGAAATCGCCCAGCTCCCGGAACTGCGTCAGGGCCTGGAGCAGATGGGCGATGCCCGGATCATCGCGGAAGGCACTCGCTTTCCCCTTGGCCAGCTGCGCAAAGGTAGTGCCGCTGATGGGCCAGTGCACGCGCAGCTTGCGTACCGGATGCAGTTGAACGTCCACGAACCTGTCCTCTTTCCTCCCGCCGGGCTGACGGTTGCCTGCCATCGTGACAGAAAGAAATAATCATTACAAGCATATGAAAATGCGTATTATGACTACTATGCCTTCAACCGCGCCGCTGTCGTCCTTGCTGCACTCCGGGGAGCACCTTCCCGCCGACGGCGCCCTGGCCACCGAACTTGAGTCTCGCGGCTGCAATTTGGACGATCCCCTGTGGTCAGCGAAGGTCCTGCTCGAACAGCCCCACCTGATCCAGGACGTCCACCGCGACTACTTCGCGGCCGGCGCCAGGATTGCCATCACCGCCAGCTACCAGGCCACGCCCCAAGGGTTTGCCCAGCGGGGGATGGGAGAGCAGGAGTCACTGGAGCTCGTGGCGTTGTCCGTACGGCTGGCCAATGAGGCCCGTCGCGAACACCTGTCGGCCAACCCTGATGCCGGGCCCTTGCTGGTGGCCGGATCTGTTGGCCCCTACGGCGCGTACCTGGCGGACGGCTCCGAGTACCGCGGCGACTACGTCCTGACGCCGGAGGAGTTCAGAAAATTCCACCGCCCCCGGATCGCGGCGCTCGTGGAAGCCGGTGCGGACTTCCTCGCCTGTGAAACGCTCCCGTCCTATGCCGAGGCCAAGGCGCTGCTGGCACTCACGCAGGAATACGACGTCGAATCCTGGTTTTCCTTCTCGCTGCGGGGTGGCGCACACATCAGCGACGGAACGCCCCTGGCGGCCGTGGCTGAACTCTTTGACGAGCAACCGCAGGTTGCGGCGGTCGGCGTGAACTGCGTGCCGCTCCACGTGGTCACCCCCGCGCTCACAGCGCTGCGCGGGGCAACGGACAAACCCCTGGTCGCCTACCCGAACTCCGGCGAAACCTACGATGCCGGTACCAAGACCTGGAGCCCCGCCACACCGTCCGGGAGCGCGGCCGGAGAAGGGAATCCGGCGACCCTTGCCGAAGGCACCGCCACCTGGCAGGCCCTTGGCGCCCGCATCATCGGCGGCTGCTGCCGGACAACGCCCGGCGATATCGCCGCCGTCCAACGCCTTCTTTCCCCGGCCCGGTAGGCGGGTCGAAGAGCCCCTGCCACGGGCGGCGCCTCCACATCCCGGTTAGCTGTTTGGCGAAGGAGGGCAGGGGTACCTGTGCTTCTGTCACCGCTCCCGGAACAAACTGGAGGAACCATGGCCGGATCCCGTGGACAAGTGCTGCTGGCGGCTGCCGCTCGAGGTGCCATGTGTGGCCTCGCCGGTGTGGCCGTGATGACAGCGGGGGAGAAAGTTGAACAATTCCTGACCAAGCGGCCCAACTCCTACATCCCGGCACGCACGCTCATCACGCTCCTGGGGCAGCGCCAGGACGATGCGCAGAAGCCCCTGGTCTGGAACCACGTGATGCACTGGGGGACCGGCGCATTGCTCGGTTCCGTGCGGGGGATCTGGGCAGTGACCGGCATCCGCGGGCCGCTGGCGAACACCAAGCACACCGTTGTCCGGCTCGCGTTCGACCAGACGCTTGAAAATGCGACCGGCGCCGGCGCCCCGCCCTCCACCTGGCCGCGGAAGGAACAGGTGGTGGACGTGACGCACAAGGCGCTGTACTCGCTGGCGACTGGACTGGCGGCCGACCGCTGGATCCGGCCGGTCCTAAAATCACGCCGCGGCACCACCAGCCACTGACGGTCTGCAGGACGCTTTCCGCTCCTAGCCCTCGAGACGCCCGTAGGTGCTGATGACGTTGCCCTTGCTGGTGCTCCGCTGGTCCTGAAGCACCAGCCGGGTGGTCGGGTCGCCGTCCTCGAACAGGCGGCGCCCGCTGCCTGCCACCACGGGGTGGGTCATCAGGGTGAGCGAGTCCAGGAGCCCGGCGAACAGCAGTTGCCGGGTCACGGAGATGCTGCCGCACACGGCGATCTCGCCGCCGTCGCGCTCCTTCAGCTTCGCCACGAACTCCTCCAGCGGGGCGTCCATCAGGCGCGAGTTCTGCCAGTCCAGCGGCTCGGTGAGCGTCCGGGAGGCCACATACTTTTCCACGGGGTTGATGAAGGCGGCGAAGTCCTCGTCCACGGACGCGTTCGGCCAGTAGCCTGCCCACTCCTGGTAGCTCACGCGCCCCAGCACCACGGTGTCCACTGTTTCCATCATCTTGGTGAGGCCTTCGCCCAGTTCGTCGTCGAAGCTGTCGAACTGGAACTTGTAGGGATCGGACACCACGCCGTCAACGGAATGGAACAGGCCTGCGGTCACTTTGCGCATTCAAAAACCTCCAGAAATCGAGTGGACAAAACCAACCGTAACGGGGCGTCCGGACGGGCGGAAGATGCGCCGAAAAATGTACGACGGCGGCACTTCAGTTAGCTTCATCACTCGCGGTGGCGTCTTGCAGAGTTTTCGTGATAACCGGCTTCATACTGGTGTTGATGCGGCCACTTTCGGCAGCCGCCGGTGTTCGGCCATTTTGCGCCAGGCAGGAGGAAGTGCATGGAAACCCTGAAAAAGATCGTGAGCAACCAGTATTTTCCCGCCGGCGCCGTCCTGACGGCGGTGATCCTTTTTTGGGCCGTGGGAATGCTGGGCGGGCTGTCCCTCCTGCACAACAACCAGCCGCCGCTGACCACCCTCACCTGGATGTTGTTCGTTTATATGGCCGCCGTCCTCACCCCGATTGCGGGCCTGATGGCCGCCGTCGACCTTTACCGACGCTGGCGCCGCAACCGCGCCGCAGCCGAAAACGCCGCGGCCGAAACAAGTCCGGCAGCTTCAACCGCCAGCACGGAGGCCATCCTGGTCGGCAGCCAGCGGGCGGAAGCGCATGTTCCGGCCGAGGCGGCCGGGACGCGATCCCAGCAGCAGCCCGTTGTAGAGTCGCCCCTTTCTGAGCAGCCCGCGCAGCAGCAGCCCGCACAGCAGAAGCCGGCCCCGAAGAAGCCCATCCAGAAAAAGCAAGGCAAAAAGGCCGCCTGACCCGCCGCCACCCCGGCCCGCGGACCTGCGGCTACCCGGCCACCTCAACCCGGTTCCGGCCGGCCGCCTTCGCCGCATACAGGGCAGCGTCTGCCTCACCCAGCAGTGTGTCGGCGTCGGCGGGGTGCTGTGCCGAGAAAGTGGAGATTCCCGCGCTCAGCCGCAGCTGGCCGGACGGATCGCCCACATGCGGGATTCCCAGCTCCCGCACGGCTGCCAGCGTCCGTTCCATCAAAGCCTTCGCCCCGGGGAGGCCTTGTTTGGGCAGCACCAGCAGGAACTCCTCGCCCCCGTACCGGTAAACGCCGTCGCTCTTCCGTGCGTGGCGTGCCAGCGCCGCCGCCACGGCCCGCAACGCAAGGTCCCCCGCCTGGTGGCCGTAAATGTCGTTGTAGGCCTTGAAGTTGTCCACATCGCACATGGCAAGGCTGTACTCCTCGCCGTAGCGGGCGCTGCGGGCGTGCAGCTGCTCCAGGTCCTCGGCGAGTTTCAGCCGGTTGTGCAGCCCCGTCAGGGGATCAGTCCGCGCCTGCTGCGAGAGTACCTTCCGGTAGTGGGCCAGATCCGCGTGCAGGGTGGTGATCCGCAGGGCCACCAAGAGCCGGGCCCGCAGCACGAACGGGTCAAGCGGCTTGGTCACGTAGTCGTCCGCGCCGGCCTCCAGGCCCGCCAGCACATCGTCCCGGGACCCCTGCGAGGTCAGCAGCACAATGTAGGTGTAAAGGTCCGTCTCCCGCGCCCGGATGGACCGGCACAGCGCCAACCCGTCCATGCCGGGCATCATCCAGTCGGTGACCACCACGTCCGGCTGGTGTTCGCGGAACAGTGCCCACGCCTCGTCACCGTCCGCGGCCGCCAGGCAGTCGTGCCCGGAGCGTTCGACGGCGGCCCTGGCCACCAGCAGCGAGCCCGGATCGTCGTCGGCCACCAGCACTTTCACTTCGGCACCTCCAGCATGGTCTCCAGTTCGGTGTCCACCTGCATCAATTCCGATTCCAAGCGGGCGAGAAGATCCGCGGCGCCGCCGCTTGTTCCGCTGCAGCCCACGCCTTCCAGCTCCGCACAGGTAGCGGCGACGGCGCTGGCGCCGATGTTGGCTGCGGATCCTTTCAGGGCGTGGGCGGCCTGCACCAGTGCCGGCCCGCCGCCGCCGTCAATCGCTGTGCGGATCGCCGCGATGCGTCCCGGGGCGTCCTTGCGGAAAGCCTCCGCCGCCGCACGCAGCAGCCCATCACCGGTGCCAAGCTCCCGCAGCATGGCGAGCCGGTCCTGGTCCAGCGCCGGGCGGCTGCTCCCCGCGGTTGCCGGGCGCCCGCCGTTACGGCCAGCGGCTGGGGGACCTGTTCCGGAACCCAACGCGTCAGTGCCGCCTGCAAGGCCGCGGCATCCACCGGTTTGGCCAGGTAATCGTCCATGCCTGCTGCCAAGCAGCGCTCCCTGTCCCGGTCCAGTGCGCCGGCGGTCATGGCGATGATCGGCAGCCGGTAACCCAGCTCCCGGCCCCGGATCACCCGGGTGGCCTCAAAGCCGTCCATCACGGGCATGTGGCAGTCCATCAGGACGGCGGCATAGAGGGTGGCATCGGTGGCGGCAACGGCTTCGGCGCCGTTGGCCACCACGTCCACCGCGTACCCGAACTTGCTGACCGTTGCCTTGGCCACCAACTGGTTCACTTCGTTGTCCTCCACCACCAGGATGCGTCCACGGGCGGGTCCGTCCATCGGGTCGGCGGCCCGGGCAAGGTGGCTGGCCCCGCCCGCCGGGAGCGCAGCATCCCGCGTGGACATCAGGCGGACCAGGCGGTTGTAGAACTCGGAACTGCGGACCGGCTTCATCAGCCACTCGCGCACCCCTGCACCCGCTATCTCCGCCGGTCCACCTGCATGGTGGAGGTCAGCATGATGAGCTCGATCCCCGCCAGCCCGCCGTCGGCCTTCATCTGCCGGGCCAGCTCCAGACCGTCGGTGTCCGGCATGCAGAAGTCCAGCACGGCCAGATGGAACGGTTCTCCGGCCGCATTCGCCTCCCGCGCCCTTGCCAGCGCCGAACCGGCATCCGGCACGGCTTCGGGGTGCATCCGCCAGCCCCGCAGCTGCGATTCGAGCACCAGCCGGTTGGTGGCGTTATCGTCAACCACCAGTACGCGCAGGCCGTTGAGGAAACCCGCGGCGGGCACGGGGTCCGTGGACGGCGGAGCCACCGGCAGCGGCAGCCGGAACCAGAACGTGCTGCCCTCTCCCGGCACGCTCTGCAGGCCCACCTCGCCGTCCATCGCTTCCGTCAGCCGGCGCGAGATAGCCAAGCCCAGGCCGGTCCCGCCGTAGCGGCGCGTGGTGGAGGCATCCGCCTGGGAGAAGGACTGAAAAAGTTTCGGGTGGTGGGCGGGGTCGATGCCGATGCCTGTATCCCGCACCTCGAAGTACACGGCGGCGGTGCTTCCGGGACCCGCGCCGGGGTTCTCCGTTGTCACCCGGATGGCAACCTCGCCGGATGCGGTGAACTTCACCGCGTTGGAGGCAAGGTTCAGCAGGATCTGGCGGATCCGGCCGGAGTCGCCCTCCAGCCGCGCCGGGACCTCCGGCTCGCAGTAGGCGATCAGCTCCAGGTTCTTTGCCAGCGCCGGTTCCGCAAGCAGGCCCGCCACTTCCTCCACCAGGACGCGCGGATCAAAGGGGCGGATATCCAGGTCCACCTTGCCGGCCTCCAGCTTGGAGAAGTCCAGGATGTCGTTGATGAGTGCCAGCAGCGCCTCGCCGGCACCCTTGACGCCCTGGGCGTACTGCTTCTGGGTGTCATCCAGCGGTGTTTCCAGCAGCAGGGCCGTCAGGCCCACCACGCCGTTCATGGGTGTGCGGATCTCGTGGCTCATGGTGGCCAGGAATTCGGACTTGAGCCGGCTTGCTTCCAGGGCCGCTTCACGGGCGGCCTCCAACTCCCGGGTGCGGACCGCCACTTCCTCCTCGAGGCCGCTGGTGAGCCGGATGTTCTCGAAGACGATCAGTACCTGCCGGACCAGCACGCACACCAGCACCGCGGCCCCCACCACCAGCAGGAACGGTTCCAGCTCGTAAAGATGCGGCCCGGCGAACATGATCACCGCAACCAGCAGCGGCGCGTAGGGCAGCAGCTCCAGCGCCAGCGTGTAACCCTGCCGGTCCGGCCCGGCGCTCTCCACGGACGGTGCCAGGGGCGCCAGCGCGATGAGGAGGAAGGCGATGATCCAACCGAGGGCGAGCGGCGAACCCGTGGCGCCCGTGACGCCGTCGAACGTCATCCTCACGTAGATGCTGTCCGTGACGGCGAGGACCAGCAGGCCGCCGCCGAAACACAGCCACGGAAGACGCTCACCCGGCTGGCGCCGCATGGCAAGGACCAGGACCAGGGACGTGATGATCGCGTCCACCACCGGGTAGGCCATCCCGGTGAGGCGCGCCAGCGGGTCACCCACCGAACTGGACGCGGGCCCCAGCGCGGTGTACCAGCTAACCACCAGCACCGCGCCGGCGATGACCGCTGCGTCCATCACCGCCCGGTACAGCGCCACCGGGCTTCCGGCGCGCCCCTTGAAGGAAAAGAGCGCGGCGACGGCGGGCACCGAGTACGCGATGAACCCGGCGTCCGCGAGCGACGGGAAGGGATAGACGTGGCTGTAGGCGAGGCCATAGTAGGTATAAAGAGCCATGCCCGAGGCCCACACGAAGGCGGCCACGGACATGAACATCCAGGCCCTGGCGTTGACTCCGCCACGCGCGGCAGCACGGGCACAACTCGTCCCGGCCAGCAGGGAAGCCGCGAGGATGAGGACATCCCCCGTCACCAATGCCGGGGGCGTGCCGCTGTTGGCTGCGAAAAACAGGGCAAGCGCGGCCAGCGCCACAGCAGTCAGCAAAGCCGGCAACCCCAGCCGGACCCCCCTGTTACCGATGGCAGGCCGGTGCTCCAAAAGACCGGTGCGAGACACGAAGGTCCCCTTCCCTCCAGCTGCGCCCGGAACCCCAAAAACCTGAGACCGGAGCCCGCCCGAGACCTGGGCGGAGACGCACCCCCATGATATCCCTCACACCCCTCGGCGGGGTGGCCGGCAGGCGCACGTTTGCCCCGCTACCGCGCCTTGAGGGCGTTCAGGGCTTCCTCGGCATGGTGCAGGGCGTGTTCCAGTCTCTCGCCCGGCTCCGGAAGGGAGAAAAGATATCCCTGCAGGGAATCGCAATCCAGCGCCGTGAGGTAGTCCGCCTGGGCGGCCGTTTCGATGCCTTCGGCGATGACGGCAAGGCCCAGGCTCTGCGCCATGTTGATCATGGAGCTGAGGATGGGCAGCCGCTCGGTGCCGGTACGCACCATGGAGACGAAGGTTTTGTCGATCTTTACGGTATCCACGGGGAGGTCCTGCAGCCGGCCCAGCGAAGAATAGCCGGTGCCGAAGTCATCCAGGGCCACCCGGGCGCCGGCCTCCCGCAGGGTGCTGAGCTGCTTGATCAGGCTGCAGTCGGCGTCGAAAAATACGCTCTCGGTGACTTCCAGGACCAGCTGGAAGGGTGCCACGCCGGCCGCTTCCGCCAGGCGCAGGACAGTGTCTGCGAAGTCCCGCTCCTGCAGCTGCACACCGGAGACGTTCACGGCGAGGGACCGCGAGGGATCCTCGCTCAGCCAGCCTGCCAGCTGGACCATGCCGGCCGCCATGACTTCCGACCCGATTTCGCTGATCAGGCCGGTCCGCTCAGCGAGCGGGATGAAGACCGACGGCGGCACCCGCTCACCGCCGCGGTCCCACCGCGCCAGCGCCTCGAACATGACCACCTGGCCCATGCGGTGCGAAACGATGGGCTGATAGTCCACGGTGATCTCGCCATTCGCCACAGCCTGCTGCAGCCCGCTTTCCATATCGGTCCTTTTCACCAAAGCTGTCATCATGTCGGGGTGGAACCGGAGGAAGCGGTTCTTGCCCGCCGCCTTTGCCGCATACATGGCGATGTCCGCCTGGCGCAGGAGTTCGGACGGGCCCACGCTGTCCTGGCCCAGCGACGCGAGCCCCAGGCTGAGGCTGGGCCGCAGCACGGTGCCGCTGATGGTCACGGGAACGTGAAGGCAGCGGACAATGCAGGCGGCGATCTCGTCGGCGTCGGGGCAGGCCGTCAGCAGGACCACAAATTCGTCACCGCCCAGCCTGGCCACAACATCTGCCGTGGGGACGCAGCCGCGCAGCCGGCGGGCCACCTCGATCAGCATGTCGTCGCCGGCCTGGTGGCCGAGGATGTCATTGACCTCCTTGAAGTCGTCCAGGTCCAGCAGCAGCACGTCCACCGCCTTCAGCCGCGGCTCCTGCAGGGCCTCGGCCAGCCCGTCATTAAACACGGCCCTGTTGGCCAGGCCGGTCAGCGGATCCTGGAACGCCATGGCGCGGAGCTTCTCTGCCTGGGCAGCCAGGTCAAGCATTGCCTGGTGGGCCTGCTCCTGGGCTTTCCGGCGCGGAGTCACGTCCCGGAAGCTCCAGACCCGGCCCACGATGTTGTCTCCCACCCGCTGCGGCCGCGAGTAGCGTTCGAAGGTGCGGCCGTCCTTGAATTCCAGGACGTCGTGGCTCTCTGCCGCAGGATCGTCCTCCACTTCGGTAAGCCGGGCTATGAACGCCACGGGGTCCGCCACCTGGGCAATGATGAGCCGCATTACGGGATCTTCGCTGTCGCCCTCCAATAATTCCGGCGGGATGTTCCACATGGTGAGGAACTGGTCGTTGAAACCGGCAACGTGTCCGTCTGTGCTCATCACCAGGATGCCGTCCGCCGTGGATTCCAGCGTGGCCGTCAGCAGGGACATGGCCTCCCGCAGGTCGGCGTCCGCGGCCTGGCGGTGTGAAGTACCCCGGACGGACAGGAGCATCCGCGTGCCGGCCGGAACGCCGTCGTACTGCCGTGTCTGTCCTCCCGTCGATCGCGGCGGGACTGAGCCATGCATTGCTTCCTGCGGCCCCTCCGTCGGGAGGAGCGAGCCTGCCACTTCAGCAGAAAATTCGGTGCCGTCGCTGTTTAGCCCGTTAATCTCCCGGGGCGGCGGAAATTCGCCGGGGCTGGCCATGAGCTGCCGGAAGAGTTGGTCCACTTCATCCTTAAAGCCAGCAGCCAGGAGCGTCCGATAGTTGCGGCCTGCCAGCCCTTCCTGCGGTAACCCGAAGAGCCTGGCTGCCGCGGCGTTGGCCACCGTGATGGTGCCGTCCGCTGTCACGGCCAGGAGGGCATCAGGGTTGGCGTCCAGGACCGCCCCGAATGTTCGGACCGCCACCTTATTGCCGTGGCTGGAATCAGCCATAACACCACCCCCCTCGCACATCATAAACGCGAACGCGGAAATTTAGCGGCGCGGGGAGGAATCGGTTTCCAGGGAATTGCCCGGAACGGCGCCCGGCCGTTGCCAGCGGCACGCAAAAACGCCGTCCTCCCGGTGGGAGGACGGCGTTTGCGGTTGATGAAATATGAGGTGCTGTTACACCCTGCGGTGGCTGCGGTTGGTGATTGCGCCGTAGACCAGCAGTACGACGATGGAGCCGAGAATGGCCAGCAGCCACGTACGGATATCGAAGAATTCCGCCAGTCCGCCGCCAAAGATCAGCGAACCGATCCAGCCGCCCAGAATGGCGCCGACAACGCCAAGGACCATGGTTACCACCCAGCCTCCGCCCTGACGACCCGGCAGGATTGCCTTCGCGATGGCTCCGGCGATCAGGCCCAAAATGAGAAATCCGAGAATGCCCATGTTGTCACTCCTTAATCAGTAAGTTGTGCCGGGCCCCCATTTCCGGTGTCCTAATTCAATCAGCGTGCTTACTTCTCTGCAAGGCTTTGTTTATCACAGGATGACTGTCACTTTGCCTCAAGGAATGCCGATCATTTACCGTGTGAACCCGCACAAATGCGCGCCTTCGATAGGATTGGGTGTCCCCGCAGCAGACCAAGGAGCCCGGCATGTCCAGCCAGCAAACCGTCCGGCCACGTGCCATCTTCCTCGACATCGACGGCACATACGCGGACCACGGGCTGGCACCTGCAGCGCACGTCGAGGCTGTCCGGACAGCACGAGCGCTCGGCCACCTGGTTTTTGTCTGCACCGGGCGGCCGCTGTCCATGGTCCCCGGCCACATCCTCGAAACGGGTTTCGACGGCGTCATCACCGGGGCCGGTGCCCGCGTGGAGCTCAACGGCGAGATCCTGAAGGACACCCGCTTTGAGCCGGACCTCGCCGCCCGCCTCGTGGAAACGCTGGATGCCAATAACGCCGCCTACATACTGGAAGCACCGGAGGCGCTGCATGGCCGCACGGGGGTTGACCAGCGGCTGAGGCAGGTGCTGGGTCCTGTGTTCGCCGGCCGGCCGCGGCACGACGGAGTCCTGAGTACCGACGTCGATCCCCTCGAGGACATCCTGGGGCCCATGCAGTACAGCGACGACCTGCGTTCTGCCTCGTTCGCCAAAATTTCCTGCTTTGACTCGCCGGTGCCGCTGGCAGAACTCCTGGGCACTTTCGGCCCGGAGGTGGGCCTGATCCCCAGTTCCCTCTCGGCGCTGGGTGACCGCGCCGGCGAGATCTACATGGCCGGCACCCACAAAGCGCTGGGAATCCAGGTAGTGGAAGCCCGCCTCGGGCTGGACCGGGCGGACATCGTGGCCATCGGCGACAGCGCCAATGACATTGAAATGCTGGAGTACGCGGGAATCGGGATTGCCGTTGAAGGCGGACACCCGGACGTGCTGACCGTCGCTGACAGGTTCACCCCCGGCCCTGCCGGCAATGGTGTGGCACTGGCCTTTGCCGAACTGGGACTCCTGGGCTGACGGCCAGGGTCAGCGGGCGGCAGCCTCCGCCGATTGGACCATCGGTGCTGCAGGCGATGTGCCCAGCCCGCGCACCAGCCAGCCTTCCGCCTGCCAGGCAGCGGCGTCCAGCGCGTTGCGCGCATCCAGCACCACCCGCCGTCGGACCAGCGAAGCGGCCGTTGCGGGGGAGAGGCGGCGATAGTCGTCCCACTCGGTGAGCAGCAGCACCAGTTCGGCCCCCTCGAGGGCGCGCTCGGTGGAGGCTTCGAAGCGCAGCCGCGGGTAGCGCCGCCAGGCATGGTTCACGGCTTTCGGATCCGTCACCGTCACATGCGCGCCGGCGGCAGCCAGCCGGTCTGCCACATCGAGGGCGGGCGAGTCACGGATATCGTCCGTGTCCGGCTTGAACGAGGCGCCGAGGACCGTGACGGAGCGGCCGGCGAGGCTGCCGCCGCAGAGCTCTGCGGCCAGTCCAACCGTCCGGGTGCGCTGTCCCAGGTTCACCGAATCCACCAGCCGCATCCAGTCCTCCACCGCTGTAACGCCATGGTCTGCGGCCTGGCTCCGGAAGCTGCGGATGTCCTTGGGCAGGCAGCCGCCGCCGAATCCCAGCCCGGCGTGCAGGTACCGGCTTCCGATCCGCGGGTCCAGTCCCATCGCCTCGCTGAGTTCCGCAACGTCCGCACCGGAGGCGTCGCACAACTCGGCTACTGCGTTAATGAAGCTGACCTTGGTGGCCAGGTACGCATTCGCCGCCGACTTGATGAGCTCCGCGGTGGCAAAGTTGCAGACAAGCCGCGGGATCCCAGCCCGGAGCAGGGGCTCGTACACGGCGTCCAGCGCGGCGGTGACCCCAAGCGGCGCTCCCGACGACGGGCCGAAGGCAGCGGCGCGGCCGCCCTCCACGCCATAAACCAGGCGGTCGGGCACCAGTGAATCCTTCACGGCTGTACCCTGCCGGAGGAATTCCGGGTTCCATCCCAGCCGCACGTCCGGGCGCGGGGACAGCACATCGCGGAGCATCGCCACGGTGCCGACGGGCACCGTGGATTTGCCGACGACGACGGCGCCCGCGGCCAGGTGCGGCAGCAGGGCTTCCGTGGCGGAGACCAGGAAGGTGAGGTCGGCGGCGTCGGACGTTTTGTCCTGGGGGGTGCCCACGCAGAGGAAGTGGACCTGCGCGCCCTTGGCGTCCGCCATGTCGGTGGAGAACCGCAGCCTGCCGCTGGCCCGTCCGTCCTGGAGGAGTTCGTCCAGGCCGGGTTCGTGGAACGGGGCCACACCGCCGCCCAACTGGCTGACCTTGGCCGGATCGACGTCGATGCCCACCACGCTGTGGCCCATGGATGCCAGGGTGGCGGCGTGGACGGCGCCCAGGTAGCCGCAGCCGATGACGGAAATTTTCATTGGATTGCCCCTGCCCGTGAACCCGATCCCTGTGCTGCCGGCCTGTCCGCCATCACGTCCGTATAGTGCCCCACCAACTCGGCGCACAGCGCCGGCCAGGTCCTGTTCTGAACAGACCCATGGGCAGCGGCCGCGAAGGCCCGGCGCTTGGCGTCATCGCCCATGAGGTCCAGCACGCGGGCACGCATTCCTGCAAGGTCGCCGGGTTCGTAGAGCCAGCCCGTCCGCGAGTTTTCGACCAGGTCCAGGGGTCCGCCGCGGCCGGTGGCCACCACGGGCACACCCGATGCCATGGCTTCCTGGATGGTCTGGCAGAACGTTTCGAACTCGCCCGGGTGGACGAACAGGTCGAAGGACGCAACGGTGCGTGCCAGCTCGTCACCGCCCAGGAAACCGGTGAAAACGGCGTCCGGCAGCGCATCTTCCAACGCTGCACGCTGGGGCCCGTCTCCGACGACCACCAGCCTGGTGTTCGGTACTCCGGCCAGGGCCGCCAGGTCCTCAACCTGCTTTTCCACGGCAAGCCTGCCTACATAGCCGATGATCCGGTGACCGTTGGGCGCCACCGCAGCCCGCCACCCGTCGTCGCGCTTTTCCGGTGAGAACCGGGCGGTGTCCACGCCGCGGCGCCACATCTGCACCCGGGGAATGCCGCGGCCGCGCAACTGGTTCAGCGCGAACGTCGAGGGCACCAGGGTGCGGGAGGCAAGCAGATGGATGTTTTCCACCCGGTTCCAGGCCCAGTTCTCCAGGAACGGGACCCCGTACCGGGCGGCATAGCTGGGGACCTCTGTCTGGTAGATGGCCACCGTAGGGATACCCAGCTGGTGGGCCGCCTGGGCCGCCCGCCAGCCGAGGACGAACGGCGATGCCAGATGGACCACGTCCGGTGCGTAGTCGGCAAGGATTCGCTTGACCCGGTACACACCGCCCATCGCCACGCGAACGTTCGTGTATCCCGCCAGCGGGACGGCGGGAAGCCGGTGGATGTGTGCGCCCTTGACCTGGTCCGGCGCTTCCCCGTCCTGCGTGGACGGTGCAATGACCAGGACGTTGTCGCCCCGTTCCTGCAGGTGGTCAAGCACCCGCAGGATGGAATGCGTCACCCCGTTCATCAGTGGCAGGAATGATTCAGCAACAATTGCGATCCTCACCCCTCCACGCTGGGCGCCGGGCCTGACACGGCGGGGGAGAAGGCGTTACCCCGAGGGAAAGGTTGGGTGAACAGGAAGGGCGCCGGTGGCGTGCCAGGCCGGCCAAGGGGCCCGGGCGGAACTGCCGCGGATGCCGCCCCAGCACAGATCGGTTACGAATGCCTGCGCAGGCCCCTGATTCTATTGACGGCGCTGGTGGGCGGTCTTATGATTCAAACCACGTAGGAGTTCTGAAACGATTCATTCCAAGCTTGTAAACCTCGAAGGCGCGGTTACTATATGCAGCAAACTCCGAATGCACATGCGGTTCCCGGTTTTGAGGAACGGCCTCAGGAGACAGTGCTTTCGCTGACCCACGCCGCCAAGACATTCGGCCCGGTGGTCGCGCTGGCGGACGGCACCATTGAAATCCGGGCCGGGGAAATCCACGCCCTTGTGGGCGAAAACGGTGCCGGCAAATCCACGCTGGTGAAGATCCTCGCCGGCCTCCACCACCCGGACTCCGGGGACTTCCGGCTCAGTGGGGAGCCTGTCCATTTCCGGAACGTGGCCGAGAGCAAGGCAGCCGGAATTTCGGTCATCTACCAGGAGCCCACACTGTTCCCGGACCTGACGGTCGCGGAAAACATCTTCATCGGCCGGCAGCCGAAAGGGCGGTCGCGGCTCATCAGCCGCAGCGAGATGAGGCGCCAGGCCGCGGAACTGTTCAAGCGGCTGGGGGTCCCCATCGATCCGTCCAGGGTGGCAGAGGGACTCTCCATTGCGGACCAGCAGATCATTGAAATCGCAAAAGCCATTTCCCTCGATGCGAAAGTCCTGGTGATGGACGAGCCCACCGCCGCGCTCAGTGGGGTGGAAGTGGACAGGCTCTTCGCCGTGGCCCGCGCCCTGCGGGACAAGGGGACCGGAATCCTGTTCATCTCGCACCGCTTCGACGAGGTATTTGACCTCTGCGACCGGATCACCGTCATGCGGGATGGCCGGTACATCGCCACCCACCGCACTGCCGACGTCACGGTGGAACGGATTGTCCGCGAGATGGTGGGCCGCGACATCGCAACGCTGTTTCCAAAGGCGGAGGCGGAGATCGGCCACACGGTGCTTAAAGTCGAGGGACTCAGCAGTGCCGGGGTTTTCCGCGACATCAGCTTCGAGGTCCGCGCCGGCGAAGTTGTCGCACTGGCCGGACTGGTGGGGGCAGGCCGCACGGAAGTTGCCCGCGCCGTGTTCGGGATCGACCCCTACGATTCGGGGCGCATCGAAGTGGAGGGAAAACCCTTGAAGGCGCGCGATCCGCAGGCCGCCATCGCGGCCGGCCTCGCGTTTGTCCCGGAGGACCGCCGCAAGCAGGGGCTGGTGATGAACCTGTCCGTGGCCCGCAACGTCACCCTGACGCTTCGGGAAAAATTCCTGACGGCGGGACTCATCAATGGTGCCAAAGAGCGCCGCGCTGCCCAGGAGTGGAGCAAGCGCCTGCAGGTCAAGGCCGGTTCCCAGGAGCACGCCGTTTCCACCCTCTCCGGCGGGAACCAGCAAAAGGTGGTGCTCGCCAAATGGCTGGCCACGGACCCCCGGCTGCTGATCATCGACGAACCCACGCGTGGCATCGACGTCGGCACCAAGAGCGAAGTCCACCGGCTCATCTCGGACCTGGCGGTGCGGGGGATCGCCATCCTGATGATCTCGTCCGAACTGCCTGAGGTCCTGGGCATGGCCGACCGGGTCCTCGTTATGCGCGAGGGCCGCATCACAGCCCACCTGGACCGTGCTGCCGCCGATCCCGAATCCGTTATGCACGCCGCAACATCATCCACGGGAGTGACGGAATGAGCTCCACCATCGACCACCGGGAACCAGGCACGACGGCGGTGCGCGCCGGCGGAGGCGCGCTTGGCTCCGTGCTGCGGCTGCGTGAGCTTCCCGTCCTGATTGCGCTGGCCCTGCTGGTGCTGATCACGTACCTGAACAACCCGCTGTTCCTGTCGCCGCAGGGGGTCAAGGACCTCCTGTTGAACGCAACCATCATCATGATCCTCGCGGCCGGACAAACCCTGCTCATCATCACGCGGAACATCGACCTCTCGGTGGGCTCCATGCTGGGGCTGGTCGCGTTCGGCACGGGGTCCATCTTTGCGGCTATGCCGGACCTGCCCATCTTCGCCGTCCTCGTCGTCGGGATGGCCTTCGGTGCGTTGCTCGGATCCATCAACGGGCTGCTGGTGACCGTGGCCAAGGTACCGGCGCTGGTCATCACCCTCGGCACGCTCTACGTGTTCCGGGGCCTCAACAACGCCTGGGCCGGGGGCAAACAGTACTTCGCCGGAGACCGGCCGGAAGCCTTCGGTGCCCTGTCCGTGGACACCGTGCTCGGATTCCCCATCATCACTCTGCTGGCCATCGCGGTGGTGGTAGCCGTGGCGGTCTACATGGCCGGGACGCGCCCCGGCAGGGACCTGTACGCCATCGGCTCGGACCCCGACGCTGCCACGGTCTTCGGCATCAAGGTATCCAAGCGGGTGTTCCTGGCGTTCCTTGCCAACGGCGCGCTCGCCGGCCTGGCCGGAGTGCTCTACGCCAGCCGCTTCAACTCGGTGGGGGCAACCACCGGAACCGGCATGGAACTGGACGTCGTTGCGGCGGCGGTGGTGGGCGGCGTCGCCATCTTCGGCGGCAGCGGAACCGTTGCCGGAGCCGCCCTGGGTGCACTGCTCCTGACCACCATCACCAGCTCCCTCACCGCCTTGCGGGTGGACAAGTTCTGGCAGCAGGCGATTGTGGGCATCCTCATCCTCACCGCCATCATCATCGACCGCCTGGCCAGCCTTCGGACAGCGAAGAAACTGCGGATAAGCGAGGCACGCAATGTCTGAAACCACCACCCCCAGGAGCAAGCCGGCGCCGGCCGCGGCGGTCGCGGACAGCACCAAACCGCTGGCGGACGAGCCGAAGGGCAGGACAGGGGCAGCCCGGATCCTGGCCAGCCGCGACGCCATCACCATCTACGCCCTCCTGGCGTTCCTGGTCTACGCAGCCATCGCCATCCCACGGTTCGCCTCCCCGGTCACCACCGGCTTCCTGCTCCTGGATGTCATACCGGTGCTGCTCATCGCGATGCCCATGACGCTGATCATCATCACGGGCGAGATCGACCTTTCGGTGGCCAGTACCGCCGGGCTGACCAGCGCCCTGATGGGTGTCCTGTGGGCGGGCGGGATGGACATCTGGCTGGTGCTCGCCATCTGCCTGCTCGCAGGAACGGCAGCAGGCATGTTCAACGGATTCCTGATCGCCGTCCTGGGCCTGCCGTCACTGGCAGTCACCATCGGAACCCTGGCGCTGTTCCGTGGACTCGCCCTGGTGGTGATCGGCGACAACGCCGTGGCCAACTTCCCAAAGGAACTGACCGCCTTCTTCACCTCCAAGCTGGGCGGGACGGGCATCCCGACGGTGATGATCGGCGTCCTCCTTGTCATGCTGTTTTTCGGCATCCTGCTGCACTTCACGCCCTTCGGACGCGGTCTCTACGCAATGGGTTACAGCAAGGAAGCCGCCACGTTCGTGGGCATCAAGGTGGCACGCAGCAAGTTCTGGCTGTACGTGGCATCGGGCGTGGTTGCATCCCTGGCCGGAATCTATTGGACGCTGCGGTACACGAGCGCCCGCAGCGACAACGCCTCCGGCCTGGAACTCGCCGTGATCGCCGCCGTCCTCCTGGGCGGCGTGTCCATCTTCGGCGGCAAGGGGACCATTCCCGGCGTTATCGCCGGCGTCCTGCTGATCGGCACCCTCAACTACGCCCTGCGCCTGGGACGCGTGTCCGACGTCGTCCTGATCACGGTGACCGGACTGCTGCTCATCGCTTCCGTGGTGGCTCCCAGCATTGGGGCGGGCATCAAGGAGTGGCGGCACACCCGGCGGGTCCGCCGCAGCTTTTCCCGGGACACCGGCGGAGGCGGCACCGCCCCCCACCGCGTCCAAAAAACCGACCGCACCAAGGAGAAGGAAAACAATGATGTTTAACCGCAAAAACACCGGACTCGGCGGGCGCATGGTCCCGCTGGTCACCCTGACCGCTGCGGCAGCGCTGGCCCTGACAGGGTGCGCCGGCGGTGGGGGGACCCAGGGGGAGACCTCCGCCCCCGTCGAGGAGCAGAAGATCACGTTCATCCCCAAGCAGTTGAACAACCCGTATACGGACGTTGTCCTCGGCGGCGGCAAGAAGGGATCGGAGGAAGCAGGATTTGCGTCCTCGCAGGTGGTGGGCCCGCTTGAAGCGTCTGCCTCCAGCCAGGTGTCCTTCATCAACGCCGAAACCCAGGCGGGAACGAACGTCATCGTCATCGCCGCCAATGATCCCGACGCCGTGTGCACCGCCCTCGGCGAGGCACGGTCCGCCGGTGCCAAGATTGTGGCGTTCGACTCCGACGCGAACCCCGACTGCCGCGACGTCTTCATCAGCCAGGTCGTGGCCAAGGAGGTGGCGCTCATCCAGACCAAGCTGATCGCGGAGCAGATCGGCGGATCCGGCGAAATCGCCATCCTGTCCGCCACCGCCAATGCCACCAACCAGAACGAGTGGATCAAGTTCATGGAGGAGGACCTCAACACCAACCCGGCCTACAAGGACATCAAGCTGGTGGCCAAGGTCTACGGCGATGACGACGACACCAAGTCCTTCCAGGAAGCCCAGGGCCTGCTGCAGGCCCACCCGAACCTGAAGGGCATCATTTCGCCCACCACCGTGGGCATTGCCGCCACGGCCCGCTACCTCTCCACGTCGGCCTACAAGGGCAAGGTGGCACTGACGGGCCTGGGGCTGCCCAATGAAATGCGGCCGTTCGTCAAGGACGGAACCGTGACGGAATTCGCGCTGTGGGATCCGGCCCAGCTCGGCTACGTGGCTGCCTTTGCCGGCAAGGCCCTGGTGGAAGGAAAGATCACCGGAGCCGCAGGGGACACCTTCACGGCAGGCGAACTGGGAGACCGCACGGTTGAGGAAGGCGGACTGGTCATCGTGGGCCCGCCCACCGTTTTCAACAAGGACAACATCGACCAGTACGACTTCTAGCGCCGCACGGGGTCCATTCCGCGCCGGCCGGCCCGGAATGGACCCCTGCGGCTGCATCGACTGTATTTCCGCTGAACATTCCGAGCCGGAAGGCCGTGCACGTTGGCAGCTACGAACCGCTCAGCAGAGTTATTGAAGCCGCACCGGCGCCGGCCCACCCGGATCGGGCTGGTCTCCGGGGGACTGGGAGCCTACTGGCCGCAGTTCCCCGGGCTCCTGCCGCAACTGCAGGAATCGGCCCGGTACGTCACCGGCAGGCTGAGGGAACTGGACGCCGACGTGGTCGACGCCGGCTTTATCTCCGACGCGCCCGAAGCCGCCAGGGCAGGGGAAAAGCTGAGGGTGGCCGACTGCGACCTGATTGTCATCTTCCTGGCCACCTACCTCACCTCCTCCATGGTCCTTCCCATCGCCCAGCGCGCAGGCACCCCGGTGCTGGTCATCGATCTCCAGCCGACGGAGGCAATGGACCACGCGAATTTCGGCACCGGACAATGGCTTGCCTATTGCGGACAGTGCCCGGTGCCCGAGGTCGCCAACGTGTTCCGCCGCGCCGGGATCGAATTCCGCTCCGTCTCGGGGCACCTGAAACAGGAAGCAGCCTGGGACCGGATCAACCAGTGGGTGCACGCCGCCGGTGTCCGTGCGCGGCTCCGGAATGCCCGGCACGGCCTGATGGGGCACCTCTACCCGGGCATGCTGGACGTCTCCACGGACCTGACGGGCGTGTCAACCACGTTCGGTTCACACGTGGAAGTCCTGGAATTTGATGACCTGCGCGAACGGGTGAACGCGGTGACTGATGAGGAAGTCTCGGAGCGCCTTGACCTGGCCCGGAGCCTGTTTGTGCTCGATGAGTCCGTCAACGACGACGATTTCGCCTGGGGTGCCAGGGTTTCTGTTGGGCTGGACCGGCTGGTGGAGGACTTTGACCTGGACTCCGTGGCCTACTACCACCGCGGGCTGGCCGGGGAGCAGCACGAGCGGCTGGGTGCGGGCATGATCCTGGGCTCCTCCATCCTCACGGCCCGCGGAATCCCGATGGCGGGGGAGTACGAGCTCCGGACCTCGATCGCCATGCTGGCAGCGCAAGCCATCGGAGCCGGCGGTTCGTTCACCGAGATCCAGGCGCTCAACTTCTTTGACGGGGTGGTGGAGATGGGGCACGACGGCCCGGCACACCTGGCCGTCTCCGCCAGGGAGCCTCTCCTGCGCGGGCTGGGCACCTACCACGGCAAGCGCGGCTGGGGCGTTTCGGTCGAATTCGACGTCCGGCAGGGCCCGGTCACCACCTTTGGCCTCGGCCAGGACCCGGACGGCACCTACGTCTTCGTCACCTCGGAAGGCGAAGTAGTCCCGGGACCGCTCCTGGAAATCGGAAACACCACCTCCCGGGTACATTTCGGCGGCGACCCGGGACTCTGGGTTGACCGGTGGAGCCAGACCGGTATAGGCCATCACTGGGCCCTCTGCCTGGGCCACCGGGCCGCTGATTTCGGCGCCGCTGCCTCGCTTCTCGGCATTGAGCACAGGCATGTTTCCCTGCAATCGGAGAAAATTTACTAAGTAGGCTTTCCTTTTGATGCTAAGCATGCTTAGGGTGTAGGGGCAGCGAACATAAAGCCTCAAGCAGCCGGGGCAGAGGCCGTGTGCCGGGGACTCCCCGGCGCCGGTCAACTCCATTGCTGCCGACCCAGTGCACCGACACATCCAAGGAGACGTCATGCTCAACAGGGAAAACATTGAAGACCTGCTCAACAGGAACGGCAACGTCGTCGGCTCAGATGGCGAGAAGATCGGCTCCATCGGTCAGCTCTACGCCGACGACGACACCGGCGAGCCCACATGGGTCACCGTCAAGACGGGACTTTTCGGCACCTCCCAGTCCTTCGTTCCCGTGGAAGGCGCGCACAGCCAGGGCGACGACCTGGTGGTTCCGTACACCAAGGAACACGTCAAGGACGCGCCGCGGGTAGACGTGGACGGCCACCTCACCCCTGAGGAAGAGGACCGCCTCTACACCTACTACGACCGCGGAGCCCGTACCTACTCGGATGCCCGGGAAGATGTGGATCTGCAGGGCGACGCCGACCTCAACGCCGGCACCCCCACCACGGGTATTGACCGCGATCGTGACCTCGATCGTGACACGACCTCCCGCGGAGCCGTGGGCCACGACACGTCCGGGCCCAACACTGACGACGCGATGACCCGTTCCGAGGAACGGCTGCACGTCGGCACCGAACGCGAGGCCACCGGCCGGGTCCGGCTGCGCAAGTACGTCACCACGGAGAACGTCACCAAGACCGTGCCCGTGCAGCGCGAAGAGGTCCGCCTGGAGCGCGAACCCATCACCGACGCCAACCGCGGCGCAGCGATGTCCGGACCGGACATCAGCGAAGAGGAGCACGAGGTGACCCTCCACGAGGAACGCCCCGTGGTGCAGAAGGAAGCCGTTCCGGTGGAGCGGGTCCGCCTCGACAAGGACGTGGTCCAGGACGACGTCACGGTCAACGAGGAAGTCCGCAAGGAACGCATTGAGGCGGACGGTGTCGACGACGACCGGCGGCGCGGCATCGACGATGACCGCCGGATCTGACCCAGTACTGAATGGTGTCCTGATGCGCTGACAGCGGAAGCCGCAGACGGACCGGTGGCCAGCCGCCGCCCAGAGCAGACAACGCCGGGAGCTACTTGGAGGCTCCCGGCGTTGCTGTGCGTGCAGACATTAAAAACGCTGGTGCAGCCGTGCCGAAGCGGCGACTGCACCAGCCAGTAGGACGAATATCTTCAGAACTTATTGTTCATCTCTCATTCGCGGCTCCTGTTTCCCGGCTTACGGATTCCGGGCCCCTTGCCGGCCCTGCTCTCCGCTGAGGGGCCAGCCACAATCCCGATGCACCCATTGCAGGTGCCGGCGCTTACAGTAAGTCCAATTTTACGGCGGACCTTTCAAAAAAGCTCCGCGACAGTTGGCCTTAAGTGAGTTTCGAGACGGGCGCGGAGCCTGTCGCTTCCGGGCAGGCCGGTCCGGGCGTGACACCATGGAACACGATGAAACTGCGCGCTGATCAGACCGGAGACCGTGGCCTTCCCATGCCCCTATGGCTGCAGGGTGCCCTCGAAACGGCCCAGGCAGCGTTCATTTCCGCCCTGGTGGTGATGGTTCCGATCATTGCCGTCTGGGCCACCGCCGGCTTCCAGAACGCGCAGTTCGACGTCCTCGCGCGGCTGGCCGGCCAGTCCTGGCTGCTCGTTCACGGGGTGCCGTTGGAGCTCACCGCCGCAGGATCCGGCGCAGCCGCCCAGGCGGGCGGTAAATTCCTGACGCTCATACCGCTGGGCCTGACACTGATCCCGTTCCTCCTGGCCTGGCGCGCCGGACGGCGTCTGGCGCGCGCCTCGTATACTGACCAGCTCTGGCAAGCCCTGCTGGGATCGTGGGTGGTGTATGCAGCCTTTGGCGCGGCCACCGGTTTCGTCTGCCGCACCGCCGACGTCGCGATCAACCTGGGATACGCCCTGCTGGTTCCCCTGGTTCCCTACGCCCTGGGAATGGTGGTTGGTGCCCGCCGCGAGGCCGGGTCCTGGAGCCGGCTCATCGGCGTCGACGCCGTGGACTGGATTTCGCGGACCAGCCAGCACTCACGCTGGGCGGGCTCCTACCTTGCGTCGGCGGCGAAGGCAGGTTTTGTGGCCATTGTGTCTGCCCTTGCGCTTGCCTCGGCGCTGCTGGCGGTGGACCTGTTCATCCACTGGAACCTTGTGGTTGCCGTTTATGAAGCGCTCGACGCCGGCGCTGTCGGAGGTGCCGCCCTCACCGTTGCACAGCTCGGCTACCTGCCCAACCTGGTGGTTTTCGCCCTCGCCTGGATATCGGGCTCAGGCTTTGCCGTGGGCGTCGGTTCCCAGGTGGGTCCGCTGGGCACCGCCGTCGGGCCGCTGCCCTCCATTCCCGTGCTGGCGGCGATCCCCAGCGGGCCGCTGGACTACGCATTCGTTGCCCTGGTGGTCCCCGTGCTGGCCGGTGTTTTGGCCGGCTGGTGGTTCCTGCGCGAAGGCGAGAACCACTTCGACGAATGGCTGTCCATCAAAATCCGGGCACGCTGGTTCACGGCAACGGCATCCACCCTGGTGCTGGGGGCGCTGACAGGACTGGCCGCGGGACTGCTGACCGTAGCGCTCGCGTGGCTGGCCGGGGGCTCGGCCGGGATTGGACGCCTGACGGCCATTGGTCCTGACCCCTTCTGGACGGGAGTCTGGGTGGCGGCGGAGGTGGGTGCCGGCGTCGTTATCGGTTACGCGGCCGGCCCATGGCTGGAGCGCGAGCGGGCTGTCAACGTAGAGGACGCGGCGGACCTGGTCCGCTAAATTGCCGGGCTTTTCCCTGCTGTCCTACGGGAGCTGGGTGGGCAGTGAACGTTCCAGCTGCACCCGGCATGCGGACTGGGCCTGGTCCGTGAGGGCCCGGCCAACGCATTCCTGGTAGGTGCGCACTTCGTCGAAGAACACCGCCGTCACCACAATCAGCAGCACCAGGATCGCGGAGACCACCAAGCCCGAGATGGTGCCGATGAGGACCAGCCTGGACTCCTTCAAGCGTGCCGAGCGGACCAGCAGGAGTACGCCCAAGACCAGGCTGGCGACGGTGAGGATGGTTGTCAGCCAGAGGTAGTTGACGTCGAGCTGGTAGACGAAGAACGCGCCAAGCACCGAAACGACGAACATCCGGAACAGGGTGTGGGTCCGGGCGAGCGCGGCTTTCGCTGCATCGCTGAGCGGAGGTTTGGTCCGCTGCTGCTGCGCCGGTTCCGGGGTGCTGTTCATGTTTTCCAGCCTACGCGAGCGTGCCCATAAGCTAGACCAATGCGCATCGTAGTCCTCGTTTCCGGAACCGGGTCCAACCTCCAGGCAGTCATCGACGCGGTCAGGGCAGGGGAGCTCGACGTCGAGATCGCTGCCGTGGGCGCGGACCGCGAGGGGACGTACGGCGTCGAGCGTTCCTCCGAAGCCGGGCTGGAGACGTTCGTGGTCAACTTCAACTCGTTCCCCACCCGGGACGAATGGGATGCCGCGCTTACCGCCCGGGTGGCCTCCTACGCCCCGGACGTGGTGGTCTCCTCGGGGTTTATGCGGATCGTCAGCGCAGACTTCATCGACACCTTCCACGGCCGGTACCTCAACACCCACCCGGCGTTGCTCCCCGCCTTCCCGGGAGCCCACGGCGTGCGGGATGCCATGGCGTATGGGGTGAAGGTCACAGGCTGCACGGTGCACTGGGCCGACGCCGGTGTGGACACCGGTCCCATCATCGCCCAGGAGGCCGTCACCATCGAGGACGGCGACACCGAGGAAACCCTCCACGAACGCATCAAGGTGGTGGAACGCCGGCTGCTGGTATCCACCCTGGCAAACCTCGCCGCCGCCTCTGCCTCCTAGCCTCCCAACTAGGTAGCGCTAACTGCCGTTTTGACCCCTCAAAACGGCAGTTAGCGCTACCTAGTTGAGCAGACGGGGGCCTACCTGTGGATAACCGCCGTAGCGTTGGCTCTCGGCTGTAACGATGGGTTCATGAAGGTTCCAGCCCCTCTTCCCGAACCCTTGGCTTCGCTTCCTTTCACTCTGCAGGAAGCGGCCGACGCCGGCATCAGCCAGCGCAGGCTCCGTCACCACGGGCTGCAGCGGCCCAGCCGCGGAGTCCGGGTGCCGGAGGCCACCGATAGCCCTGACCTTGGGCCACACATCCGCCCGTACACCCTGGTGACGGAGTTCGCGGCCGCCTCCCACGCCTCCGCATTCCTGTTGTGGGAGTTTCCTGGATACATGCCGGGAACAGACGTCCCGCTGCTCCACGTCTCCCGCCCTGACTCCGTGGCGATCATGCGCCGGCCCGGCGTGAAGGGGCATCGCGGCCAGTTCTTTGCGGATGAAATCACCACGCTGCACGGGCTGCTGATCACCACGCGGGCCAGGACATGGCTCGACTGCTCCCGGTTGATGAGCATCAACGAGCTGACAGTTGTGGCTGACCACCTCCTGCGTATCCCGCGGCCGGACTTGGAGGGCCGCTCGGACCCCTTCGCAACCCTTGAGGTTTTGGAGGACATGCTGGACCGGCACAAAGGCACGCCGGGCATCAGGAAAGCCCGGCTCGCTCTGGAGCAGGCAAAAGTCGGCTCGGACTCTGCGCCCGAAACGCGTCTGCGGCTTGCCATAAGGGACAGCGGACTGCCCGAACCGGAACTGAACGTACCTACCGCCTTGAGGACCGGCGTCGTACGCCAACCTGACATGAGCTACCCGCAACAGAAGGTGGCTGTGGAGTACGACGGTGAGGTGCACTCGGACCCCGGCCGAATCGTGCGGGACATAACCCGCGAGGAGGACTACTGCCGCGCAGGCTGGTTGCTGGTCCGCATCTCAAAGCTGCATATGGAAAACGATGCGCGGACGGCCGTGGGCAAGGTGCGGCAGGCCCTACTTTCCCGGGGCTGGTACCCAACTAGGTAGCGCGAAGTGTCGTAATGGGGCTCCAAAACGACAGTTGGCGCTACCTAGTTGGGGGAACGCGGCTACTCGAGGCGGCGCTGTTTGGTTTCGGGGGAGAAGAACGCCATCCACAGGACCGCCAGCAGGACCAGTCCGCCGGCCAGGGCGAAGGACGTGGCCAGGCCCAGTTCCGGCCAGAAGTAGTTCGCGAAGATGAGCGGGCCGAATCCTGCACCCAGCCGCGAGAAGGTGGACGCCCAGCCGAAGCCGGTGCCCCGCAGCTCCGTGGGGTAGAGCTCGGACACATAGGCGTAGAGCACCGGGATGGCCACCTGGACCACGAAGCCGAACACCAGCAGCCAGAACACCGCTGCCGTGGGGATGTCCACCACGAAGGCGACGATCACCAGGGTCAGCGCGGACAGGGGACCGGTGATGGCCAGGATCCATTTGCGGCCCACCCGTTCCACCAGGAGGGCGGCCACGATCACGCCGAGCAGTCCGACGGCCGCCATGGACGCGGTGGTGACGAATGCCTTGTACTCGGCGAACCCGGCGCCGATCAGGATGCGCGGCATCCACGTCAGTGACAGGTAGTAGACCAGCAGGATGCTGAAGAACAGGGCCCAGGCCGCGGCCGTGATCTTCCAGTTGAACTGCCACACGGAACGCAACTGGGTCCAGGCGCTGCCGGCCGAAAGGCGCGGCACGTCCTGAGCGTCGGGCAGGCTGTACGCGCGGGCTTCCGCTCCGGTGGCGGCCACCAGGCCGTCAATCACCTTGGCCGCTTCCTCGCGCCGGCCCTTGCGGATCAGGAACAGTGGAGACTCCGGCACGCTGCGCCGGACCCAGAACACCAGCAGTGCGGGCAGCACCATCACCAGCATGGTCAGCCGCCAGTCGCCGTACAGGGCAACCAGGCCGGCGGAGACGAAACCCGCCAACGCCGCGCCAATGGGCCACCAGCCGTCCATGGCAGTGAGAACCTTGCCGCGTTGCTTCCGGGGCGTGAATTCGCCCACCAGCGCATAGTCCACCGGGATGCACCCGCCCAGGCCGAAGCCGGCCATGAACCGGAACACGCAGAACCACATGAAGTCGGGGGAGAAGGCCCCGAAGACGGTGAAGAGGGAAAATATCAGCAGCGTGGCGGTGAACGCCTTTTTGCGTCCGATGGTGTCGGCGATGGTTCCCCAGACGAAGGCGCCGAGGGCCATCCCGATGAGGTTGGACGTGCCCACCCACGCCACCTCGCCCGGAGTCAACGCCCAGTGGGTGGAGAGCAGCGGGATGAGGATGCCGTTCAGCGTCACATCCCAGGCATCGAACATAAAGCCCAGTCCGCCGATCAGAAAGATCCTGCCCTGGACTTTCCATCGCCAGGGCAGTTCCTGGACCACCTGTTCGCCGCTCGGCACAGTGGTGTAAGTATTCATCGGAGCCTCCTGTGAAAAACTCTAGCCCCGCCCACCGGCGTTCACACTCCGGCTGACACGCGGGGCAACCTGCGCTTCGCGATAAACTGGGCCTATCCCCACCAACCGCGGCACTGTTCCGCGAGATAAGACGGAGACATTTGTGAGCTTCACGCAGCATGAGCGCGTATCCATTGACCGTGTTCCCATCCGCCGGGCGCTGATCTCGGTTTACGACAAGACCGGTCTGGAGGAGCTCGCCCAGGGCCTGCACTCAGCTGGGGTCAAGCTGGTGTCCACCGGCTCCACGGCCAAGAAGATCGCCGCCGCCGGCATCCCCGTCCAGGAGGTCGAGGAAGTCACCGGTTCGCCGGAGATGCTGGACGGCCGCGTCAAGACCCTGCATCCGCGGGTCCACGGCGGCATCCTGGCCGACCGCCGCGTGGCGGCGCACATGGAAACGCTCACCAGCATGGAGATTGAACCCTTCGACCTGGTGGTGGTGAACCTCTACCCGTTCGTTGAGACTGTGAAGTCCGGCGCCGCGCAGGACGACGTGGTGGAACAGATCGACATTGGAGGCCCCGCCATGGTGCGGTCGGCCGCGAAGAACCACGCCGCCGTCGCCATTGTGGTGGACCCCTCCTTCTACGCCCAGGTAGTGGAAGCGGCCGCAGCAGGCGGCTTCGACCTGAAGACCCGCCGCCGCCTCGCGGCAAAAGCCTTCGCGCACACGGCGTCCTACGACAATGCCGTGGCCACCTGGACTGCCAGCCAGTTCCTTGATGAGGACGGCGACGGCGTCATCGACTGGCCTGCCTACGCCGGCGTTTCGCTCGAGCGCTCGGAGGTCCTGCGCTACGGCGAGAACCCGCACCAGCAGGCCGCACTGTACGTGGACAAGGCTGCGCCGGTGGGCATCGCCCAGGCTGACCAGCTGCACGGCAAGGCCATGAGCTACAACAACTTCGTGGACGCCGACGCCGCACTCCGGGCCGCCTACGACTTCAATGAACCTGCAGTGGCCATCATCAAGCACGCCAACCCCTGTGGCGTAGCGGTAGGGTCCGCGGACGCCGCCGACCCCATCGCCGACGCACACGCCAAGGCGCACGCGTGCGATCCTGTCTCTGCCTTCGGCGGCGTCATCGCAGCCAACCGCACCGTGACCGCCGGGATGGCGAACACTGTCAAGGACATCTTCACCGAGGTGGTCATCGCGCCCGGCTTCGAGCCGGAAGCCGTGGAGGTCCTCTCGAAGAAGAAGAACATCCGACTGCTCGCGCTCCCCGAGGGCTACGGCCGCTACCCGGCCGAAATGCGCCAGGTCTCCGGCGGCATGCTGGTCCAGGTCAGCGACAAGGTGGACGCCGACGGCGACAACCCCGCCAACTGGACCCTCGCCGCAGGTGAAGCCGCTGACGAAAAGACCCTTGCGGACCTGGCCTTCGCCTGGACCGCCTGCCGCGCAGCAAAGTCCAACGCCATCCTCCTCGCCGCTGACGGTGCCGCCGTCGGCATCGGCATGGGCCAGGTCAACCGCCTGGATTCCTGCCGCCTTGCCGTGGAGCGGGCCAACACGCTCGGCGTGAAGGTGGAGTCCGACGTCGAAGGGGCAGGCGGTGCCTCCAACACCGATGCGAGCGGTGCACCGCAGCGGGCCCGCGGCGCCGTTGCTGCCTCCGACGCCTTCTTCCCGTTCGCTGACGGCCTGCAGATCCTCATCGACGCCGGTGTCCGCGCCGTAGTGCAGCCCGGCGGTTCCGTGCGGGACGAGGAAGTGATCGCGGCAGCGAACGCCGCCGGCGTGACGATGTACTTCACCGGCTCCCGCCACTTCTTCCACTAGTCCCCACCGATCTGGCCCCATCGATTGCTCCGTAACGGTCGTTTTCGCTTCCGGAAAGGGCCGGTATGGAGCAGTCGATGGGAGCATACGACGACGGCGCCTATCCCCGCGAAGGGGACAGGCGCCGTCGTCGTGTGGAGGGTTAGCCCTGGCCGGATGCGTGCCTAGGCTTCACCTTCCGGCGGCAGACGGATCTCCCGGGGCTCGGCTTCCGCCATCCGCTGCTCCGTCCAGTACTCGAGGATCTCCTCGTGAGTCTGGGCTACATCTATACGGCTGACCGGCTCCGGATCCGGTTGACCGTTCCTAGGAGATTTGCGCAAGGTTGTAGGTCGCCTCGATTTCGAGGCCCCAATACGGGCCGTACATGACCTTGGAACCGCTGTAGCCGTAGCTGTTGATGCTGTTCTGGACGCCGTCAGGTCCTGCGCCGATAAACCAAGGTCCGCCGGATGCGCCCCCGTTCATGTTGCAGGGAATGCCCTGTGTATTGAACTTATTGGTGGTGTCTGGGGTGGCTGTGCCTTCGCAGCTCTGGAGCGTCAGGCCGTTGAACTGCTTATCAGCGGGGTAGCCGTAGGACGTGTAGAAAAGGCCCCGGGGCTGGTTGAACGCAACCTCGGAACCGCCTACTACGTCGGTGAGGAATCTGCCGGTTTCGTCCGTGTTCATCACCGCAAATGCCGTGTCGAAGGAGATGTTGCCGCTGGTGCTCCACTCAATGGGTGTGTAGAGGTTACGGGCCGTCCACGTGCCATACGGAGTCGCGCCGTTGTCGTAGGCAGGGACAAAGGCGAAGTTCTCGGCCTCCTGGCCCGGCCCGCCAACGGCGCAGTGGCCTGCGGTGGCGACTGTACTCCGGTTGATGGACTGGACGGCATTGCCGGAGCAGACGTAGTTGTAGTCGCCCATGGTGAAGAAGATCTTGCCTACGTGGCTCACGATCTGTGGTTCACCCTTGCCGCTGCCCTTAGTGGCGGCGGGTTTGCCCTTCTCCACCGTTGGGGCCTTTGAGCGGTTGCCGCGTTCCAGCGCTTTGCCAGCCAGGACGTCACCGGGAATGGCACTCTTCATTTTGTCGGCGGTCCAATAGTCGGCTGCCCCGCGGCCTTCGACCGCGATGCTGGCGACCGACGGATCCTTCTTGTCTTCCGAGGCGGCCGGCGCGGCGGTGGCTCCGCCGGCTGCGCCAAGTACCAGAGCGGCCGCTGCTGAGAGGCTCAAAAGGCCGGTGGCCAAGGACCTGGTGCGTGTCATTGTTGTCCTGTCTTGAACGAGGTGTCGGCCCCGGGGTGGGCCGGAATATGCCGTAGCGAATTTATCGTCATTTGACAAGTATGTAAATAGTAGTGACGTATCATGTAGGGCCTCCTGCGAGTGTCCCTCGGCTCTTGACCAGGAACGCGCGACGGCGGCGGCACAGCCGGGTGCGTGCCGCCGTCGTCCGTTCTCCAGCGCTGTAATCCTGCTCACCGGCAGGGTAATCCAAGGGCGCCGGTAGGGTTCAACGCGGCGTCCTCGGGTAAGTTGTAGATGGTGAAATAGACCGGATTTCATAACCAAGCCGACCTTCAGGGAGACGCCCGCGCATGTCCAAGATTATCTACACCCACACCGACGAAGCGCCGATGCTGGCTACCTATTCGTTCCTGCCCATCATCGAGGCGTTCGCTTCGACTGCAGGTGTGGAGGTGGAGACCCGCGACATCTCGCTCGCCGGCCGCATCATCGCCGTGTTCGGTGACTACCTCACCCCGGAGCAGCAGATCGGTGACGCCCTTGCTGAGCTGGGTGAACTGGCGAAGACGCCGGAAGCCAACATCATCAAGCTGCCCAACATCAGCGCCTCCATCCCGCAGCTGAAGGCCGCCATTGCAGAGCTGCAGGGCCAGGGCTACGCGCTGCCGGACTACCCGGACAACCCCTCCTCGGACGAGGAAACGGCCATCCGCTCCCGCTACGACAAGATCAAGGGCTCCGCCGTGAACCCGGTCCTGCGCGAGGGCAACTCGGACCGCCGCGCACCGCTGTCCGTCAAGAACTACGCACGCCAGAACCCGCACTCCATGGGCGCCTGGACCGCGGACTCCAAGACCAACGTGGCCACCATGGGCAAGGACGACTTCCGCTCCAACGAGAAGTCCGTGGTCATTGAGTCCGAGGGCACCATCGCCATCCAGCTGGTCCGCGAGGACGGCTCCGTGAAGGTCCTGAAGAAGGCGTTCCCCGTCCTGGCCGGCGAGGTCATCGACGGCACCGTCATGCGCGCCGCCGCCCTGGACGAGTTCCTGCAGGCACAGGTGGCCCGTGCCAAGGAAGAGGGCGTGCTGTTCTCCGCACACCTGAAGGCCACCATGATGAAGGTTTCGGACCCCATCATCTTCGGCCACGTGGTCAAGGCCTACTTCTCCGAGCTCTTCGAGACCTACGGCAAGCAGCTCGCCGCCGCCGGCATCAGCCCCAACAACGGCCTGGCCGCCATCCTCAGCAGCCTGGAGGACCTTCCCGAGGACGTCCGCGACGGCGTGCAGAACCTCATCAAGAAGGGCCTCGAAGAAGGCCCCGCCCTGGCCATGGTGGACTCGGACAAGGGCATCACCACCCTGAACGTCCCCTCCGACGTCATCGTGGACGCCTCCATGCCCGCAATGATCCGCTCCTCCGGCCACATGTGGGGCCCGGACGGCAAGGAAGCAGACACCCTGGCGGTCCTGCCGGACAGCTCCTACGCCGGCATCTACCAGGTGGTCATCGATGACTGCCGCGCCAACGGCGCCTACGACCCCACCACCATGGGCACCGTCCCGAACGTCGGCCTGATGGCCCAGGCCGCCGAAGAATACGGCAGCCACGACAAGACCTTCGAGATCCAGGAACCGGGCACGGTGCAGATCGTGGACGGCGAAGGCAACGTGCTGATCGAACACCAGGTATCCGTCGGCGACATCTGGCGCGCCTGCCAGACCAAGGACCTCCCCATCCGCGACTGGGTCAAGCTGGCCGTCACTCGCGCCCGCGCCTCCCAGACCCCCGCCGTGTTCTGGCTGGACGAGGAGCGCGCCCACGACGCCAACCTCATCGCCAAGGTCAACGAGTACCTCAAGGAGCACGACACCGAGGGCCTGGACATTCAGATCATGTCCCCGGTCAAGGCCATCGCGTTCACCCTCGAGCGGATCCGCAAGGGCGAGGACACCATCTCCGTGTCCGGCAACGTCCTCCGCGACTACCTTACGGACCTGTTCCCCATCCTGGAACTGGGCACCAGCGCCAAGATGCTTTCCGTTGTTCCGCTGATGAACGGCGGCGGACTCTTCGAAACCGGCGCCGGCGGTTCCGCCCCGAAGCACGTCCAGCAGCTGCTCAAGGAAAACCACCTGCGCTGGGACAGCCTGGGCGAGTTCCTGGCACTGGCCGTCAGCTTCGAGCACCTGGCCACCACCGCGGGCAACGCCCGCGCCCAGGTCCTGGCCGACACGCTGGACCGCGCCACCGGTACGTTCCTGCTGGAGAACAAGTCCCCGAGCCGCCGTGCCGGCGAGCTCGACAACCGCGGCAGCCACTACTTCTTGGCCCGCTACTGGGCAGAGGAACTGGCCAAGCAGACGGACGACGCCGACCTGGCCGCCGCGTTCAGCTCCGTCGCCGACGAGCTTTCTTCCAAGGAGGAAACCATCGTGGGCGAGCTGGCTGAGGTCCAGGGCTCCCCGGTGGACATCGGAGGCTACTACCACCCGGACGACGCCAAGGCTTCGGCCGTGATGCGCCCGTCGGCCACGTTGAACAAGGTCATTGCGACCCTCAGCTAGGTGATCCGCTGCTGCGGCAGTTGAGCATTAAAAGAGGCGGTGCGCCGGTTTACCCGGGGCACCGCCTCTTTTGGGTTTTTAGGGAATAGCCTGTTGTGGGAACGTCTGGTGACAGGTCCGTCTTGTTGGCGCATCCGTCCTGTTGTCAGGAACGGACGGCAGGCGCCTCCGCCGCCTGCGGGCCGCCGTCGTGCTGTCCTGCGGGAGCCGTCGCCCGCTGCCGGCCGGCCTGAAGCGTCACCCCAATGCCTGCCGCCACAACCAATACGATGCCCAGGACGGCGCTAAGGCCGGGAACCTGGCCCAGGACGGCGAACCCGATCACCACTGCGATGGCCGGTTCCAGGCTCATCAGCGTCCCGAAAGCCGAAGCCTTCAGGCGGCGCAGGGCCAGCAGCTCGAGGCTGAAGGGGATCACCGGCATCAGCAGGGCCAGGCCTACTCCGGCGAGCAGCAGCTGCCAGTCGAGGTGTGCGAAGACCGGCGGTCCCGCCACCACCGTAGTGGCAGCCGCGGCAACGGGTATGGACACTGCCAGCGCCTGCAGGCCGTTCACCTCGTCACCGGCACGCTGCGTCAGGAGGATGTAGGCGGCCCAGCAGGCCGCAGCACCCAATGCCAGGAGAACCCCGACAGGATCGATGCCACCGTGCCATGGCTCGGTCAGGGCTGCCACTCCGGCTGCTGCCACCAGGGCCCACCACCGTCCTGCGCGACGCCCCCGGATGACGGCGACCGACAAGGGGCCCAGGAACTCCAAGGCTGCTGCCGTGCCCAGCGGAATACGCATGGCAGCGGCCATGAACATCAGGGTCATGGCGGCGGTGGCGAGGCCCAGGAGGATGCATGTCGCCAGGCCGGTCCGGCTGATCCGCGACCGCCAGGGACGGGTGAAGGCGACCAGAATGACGGCGGCCCAGGCAAGGCGCAGCCAGGAGACTCCTTCGGGGCCAAGTTTGTCCGTGAGACCCACTGACGCGGCAAGGCCAAGCTGGACGCAGCACATGGCAGCCCCCGCCATTGCTGTCCCGCTCCGTACGCGGTTGCCGTGGTGTTGAGAAAATTCCATGCGTTCAGTAGACCGTCCCCGCACTGTCCTCGTCCACGTGATATTCGTTCACAAATTGTTCACGAATTATGGACAATGGACGGATGGAAACCCGCCGCCTGGAAGTCCTGCTGGAACTCGCCCGCCAAGGCTCGATGCGGAACGTCGCAGATGCCCTCCAGACCACCACGTCCACCGTGTCGCAGCAGATCGCGGCCCTTGCCCGGGAGACCGGCACGCCCCTCCTGGAACCGGTTGGACGCGGAGTCCGCCTAACACCGGCTGGCCGGCGCCTGGCTGATCATGCGGTGACCATCCTCGCCGCCGTGGACGCCGCCACGGCGGAGCTGGATCCTGAAGCCGAGCCCGCGGGCACGGTCCGGGTGGCCGGTTTCGCCACCGCAATCCGGTTGGTCCTCATGCCCGTTGTGCGGGAGCTTGCGGTGAGCCATCCGGAGGTGAAAATCGAAGTTCGGGAACACGAGCCTGCCGAAGCCCTTGCCCTGCTTGGCTCCGACGCCGTGGACCTCGCCCTGACATACGACTACAACCTGGCGCCGGACGGCAGCGGCAAGGCCTTTGACTCCCTCTCGTTGTGGAGCACGCCGTGGAGCCTCGGTGTTCCTGAAGGCGCGCCACTGCAAGGTGGCAGTGCAACTGACATTTTCCTCGACTTTCGGGACTGGGACTGGATAGGCAACTCGCGCAACCAGGCGGATGAGCAGGTCCTGCGGCTCATCTCATCGATGGCCGGTTTTGAACCCCGGATGCGGCATCAGGCGGACAGCCTGGACCTCGTTGAGGACCTGATCCTCGCGGGAATGGGAATCGGCCTCCTGCCGGCGGACTGGAAGCCGCGCAGCGGCATCACCCTCGTACGGTTGGCCGAACCCGACGTGGTGGTGCGCGCCTATGCCCGTACCCGGCGGGGCAACAACAGATGGCCGGCCCTCGCCGCTGTCCTCAACCACATTGAACGGAAGGCGGGGAACCTGCCCGGGTGAAGCGTGCCGCGGAAGGGGGGCCGCCGTCGTCCGTTCTGTTTCCGCGGGCTTAGTCGCTGCCCTTGCCCTTGCCGCCCTTTTTGTCATCCCTGTCCGGCTCAGGTTCCGGTTCCGCTTCAGGTTCCGGTACAGGTGACGGGGCCGGTGTTTCAACAGGAGCTGCGGCGGCTGCGGCGGCCGCCGCAGCCTGATCGGCCACTGCTTTGTCAGCCGCGGCCTTGTCAGCCGCTGCCTGCGCGACGGCAACCGCATCGCCCAAGTCCGCACGCACGGCCGTGGCAATGGTAGTGATGCTGCGGCGCCGGTCTTCGGAAATCTGGCCCTTCGCCTGGGCAGCCTGAAGCTCCGCCTCAAGTCCCTCAAGGGCTTTCAACGCGCCGCCGGGATCGTTTTGCGAGGATGCCTGGGTCACCTCGAGGACGCGGGCCTGGAGCTGCCTGGCGGCGTCACGCTGGAGGCCCGAATCATTGATGCCGCAGCCGCTCAGCAGTCCTGCTGCCAGCAAGGTGGCCGACCATCCGAGGACCAAACGGCCGGCGCCTCCTTGCTTCAGCCTCACGGCTCCACACTCTTCTGAAGTTCCTCCAGATGTTCGCCCAGGACCCCGGTCACCGTTGGGTAAGGCACGACGTCGGCGGGAGACTGCGCGGATATTGTCATCATCACCGCTGCCACCGCCGCCGCAACCGCGACGAGGCCGAGGACCACAGCAAGCCAGAACCGTTTGGTCCGGGTTTGCGGGTGCGCCTGTGCGGCAGCTGGAGTCGGCGCAGCCCCCTGCACGTTCTCTGCCCGGGCGGGGTCACTTGAGGATGCCGCTGCCTCGCGCAGCTCGTCCACCGATTCCTCCGCCGTGATGGAGGGAGGGTGGAACGGCATAGCGGGAAGCACGCGGGTGGTCTCAGGCGCCAGTTCCCCGGGAGTCGACGCGGGCGACACCAGGGCCTGCCGCAGCGCGGTCTCTATGTCTGCGGCGGCAGGACGCTCCATGGGTTCGAGGGCAGTCATGGAGCGGAGCAGATCAGCCCATTCGGCGGGGACCTCATCCGGAATCTCGGGTGCGCGGTGCAGCCGGGCCACCGCGGACTCCACCGCGCCTCCGGGGTATTCAACAACGCCCTTGATGCACTCCAGGAGCACGAGCCCCAGTGAGTAGATGTCGGTTGCGGGGGAGAGGGGCTGGCCCATCGCCTGCTCGGGGCTGAGGTAGGCAGCGGTGCCCACCATGGTTCCCGTGGCCGTGAGCCGGGTTGCATCCACGATGCGGGCTATGCCGAAGTCTGTCAGCTTTGGGCGCAGCGGCTCTCCGGGACGGATCTGGACCAGCAGGATGTTGGCAGGCTTGATGTCACGGTGGATGATGCCCAGTCCGTGGACATAGGCCAGTGCATCGGCGATGCCGGCGCCGATGACAGCGAGCTCCTCAAGGGGAACAGTGCTGTGCCGGATCCGGGTCCGAAGGTCCTGCCCCTCCACCAGTTCCATGGTGAGAAATGGCCGTGGCTCGTCCGGGATGCGTGTGTCGATGCCCGCGTCGAAAAGGGTAACCAGGCCCGGATGGTTCAGCGTGGCCAGAAGCTGGATTTCGGCTTCCTGGCGCTTCAATTCCTCCGCATCAGGGGCCTGCGGTGCGAAGAGTTTGAGGGCTACATCGCGGCCCAGGTTTTCGTCCCTGGCGCAGTAGACCGAGGACATCCCGCCGCGCCCAATGACCTCACCCAGCCGGTAACGTCCGCCAACAACTTCATTCGTGATGGAGCTCGGCGATTCCGCCACCATGACCCGTTCCTCCCGGTGCGCTGCGGCACTGTCGTACTCAAATTATACGGGCGGGGAGGCACTACTCGCGATTGGCGGCGCTGGATGGGGGGATGGCACGCCAGCGGTCCGGCGGCGAGTTTGAATCATTTCGCCACCGGACCACCGGTTGCAAGGACATGTGTGCTGAGGACATGTTTTGCGTGTAATATCGCGTTTCTTCGGGCGGACCTCCTTCCCCTCAGCCTGCAGGGTGCAGCCGCTTCAGGCGCATGGTGCAGGCGCGGGCAGATGCCTTTCAGATGTGGCTAGGACACCTTGCGCTTGCGCAGCATCAGGAGTCCGGCCACCAGGATCAGCAGGGCGAGCGGGATCAGCGAGGTGTCCACACCCGTGTTGGCCAGCGCCGTGGCGCCCTGGGCCGGAGTGCTGCGGGGGGCAGCGTCGGCAGCAATGGCGCCACCAACTGCGGTGGACCCGGCAGGTGCTACCGAGATGCTGCCGGTACCCGCGGTGCCGGTGCCCGTGGTGCCGGTACCGTTTCCGGTGCCGTTCCCGTTCTCGGTGTCGTTGGTGTCGGTCCCGTTTCCGGTACCGGTACCCGGGGTGCTGGTGCCGGGATCAACGGTGCCCACGCCTCCGGTGTTGCCGTCGACCGGATCGGTACCCGGGGTTTCAGTGCCGGGGTTGTCGGTTCCCGGGGTTTCCGTCCCGGTGCCGTTGTCGCCGCCGACCAGGCCGAGGCCAAGGTCTGCGCCCAGGTCCACACCGAGATCGAGACCGCCGTTGCCGCCGGTGCTGCCATCGGTGCCGTTGGTGGTGGTGCCGCCGAGGTTGAGGTCGAGGGCTGCGTCTACGGCGGTGTCGAGTCCGTTGGTGTTGCCGTTGGTGGTGGTGCCGCCGAGGTTGAGGTCGAGGGCTGCGTCTACGGCGGTGTCGAGTCCGTTGGTGTTGCCGTCAGTGGTGGTGCCGCCCAGGTTGAGATCAACTGCTGCATCAACGGCGGTGTCGAGTCCGTCCGTGGTGGTGCCACCGAGATTGAGGTCAACCGCGGCGTCTACAGCAGCCCCAAGTCCATCGCTAGCTCCTTCGGCTCCTGTAACAGAGTCGAGGTCCGCGACGGCGTCTGCTGCGATGGTGAGGTCGGTTGCGGGTGCTTCCGTTGTGGGGGTGCCGGTGTTGCCGAGTCCGAGGTCGACGGTGGC
>NZ_JBNHIE010000010.1:0-192858 GCF_059093025.1 Arthrobacter sp. 210 2
TTGTTTTGTTGGCGGAAAAGGGGGGGAGTGAAAGAGGGTGGTCTGGGGGGCGGACCACCTGTGCCACCGTTTTGTCCTGCCTATTGCACTTGGCTGTCGGGAGGCCGGCGTCAGGCGACGTCCACGCCGCCAAGCTCCATCTCCGCCACGGCCTCCTCGAGGTCCCCGGCAATTCCCGCAGTCAGGGAACGGATCACGGTGACTGCATAGCCGGCCTGGACGGCGTCGAGCGACGTGGCCATCACGCAGTAGTCGGTGGCGATGCCCACCACCACAACGTCCTCCACGTCATGGCTCTGCAGCCAGTCGTCCAGGCCGATGGCGTCCTCGTCGGGAGCGAACCTGTCCACATCGTCGCCGCCGGGCAGGGCGCCGGGCTGGCGCTCTCCGGTGGGCACGGCGTCCTCGGGAGCCAGGAGCCCCTCGAAGCCGGAATACGCTGCGGCGTACTGGCCCTTCTGAAAGTACGCCTGGATGTATTCGGTATCCAGGTCCGGATGGAGCTCGGCGCCGCGGGTGCCGGCCACGCAGTGCGGCGGCCAGCTGTCCTTGAAATCAGGGTTCTCCGAGAAGTGGTCGCCGGGATCGATGTGCCAGTCCTGGGTGGCCACGATGTGGTCGAACTCGTTGTGGTGGGCGTCCACATAGTCGCTGATGGCGCCGGCTACCGCTGCACCGCCCTCGACGGCGAGCGAGCCTCCCTCGCAGAAATCGTTCTGGACATCGACGATGATCAGTGCACGCGACATCAGTTCTCCTCGTAGATGGTGGGGATGGCAGCCTCGCCGCGCTGCAGGCGGTTGACCACCGGCGGCAGTTCGGCCATCGAATCAGCGTGGCGCCGGCGCGCGCGGAGTACGCCTTCGTGTCCGGTCCATCCCGGCAGCAGCTCGCCGTTTTTCATGAACTGCTGCAGCAGCGACCGGTCATTGCCGTCATCCTCCGGGCGGCGGCCGACGCCCACGATCTCGGCGGTGGCAATGCCCCGTTCGTCCAGCTTGCGCAGCGCGTACTTGCGCCCGCCCACGCTGGCCTTGTTCTTGGCGGCCTTGGCGACGGAGACGAAGTCCCCGTCATCGTCGGTGCGGCTGACCAGCTTGTAGACCATGCTCGCGGTGGGCGCGCCGGAACCGGTCACCAGGGACGTGCCCACACCGTAGGAATCCACCGGGGCGGACTGCAGGGCGGCGATCGCATATTCATCGAGGTCGGAGGTGACCACGATCTTGGTGTTCTCGTTGCCGAGGTCGTCCAGGAGCCGGCGCACCCACTGGGCCTGGTCCACCAGGTCGCCGGAATCCAGCCGTACGGCGCCTAGCCGGGGACCTGCCAGGTCCACGGCCGTGCGGACGGCCGTTTCGACGTCGTACGTGTCCACCAGGAGGGACGTGCCGTCGCCGAGCGCGGCAATCTGCGCCTCGAAGGCGTCCCGTTCTGTGTCGTGCAGGAGGGTGAAGGAATGGGCTGCGGTGCCCACGGTCTTGATGCCGTAGCGGATACCGGCCTCCAGGTTGGAGGTGCTGTCGAACCCGGCGATGACGGCAGCGCGTGCCGCGGACGCGGCCGCTTCCTCATGGGTGCGGCGCGAACCCATCTCGATGCACGGGCGGCCGTGCGCCGCGCTGACCATGCGGGAGGCGGCGGAGGCGATGGCGCTGTCGTGATTAAGGACTGACAGGAGATAGGTCTCAAGCATGCAGGCCTCGGCGAACGTTGCCTCCACGATCAGGATGGGGGAGTTGGGAAAGTACGCTTCGCCCTCGGCGTAGCCCCAGATGTCACCGGAGAAACGGTAGGAGGCCAGGTATTCCAATGTCTGCCGGTTCACCACGTCGGTGCGCTCCAGGAACTCCAGCTCGGCCTCGCCGAAGCGGAAGTTGGCGATGCCTTCCAGGAGCCGGCCCGTGCCGGCCACGATGCCGTAGCGCCGGCCGTCGGGGAGCCGGCGGGCGAACGCCTCAAATACCGATTTGCGGTGCGCGGCGCCCGAATGGAGTGATGCCTGCAGCATGGTCAGCTCGTAGTGGTCAGTGTAAAAGGACGTGCGGGGATGGTCCCAGCCGGCAGAGGTACTCACGAAATTCACTCTAGTCCCCACCGGCTCCCACGTCTCGCTTCGCTTCGCCGCGGGGCCCTCGCCGTCGTGGGCCCATCCTCCCCATAGAATGGACAGATGACCTTAAGCGTTGCGCTCGGCCCTGATACGCAGGAGGGCACCCGGACCGGAACAGCGGAATCCACAGATTCCCTGACCGCACCGGACATCCCCTGGAACCTGGTGATCTGGAACGATCCCGTCAACCTCATGAGCTACGTCAGCTACGTGTTCCAAAGCTACTTCGGCTACTCGGAGAGCAAAGCGAACAAGCTCATGATGGAGGTCCACAAGAAGGGCCGTTCGATCGTGACCCACGGCAGCAAGGAACAGGTGGAACGGCACGCCGTAGCCATGCACGGCTTCGGGCTGTGGGCCACCGTGGAAAAAGCCAGCGGCGGTCCCGGCGGCAACTCAGGGAAGTCCGGCGGACCGGGCCAGGGCAAGGGGAAACGTGGCTAAGGCATTCAAGAACGGGCTGAAAGGCATCACGGGCTACCTCGAACCGGCTGAGCGGGAGCTGCTGCGGAGCCTGATCGATGATGTCATTTCCATGCTGCAGCCGGAGGACCGTACCGGCCAGGATCCCCTGGCTGCGCTCATTGGCCTGGACATGGACGTGGCTGAGCCGTCCGACCGTGCGGTCAAGCGCCTCCTGCCCAACGTTGTGAAGGACGACGGCGCCGCGTCCCTTGAGTTCCGCCAGCTCACCGAGCGGTCCCTGCGCGAGACGAAGATCGGGGCACTGCGGGCCGCCGCGCTGGATCTGGACAAAGAGGAGATCGTGCTGACGCCCGAGGGGGCCAAGCACTGGTCCATGGCGCTGAACGACGTCCGGCTGGTGCTGGCCGAGCGCCTGGACATCCGGGATGAGGAGGACGCCGAGCACGTCCACCTCATGCAGGACTGGTCCCAGGCCGAGGACGTGGAAAGCTACCTGGCCCTGGTCTACAACTTCGCCACCTGGCTGCAGGAATCGCTGGTCCAGGCCATGCTGCAGTCGCTTGAAAGCCGCCGTTGAGGGGTGTCCGCCACCGTCCTTGCCGGCCCTGTGACAAATTAGACATGAGTCGCGGGCCACAAGATGATGGCTGACGCTTCAGCGAGCACCTATCCTCGAATAATCATGACAACAGCCTCGAGCATGGACCCGTCAGCGGCAGCTGAACAGGCCTCCGCAGCCGGCGGCCTCCCGGCCGCCGCCTTGGAAGCACGCCCCATCGGCGTCTTCGATTCCGGTGTAGGGGGCCTTACCGTGGCCCGCTCCATCATCGACCAGCTCCCCAACGAGTCCATCCTCTATGTGGGGGACACCGCCCACGGGCCCTATGGCCCCCTGCCCATCGCCGAAGTCCGGGCGAATGCCCTGGGCGTGATGGACGAACTGGTGGACTCCGGCGTCAAGCTGCTGACCATCGCCTGCAACTCGGCGTCGGCCGCTGTGCTCCGTGACGCCCGCGAACGGTACACGGCCAAGTACGGCATCCCGGTCATCGAAGTCATCCAGCCTGCCGTCCGCCGGGCCGTGGCGGCCACCCGCACGGGACGCGTGGGCGTGATCGGCACGTCCGCGACCATCGGCTCACGCGCCTACGAGGACACGTTCGCAGCCGCTCCGGACCTCGCCATCACGTCCGTTGCCTGCCCCGAGTTCGTCAGCTATGTGGAAGCGGGCATCACCACCGGGCCCGCCCTGCTGGCCGTCGCGGAGGAATACCTGGCGCCGCTGAAGGCCGCCGAAGTGGACACCGTGGTGCTGGGCTGCACACACTACCCCCTGCTGACCGGCGTCATCTCCTACGTCATGGGCGCCGATGTGACTCTGGTGTCCAGCGCCGAGGAAACCGCAAAGGACGTGTACCGGGCCCTGGCCACCCATGACCTGCAGCGGACGGCCGGGACGCCGCCCGAACACCACTTCGTGGCCACCGGCGACGCCGCCCAGTTCGAGGCCCTGGCCAGGAGGTTCCTGGGCCCCGAGGTGCTGTCCGTCCGTCACGTCGACCATGTGGCAGCGCAGTACCCCACCGGAAGCCTGGCGCGGATCACCCCGGAAATGATTGCCGCCGCGCAGGCCGCCCGGAACCGCCCCCGGATCTCCAACTTCGTGGACACCGGCTTCGCGGATGCCGGCCGCTCCGGAGGTTCCGCCCTGTGAAGCTGACCATCGTAGGCTGCACCGGTTCGTTTCCCGGCCCCGGCTCGCCGGCGTCGTGCTACCTGCTGACCGCCACCGACGGCGAACGGACCTGGAAAGTTGTCATGGACCTGGGCAGCGGTGCGCTCGGTGCCATCCAGCGGTACACGGACCTTGAGGACATCGATGCGATCTTCCTGACGCACCTCCACCCGGACCACTGCATGGACCTTTGCGGCCTGCACGTAGCGGTCCGGTGGAAGCCGGGCGGCTGGGGCCGCGACCGGATCCCCGTTTGGGGGCCGGCGGCCACGGCGGACCGGATGGCCACCGCGTACGGCCTGGACCTCGACCCGGGGATGCACGAGGAATTCGACTTCACCAACTGGGCCGAGCGGCAGCCCGTGACCGTGGGGCCGTTCACCGTCACGCCGTTCGCGGTCAACCACCCCATTGAGGAGTGCTACGCACTCCGCGTCGAGGTGGTGGAGCCTGACAAGGACGGCAACCAAATCTCCCGCGTCCTGACCTATTCCGGCGACACGGACTCCTGCGCGGGGCTCGAGGAAGCGGCCAAGGACGCCGACCTTTTCCTTTGCGAGGCTGCCTTCGAGGAAGGCCGGGATGACGGCATCAAGGACGTCCACCTGACCGGCAAGCGCGCGGGGGAGGCCGCCGCCGCCGCAGGCGCCAGACGCCTCCTGCTGACCCACATTCCCGTGTGGACATCCCAGACCAACGTGATGGCCGAGGCGCGGCCGGTGTTTGGCGGGGACGTTGCGGTGGCCGTTGCCGGAGTGCATTACACCATCTAGGTTGTCCGGCGGGGTCCGGGCTCCCGGCAGCGGCCGGCGCCAGCTGCAGTGGATAAGCTAAAGGCATGACTTCTGAAGCAACTGCAGTGCCCATCGTGCGCGCCGACGGCCGCGCCCCGGACCAGCTCCGGCCCATCAGTATCACCCGCGGATGGTCCAACCAGGCTGAGGGATCGGCACTGATCGAATTCGGCAACACCAGGGTCCTGTGCACCGCCTCGCTGACCGCCGGCGTCCCCCGCTGGCTGAAGGGGGAGGGCCGGGGGTGGGTCACCGCCGAGTACGCCATGCTGCCGCGCGCAACGAACACCCGCTCCGACCGCGAATCCGTGAAGGGCAAGATCGGCGGCCGTACCCACGAAATTTCCCGGCTCATCGGCCGGTCCCTGCGCTCCATCATCGACACCAAGGCCCTGGGCGAGAACACCATTGTGCTTGACTGCGACGTCCTCCAGGCCGACGGCGGAACCCGCACGGCCGCCATCACCGGCGCGTATGTGGCGCTGGCCGACGCCATCCGCTTCGCCCGCGACAACAAGCTGATCGCCAGGAACGCACAGCCCCTCATCGACACCATTGCCGCGGTCTCGGTGGGAATCATCGACGGCGTCCCCATGCTGGACCTGCCCTACGTCGAGGATGTCCGCGCCGAAACCGACATGAACGTGGTGGTCACCGGCTCAGGAAAGTTCGTGGAGGTCCAGGGAACCGCGGAGGGTGCGCCGTTCGACCGGGCCGAGCTGGACCAGCTCCTTGACCTGGCACTGCTCGGCACCACCCAGCTCGCGGCCATCCAGCGCGAAACCCTGGCCGACACGCTGTGACCGCCGCAGGCGCCGCCCCGCGGCTGGTCCTCGCCACGCACAACAAGGGCAAACTCCGGGAGCTGCGTGAGCTGCTGCGGGGGCAGGTTCCGGGGCTCGACGTCGACACGCAGGTGGTGGACGCGGCGGCGGCAGGTGCCCCCGACGTCGTCGAAACAGGCGTGACGTTCGCGGAGAATTCACTGCTGAAGGCCCGCGCCGTCGCGCAGGCCACGGGACTCGTTGCGATCGCCGACGACTCGGGCCTCGCCGTGGACGTGATGGGCGGAGCGCCCGGCATCTTTTCCGCCCGCTGGTCCGGCAGCCACGGCGACGACGCGGCCAACCTGGCGCTCCTGCTCAACCAGCTGTCCGATGTTCCGGACCAGCACCGCGGCGCAGCGTTCGTGTGCGCGGCAGCCCTTGCCGTGCCCGCGGCGGACGGTTCGCCCGGGCGCGAGGTGGTGGAGTACGGGCAGCTGGAGGGCGTCCTGCTCCGCGAGCCCCGCGGCGCGGGAGGATTCGGCTACGATCCCGTCCTGCAGCCCGCCGGCGAGCACCGCAGCTGCGCCGAACTTTCCGCCGAGGAAAAGAACGCCATCAGCCACCGGGGCAAGGCGTTCCGCGCGCTCCTGCCGTCCATTGTGGAAGCGCTGGAGGCAACAAAGGCCTGACATTCCGGCCGCGCCCGGTGAACGAAAAAGGTGTGCTCCCCGGCCGGGGAGCACACCTTTTTTATCCAGTCACTACGGAAGGCGGGGCGTCTTCTGCTCGTCCTCCGGAGCGTGTTCCTCGATGAATTCGTCCACCGGGTCGGTGCCGTACGCCGCGGCCTGGCGCTTCGCGGACAGGCCGCGGAGGACCTCCACCCCGATGGGCAGGACCGACACCAGCACGATGACGATGAAGATGATGTCGAGGTTGTCGCGGACCCACGGGATGCGGTCGCCCAGGAGGTAGCCGAGCAGGGTAACGCCGCCGCCCCACAGCACCGCGCCGATGACGTTGTAAAGGAAGAACTTCTTCCGGTTCATCTGCGCCACGCCCACGATCACCGGGACGAAGGTACGGATGATGGGGACGAACCGGGCAAGGATCAGCGCCTTGCCGCCGTGCTTTTCGAAGAAGGCGTGCGCGTTCTCCACGTTCTCACGCTTGAACAGGCGGGAGTTGGGCTTGTTGAAGATGGCGGGGCCGGCCTTGGAGCCGATCAGGTACCCCGTCTGGTTGCCGATGATGGCGGAAATCACAATCAGCAGCGCGAACAGCCACACGTTGAACTTGATGGTGTCCGTTGCAACGAGCAGGCCAGCGGTGAACAGCATGGAGTCGCCCGGCAGGAAGAACCCCACCAGCAGGCCGGTTTCCGCGAAGACGATTCCGCACACAAGGAGGACCACCCACGGTGCGAGGGCAGGATCGGCCAGGAAGATCTGGGGGTTCAGCCAGTCGGGCAGGAAGGAGGCCAGCTGCGGCTGGACCGGTCCTGCCCCGCCCAGCATGGACACAGCGAGGTCGTTCATCACAGGAAAGTTCACCCCTCAAGGGTACTTGACAGGTTTGGCCGGCTTCCGGCGGTAAGGTTGGGCCGTGGGTTTGGACTTTACTGCGATCGACTTTGAGACGGCGAACGGCTTCCGGGGCTCGCCCTGCTCGGTGGGACTCACCAAGGTCCGGGGCGGGCGGATCGTTGAGGAAGCCTCGTGGCTGATGCGGCCCCCGCGGAACCACGACCATTTCGACTACCACAACGTCCGGATCCACGGCATCAGCGCCGCCGACGTCGCCGGGCAGCCCCGCTTCGGCGAACTCTTCGCCGAGATCGGTGCTTTCATCGGTGATGACGTGCTGGCCGCCCACAATGCGGCGTTCGACCTCGGCGTGATCCGCTCAGCCCTGGAGGTGTCGGGGCTTCCCGGGCCCGCCTACGACTATGTCTGCACCGTGATGCTGTCCCGGCGGTGCTATTCGCTGGTGTCCAACTCCCTGCCGTTTGCCGCCGAGGAAGCCGGTGTGCCCCTGGTCAAGCACCACGACGCCGCGGAGGACGCCCGCGCCTGCGCCGGCATCCTGATCGACATCGCGCGGCGCAACGGTGCCAACAGCCTCGCCGAGCTCTACCTCTCGCTCGGCCTGGTGATGCCCCGGCAACAGGCGTTCGACCCGGCCGTCGACGCCTTGTCCAAACCCAGCCTCGCCGCCGTCGCCGGCTCCTCTGCCAATGGCGCGGCGCTGGTCCGGCCGTTCCAGTCCGGCTGGCCGGAGGAAGGGATCAATCCTGACCCGAATCCGGAGGCCGAGCCCGGCCATCCGCTGTTCGGGCAGACCGTGGTTTTTACGGGCCAGCTCTCCATCCGACGCCCGGAAGCCAAGGTGCGCTCGGCCGAGGTGGGGGCCCGCACGGAAAGCCGGGTGACCGGCCGCACCACTGTCCTGGTGGTGGGTGACGGTTTTGTGGCTTCAGATCTCCGCTCGGGCCGGTTGACGGGCAAGGCGCGCCGCGTGCTGGAGCTCCACGAACGCGGACAGTCGATCGAGGTGCTGTCCGAGGGTGAATTCCTGCAGATGGTGGGCAGCTTTGCGGGAGCCACCGCGTAGGGCTGCCTGGTGCCGGGCTGCCCCGCCAGCCAGGCACGGCCGGGTTCACGGGACGCAATAAACCTTCCCTGCCCTTCCGCCCGCTCCTACCCTTGCACCATGTCCCTGTTTGCGTTCCCCAATCCCGTCAATGAGTACGCCGCCCGCGTCACGGCCGGCCTGGTTGTCCTCCTGGCGCTGGTCACCGCCGCGGCCGGCTCGGTGTGGGGGCTGCTGGCCATCGCCGCGGGTTTCTGGCTGCGCCTGCTGTTCGGTCCGCGGATTTCGCCCCTGGCTCTTCTGTCCGTGAAAGTCATCACGCCCAGGCTGGGGAAGGTGAAGCTGGTCCCCGGCCCGCCCAAGCGGTTTGCCCAGGGAATGGGTGCCTTCGTGTCAACCGCGTCCTTGCTGCTCTTCGCTGCCGGAGCCGTACCGGCTGCATGGACGGTGCTGGGCATCCTGGTCGTCGCGGCCTCCCTGGAAGCGTTCCTGGGCTTCTGCCTGGGGTGCGCGATCTTCGGACTCCTGCAGCGCCGCGGCCTCATTCCGGCGGAGGTCTGTGAGGCCTGCAACGACATCAGCCTTCGCCGGTTGTGACCTTCACCAGCTGGTCAGCCATGCCACGGATGACCTCCGGAGCTTCCAATGCTTCCAGCCACTCGCCGGGCAGGCAGTCCTCGCCGTAGTAGGCCCCCAGGATATTGCCGGCCACCGATCCGGTGGAGTCGCTGTCGCCGCTGTGGTTGACAGCCAGGGCCACCGCGGCACGGAAGTGACGGACAGGCAGGGGGTCCCGGCCGCCGGCGGCCGGGTCAGGGATGGTGGCCAGGACCGCATAGAGTCCGACGGCGAGCGCTTCCTCGGCCACCCACCCTTCGCCCAGGGTGCTGACAACTTCTTCCGGCGCCACAACGCCCTTGTCCGCCAGGCGGAGGGCTGCCGCAAGGCGTTCCGGCAGCTCCGGCGCCACATCGGTGAGGGTGGCGGCATGGGCGGCCACGCCGGCGGCCACCTCCTGCAGGCTTTCGCCGGTGACCAGGCGGTGGATGAGGAGGCTGAAGATTCCGGCGCTTTGGCGGGCGGACGGGTGGCCGTGCGTCAGTGAGGCGGCGTCGGCACTCAACTTGTAGACGGCGTCGGGCGTGATGTGCGGGATCAGTCCGAACGGGGCAGAACGCATCACCGTGCCGCAGCCCTTGGAGTCGGGATTGACGGGGCGCACGGAGGTTCCCATTTCTCCTGTTGCCAGTCCGGAGATGCAGGCCTTCCCGGGGTGGCGCCGCTGGTGGAGAACCGTGTTTCCGTCGATCCAGCGTGGCTGCGGGGCGGGTGCAGCCGGACCAGCGTCCTCACCCTGCGTGGCGAGCCAGCGCAGGTATGCCAGCCACAGGCAGGCGTTGACGTCCGCGCCGACGCCCGAGTTGGCCCATTCGAGGGCTTCCACGAGCCCGTCCACGGTGTACAGGGTCATCTGGGTATCGTCGGAGAAATGGGCGCCGTCGGGAAGCTCCGCAAGACCGGTGAGGCCCTGGGCCCCGAAGCGGCGCCGGATCTCATCGATCGCGTCGAACTCCACCGCGTACCCCAAGGAATCCCCCAGCGCGCCACCCAGCAGGCAGCCGTTGATGCGGGACTTCAGGGTGGGCGCGGAAGCGCGGGTCTCGATGCTCATGCAGTAAATTTACCGTGGCGGGGGACAGGCGCCGTCAGCCCTGCCAGCAAGACGTACCGTTCCGATAAACACGCCAGATAGAAGCACATCCAGCAGAAGCACAGTCCAGCAAACGCACAGTCTGGGCTGGAATAATGCTTGGGTTGCCCGGCGGCAGCACCCCGTACGCCACACACCAACCTGAAGGTTCCCCCATGAGCACGCCCGATCCAGCCCCACACGACAACCTGCCGGCAGGCAGTCCGGACGCTGCCCCGCCCGGGCTCCTGCCCAGGCTTGCTGCCGAGGGCTTCGGCAGCCTCTTCGTTGCGGTTGCCGGGCTCGGGGTGCCCCTCTTCAGCATCCCGCAGTCCAGCCCGCTGCCCGCGGCGCTCGCCGCAGGCCTTGCGGTGACGGCTGCGATGCTCGCCGTCGGCCACGTTTCCGGTGGCCACTTCAATCCGGCCATTACGCTGGGCCACCTCCTGGCCGGCCGGATCCGGGCCGGCGCAGCCGCTGCCTATGCCGCAGCACAGCTGGCGGGTGCCGCGGTGGGTGCCCTGGCCCTGCACGCGGTACTGCGCACGCTTCCCGGCATCGCCGACAGCCGGACGGCGTTTGATACGGTCACCGCCGGTTTTGGCGAGCACTCCATCATTTCCGCGCCACTGGCAGCGGTGCTGCTCCTTGAGGTCCTGGGCGCTGCCATCATCGTGGCCGTCTTCCTGGGTGCGGCCGCCCGCGACCGCATCAGTGGGGCAGCTGCCCCGGTTGCCGTTGGCCTGACCTTCGCTGCCCTGCTGCAGCTGGGCCAGGCGGTGGGCAACCTGCCGTTCAATCCGGCGCGGGCTGCTGCCTCCGCCATCTTCAGTTCCGGCTGGGCGCTGGAACAGCTGTGGGTTTTCCTGGCGGCGCCACTTGTGGGAGCTGCCATTGCAGGCCTCCTGTTCCGCAGTTTCCGGGTTGCAGCGTCCGCTGGCCCCGGCGCTGGCGCTGCAGCGACGACGACGGGAGCCCCCGCCGGGGAGGCCGACGACGAACACCAGGAAGTGCCCGGGGCCAGCGCGGCGGATGGAACGGCCAGCGCACCGGCGGACGGTGTGCAGGCGGACAAAGCCCAATCACGCGGTGCGCAGGCAGACAGCGAGGCGCAGGAGTTTTTCGAGGGCAAGCGGGCGTGATGCCGGCAACTGCGCCGGTTACGCACACTGTCAGTGGCAGCCGATAGCTTAGGAATATGCGGTTACTTCATACATCGGACTGGCATCTGGGCCGTTCCTTCCACGGCGTGGGCATGCTGGACGCCCAGCGCGCGTTCATCGACCAGCTCGTGGCTGCTGTGTCCCGGCACCACGTTGATGTCGTCCTGATTGCCGGTGATGTCTATGACCGCGCCTTGCCCGGAGTGGACGTCGTCCACCTGCTGGACGACGCCCTGGTCCGGCTGACCTCCGCCGGGGCCAAAGTGGTGCTGACCAGCGGCAACCATGACTCGGCCATCCGCCTGGGCTTCGCTGCCCGGTTGCTGGAGCGCGGGGGAGTGCACCTCCGGACCAGGCTGGAGAGCCTGGACCAGGCGCTGCTGCTGCCGCTGGGCCAGGATGCGGCAGGAAAAGAAAGCGTGGCAGCCATCTATGGCATCCCGTGGCTCGAACCCCGGCTCGTCGCCGAGCAGCTCGGGGTGGATACCGCCAGCCACTTCGAGGTGACCCGGGCGGCCACAGCCCTGATCCGGCAGGACATCGAACGCCGTGAAGCGTCCTCCGTAGTCCATTCGGTGGTCCTGGCCCACACCTTCGCCAGTGGGGGCATCAGCTCGGACAGCGAGCGCGACCTCAGCATCGGCGGCGTGGGGGCGGTCCCCCTGGACCTGTTCGACGGCTTCAGCTACACTGCCCTGGGCCATCTGCACGGCCGGCAGTCCCTGTCGCCGCAGGTCAGGTACTCCGGATCTCCGCTGGCGTACTCCTTCTCCGAAGCCAGGCACCAAAAAGGGGCATGGCTGGTGGACATCGGTCCCGACGGGGTCGGCGCCGTAGAGGAAGTTCTGTGGGAAGCCCCGCGTGCCCTGGCCGTGCTCAGGGGTTCCCTGTCCGACCTCGTGGAGTCACCGCAGCACGAATGGGCTGAGGCCGCATATTGCCAGATCACGCTGACGGATGCGCAACGCCCCGCCCGGGCCATGGACCGGCTGCGCGCGCGGTTCCCCCACACGCTTGTGCTGGGATTCGATCCGGAGGGAGGCACCGCTGCCCCGGCTGCCACCTACAGCAGCAGACTGGCCGAGGCGCCGGATGACCTCTCGGTATGCTGCGGGTTCCTGGAGCACGTCCGCGGCCGCGTCCCTGACGACGCAGAGAAGGCAGCGCTCGCCGCAGCCCTGGAGAACGTCCGCCTCCTGGAGGGCTCACGATGAGGATCCACCACCTGCGGATTTCCGGCTTTGGCCCCTTTGCCGGTACCGAGGACATCGACTTTGACCGGCTGAGCGCACACGGCCTCTTCCTCCTCAACGGGCCCACCGGCGCGGGCAAGACCAGCGTCCTGGACGCCATCTGCTTTGCCTTGTACGGTTCTGTTCCCGGTGCCCGCCAGGACGGCAAACGCCTCCGCAGCGACCATGCGGAGCCGGCGCAGGAACCGGCCGTGACCTGTGAATTCTCCGCGCAGGGGCGGCGCTTCGAAGTGACGAGGTCGCCCGCCTGGGACAAGCCAAGCGCCCGCGGCAGGAACGGCTTCACCACCCAGCAGGCCAAGACGCTGCTGCGTGAGCGCGTGGATGGCGCGTGGGTGGAAAAGTCCGCCCGGAACGATGAAGCCGGAGCCGAGATTATGGCTTTGCTGGGGATGGACCGCGAACAGTTCACCCGCGTCGTCATGTTGCCGCAGGGTGACTTCGCCGCCTTCCTGCGGTCGAAAGCCGCGGACCGGCTGGAACTGCTGCAGAAGCTTTTCGGCACCCAGCGCTTTGAAGCCCTGGAGCAGGAACTTTCGCGCCAGGCACAGGATGCCCGGGAGAACGTATCCGTCCTGGCCGGGCAGCTTGGGCTCCTGGCGGCAAGGGCAGAGTCCGAAGCGGCCGCACTCGGGCTTGATGAGGCAGGTTCCCCTTCCGTGGAAAACACCGAAGCCCGGCTTTCGTGGCTGCGGACCGCCGTTAAGGAACGCCTGGGTGAACTGACCGGGCAGGCAAAGGCTGCACACGCGGCAAGTATGCGGCGGGCTGACGCCGTTGAGGAGGAAGCCGCCCGCCAGGACAGGCGCCGCAAACTGGAGGAAGCAACAGCACGGCAGGGCGCTGTGGAGGAAGCAGCGCCCCGGCTTCAAGACCTGTCCATGCGGCTTGCCCGCCACCGTCAGGCGGAGGTCCTGGACGGGCAGCTCCGCAGCGTCGACGCCGCCGCAGCCAAGGTCAGCAGCGCCGCCAGGGCTGCCGAATCAGCCTTCACCCTGCTCCGCATGGCCGTCGCCGAGGACGATGAGCTGGCCAACCTGGACCTGGCGCATCTGGACCTGGACGTGGCCGAAGACCGCCGACAGGATTACGCCGCGACGGCCGGTGCTGCCGCGGAAGAACTGGGGCGCCTGCGGTCGCTCCTTGCCGTCGTCGAGGCCAGGTTGCCGGACGAGGACAGGCTCCAGGCCCTCCGAAAACGGCACGGGGTGCTCGTGAAAAAGCGGGAGGACCTTGCCGCGGCTGCCGCCGAGCTGGACAATCGCGCGGGTTTGCTCCGCGAGGAGAAGGCAGGCATCGAGGCGGGGCTGGAGCACCTGGAACAGCGTGCGGGTACCGCCGCCCTGCGGAGCAAGGAAGCTGCATCGGCCGGGGAACTGCTGGATGTTGTCCGGCGTTATGGTGCCGCCGTTGCGGCGCGCCATGCCGTAAAGCTGCGGTATGAAGAATCCCGCGATGACCATTTGGAGGTGAAGCGCCGCTGGCTGGATATCAGGGAGGAACGGCTGGCCAATGCCGCCGCCGAACTTGCCGGCCAGCTGGAGCAGGGGGAGCCGTGCCCTGTCTGCGGAAGCGGAGAGCATCCTGCCCCTGCTGCCGCGGGCAGCGGCGGGCCAGGGCTTGCGCAGGAAGAGGAGGCTGCACACGCAGCTTTCGAGGCGGCCGAGGCCGCCTTCACCCGGGTCAGCGCCGAACTGGCCAACGCCGACCAGCTGGTGGCGGTCCTCGCCGGCCAGGGTGGAGACACTCCAGAAGCGGAGGCTGTTGCTGCTGCTGAGCAGGCGCGGGCTGCGGCGGCGGACGCCCAGCATGCGGTCAAGGAGCTGGCATCGGTCAGGCGGCGGCTTGAGACGCTCGACGCCGGCATTGAAGCCGCGCGGACGGCGAAGGCCGCTACCGAAGCCGACCTTGCCCACGCTGTGGCTTCGCTTGGGGACGCGGCCGAACAGTCGGCCGCGCTGGACAAGGCACTGTCCGGACTCAGGGGAAGCCACCGCAGCCTGGCCCAGCGGTTGCGGTCGCTGGAAAACGCCGTAGCTGTGCTGGACAAGGCAGTGGAAGCGCAGGCGTCCCTTGCGGCTGCACATGCCCAGGCGGCCGAGGCCCATGAACAGCTGGCACTCGCGTTGCCCAAGGCGGGCTTCGAATCGGCTGATGAAGCGCGCAGCCAGCTGCTTGCTGCGGCGGAGGCAACCGCGCTGCACGCTGAGGTCCGTGACGCCCAGGACGAGGCTGCCCGTGTCAGCGAACTGTTTGCTTCAGATGACATCGTGCTGGCCCTTCAGGAAAAGTCGGCCGGGTTCGAGGTGGACGTGCAGAGGCTCGCACTCATGCGCAACGAGGCTGCTGCCGCCCGGGAGGAGGCCCGCACAGCGGACCTCGCAGCCGGCCTGGCCGAACGGTGCTTGTCTTCGCTTACCGCCATCAGAGCCGAGTATGAGGCTCTCGCCGGGTCTGCGCGGGAACCGGCCGAACGGGCACAGATGCTGGCAGGGCTGGCGGACGCGGCGGCCGGCCGGGGTGAAAACAGCTACCGGATGAGCCTGAACAGTTACGTCCTGGCCGCGCGCCTGGAGCAGGTGGCCCTCGCAGCGTCCGAACGCCTGGTGGCCATGAGTGACGGCCGCTACCTGCTGCAGCACACGGACGCGAAGGCCGCCCGCGGTGCAAAATCGGGGCTCGGCCTGGAAGTGGTGGACCAGTGGACGGGATACCGGCGTGACACGTCCACCCTGTCCGGCGGTGAGTCTTTCATGGCGTCGCTGTCACTGGCACTGGGGCTGGCGGACGTCGTTCAGCAGGAGTCGGGCGGAGTGGAAATCGAGACGCTCTTTGTGGACGAAGGGTTCGGAAGCCTCGACGAGCAGTCCCTGGAACAGGTCATGGACGCCCTCGAGGGCCTGCGCGACGGCGGCCGCGTGGTAGGGCTTGTCAGCCACGTCGGGGAGATGAAGCAGCGCATCGGCACTCAGCTCCAGGTGCTGAAAGGCCGCAACGGATCCACCCTCCGGATTTCCGAGGCGCTGGACGTGCTGGTGGGAGCATAAGGCTGCCCTGCTACGGCGGTATACTGGGTCAGTTACCGGGTTGCGAGAATCGGGAGGAGGGACGATGCGCATGACTGAACGAGCCCGGAATTGACATCATCAGCCTCCCCTTCAACCACCAGCGCCACAGAAACCCCCGGCGCGCCACAGGCCACCAGTCCACACGCCACCCCGGACGCCGCTTCCCCTGACCACGCCGCCGGCACAGGCCCGGGTCGTTCCGCCTCAGCGGGGGCTGCCGGACGCGGCCGTTTCGCCCGCCTTCCCCTCCTGGCCGGCCGCAGCTTCATCCCACTTGGCCTCTTTGCCCGGTTGCCCCTTGCCATGCTGACGGTGGGAACCCTCACCATGGTCACCTCCGTTAGCGGTTCCTACGCTGTGGGCGGTGTTGCAGCAGGAGCGGTCGGGATCGGCTCCGCACTGGGCGCCCCGCTGCTGGGAGCCCTGGCCGACCGGCAGGGACAGCGGCCGGTGCTGGTCGCCGCCGCCGTCATCAACACCGCAGCCGTGCTGGCTTTGATCCTCGCCGCCGCCGGCATGGGAACGTCCGGCTTCCAGGCTGCCGTCCTTGCCGCAGCCTTCGCGGCCGGTGCCAGTTGCCCACAGGTGGGCCCGCTGGCCCGGGTCAGGTGGATGGCCCTGACGTCACGCGGCCGCCTGCAGGACAACGCGCGCGACCTGGACACCGCGCTTTCCTATGAAAGCACCGCCGACGAGGTGACCTTTGTCCTCGGACCGGCGCTGGTGGGGATCCTGGCAAGCCTCCTGGCACCCTGGCTTCCGCTGGCACTGGCAGCGGCCATGACCATCACGCTGGTGCCGGCCTTCGCCGCCCACCCCACACACCGTGCGGTGCGGCCACACCGCCGGGCGGCGGGCAAGGCGACGGGCACCGTCCCGGTTGCCGGCAGAATCCCGCCGGCGGTCGCGCTGCCCGTGTTCGCCATGGTCTGCATGGGAACGTTCTTTGGCTCAACGCAGGCTGCCCTCAGCTCCTTCTCGGCAGGTTTCGCCGGCTCGGAAATCGCCGGCCTGCTGTACGCCGTGATGGGCCTGAGTTCAGCGGCCACCGCACTGTCGGTCGCCTACTGGCCCCGGCGGTTCAGCCTGTCCTGGCGCTGGGTCCTGTGCGCCGGCCTGATGGCGGCGCTGGCACTGCTCCTGCTGGTGCCGTCGTCGCTGGCCGCGATGGTGGCGGTGCTGCTGATCCTGGGGCTCCCGGTTGGGCCGGTCATGGTGACTGTCTTCGCCGTCGGCGGTGTGGTGGCGCCGGCACGACGCCTTGGCACGGTCATGACGGCGCTGGCCAGCGGCATTGTGGCGGGTACGGCCCTTGGCTCGTCCATCGGCGGCCACCTCGCCGAGGCGGGCGGCCATCACGCGGCTTTCCTGGTGCCCGTCTGCGCCGCGGTGTCGCTGGCCCTCCTGGGAGCTGCTGCCGCCGTCGTCCTCCGCCGCAAACGCAACCGGACACAGGTGCCCTGACCGACGGAAACAATCCCGCAGGGCTGCTCCTTAAGGCGATGGCGCCCTTGCCGTCAGGCCAGCTGGCGCTCGATCCGGGCCGCGCTTTCGGCCAGTGCCGCGCCGACCCTTTCCGGCTCGTGTGATGAGCGGATGTAGACGACGGCGAGTGCTGCCGGCCGTCCACCCGGAACCCGAACCGGGGCTGCCAGGGACGATACGCCGGCGATCACTTCGTCGTGGCTGGCCGAGTATCCGTTCCGGCGGGCCTCGCCGGCCTCCGCCCGGTAGGGGACGCCCGTGTTCAGCCGGTCCCATTCGGCCTCGGTCATTGCCGACTGGATGGCGATACCCGGAGCGCCGGCGTTGATGGGATGCCGAGTACCGGGATGCTGGGCAACCGTTGCCCCTGAATGCCGGGGCTCCACCGTGACAAGGGTGATGCAGTCGTGGTGGTCCCACACCGCCACAAACGCTGTCATGTCCAGGGTGTTGGCCAGGTGCGTGAGCTCGGGGAGGGCGGCCGTCTGGAGGTTGCGCGAAACTCCCCGCGCCAGCACCGCAAGCCCGGGTCCCGGCTGCACCCGGCCGGCGTCATCCCGGACCAGGAGCGAGTGGTCCTCAAGGGTGCGCAGGATCCGATAGGCCACCGAGCGGTGCACACCCATGGCATCGGCCAGTTCTGCGATGGTCAGCGGGCCGGGCGCCGCTGCGAGGATTTCCAGGGCGCGGATCCCGCGGGAGAGAGTCTGGGACGGAGAAGCCTGTGCCGGCGCTGCTCCGGCCGGGGCTGCGGCGGTGGGAGTCATGGTGTCCATCCTAGGTGGCCGTCCGCCGCGGTACTGCGGCTCTTGTTGAGCAGCCCTTACAAGGCTAGCGTTCCTGAATAAGAACAGGCGGTTCCAATATAGAACTCACTGCTTCCGGAGTCCATCATGGCAAAGTTTGCGTCAGGCGTGTCCCGCCTCACATTTTCGTAGTACCCTACTAACTAACTGACCGTTCTGTCGGTAATCATGAAGGCGTCCCGGCGGCACTGCTGCCGATAAACAATGGAGTTTCAATGACCACACCTTCCAAGGTGGACACTCTTGCCGGTCCCAGTACCCGGCAGGAGGAACGCAAAGTCCTCGCCGGCACCCTCGTCGGCACCACCATCGAGTGGTACGACTTCTTCATCTTCGCCCAGCTGACCGCAACGCTGCTGTCACCGCTGTTCCTGGCGCCGCTGAACCAGTCCAACCCGGGGCTGGCGCAGATCCTCTCCTTTGCCCTGATCGGCATCAGCTTCCTGTTCCGGCCCCTGGGCGCCGTCGTCGCCGGCCACCTCGGCGACCGGCTGGGACGCAAGGCCATGCTCGTCTTTACCCTGGTGATGATGGGTGCCGCCACCGCACTGATCGGCATGCTGCCCACCTACGCGCAGATCGGCGCCTGGGCTCCCATCCTCCTGATCCTCCTGCGGATCATCCAGGGCTTCTCCGCCGGAGGCGAATGGGGCGGCGCGGCGCTCATGGCCGTGGAACACGCGCCCCTGAACAAGCGCGGCCTGTTCGGCGCCTACCCGCAGATCGGCGTGCCGATCGGCATGATCCTTGCCACCGGCCTGCTGTTCTTCCTCAACAGCAGCATGTCCCGTGAGGACTTCGCTGCCTGGGGCTGGCGGGTGCCGTTCCTGCTGTCCATCGTCCTGATCGTGGTGGGTTACCTCATCCGCCGGGCCGTGGCCGAAAGCCCGGTCTTCCAGGAAATGGCGGCCCGGAAAGCGGAAAGCAAGGCGCCCCTGGGCGAGCTGGTCCGCAGCCACAAGAAGCCGGTCCTGTACTCCACCATGATCTTCATCGCCAACAACGCGGCGGGGTACCTGCTGATCGCCTTCTTCATCGCCTACGCCACCCGCACACTGCAGATGCCCACCCCGCAGATCCTCCTGGCCACCACCCTGGCCTCCTTCGGCTGGCTGATCTTCACCCTGGCCGGCGGCTGGCTCTCGGACCGCATCGGGCGGGTCAAGACCTTCCTCACCGGCTACGCCATCATCTTTGCCTGGATGATCCCGATGTTCGCCCTGATCGACACCAAAAACATCTGGCTCTACGGCCTGGCGCTCTTCGTCCTCACGATCGGCCTTGGCCTGTCCTACGGTCCCATGTCCGCGATGTACGCCGAGATGTTCCCCGCGAATGTCCGGTACTCTGGCATCTCCATCGGATACGCCTTTGGCGCCATCCTGGGCGGCGCCTTCGCCGCGACCATCGCTGAATTCCTGCTGCAGACGACCAGATGGACGGGGTCCATTGGCATCTACATCATGGTGCTGTGCGTCATTTCCGCCATCGGGGTGCTGCTGGCAAAGGAAACGAAGGGGCGGCCGCTGGGCGTCAGCCACCACTAATCCCCACCGTCCCATGACGACGGCGGGCCCGGACTTCTCCAGTCCGGGCCCGCCGTCGTTGCCTGCCAATTCCAGGCGCTGTTACTGCTTCAGGAAGCCGATGGCGTCGTCGTCGGTCAGCTGTTCGAAATGCCGGTAAAAGCTGCCCACCGCGCGGAACTTGCCCGGTACGTGCAGGCACAGCACGGCGTCACAGACCCGCTCTACCGAGGCTTCGGCGTCGATGGACCCCACCGGGGCGGCGGCAACCACCGCGGCCGCACCGCCCTCGCGAACGGCCTCGACGGCGGCCCGCATGGTGGCCCCGGTGGCCAGGCCGTCGTCGATGAGCAGGACCGTCTTGCCGGCAACGTCACGGCCGGTTCCGGGGTAGACGTCCACCCGCCGGAGCAGTTCGGCGCGCTCGCGTTTCTCCACCTCGTCCAGCCACTCGGGGCGGACACCGTGCTCCATCACGCGGTCCAGCAAGGGCTTGTTGATCAGCCGGACGGTGCGGCCGCGTGCCCACGCCAGCGCCCCGTAGGCCGTTTCCTCATGGCCCGGAATCCCCAGCTTGCGGACCAGGACGGTTCCCAGGGGAAGGTAGAGGGCCTTTGCTGCAGCAGCGGCCACCGGGATCCCGCCGCGGGCGAGGCCCAGGACCAGGGTGTCCGGCCGCTCGCGGAACTGCGGAAGCACCGCGGCCAGGCGCTCACCCGCCTCCGTGCGGTCTTCAAAAAGCGTAGCCATCTGCTCCTCCAGGCTTTCCAGGCCCCCGGTTTCAGCCTACCGCCAGGAACCCGGCACGGTGCGTTCGGCGGACGTTCCGCTGGGGAAACCGGACGTCAGACCGACAGGAACGTGATGGCGGCCTGCTTGAACGCCCTGCTGGTGACAGCGTTGGTGTGGTTCCGCCCCGGCAGGACCAGCTGCTCGGCCATAGAGCCGGCGTTCTGCGCCAGCTCCGCAAGCTTCGGCAGGCTACCAATCCGTTCATCCTGGTCACCGGCCACCAGGAGCATCGGCACGTGCGGGACGGCTTCGGACGGGTCGTAGGGTTCCGCCTTGATCGCCTCCACCAGGGAGAGCAGCGCGAAGATGTTGTTACTGGGCAGCAGCAGGGCCATCTTCAGGAGCCTGGCCGTGGATTCGTCGGCGATGGGCGTGCCGTCGGCCAGGTAGTCCTGCGCGGCCACAAGATCGAACTCGGCCAGCGGATCGGCAATGTTCGGCCCGCCCAGGACCAGGCGGTGGACGAGTTCAGGCTGGGTGGCCCCAAACTCCCAGGCGAGCCGGGAACCCAGTGAATAACCAACAACGTCCAGGCCGCTGGAAGGGTCACCGTCCTGCAGGGGCCGCACGCCGGCGTCGAACGCTGTCTGCAGCAGGTCCGCGCGGATCCTGCTCGGGGAGTAGGAGTCGCGGTCCTCGGGGGCGCCGCTGCGGCCATGGCCCGGCAGGTCTACGGTGATGACCCGGCGTCCGGCCTCGAGGAGGGCGGCCACCCAGCCGGTGTCCTCCCAGTTCAGCTTGGAGGAGGAAGAGAAGCCGTGGAGCAGCAGGACCGGCCGGAGCCCGGCGTCAACGGCGGGATCATGCAGCGCCACATACAGCTGCGGGTCGGTGCCCTCCACGGTGTGCGTCTGCTGCTGCCCTGTGTGCCTGCCGCTCATGGTGTCAGTCCTCATCAACTACGGCGCCCGGGGACCCGGCGCTACGGTTCCTCATCCTTCGGAGCCGTGCCCGCGAAGGTAGGCACCACTCTACCTGCCGGGCGAACCGGAAAAACCGAGGCCCGCTGCCCCCTTCCACTCCAAGCGGGGGCGCGGCCTACCGGTCCTGCCGTGTCCGGCCGGTGAGCCGGGCACCGACTGCGCAGGCTGCCGCAATGCCCGCAATCAGTGCGAAGGTGCTGAAGAGCTGCACCCGGCTGCTGTCGGCGCTGAAGCCCACCGCGAAAATAAGGCCCAGCAGGACCAGTCCCAGGATGGTAAGCCCCGGAAATCCCTTCATCCGCAGGGGCAGGGGAGTGCCGTCACGGTCGGCGCGGCGCCGCAGGACCAGTTGGGACACCAGTGCGCTGCCCCACACCACCAGGCAGGTGGACCCGACCAGCTGGAACAGGGCAGGCAGGATCCGCTCCGGGAACAGCAGTTCCAGGACCGTGGCGATGAAGCCGAAGGCCACGGACACGCCCACCGCCAGCATCGGGACGCTCGCGCCGCTCAGCCGGGACAGGAAGCGCGGCGCCTCCGCCCGCTCGGCCAGGGAGTAGACCATCCGCGACGCCCCGTACAGGTTGGCGTTCAGCGCCGACAGGAGGGCGACGACGGCCACCAGGGTGATGGCGGTTGCGGCGCCGGGGATCCTGGCCGCTTCCAGGACGCCCGCAAAGGGTGAGGCCAAACCTTCGGAGGTGGCCGGCAGCACGGCGGCAATCACAAAGACCGAACCGATGTAGAAAACCAGGATGCGCCACACCACGGTGCGGATGGCCTTGCCCACGCTGTGTTCAGGGTCTTCGGTCTCCGCGGCCGCCACCGAAACGATCTCCGTGCCGCCGAACGCGAAGATCACCACAAAAAGCGCCGACGCAACGCCGCCCAGGCCCTGCGGGGCAAAATCTGCGGTGAGGTTGGCCAGGCCGGGGGACGCGACGTCCGGAAGGATGCCCAGGAGCAGGGCGGCGCCCACGGCCAGGAACAGCACGATTGCCGCCACCTTGAGGATGGCGAACCAGAACTCAAACTCACCGAAGTTCCGGACGCCGGCAAGGTTGATGCCGGTGAACACCACCATGAACACCAGTGCCAGCGCCCAGACGGGAACCACGGGCCAGACGGAGAACAGCAGGCCCGCTGCGCCAAGTGCTTCCGCAGCGATCACCACCACCAGCTGCAGCCACCACAGCCAGCCGATGGTGGCGCCCGCGGTCTTGCCCATGGCCCGTTCGGCGTAGACGGAGAAGGCGCCGCTGTTCGGGTTCGCGGCAGCCATCTCACCCAGCGCCCACATCACCAGGATGATGAGGGTTCCCGCCACCAGGTAGGAGATGAGCACGGCGGGGCCTGCCGCCTGGACGCCGGCCCCCGACCCGAGGAACAGTCCTGCGCCGATGGCGCTGCCCAGTCCCATCATGGTGAGTTGGCGGGGTTTCATGTTGTGGCCGAGGTGGCTGTGCGGACGCGCGGTGGCGGACTTCGTTGTCATGCGGGCTGAACCTTCTTGGGGTCTAGGGAAAGGGCTCCTCGTGGGACCACTTGAATTTACCGTGTTGGGGGCGCCGGCCGTACCCGGCAGATCCGGTGCCGGACTACGTGCGGCCGGAAACATTTCCCATTCCGGCCGGAATGCCCGTAGAATTAGTTTTGGTCACGATGACCATAACTAAAGCGGGCGCCCAGCGCCCGAATCGGCCGAAGGCGGTGGAAGCATGTACAGCAGCTCAGCGAATGTCTCGGAGCGCCAGGCTGCGCCGCCGTCACTGGCCATCTCCACCGTCATTTTCGCGCTCCGGCCCAGCGAGACGTCCGGCCGGCCCACGCTCTGGCTGCCGCTGGTCCGCCGCATCCGGGAGCCCTTCAAGGGACTCTGGGCTTTGCCGGGCGGGCCGCTCACGCACAGCGAATCGCTGCAGGACGCCGCGTCGCGGAACCTTCGGGAGACAACCGGGCTGGCCCCCAGCTACCTGGAACAGCTGTACGCCTTCGGCGGCCTGCACCGCTCACCCACCCAGCGCGTGGTCTCGATCGTCTACTGGGCGCTGGTCCAGCCGACGGAGGCTGCCCTGGCGGACGTCTCGGAGAACGTCAGGTGGTTCCGCGCGGACCGCCTTGGGGACCTGGCGTTCGACCACAACGCCATCGTGGACTACGCGCTGTGGCGGCTGCGCAACAAACTTGCCTACGGCTCCGTGGCCTACCACCTGCTGGGCGAGTACTTCACCCTGGCGCAGGTCCGGGAAGTCTACGAGGCGGTGCTGGACCGCGAACTGGATCCCGCAAACTTCCGCCGGCAACTCAGGTCCACCCCCGAAATCGAAGAAACAGACCACTTCCTCCAGGGCGGCAAGCACCGCCCGCCACGCCTCTACCGCTTTACCGGCCGGCCCGGCCTTGACCCAGACAACAGGAGCACACTATGAGCAGCGTCAACACAGCAATCCAGCTGATCACGCGCGAACAGGCCGAAAAAGGCGCGGCGGCGAAGGGCAGCACCTGCAGCCCCGCCCTCGCCAAGGGCCCGTGGGACTACGACCTGGCCGAGGCCCTCGCCGGCGTGCCCGCTTACGGTCCCGGAGCGTCCAGTGCCGACGTTGCCCCGGCCGGCACGCCCCGCCAGGGTCAACTTCCCGAGGAGTACAAGCAGGCCAGCGACGCCGAGCTGGCCGGACGTATCCTCGCGGCAAAGGCTGAACTGGGGGACCGCGCCGTGATCCTGGGCCACTTCTACCAACGGGACGAAGTGATCCAGTACGCGGACTTCGTGGGTGACTCCTTCCAGCTGGCCAACGCCGCACTCACCAGGCCCGACGCGGAAGCGATCATCTTCTGCGGCGTCCACTTCATGGCCGAAACCGCAGACATCCTCTCCACCCCCGAACAGGCCGTCATCCTGCCCAACCTTGCCGCCGGATGCTCCATGGCCGACATGGCGGACGCCGACTCCGTGGCTGAGTGCTGGGAACAGCTGGAGGAAATCTTCGGCTCCGAGCCCGACGCCGACGGCCGGGTTCCGGTCATCCCCGTCACCTACATGAATTCCTCCGCAGCCCTCAAAGCCTTCTGCGGCGAGCACGGCGGCATTGTCTGCACCTCGTCCAACGCCAAAACCGTCCTGGAATGGGCCTTCCAGCGGGCCCGCCGCGTGCTGTTCTTCCCGGACCAGCACCTGGGCCGCAATACCGCCAAGGCCCTGGGCGTGCCGCTGGAGCAGATGCCCATGTGGAACCCCCGCAAGGACCTCGGCGGGAATGACGAGCAGGCCCTCCTGGATTCCCGGGTCATCCTGTGGCACGGGTTCTGCTCCGTCCACAAGCGCTTCAGCGTGGCGCAGATCGAGAAAGCCCGGGCCGATTTCCCGGGTGTCCAGGTGATCGTCCACCCCGAGTGCCCCATGGAGGTGGTGGACGCTGCGGATTCGGCGGGCTCCACGGACTTCATCAAAAAGGCCATCGCCGGCGCCACCGAGCCCACCACGTTTGCCATCGGCACCGAGATCAACATGGTGAACCGGCTGGCGGCCGAATACCCGCAGCACACCATCTTCTGCCTGGACCCCGTGATCTGCCCCTGCTCCACCATGTACCGGATCCACCCGGGCTACCTCGCCTGGGTGCTCGAGGAACTCGTTGCCGGCCGGGTGGTCAACCGGATCACCGTTGACGACGCCGTGCAGGCCAACGCCCGGACCGCGCTCGAGCGCATGCTCGCCGCCAGGCCATAATGAAGAGGCAGCCGAACATGCCCGCCCACAGGGCGGCAACCCAGCCGCGGGGCAACGCTGGCAGCGTCCCGCGGCGGCGGCTGATCGTCGTCGGCAGCGGCATCGCCGGCCTGTATGCCGCGCTGCTGGCAGCGGACGCCGGCGCAGACGTTGTCCTGCTGACCAAGGGCCAGCTGGATGAAAGCAACACCTGGTACGCCCAGGGCGGCATCTCGGCCGTGCTCGCCGACCCCGCACCCGGAGACTCCGTGGCTGCGCACATTGCCGACACGCTCCAGGCCGGGGCCGGGCACTGCGACGAGGACGCCGTCCGCCTGCTGTGCACCGAAGCGTGCCAGGACATCGCAGGGCTGCAGCGCTTCGGCGTGCGTTTCGACCTGGCACACGACGGCGGCCCGGCCCTGGGCCTGGAAGCGGCACACAGTGCCCCCCGCATCCTGCATGCAGGCGGCGATGCCACCGGCGCCAAGGTGGCTGAAGGCCTCATCCGCTCGGTACTGGCAAGGGAGGCGGAGGGAAAGCTCACCGTCCTGGCCGAGGCCTATGCCACCGCCCTCGTGCAGCGGGACCGCAAGGTTACCGGCCTGGAGTACCTGCGGGACGGCCGCCGCTGCAGCCTCCAGGGGGACGCTGTCCTCCTGGCCACCGGGGGAGCGGGACAGCTGTTCGCCCAGACCACCAACCCCGCCGTGGCCACAGCCGACGGCCTCGCGCTCGCCGTCCGCGCCGGCGCCGCCGTGTCAGACCTGGAGTTCTTCCAGTTCCACCCCACCTGCCTGGTGAACGCGGCCACGGCCCACCCCGCCCGTCTGGACGGGCCCCTGCTGATTTCCGAAGCCGTCCGCGGTGAAGGGGCAATCCTGCTGGATGCCGGTGGCCGCCGCTTCATGCGGGCCTACCACCCCGACGCCGAACTTGCCCCGCGCGATGTGGTGTCCCGCAGCATCGCCCTGCACCTGGCCAAGCTCGGCGACCCCAACGGCCACGTCTACCTGGACGCCCGGGTCATCGAAGAAACCCGCGGCACCGGCTTCCTCGAACGCCGGTTTCCCACCCTCACCCGGAAAACCCGCGAGGCCGGCATCGACTGGACCCGCGAACTGGTCCCCGTCGCGCCCGCTGCCCACTACTGGATGGGCGGCATCACCACCGACCTCCACGCCCGCACCAGCATCCCCGGCCTGTACGCTGCCGGCGAAGCTGCCTGCACCGGCGTCCAAGGGGCAAACCGGCTGGCCAGCAACTCCCTCCTCGAGGGACTCGTCTTCGGGCGCCGCGCTGTTCAATCCTTTCTTTCCGGTTCTGCTTGGGTGTCGCCTGACGGCGCTCCTCCGCGTACTAGCTCGGCCGCGGGCGGCCTCCCTTTGACGTACGCTTCCGGAGCCCCGGCAGTCGACGAGGGCGGGTCACCTTCAGAAGGGCTTCCGATCAACGCGGCGGCCGAATCGGGTGCTTCGGGTGGGAGCCTGCTTGCCACCTTCGGTGGGGGAGGGGAGCCGTTTTCGCGGGATGCTCTTCGGCGGTTGATGACTTCGCATGCCGGGGTGCTGCGCTCCAAGGAACTGTTGGTAGAGGCGGCCGGAATCCTCGACCGGTGGGCCGCCGTCGTTCTTCCCGATGCTGTTGCTGCCGGCGGGGATGGCGATCCTGTGGAACTCGAGGACCGGAATTTGTTGCTGGCAGCCCGGCTGCTGGTCGCTGCCGCGCTTGCCCGCCGCGACTCCCTTGGGGCGCATTACCGCAGCGACGAGCCCGACGAACCCGAAACGTATTCCCTTCGCCCGAAAGCGAGCCTCCTCAATGACTGAACACTCCGTGCTGGACCAGGCCACCCGCAGGCACGCGGCCCCCGCGCTGACCCTGCCCGCGGCGCCCGTCCGGGAGATCCTCGAACGCGCCTTCGCCGAGGACGCTCCTGCCGGTGACATCACGTCCCAGCTCCTCATTCCCGCGGACGCACGCGCCACGGCCGTACTGAACGCCCGCGTCCCCGGCGTCCTGAGCGGGGCAACAGTCTTCCGGGACGCCATGCAGCTCGTGGATCCCGGCACCTCCGTTGAGCTGCTGGTGGGCGATGGGGAAACGTTCGACGCCGGAACCCACCTCGCCCGGGTCAACGGACCGGCGCGGTCGGTGCTCCTTGCCGAAAGGGTAGCGCTGAACCTGGTCCAGCGGATGTCCGCCATCGCCACCAGGACCGCCGAGTTCGTGCAGCTCACGCAGGGCACGTCCGCCCGGATCACGGACACCCGCAAGACAACCCCCGGGCTGCGCGTCCTGGAACGGTTCGCCGTGCGCTGCGGCGGGGGAGCCAACCACCGCTACAGCCTCTCCGACGCCGTTTTGGCCAAGGACAACCACCTGGCCGTCATGACCGGCGGGGACCCGGCCAAGCTCACCGGACTCCTGCTGGCCGCCAAGGCCCAGCTGGGCCACACCACGCACTTCGAAGTGGAAGTGGACCGCATGGACCAGATCGAACCCGTCCTGGCCGCAGGCGTGGACACCATCATGCTGGACAACTTCACCGTGGACGAGCTGAAGGCGGGCGTGGCCCTGGTGGCAGGACGGGCACGGGTGGAAGCGAGCGGAAACGTCAACCTGGAGACCGTTGCAGCCATCGCCGCGACGGGTGTGGACGTCATCTCCGTCGGTGCCCTCACCCACACGGTGGCGGCCCTGGACCTCGGCCTGGACGTCGAACTGACCGTGCGGTGAACACGCCGTGATCTTCCTCGACGCCGCCGCCACCACCCCGGTCCGCCGGGAAGTGCTGGACGCCATGTGGCCCTACCTGACCGGCGAATTCGGAAACCCCTCGAGCCATCACAGCCTCGGTGAGGCAGCGGCCCGGGCGCTCGCAGATGCGCGGGCCTCGGTTGCTGCCGTCCTCGGCTGCCGGCCCGGCGAGGCGACGTTCACCTCCGGGGGCACGGAGGCGGACAACCTGGCCGTCAAAGGTATTGCCCTGGCACGGCAGGCTGCCGACCCGGCGCTGACCAGGGTGGTGATCAGCGCCGTCGAACATCCCGCGGTGGAGGAGTCAGCCCGGTACCTCGAGCGCTTCCACGGCTTCACCGTCGATGTGCTTCCCGTGGACAGCACCGGCCAGGTTACGCCGGAAGCACTGGCCGGCCTTCTCCGGCCGGAAACCGCTCTTGTCAGCGTCATGTATGCCAACAACGAGGTGGGCACCGTCCAGCCCGTCGCCCGGCTGGCCGCCCTGGCCCGGGAGTACGGTGTGCCCTTCCACACCGATGCCGTCCAGGCGGGGGGCTGGCTGCCGCTGGACACCAAGGCGCTGGGCGTTGATGCCATGAGCATCTCCGGCCACAAGCTCGGTGCGCCCAAAGGCTGCGGCCTGCTGTTCGTGCGCGGCCGGACCAGGCTGGAGCCGGTCATCCACGGCGGCGGCCAGGAACGCGGCCGGCGCTCCGGGACGGAAAATGTGGCGGGAGCCGTTGGCCTGGCCACCGCCCTGACGCTTGCCCAGTCCCGGCAGCGGGACCAGGAAGTGCGGGTAACGGCGCTCAGGGACACGTTCATCAGTGCCGTGCTGTCCGCTGTACCCGGGGCGGTCCTCACCGGCCATCCCACAGAGCGGCTTCCATCCGTGGCGTCGTTCTGCTTTCCCGGGACGAGCGGCGAATCCGTGCTCCTGGAACTGGAACGCCAGGGTGTAGTGTGCTCAAGCGGATCAGCATGCGCCGCCGGCTCCGATGCGCCCTCACCCGTGCTGACCGCCCTCGGGATTTCCGCCGAGGTTGCGCAGACGGCGGTACGGTTCAGTTTTGACGCGTCGGTGACGACGGAAGACCTGGACGCCGCTGCCCGGGCAGTCAGCACGGCGGTCGCGAGTGTCAGGACCCTCGGCGCGGGCTAGCGGTGCCTGGTCCTAGCAGGCGGTGGACGGGCTGTTGTTCCTCCACGAGGGCGGGGGAGGAAAATGGATCCGTCACTCGTCAGTAAAGCTCGCCTACCGGGATCTCCACGGCCAGCCTGTTGGACGGGCCGGGCAAAGGGCATGCCCAGGCCTCGTTGTACGCACACGAGGGGTTGTAGGCAAAGTTGAAGTCCAGGACGAACGTGGCACCGGGGCCGGTGCCCTGGACGCCGTGGAAAGCGCCCTTGATGGTGTCCAGCAGATACCGGCCTGCCCCGTAGGTTCCACCCGGCTGCCCTGCTGTGGCGTCGCGGAAGGGCACGAAGATGCCGCCGCCGTAACCGTGGAGCTTCCAGACCGCGAGCTGCCCCATCTCCGGCAGGTCGAACGTGCCCAGCCGGATGAAGCGGACCACGCCGTCGGTGCCCGTATCCACGGTCAGTTCGCGGCCGGCACCTTCCTTGGTCAGCGGCACATGGAAGCGGTAGATGGGATCGTAGTCCGCAGTCTTCAGCCCCGAAAACCGTGCCTTGTCTGCCGCGGTCAGCGCGGACGCCGGGTGTGTGGCAAACATTAGGTCGCGCTGGTGCCGCCAGTAGGAATGCGCCTCCGCCGGATTCTCCGCGGAAAGCTTCCGGACATTGTCATACAGCGCAAATGTCCGCAGCCGCCAGTCTGCAATGTCGACGGCGGAGATGTCCGCCGGGGTTTCTTCGGCTATGCCGTGCTGTTCCGCCATAGCCCCAGCCTAGCCCCCGGGGCAGGCACACCCGTCCGACGGCGACACGCCCCGCGGGTGCACCGGTTCCGGCCCGCGGGACCTGGCAGGAAACGCCCGCCGGGTGGACGGCCGGCACAGGCTCCGCGGCTAGGCTGGCTTCATGAGAGGCAAGGCATCAAAGACAGTCCTGTCCGGGGCACCACTGCTGGCGGTCGCGCTTGTCCTGGCGGCCTGCTCAAGTCCGCAGGGCAGCGGTCCGGGCTGGACGGCGCAGCCTGGTCCGACAGTGCCGCCGGACAGCTCGGAACGCCCGGGGGCCTCCGGAACCTCGAGCCCGTCTGCCGGGGCAACGCCGTCAGCCACCGGCGATGCTTCCGCTTCCGCAACGCCGCAGGGTGCTGCCACCGCCTCTGCCTGGAAGACGTTCTCGGATCCCGCAAAGACGGTGAGTTTCGAACTGCCGCAGGAGTGGATCGCCCAATCGGTGGCCCCGGAGGAAGGCACCCTGCCCCGAGCGCTCAAGATCGAGGTGAAGAAGCCCGACGGCACGTACATCGCTGCCCTGCGGACGGGCCTGCCGCCGTCGTCCGCTGAATGCCCGGAAGGCTCCCGGAAGGCATATACGGTGATCAGCAGCGTTCCCGTGGACGTATCCGCCGAGGGCGGTGAAGGGACCATCCCGCCGCGTATGGTCTTCCGCGTCATCCAGGGCTACCGGTATTTCGGTTCCTACGGCATCACCAACGTTGTGGGCGGTGCGGACAACCAGGCCTGCGAGCTTCGGAATGTGGTGCGCGGACCGGCCGGCAAGGGAGACTGGTCGTTCGGCGACGTGGTGTCCCTGAAGGCTTTCGCGCCGGATGAAAAGGTGGCTCCGGCAAAGGCGTTCGACACCCTGGGCCAGGCCGCTGAGTACACCGGCGAAAGTTCGGAATTCGCGAACGTCCAGCGGATGCTAATGTCTCTGGAGATCAAAAACTAGTCCCCGTTTCCGGCTCCCACAGGTGCCGGGGCAAACGGCGGCTTTCCTTCCGACGCCGATACCCCCGGAGATTCATGGAACGCTCTGTTTCCGCACGCCTGGCCTTTCGAACCGTAGCCAACACCAAGGTGGCCATGGCCATCGCCGTAGCGAGGAACAGCGGCTACTCCTCGTTTGAGGAATCCCTGTCCGTGATGGCCGGCGGCGAACAGGTCCCGCTCACCGAGGTCTCCGACCACCACGGCGGCCGGCTCCACTACATGGAATTCGCGGAGCCCGCAGACGTGACCGTGGAGTACTCCGCCACCGTGGCCGGCAGGGCGGAACCGGAGGACGCAGACCTGGCGGACCGCATCCGGTACGTCCGCCCCAGCAGGTACGCGGAATCAGACCGGTTGCTGCCCACCGCCTATGCGGAATTCGACTCTGACCAGGGCAGCGACCTGCTGCATGCGGTACGCAACTGGGTCCACGGCGAGCTGCGCTACCTCAGCGGCTCATCCCGGGGCACGGACGGGGCGGTGGAAACGCTCCTCAGCCGGCGCGGCGTGTGCCGGGACTTTGCACACCTGGCCATCGCCCTGCTTCGCTCAAAGGACATCCCGGCGCGGCTGGCGGCGGTCTACGCGCCCGGCCTCAGCCCCATGGACTTCCACGCGGTGGCCGAGGCCCACGTGGACGGTGCCTGGCACGTCATCGACCCCACGGGGCTGGCCCCGCGGGAGTCGATGCTGCGCATCACGGCCGGCCGGGACTCGTCCGACACTGCCTTCCTGTCCACCGTGGGCGGCAGCCTGGTCCTGAACCAGCTCGGGGTCACCGCCGTGGTGAACGGCGACCTGCCCGTCGAGGACCCTGCCCGGCTGGTGCAACTGGGCTGACTGGCTGCCACCTGCCGGGGCCCACGCGTGCTGCTGCCTAGCGGGGCGGGCGCGGGCCCAGGGAGCTCCGAAGCTTGTCGGTCAGCCTTCGGAGTTCCTTTTGCTCCGCAGCCGTAAGGGCCGGGCCCACCAGCGCGGAGATGTCACGCACGTGCTCGCGGCCAATCTCCTTTTGGAGTTCCCGCCCCTCGTCGGTCAGTTTCAGCAGCACGCCGCGGCCGTCCTCCGGGGCCGGCATCCTGGCCACCAGCCCCCGCTTCTCCAGCCGCTCCACCAGCCGGCTCAGGCTGGACTGGCTCAACAGGACGTTGTCATTGAGCTCGTTGAGCCGGAGCCAGCCGGACGGGCAGCGGGAGAGCGTGAACAGGACGTCGTACTCATTCACCGCGAGCTTCCGGAAGGCCGGGCCCGACTGCAGCTTCCGCATGACCGCCACCTGTGCCCGGAACAGCGACTCCCAGGTCTCCGCGGCAAGGCGGACGGGTGATTCCGATCCTCCGGCAGCCATCACGCCTCCGCGGAGGTCTTCTCGGCGTCCTGCGAGGCCAGCAGCGTGGCCACGCGGGCTGCATGGGTGGGCGGCTCGGGGACGTGCGCCGGCTTCCGGGCAGCGTACTCCTTGCGCAGGACGGGAAGGACTTCCTCGCCGAACAGGTCCAGCTGCTCCAGCACGGTCTTCAGTGGAAGCCCGGCGTGGTCAATCAGGAACAGCTGCCGCTGGTAGTCCCCGAAGTACTCACGGAACGTCAGGGTCTTTTCGATGACTTCCTGGGGGCTGCCGACTGTCAGCGGTGTCTGCGATGTGAAGTCCTCCAGCGACGGTCCGTGGCCGTAGACGGGAGCGTTGTCGAAGTAGGGCCGGAATTCCTTCACGGCATCCTGGGAGTTCTTCCGCATGAAGAACTGGCCGCCCAGGCCCACGATCGCCTGGTCCGCCTTGCCGTGCCCGTAGTGCTCGTAGCGCTCACGGTAAAGGCCAATCAGCTGCTGGTAGTGCTCCTTGGGCCAGAAGATGTTGTTGGCAAAGAATCCGTCGCCGTAGTAGGCAGCCACCTCCGCGATCTGCGGGGTGCGGATGGAGCCGTGCCAGACGAAGGGGGCGACGCCGTCGAGCGGGCGCGGGGTGGAGGTGAAGTTCTGGAGCGGCGTGCGGAACTTGCCCGACCAGTTGACGGTGTCCTCGTCCCAGAGCCGGCGCAGCAGGCTGTAGTTTTCGATGGCCAGCTCCACGCCGTCCTGGATGTTCTTCCCGAACCACGGGTAGACCGGGGCGGTGTTGCCGCGGCCCAGCACCAGGTCAACGCGCCCGTCTGCAAGGTGCTGGAGCATGGCGAAGTCCTCGGCAATCTTGACCGGATCATTCGTGGTGATGAGCGTGGTGGCCGTGGACAGCGTGATGCGTTCGGTCTGCGCGGCGATGTAGGCGAGGGTGGTGGTGGGGGAGGAGGAGAAGAACGGCCGGTTGTGGTGCTCACCCAGGGCATAGACATCCATGCCGATTTCTTCGACCTTTTTGGCGATGGCAACGGAGGCCTTGATGCGCTCGTTCTCGGTGGGGGTCCGGCCCGTGGTGGGGTCCGTGGTGATGTCGCTGACGCTGAAAACACCGATCTGCATGATGTGCCTTTCCGTTCGTGGACTTGCTGGCTTGGTTCCAGTGTAGACCAATTTAGATGCATTTGCATCTATCGACGGATACAACGCATCCCGCACGAAAATATTCCGCTGTTTTACTCGGTGCTGCCGGGAGCCGCCCGGCGTCCGCTGACCTTCGGAACCATGCCGGTGGTCCAGTCCTGGAATTCCTCGTCCACATCGGTGGCAGCCGCGAATTCGGGACGTTCCTGAAGCTCCCGCAGCAGGGCCTTTTTCTCGCGCCGGCCCTCCACCAGCCTGTACAGGACCGGGACCAGGACCAGGGTCAGGGCGGTGGAGGAGATCAGGCCGCCGATCACCACTACCGCCAGCGGCTGCGAGATGAAGCCTCCGCCGCCGGTGAGCCCCATGGCCATGGGGGTCAGGGCAAACACGGTTGCCAGTGCGGTCATCAGGATGGGCCGGAGGCGCTGCCGGGCGCCATGGGTGATGGCGTCGGCAACGTTCATGCCCGGCTGTCCGTCCCGCGGCTGCCGGTACTGGTTGATCAGGTCGATCAGCACGATGGCATTGGTGACAACGATGCCCACCAGCATGAGCATGCCGATCAGGGACGGCAGGCCCAGCGGGACGCCGGTCACCAGGAGCAACGCCACGGCTCCGGTGGCAGCGAACGGAACCGAGACCAGCAGGATCAGCGGCTGGATAAGGGACTTGAAGGTGGCCACCATAATGACGTACACAATGGCGATGGCCGCCAGCAGGGCCAGGCCAAGCTGGCTGAAGGACTCGGCCTGCTGGGTTGTCGCTCCGCCGATTTCCGCCGTGACGCCCGGCGGAAGCTGCACGTCCGCGAGCCGCTTCTGGACTTCGGCGCTGACCGCTCCAAGGTTGGACCCCGACGGCGTCACAGACACCCGTGCGGTCCGCTGGCCGTTGCTGGCGGTGATGGACACAGGGACCTCCACCTGCTCCACGGAGGCGATGCTGCCCAGGGTGACGGGGGCGCCCCCTGCCGGCAGTGGAATGTTCCGGACGGCTTCGATGCTGGTGAACCTGGTGCCCTTGCCGATTTGGACGGGGAAGTCATCAGTGTCAATCCGTACTTCCCCTGCCGGGATGGGGCTGATGGTGGATGCCAGGACGCCTGCAACCTGTTCCTCGTTGAGGCCGGCCGCCACGGCTTTGGCCCTGTCCACCTTGACCTGGACCACCGGCTGGGTGGCGGCAAGGTTGGTTGCCACTTCACTGGTGCCGGGCACACCGTTCATCGCTTCGACCATGGTGTCGCTGGCTGCCTGCAGATCCGCCGTGGTGGCGGCTTTGAGGGTGATATCCACGGTGGAGGACGTGCCGAAGCCGCCCTGCTGCGTTCCCACGGAAACCTTGCCCGAATCCGGTACCTTGGCCAGCTCCGAACGGACGGTGTCCTGCAGCTGCACCTGGTCTGCCTTCTCGTCGGTCACCACTGTGAACGTCGAGTTGGAGGAGCCGGTGGAGATGAGGGCGGCGAAGCCGGCCTGCGCGTTGCCGGACGTCACCTGGACGTCCTTGACGCCGTCGATCCCGCGCAGGACCTCCTCAAGGCGGATGGCCGCGGCGCTGGTGTCCGCCAGGCTGGTTCCGGCCGGCAGCACCTGGCGGACCGTCAGGCTGTTCTGGCCCGAATTGCCCAGGAGGTTGGTGGCGAGCAGCGGGGTCATGGCGGCGGTGGCGCCGAGAACCAGGACTGCTGCCACCAGGGTGATGACGGGGTGCTTCTGCGTCTTACTGAGGATGGGCAGGTAGCCCCGCTGCAGCCTGCTGCGCTGTTCGGCTTCCTGGGCCTTCGCCCGCGCCTCGGCGGCAAATGACCGGGCAGCGGGGGAATCAGGCTGGAAGCTTCCGGAGGCACCGGGGGTCCGGAGGAACCAGTAGGCGAGCACCGGAACAATGGTCAGCGAGACCAGCAGGGATGCGAGCAGCGCCATGGTGACGGTCAGGGCGAAGGGCCTGAACAGCTCACCTGCCAGCTCGCCGACGAAGGCAATGGGCAGGAATACGGCAACGGTGGTCAACGTGGAGGCCGTGATGGCGCCGGCCACTTCGCGGATGGCCGTGAGGATGGCGGTGACCTTGTCCTCGCCGTAGGTAAGGTGGCGCTTAATGTTCTCTATGACGACGATCGAGTCGTCCACCACGCGGCCAATGGCGATGGTGAGCGCACCCAAAGTGAGGATGTTGAGCGAGTAGCCGGTGGCTGAGAGCCCGATGAAGGTGATCAGCAGGGACAGCGGGATGGATACCGCGGTGACCAGGGTGGAGCGTGCGGACATCAGGAAGACCAGGATGACGGCGACGGCGAAGCCCAGCCCCAGCAGTCCCTCGGTGGTGAGGTCCTTGATGGATTTTTCGATGAAGGGTGCCTGGTCGAAGACCGGAGTGAACTTCGCGTTGGAGCCGAGCTCTGCCTCCAGTTCGTCCAGGGTGTCCCGCACTGCGTGCGAAATGCCCACCGTGTCACCCTCGGGTTTCTTGGTGACGGACACGGCCAGGGTTTCAGTCCCGTTGGTGCGGGTGATGGACGTCCGCTCGTCGTCCTGGAGGGACACGTCCGCCACCGAGCCGATGGTGGCCGCATTTTTTGCTCCGGATAACGGGAGGGCCTTGATGGCGTCGAGCGAATCGACGGGACTGCCGATCTGCAGCGAGAGCGTCTTGCCCTGTTCCTCCAGCGTTCCGGCCGGCAGCAGCGCGCCGTTGTTTGCCAGCGCATCCCGGATGGACGTGAGGGACGCTCCGGCAGACGCCATGGCGTCGCTCCGGGGGAGGATCTCGATGTGCTGGGAGGCGCCGCCTGTGACATCAGCGCCCCGGACGCCGTCGATCTTCTGCAGCCGGGGCACGCTCAGCCGCTGGAGGTCCGCATTCAGTTCACTGAGGGTCTTGTCCGAAGACACCGCGAGGAACACGATGGGGAAGTCGCTGATGCTGCCGGCAATGGCCTGCGGCTGGACGTCCTCCGGCAGGGACCGCTTGGCGTTGGAGATGGCCCGGTCGATCTGGTTCCGTGCCCGGTCCAGGTTGGAACCGTAGGTGAAGACCATGGTGATCTGCGAAACCCCGTTGCGCGACGTGGAGGAGGTGGATTCCAGCCCCTCCACGCCGTTCAATGCAGTCTCCAGCGGCCCGCTGACCTGTTTGTCCACCACCTCCGGAGAGGCCCCCGGCATGGCAGTCAGCACCGTGATCTGGGGGAACTCAATGGAGGGAATGAGCTCCTGCTTCAGCGACGACATGGTGATTACGCCGAAAACGGAAGCGAAAACAGTGATCAGTGCGATCAGCGCCCGGTTCGCCAGTGAAAGGTGTGCCAGCCGGAACATCGCATGAACTCCTGTGGGGTTGACTAACTGGTGCGGACCCGATGGTGCCGGCCGCTGACCCCGGCAGGGTCAGCGGCTGGCGGAAACGCCCTCCAGCTGGAGGGACTTGGCGGTTGCCTGCTCCAGCTCGACGGCGAGGTCCGGATTTTCATCCAGCTTCACCCCGTAGCCGGGCATCATGTCCTTCAGCTTCGACTGCCAGCCCTTGAAGTTCTTGGGGAACGTCTTCTGCAGCAGTTCGATCATGATGGGAACAGCGGTTGATGCTCCGGGGGAGGCGCCAAGGAGCGCACCGATGGAGCCGTCACGGCCGGCGATCACTTCAGTCCCGAACTGCAGGATGCCGCCCTTTTGCGGATCTTTCTTGATGATCTGTACACGCTGGCCGGCGGTGATCAGTTCCCAGTCGCCGTCCTTGGCCTCCGGGTAGTACTCGCGCAGCGCCTCGACCTTGTCCCCGTGGCGCTTGGCCACTTCCTTGATCAGGTACGCGGTGAGGTCCATGTTGTCCTTGGCCACGGCCAGCATGGGGATGATGTTGCCGGGGCGGATGGAGAGCGGCAGGTCCAGGTAGGAGCCGTTCTTCAGGAAGTTGGTGGAGAACCCGGCGTAGGGGCCGAACAGCAGCGACCGCTTGCCGTTGACGTACCGCGTGTCCAGGTGCGGGACGGACATGGGGGGAGCGCCCACCGACGCCTGGCCGTAGACCTTGGCGCTGTGCTGGGCGGCGATGGTTTCGTCGGTGCAGCGGAAGAACTGGCCGGAAACGGGGAAGCCGCCATAGCCCTTGCTCTCCGGGATGCCGGAGGCCTGCAGCAAGTGGAGGGCACCGCCGCCGGCGCCGACGAAGACGAACTTGGCGTGGATCTTGCCGTGTTCACCGGACTTCGGGTACTTCAGGGAGAGGTCCCAGCCGCCGCCGGACGCCCGGGAAATTCCGGTCACGTCATGGCCGTAATTGATTTCGACGCCGTTGTTCCCGAGGTAGGTGGTCAGCTCCCGGGTGAGTGCCCCGAAGTCGACGTCGGTCCCTTCGACGGCGCGCGTGGCGGCAATGCGCTGCTTCGGGTCGCGTCCCTTGACGATGAGCGGCGCCCACTTGGCGATCTGGCCGTGGTCCTCGGAGTACTCCATGCTCCGGAACAGGGTGTGGGGCTTCAGCGCCTCATACCGCGTCTTCAGGAACCGGGTGTGGTCCTCGCCGAGCACGAAGCTCATGTGCGGGACCGTGTTAATGAAGCCCTTGGGCGAGCCGATCAGGTTCCGGTCCACCAGGTGGGACCAGAACTGCCGGGAGAGCTGGAACTGCTCATTGATGAGCAGGGCTTTGGCAGGGTTCACTGAGCCGTCTTTGGCTGCAGGGGAATAGTTGAGTTCGCAGAGGGCAGCGTGGCCGGTTCCGGCGTTGTTCCAGGGGTCGGAGCTTTCCAGTCCGGGCTGGTCCAGCCGCTCGAACAGGGAAATGGTCCAGTTCGGCTCCAGCTGCTTGAGAAATGCCCCCAGCGTGGCGCTCATGATGCCGCCGCCAATCAGGACGACGTCGGCATGTGGGGTCTTGGAAATGAAGGTCACGATCAGTCTCCGATTGCAGCGGCTCTGGCTGTCACAGAATATCCCCGGGCAGCCGACATACTGAAATTGGACCAGTCCGTCAAGGCTTTAGTTGCACCTTCGTGAAAACTTCATTTAAGACCGGCGATGCGGGATAGCTCACCACACGGTCGGACAGGGCCAGGGCCGAGATGGGAAAGGCGATGGGAACCGCCGGCACGGTGGCTGCGATCTGGGCATTGATGGTGTGGTACTGCTCATCGCGTTCCTCGCCTTCCGGCAGGCCGCGTGCCCGGTTGATCTTGGAAAAGACCTGCGGGTCCTGGTAGCCGAACTCACCGTTCTTTTCACCGAAGAGGGGGCCCACGAAGTTGTCGGCGTCGGAATAGGATCCGTTCCAGCCAAGCAGGTGCAGCGCGTGGTCGCCGGGTGACTGGACCTTCTGGAGGTAGCCGTCCGACCAGTCCACGGGGACAGGCTGGATGTTGAACCCCACAGCCGTCAGTTGCCGGCTGATCTCGGCATAGACCTTTTCCGGAGTGGGCAGGTACGGCCGGGTGACGTTCAACGGGTAGTAGAACTTCAGTTCCTCGCCCGCGTAGCCGCCTTCCTTAAGGTACTCTCTGGCCTTGGCCGGATCGTGGCCCAGTTCGGGGGCATCGTTGTTGAAGCCGCTGATCTTGGGAGGGACGAACTGGGTTGCCCTGGCGGTGTTGTCGATGAAGAACCTGCGGATCAGGGTGTCCTTGTCGATTGCCATTTCGATTGCCTGCCGGACCTTCTGGTTCTGCAGCACCGGGATGTCCTGGTTGATGCCCACGTACATCACCGAGAACGGATCGCGCTGGACAATCTGCTTACCCCGTTTGACCAGTTGGTCGAAGTTCCCCACCGTGACGGCGTCGTAGCCGTCGATCTTTCCGTCCAGCAGGGCCTGGAGCCTGGTCTGGGGGTGGTTGTATGCCATGAAGTTGATGGTGGCGATCTGTCCCCGGTCGCCCCAGTAGGTGTTGTTGGACACCAAGGTAACGCTCTGCTCGTCCCATGACGCGAAGCTGAACGGGCCTGTGCCCACAGGGCGGGTGGCGAAGGCGGAGACTGGCCGCCCGCCGCGGCTTTGGTCAAGGACGTCCGCGGTGCCGGACGCCAGGGCCGCGGGAGACGCCATGGCGAAGGCCGGCAGCGTCAGGGCCTGGAGGAACGCCGTGAAGCGCTGGGTGAGGTCGATCCGCACAGTGTCTGCAGAGAGGGCGGTGCAGCTCTTGAAAATAGACAGGTCGGGCTCGTCCGAGTGGGCTTTGAACACTCCCTTGAAGGAACTGCCGGGTGCCTGCCGGCGCAGGTCTGCCGGGAAGGCGAACCAGCGGTTGAAGTTGGCGCAGACAGCGTCGGCGTTGAACGGCGTGCCGTCCTGGAAGGTGACGCCGGTGCGGAGCGTGAAAGTGTAGGAGCGGCCCTCGTTGGACTCGCTCCATTCAGTAGCAAGGAGGGGTGTCGGCTTGCCGGTGGTCTGGTCCACGCCCACCAGGCCTTCAAGGATCTGGCGGGTGATGCGCTGGGATTCCACGTCGCTGGAGAGGGCGGGGTCCAGTCCCAGGGGCTGTGCGGCGGTGCCGAAGTTGAAGGTGGCGGTGGGCTCGGCAGGGGTTGTGGCGCTGGGTGATTCCGACGACGGTGAGGGGGACGGTACTGCCGTGCACGAGGTTGCCCCCAACGCCAGGAGGACGGTGCCGGCCTTAAGGACCGCGCGCCGCGATGTACTGCTGGGCACTCGTTTATCACCTCTGGATCTTGCCGGCTCCGCCGCTTGCGGGCCGCGGGACCCAGTCTAGTTGACCGGGTCCCGGCTCCCGGGGAGGCCGGTCAGAACTGAAGCCGTACCCGCTTGTGCGGGCACGGCTTCAGAAGGCGTGGGTTGCCGGGGGCTACTTGGGCATCAGCACCGAGTCGATCAGGTAAACGGTGGCGTTCTTGGTCTGGACGCCGCCGCAGATGACGCTGGCATCGTCAACCTTGAGTGCGTCGCCGCTGCCCGTAACCGTCACCGAACCACCCTGGACGGTTGCGTGCGTGCCGGCGATCTTGTCAGGAGTGATCTGGCCCGGAACAACGTGGTAGGTCAGGATCTTGCTCAGCAGGGCATCATCGGTCTTCAGTGTTTCGATGGTGGCTGCATCGATCTTGGCGAAGGCCTCATCCACCGGGGCGAAGACGGTGAACTCGCCGCCGTTGAGCGTGTCCACCAGGTCCACCTTGGGATTCAGCTTGCCGGATACAGCGGCGGTGAGGGTGGTCAGGATCGGGTTGTTGGAGGCGGCAACTGCCACCGGGTCAAGGGCCATGCCCTCAACGGAACCGGCTCCCGTGGGGACCTGCTCGGCGTAGCCGGCGCAGCCGGGGCCCACCAGGTTGGCGGCGGGGTCCATCGCTGCGGCCGAGGAACTGGCCGACGGGGACGGGGCCATGCTGGAAGGTGCGGGGGACTCGGCCGGTGCCGAGGAGCTTGAGGAGCCGGCGGATCCGCCACACGCGGTCAGGCTCAGCAGAGCTGCAGCTGCAACGCCTGCGACGGTGAAAGTTGTGCGCTTGATTGTCTGCATGTGAGTTCTCCTTGGATTATGGCGTTATGCCTGCCGCGGACTGGTGTTCACGGCATTGTTCTTGTCTGGCTGGCGGGCACCTGCCCTTGGCTGGTGTCTCACTGGGTATTCGGCCGATGCGCAGATACGGATGGGTGGAATCCAAGGAGTTTTTCGGAGGGGTACGAATCAGGCCTTTTTCGGGGAACAGTTCCCGGGTGCCTGGCAGGGCATAAACACAAAAAATCCCCCGGTAGTGAACCAGGGGATTTTTGTATTTCTTGGTGCGCAAGGGGGGACTTGAACCCCCACGCCCGAAGGCACAGGAACCTAAATCCTGCGTGTCTGCCAATTTCACCACTCGCGCCAGGCGTCCTGCCGGCGTCACACAAAAGGTACGACGGCGGATGCCAGTCTTTATTGTAGCGTTGCCCCGGCACGACCGGAGCAGGCAACGCTGCCGGTCAGGCGTCCAGCTTCAAGTCGCGGCGCAGCTTGGCGACATGGCCGGTAGCGCGGACGTTGTACTGGGCGAGCGCCACCTTGCCCTCCGGATCCACCACGATGGTTGACCGGATCAGGCCCTGGTAGGTCTTGCCGTAGTTCTTCTTCTCACCCCAGGCGCCATAGGCGTCCGCTACAGCATGGTCCTGGTCCGAGAGCAGGGGAAAGCTCAGTTCCTCACTGGCAGCAAACTTGGCCAGCTTTTCGACGGGGTCCGGCGAGATTCCCAGGACGTCGTACCCCGCGGACTGCAGTGAAGCGAGGCTGTCACGGAAGTCGCAGGCTTCCTTGGTGCAGCCGGGAGTGGAAGCGGCCGGGTAGAAGTAGACGATTGTATGGCGGCCCGCACCGGGGGACAGGGAAACGTCCTTGCCGGTTGAATCCTTCAATGTGAAACCGGGCGCTTCATCACCGGTAACGAGTCTGTCGGCCAATGTTTTTCTCCTTGTTGCAGGCGGGTCACAACAGCCTAGTAAGGGGGAGGAACCAGTGCTAATCGGCACTTGGCTATACTTGCTGCTATGCCTGATATGGATCACTGGCCCACGGGGCGCCTCTTGTCCACTGCTGCGCGCCTCGTCGAACACTCCTGGAACGAAAAACTTGGTGCCATCGGCCTGACCCACGCCGGGGTCATTGCCATCGAGGTGCTGAACGCGCAGGGCCCCATGACCCAGGCCCAGCTTGCCCAATACGTGCGCGTGCAGGCCCAGACCATGGGCAAGACACTCAGCCGGCTGGAGTCCCACGGGCATATCGCCCGCGTGCGCAGCACGTCGGACCGCAGGAGCCATGTGGTGTCCCTGACCGAACGGGGCAAGGAGGCGGTCGCTGCCGCCGTGGAGATGGAGCGTTCCGTCCTGGCTTCGGCGTCCATTGATCCCGAAGTCCTTCGCCAGGAGCTCCAGGCAGTGGTCAGGGAGCTCGCAAGCCAGTTCGCCACCACGCCCGGCAACGCCGCCGCGCTCGTGGAAAATTCACCCTGACTACACTTCGCCGCCGGCCGGCCGGGCGTGACCGCAGTATGCAAACTGTGGTCACGCCTTTTTTGTTGTGCCGTTAGTTGGGGACACAAACAAAACAGCCCCCGGCTTGCGTTTCCGCAAAGCCGGAGGCTGTTTTCCCAGTGGTGCACCCCCCGGGACTTGAACCCGGAACCCATTGATTAAGAGTCAATTGCTCTGCCAATTGAGCTAGAGGTGCATCTTTTTGTTTCAATCATTCGGGGCTTTTCTTTCCCCGTTGATCTCCGCAACGACATGTAACTCTACACGAACTTTTGGTGCATGTGAAATCGGCCGGCTATGCGGGTGGATGATCATTCCGGCAGCGGCAAAATCCGCGGAAAATCAAGGGTGTGGTTGCCTGCGGGAAGCCGGAAACCTCCTTCGGGAGTCAAGATCCCGGCCCTGATCCGCCCCTGCGCACGTGTGAAATGGGCCACATGATTTACTGCTTCCTCCCCGCGTGGGGAGGAAGCAGGGTCGGTTCGTCCTTGAGGCCGGGCCGGACCTGCTCCTAGAGGCGCCTGCGCCGTGGGGCACGGAAGCCTGCCGCCTCCGCGTGGGCGGCCGACTCAAACCAGACATCAGCCCTGGCTTGTTCATAGTCCGGGTGCCCCTCCTCGTAATAGACCATGGCGCCGGCATCGGCCTTGACGCCGTAATCTGCCGGCCCGCTGCCATCGGCACGCGCGGCGGCAGAGCCTGCCCCGTACGGTTCGTCGGCCGCCAGGTGGCCGGCAGCCTCCGGCGAGTGACTAGGCGGGGCAGCCTCTTGTTCCGGCAGATGGTCCGCCCCGGTCTCCACGAGGGCAGAGGACTGGGTGCGGTCCTGCATTTCCGCCGCGGCGGCACCGGCCGGGATGGTGCCACCGGAAACGCCCGCAGCCTCTGGCCGGTCTGCTGAACGTCCGACGGCGGAGGCTGCCGCGCCGTCGTCGTCCGCTTCTTCCACGGCGGCGGACTCGGCGCCGGGAAGCGTGGGGGCGTGCGGTTCCGTGTACTCGGCGTGATGGACCGGTGCTGCTTCCGGGTGCGTCCCCGTCTTCTCTGTGACCGACTGCATTGGCGGGGTTGGAATGGTCCGGGCGGAGGGAGCGCCGCTGGCTTCGGACCACTGGGTTTCCCATTCGGCCTGGTCCTGGCGCCTGCGGTCGTCGCCGGGTCCCGCAGTCGCCGCACCAGCACCCGCATCCGCAGTCGCTGCGCCGGCTCCAGCCGTACCGGCGGGGGAGGCTGCGGAAGAACCTGAACCTGTGCGTTCAGGACGCGGTGCATCCACCGAAGCCGATGTTTCTGCCGGTTCGTCCGCAGTGACGGGCGCGGCGGGCTTGGCCGGCCGGCCAAAACCCGCGGCTGTGGGAATTCCCGTGGTGCCGGCGGCCTCGGCCGACGCCGCGGCGCTGCCGCCGGAAAGAGCACCATCAGTGCGGGTTCCCCGGTCGCTGCGGGCCACGTCGGCCTGGCCGGCGTCACCTCGGGCAGCGGGTGATTTCTTGGCGTTCAGCCTCCACCACACAACACCCACCAGTACAGCGAGCAGAATGATCAAGAAGACAGCTTCCATGGCAAGCCCTTCGGTCGGTCGGCAAGGTCCCTTGCCCCGACGCTACGTCGGGTCCACATCGCTGTCCAGCACTTTGACCGGCCAGGATGTCCCTCCGGGCGTCCCGCCGGCGGCAACGTCCGGGGCAGGGAACACGGCCGCATCCCTGGGCTGGAAAGCAGGCGTGCCGGTGACCTGCGCCACAGGAACTGGTCGGCCCGGCGGCGGGCATCTCATTATTCGAGATGACAGTCCACTATCTGATTGAAATAATCCTGATTTTGCGCTTAACCGGAGCTTCGCGGTCGTTGCTGCCACGCGTGGAGCCATAGACTTTCCCCTATGAGTGACACCCAAATCGCAACCGAGAACAAGCCTGACATCAAACCCCGGAGCCGGGTCGTTACCGACGGAATCCACGCCGCGCCGGCACGTGGCATGTTCCGGGCGGTCGGCATGGGGGATGACGACTTCGCAAAGCCCCAGGTGGGTGTCGCCAGCTCATGGAACGAAATCACCCCCTGCAACCTTTCGCTGAACCGGCTTGCACAGGGCGCCAAGGAAGGCGTCCACGCCGGCGGCGGTTTCCCCATGCAGTTCGGCACCATCTCCGTCTCGGACGGTATCTCCATGGGCCATGAGGGCATGCACTTCTCACTGGTCTCCCGCGAAGTCATCGCAGACTCCGTGGAGACCGTCATGCAGGCCGAGCGCATCGACGGTTCGGTGCTGCTGGCAGGCTGTGACAAGTCCCTGCCCGGCATGCTCATGGCCGCCGCCCGCCTGGACCTGTCCAGCGTGTTCCTTTACGCCGGCTCCATCATGCCCGGCTGGGTCAAGCTTGAGGACGGCTCCGAAAAGGAAGTCACCCTCATTGACGCCTTCGAGGCCGTCGGCGCCTGCGCCGCAGGCAAGATGAGCATGGAAGACCTGACCCGCATCGAAAAGGCCATCTGCCCGGGTGAAGGCGCCTGCGGCGGCATGTACACGGCCAACACCATGGCCTGCATCGGCGAGGCTCTCGGCATGTCCCTGCCGGGCTCCGCCGCCCCGCCCTCGGCAGACCGCCGTCGTGATGAATTTGCCCGCAAGTCCGGCGAGGCCGTGGTTAACCTTCTCCGCCTGGGCATCACCGCCCGGGACATCATGACCAAGAAGGCGTTCGAGAACGCCATCGCCGTCACCATGGCCTTCGGCGGCTCCACCAACGCCGTCCTGCACCTGCTGGCCATTGCCCGCGAAGCAGAGGTGGAGCTGACCCTCGATGACTTCAACCGCATCGGTGACAAGATTCCGCACCTGGGCGACCTTAAGCCGTTCGGCCGCTACGTGATGACCGACGTGGACAAGATCGGCGGCGTGCCGGTGATCATGAAGGCACTGCTCGACGCCGGCCTGCTGCACGGTGACTGCCTCACCGTCACGGGCAAGACCGTGGCGGAGAACCTCGACGCCATCAACCCGCCGGACGTTGACGGCAAGATCCTGCGCGCGCTGGACAACCCGATCCACAAGACCGGCGGCATCACCATCCTGCACGGCACCATGGCCCCCGAAGGCGCAGTGGTGAAGAGCGCAGGCTTCGACGCCGACGTCTTCGAAGGCACCGCCCGCGTCTTCGAGCGCGAACAGGGTGCCCTGGACGCGCTGGACAACGGCCGGATCCACGCTGGCGATGTTGTGGTGATCCGCTACGAAGGACCCAAGGGCGGGCCGGGCATGCGTGAGATGCTTGCCATCACCGGCGCCATCAAGGGTGCGGGCCTCGGCAAGGACGTCCTGCTCCTCACCGACGGCCGGTTCTCCGGCGGCACCACGGGCCTCTGCATCGGCCACGTCGCGCCCGAAGCGGTGGACGGCGGCCCCATCGCGTTCGTCAAGGACGGCGACCGCATCCGCGTGGACATCGCAGCGCGCAGCTTCGACCTGCTGGTGGACGAGGCTGAACTCGAAGCCCGCAAGGTGGGCTGGGAGCCGCTGCCGGCCAGGTACACCAAGGGTGTGCTCGCCAAGTACGCCAAGCTGGTGCACAGCGCCAGTACCGGCGCATACTGCGGCTGATGCCTGAGTGCCCCATGCCTCCGGCGGCGAAACGACTGCCGGAGGCGGCAGGGCTTAATAAGAGCTGATCCCGGGGCCCCGGGCGAACGGCGCTTGCGCCGGAGGTTCGGGGTAGGATCAGCACGTGGACAATGATGTCCACATGGTGAGATCGGGTAGCGGCTCGTTGACACGTATCTCACCAGAGGGAAAACTGAACGCATGACTTTCGTTACCGCCGGCACCGTCGTCGTCCTTACCAAGCGCGTGGCACATTAGCCTCCTCCGGTAACGAACCGTCACGCGCAAACCCCTCGAAGAGCCGCTCAGGCTGAGGGGTTTTTTTATTTCCCGCTGTTTCCATGAACCACAGATGATCCACAAGGAAGAGTCCGATGAGCAAAGGATCGCCCATCAGCCCCTCGCTGATGGCTACCAAGTCCACTGGAGCCACCAAGGCTCCGGAACGCGCCGATCGGGCGGCTGACCATGCCGCCGTCGTCGCCGACCTTGCTGCCGTCTCTCCTGTCCTTGGGCCGAACAACGTTGTACCCCCAACGGTGATGACCGGCTCGCAAGCTATTGTCCGCTCGCTCGAAGAACTCGGCGTCGACGATATTTTCGGTTTGCCTGGTGGCGCGATCCTGCCCACCTACGACCCCTTGATGGCCTCCACCATGAATCACGTGCTGGTCCGTCACGAACAGGGAGCCGGCCACGCCGCGCAAGGCTACGCCATGGTCACCGGACGGGTTGGCGTCTGCATCGCCACCTCGGGCCCGGGTGCCACCAACCTCGTTACCGCCATCATGGATGCCCACATGGACTCCGTGCCGCTGGTGGCCATCACCGGCCAGGTATCCAGCGGAGTGATCGGCACCGACGCTTTCCAGGAAGCCGACATCGTGGGCATCACCATGCCCATCACCAAGCACTCCTTCCTGGTGACCGATCCCAATGACATTCCGCATGTCATGGCTGAAGCATTCCACCTGGCCTCCACCGGCCGTCCCGGTCCCGTCCTGGTGGACGTGGCCAAGGACGCCCAGGTGGGGCAGATGACCTTCTCCTGGCCGCCCAAAGTGGACCTGCCCGGCTACCGGCCGGTCACCCGCGGCCACAACAAGCAGGTCCGCGAGGCCGCGAAGCTCATCGCCGCGTCCACGAAGCCGGTCCTGTACGTCGGCGGCGGCGTGGTCAAGGCGCACGCCAGCGCCGAACTGCTGGCCCTCGCCGAAGCCACTGGCGCCCCCGTGGTGACCACCCTGATGGCGAAGGGCGTCTTCCCGGACTCGCACCCGCAGCACGTCGGCATGCCCGGAATGCACGGAAGCGTCTCCGCCGTTACCGCGCTGCAGCAGGCCGACCTCCTGATCACCCTCGGCGCCCGCTTCGATGACCGCGTGACGGGTGTGCTCAAGACCTTCGCGCCGATGGCCAAGGTCATCCACGCCGACATCGACCCCGCCGAAATCTCCAAGAACCGCACCGCCGACGTTCCCATCGTGGGATCGGTCAAGGAAATCATTCCGGAACTGACCGAAGCCGTCCGCACGCAGTTCGACGCATCCGGCACGCCGGACCTCACCACCTGGTGGGCCTTCCTGAACAACCTCAAGGAAACCTATCCGCTGGGCTGGACTGAACCCGACGACGGCCTCAGCGCCCCGCAGCGGGTCATCGAACGCATCGGCGCCCTCACCGGCCCCGAAGGCGTGTACGTGGCAGGCGTGGGCCAGCACCAGATGTGGGCCGCGCAGTTCATCAAATACGAGCGCCCGCACGCCTGGCTGAACTCCGGCGGCGCCGGGACCATGGGCTACGCCGTTCCGGCGGCCATGGGCGCCAAGGTGGGCGAACCAGACCGCGTGGTATGGGCCATCGACGGCGACGGCTGCTTCCAGATGACCAACCAGGAACTGGCCACCTGCGCCATCAACAACATTCCCATCAAGGTTGCCGTCATCAACAACTCCTCGCTGGGCATGGTGCGCCAGTGGCAGACCCTGTTCTACGAGGGCCGCTACTCCAACACCGACCTCAACACCGGCCACGACACCGTCCGCATCCCGGACTTCGTCAAGCTGGGGGAGGCCTACGGCTGCGCCTCGTTCCGCTGCGAACGCGACGAGGATATCGACGCCACCATCCAGAAAGCCCTGGAGATCAACGACCGCCCCGTGGTCATCGACTTCGTGGTGAGCCCCAACTCCATGGTGTGGCCGATGGTGCCCGCCGGCGTGAGCAACGACCAGATCCAGGTTGCCCGCAACATGACCCCGGAATGGGAAGAAGAGGACTGACCATGAGCCGCCACACACTGTCCGTCCTGGTTGAAGACAAACCCGGCGTCCTGACCCGCGTTGCGAGCCTCTTCGCCCGCCGCGCCTTCAACATCAACTCCCTGGCCGTCGGCCCCACCGAAGTCCCCGGCATCTCCCGGATGACCGTGGTGGTCGACGCCGACGGCGACCTGATCGAACAGGTCACCAAGCAGCTCAACAAACTGATCAACGTCATTAAGATCGTTGAGCTGACCCCCGAATCTTCCGTACAACGCGACCACATCCTGGTTAAAGTACGTGCGGATGCCGCAACACGCCTGCAGGTGACCCAGGCTGCAGACCTGTTCCGCGCCTCAGTGGTCGACGTCTCCACCGATTCCGTCGTCATTGAAGCAACCGGCCATCCCGAAAAGCTCACGGCACTGCTCTCAGTGCTGGAGCCCTTCGGCATCCGCGAAATCGTGCAGTCCGGCACCCTGGCCGTTGGACGGGGATCCCGCTCCATGAGTGACCGGGCGCTGCGCTCCGCCTAGGCGAATGCCCTGGCGGAACCACCGCCCGTAACCGCACCACCACACAACACCTATCTACACACCACTCAAGAGGAGTTACGCAAGTGACTGAAATGTTCTACGACGACGACGCCGACCTGTCGATTATCCAGGGCCGCAAGGTTGCCATCGTTGGCTACGGCTCACAGGGCCACGCCCACGCCCTCAACCTGCGCGATTCCGGCGTCGAGGTTGTCATCGCCCTCAAGGAGGGTTCGACGTCGACCGCCAAGGCCGAGGACGCAGGCTTCACGGTCAAGAACGTTGCCGACGCCGCCGAATGGGCCGACGTCATCATGATCCTGGCACCGGACCAGCACCAGCGCTCGATCTTCAACGACTCCATCAAGGACAAGCTGACCCCCGGCAAGGCGCTGGCTTTCGCCCACGGCTTCAACATCCGCTTCGGCTACATCCAGGCACCGGAAGGCGTTGACGTCATCCTGGTGGCCCCGAAGGCTCCGGGCCACACCGTGCGCCGCGAATTCGAGGCAGGCCGCGGCATCCCCGACATCATTGCCGTCGAGCAGGATGCCTCCGGCGCCGCCTGGGACCTCGCCAAGTCCTACGCCAAGGCCATCGGCGGCACCCGCGCCGGCGTCATCAAGACCACCTTTACCGAAGAGACCGAAACCGACCTCTTCGGCGAGCAGTCTGTCCTCTGCGGCGGCGTGTCCCAGCTGGTCCAGTACGGCTTCGAGACCCTGACCGAAGCCGGCTACCAGCCGCAGATCGCCTACTTCGAGGTCCTGCACGAGCTCAAGCTCATCGTCGACCTCATGTGGGAAGGCGGCATCGCCAAGCAGCGCTGGAGCGTTTCCGACACCGCAGAGTACGGCGACTACGTCTCCGGCCCCCGCGTCATCACCCCCGAGGTGAAGGAAAACATGAAGGCCGTCCTGGCCGACATCCAGTCCGGTGCCTTCGCCAAGCGGTTCATCGAGGACCAGGACAACGGCGGCGTCGAGTTCAAGGAACTGCGTGCCAAGGCTGAGCAGCACCCCATCGAGGGTGTTGGCCGCGAGCTGCGCTCCCTGTTCTCCTGGCAGCAGCAGGACGTGGACTACGTTGAAGGCTCCGCAGCCCGCTAAGGCTGCCGGTTCCTTCCCCCCATAACGGGCAACGTGAGGCCGGGTTCACACTTAACAATGTGAGCCCGGCCTTTCCGTCGGCCTAGACTTGTTCCATCCCCAGGACTGCAACGCAGAGGATCAGCCGTGTCAAAACCCGTAGTACTGCTCGCCGAAGAACTTTCCCCCGCCACCGTCGAGGCCCTTGGCCCGGACTTTGAAATCCGCCAGACCGACGGCGCCGACCGTTCCCAGCTGCTCTCGGCGATCAGCGACGTTGACGCCATCCTGGTCCGCTCCGCGACCGAGGTCGATGCCGAGGCCATCGCGGCCGCCAAGAACCTCAAGGTCATCGCCCGCGCCGGCGTCGGACTGGACAACGTGGACATCAAGGCCGCCACCCAGGCCGGCGTCATGGTGGTTAACGCCCCCACGTCGAACATCGTCTCCGCCGCCGAACTCACCGTGGGCCACATCCTCAGCCTCGCCCGCCACATTCCGCAGGCCAGCGCCGCCCTCAAGGACGGCGAGTGGAAGCGCTCGAAGTACACCGGCATTGAACTGTTCGAGAAGAAGATCGGCATCATCGGCCTCGGCCGGATCGGCGCCCTGGTGGCAGCACGGCTCAAAGGCTTTGACACCAAGATCCTTGCGTACGATCCCTACATCACCTCCGCCCGCGCAGCGCAGCTCGGCGTGCAGCTGGTCACCCTGGACGAGCTCCTGGCCCAGTCCGACTTCATCACCATCCACATGCCCAAGACCCCGGAAACGGTGGGCATGCTCGGCGCCGATGCCTTCAAGAAGATGAAGAACACCGCCTACGTGGTCAACGTGGCCCGCGGCGGCCTCGTGGACGAAGAGGCCCTCTTCACGGCCCTGCAGGACGGCGAAATCGCCGGTGCCGGCGTCGACGTCTTCGCCAAGGAGCCCAGCACCGACCTGCCCTTCTTCAAGCTGGACAACGTGGTGGTGACCCCGCACCTCGGTGCCTCCACCGACGAAGCCCAGGAAAAGGCCGGCGTCTCCGTTGCCAAGTCCGTCCGCCTCGCCCTCGCCGGCGAACTGGTTCCGGATGCCGTCAACGTGGCCGGTGGCGTTATCGCCCCCGACGTCCGCCCGGGCATCCCGCTGATCGAAAAGCTGGGCCGCATCTTCACCGCGCTGACCCACGATTCCCTGACCCAGTTCGACGTGGAGGTAGCCGGCGAAATCTCGTCGCTCGACGTCAAGGTCCTGGAGCTGGCAGCGCTGAAGGGCATTTTCGCCGACGTTGTGACCGAGCAGGTCTCCTACGTCAACGCCCCGGTCATCGCCGAACAGCGCGGCATCAACGTCCGCCTGATCACCACCCCCGAAACCGAGTCCTACCGGAACGTCCTGACCCTCCGCGGCGCCCTCAGCGACGGCAGCCAGATCTCCGTGGCCGGCACCCTGACCGGCCCCAAGCAGATCCAGAAACTGGTGGGCATCAACGGATTCGAAGTTGAAATCCCCATCAGTGAGCACCTGGTAGTGGTGGCCTACACCGACCGCCCCGGCGTCATTGGCACCATCGGCCACATCCTGGGCATGAACAACATCAACATCGCCGGCATGCAGGTGGCCCGCCACGACCAGGGCGGCCAGGTTCTGGCCCTGCTGACCATCGACAGCTCCGTGCCGCAGCAGGTCCTCGACGCCATCAAGGCCGGCATCGGCGCCGAGATGGTCCGGGAAGTGGACCTGGAGGACTAGCCCAGGATCCGGGAAACGCCGTACCAGCGGCTCCCCTCGGCGCGCCCCAGCGGGGCCACGTATGATTGGCCGGTCTGCTTACAATGGCTGGGTCCTGATTCAGGACCGGGCCGGCAGACCGGCCAATACCTTTTGCACATCCGTCCGTTAATCGCCCATGTCCGGCCCGGCCGGACACGTATGTGCGCACGCAATCCAGGTTTCAGGGAGTTCAATGAACGCCGTCCAGAGGTTCATCAGAAGCAAAGTGCTGCTGTTGACCGCGGCCATCTTGATCGCAGCCATGTGCTTGTCGGTCCTCGTCCAAAGCCAGTCACAGGCTGCACTCAACAGGACCGTGGATGAAAATTCCCGGGGACTCTACGACGTCCTGGTCCAGGCGAAAGCGCCCTCCGGTGCGCTGCTGCAGCCCGAAATCGCCAACGGCACCGGTGGCATCAGCTTTGAACAACTGGACTCGATACGGAAGCTGTCCGGCACGTCGGTTGCCGCCCCCATCAGCCTGGTCTCCCGCGTCACGCAGAACCTTGAGTCCCCGCGCCTGGACGCCATGGACTACCTCGGCTACAACGCCGGGCTGGCCGGAACCGCCACGGCGGACCAGGCGGCCGGCGCCACGGCTCCGGACAAGTGGCCCGCGGCCGAGTCCGTGCTGAGCGACGAAACCAGGAAGTACCGCCTCACTGCCAGCGCCGTGAGCTCCGACGGCGTCTCCGAACAAACGCTCTTTAAATCCACTGCCGAGGGAAGCCTTGGCAAGGCAAAGCTGGTCGAGGAAAAGGCCGCCGGCGGCAACAGCATCCGGATTGCCGCGCCCGAAGGTGAAACGGGCATCAAGTTCCCCGCGCCGGCCGGCGGCTCCGAGCACAACCTCTTCAACCTGTCCGTGTCCCTGCCGCTGGCCCCCGAGGTAACGGAATCCGTGGTGGCCGTGGACCCCGCCGCCGAGCGCGCCCTGCTGGGATCCTCCGGTGACTTCCTTGCCCCGCTGGAGAAGGCCCCGCCTGCCGACGCCCGCGACGCCGGAGCCATCGGACGCTACTTCGAAGGCCTCTTCACCAACGGCATCGGCCTCGACCAGCTCGAAGAAGGACCGGATTTCCTGGGCGTCAAGCTCAAGTACTGGGCACCCCTGATGACCCAGTACCAGCAGGCAAAGCGGACCGGCCAGCTGACCGCCGACTCCCAGGCCATTCCGCTGATTGTCCGCTCGGGCACCTCCCTGGACCTGAAGTACAACGTCAAGATCGAAGAGATCGACGACGCCGGCAAGGTGGTCAAGGACGTCGGAACCGTCTCCCGTTCCCTGGACAAGGATTACCTGCCGTTCGTCTCCAAGGACCCCTTCGTCCTGTCCTGGCCCGGCTCCACGGACCACTCCTCCCTCCTGGGCAGCACCGGCAACTTCAACCAGGGCCTTTACACCCCTGCCACCTGGAGCACCGACTTTGCCGCCGCCCCCAAATACACCGACGGCGAGGCCGCAGCCAACGGCGCCGTGGAAAGGACCGCGGTTCCCGGCGAATGGGTAACCATCAACCGGCTGCCTGAAAAGAGCGCCAACGGCACCCCCGTGGACCAGACCCAGCGCGAACCCGTGGATGAGCGTTCCTACCGGGAAAACCTGGCCACAGGGGAGCAGGTGGCAGCTCCGCTGGCCATGGTCTACGGAACCTTTGATCCCGCCGCTGTGGCGGAGGCCGCCGGCGACGTCAACAAGCTGCCCCTTGGCGGCTACGACCCCACCCCGTTCACCCTGGTCAAGGATGCCGAGGACAAGGACGTGCCCGCCACCGAGCTGGAACCCTCCCTGAGCGCCACCGGCCTCGCCAGCCAGTCTGCCGGAGCCATCACCGACTACTACGGTCTGGCTGCCGCCCGCGGCTACACGGACAACGCCGACGTCATCGACGCCATCCGTGTCCGTGCCAAGGCGCCGGGCAGCTGGAAGGAAGCCCAGCCCGAGGTGGAAAAGCTCGCCAACGAAATCCGCGCCATGGGCCTCGAAGCCACCATCGTGGCCGGCTCCGCACGTGAGGACGCCAGCATCTTCGTCCCCGGATACTCCAAGGACGACGCCGGCAAGGAATCTGCCCTGGGCACCGTCCAGCAGTCCTGGGTCCGGCAGAATGCGGCGGAGGCGGTCACCGGATCGCTGTCGGGAACCAACATCACCCTGCTCTTCCTGACCCTGTGCGGTGCCGCCCTGCTGACCGGCGCGTCAACAGTGAGCTACATCCGCAAGCGGCGAAGCGAAGCAGGCACCCTCCGGGCCATGGGCTGGACGCAGCGGCGGATCCGCAGCTGGGTGCTGGAGGAATTCGGCGTGGGAGCCGTGCTGCTGGCAGTGGCCGGCATCGTGCTCAGCCTGCTCAGCTGGAGCCTGGCCACGGCCCTGGTGTGCGTCGCCGTCCTGGTGCTCTACGCAGGCGCTGCCCTCTTCGCAGCCCAGCAGCTCCGCCACCGCGACGTCATCGACCAGGAGCCGCAGCACGACGAGCGGCTAATTCCTGTGGACTCGCCGCTGACCTTCGCCAACCGGCAGCTGGGCACCAACAAGTTCAACACGCTGTCCCTGGCCGTCGCCGTCGGCGTGTTCGGTGCCGCTGTGGGCGGGCTGATCGCCCTGCTGATCGACATCCCCCGCGCGGCCGGCGCCAGCGCCCTGAGCGGGCTGGCCGCCGCCAGCGTCGCGCTGCCGAGCATCCTCCTGGCACTCGCCGGGGTTGTGGTGGGCCTGGTGCTGACATTGGTCACCGGCCGGTTTGAGCTCAACGCCAAGCGCCAGTACCTGGGCATCCTTGAGGCGATGGGATGGAACCCGGACATGCTCCGCCAGGTCCGGCTCTTCGAAAACGCGCTGGTAGGAACCGTGGCCCTGCCCCTGGGCGTGCTGGGCGCCCTGGGTATCGGCCTCCTGCTGGCACCCTATGCCGCATTGTGGGCAGGCGTCGCCGGCCTCGTGGCTGTACTTTGCTGGATACCGATTGCAACGAAAGTGGTCCAATGACAAACCCGACCAATGTCCAGCGGAGCCGCCGGGGCGGCTCCGGCGAGGTTCCCCTGCAGACCCGCGCCAACACCATCGTCAAGGAGGCCGACCACGCCACCCCGCTGGAGCTGAGCGACATCACCATCCGCTACGGCGGCGGCAAGGGCGGTGCTGAAGCCGTCAGCGTTGTGGAAGGCTTCGACCTCACCCTGCACGCCGGCGAGATGCACTGCGTCGCCGGCCGAAGCGGCTCCGGCAAGACCAGCATCCTGACCGTCGGCGCGGGACTCACGCTGCCGACGTCGGGACGCGTCTTCTGGGAAGGCGACTCCCTGGAAAGCATGGGCGACGACGAAATCGCCGACCGCCGTCGTGCGCTGATCGGATACGTGGACCAGGGCGGCGCCCTGATCGACGGTATGAGCGCCCTCGAAAACGTGCTCCTGCCGGCCGTTCCCGACGGCGAAGTGGACCAGCGGCGGGACATGGCCAAGGACCTGCTGGACCTGGTGGGCCTGGGCCGCCGGATGCGGCACCGCCCCGCCCAGCTGTCCGGCGGCGAACGCCAGCGCGTGGCCATCGCCCGGGCTCTGATCCTGGGTACCAGGGTCCTGGTGGTCGACGAGCCCACCGCCAGCCTTGACCGCGCATCCGCCAACCGCATTATCAGTATCCTGAAAGACACCACGTCCGATGGAATCGCCGTCCTGGTGGCGTCGCACGACCACGAACTGGTCCGGCTCAGCGATTCCCTGACTGAACTGATCTAGCCCGCCCCTCCGCACCGAAGGTACCGTCCGCACGTGACTGCTTCAGAGAAAACGCCGTTCTACATCACCACGGCCATCACCTACCCCAACGGCGTGCCGCACATCGGCCACGCCTACGAGTACATCGCCACCGATGCCATGGCCCGCTTCAAGCGGCTGGACGGCTTTGACGTGATGTTCCTGACCGGCACGGACGAGCACGGTATGAAGATCGCGCAGACGGCCGAGAAGGAGGGCATCACGCCCAAGGAGCTGGTGGACCGCAACGCAGAGGTGTACAAAGCGGCGCATTCCGCCCTGGGCATCACGTACGACCGCTTCATCCGCACCACGGACGAGGACCACTACGCCGCGTCGCAGGCCATCTGGAAAAAGATGGAAGCCAAGGGTGACATCTACCTGTCGAAGTATGAGGGCTGGTACTCCGTCCGGGACGAGGCCTTCTACGGTGAGGATGACACCGTGGTCAAGGACGACGGTGTGCGCTACTCGAAAGAGACCGACACCGAGGTGACCTGGACGGCAGAGGAGAGCTACTTCTTCCGGCTCTCCGCCTACCAGGACCGGCTCCTGGCCCTCTACGAGGCGCAGCCGGAGTTCGGCGCACCCCAGTCCCGGTTCAACGAAGTGATCAGCTTCGTCCGCCGCGGGCTGGAGGACCTGTCCATCAGCCGCACCACATTCGACTGGGGCGTGCCCGTTCCCGGCAACGACAAACACGTCATGTACGTGTGGGTGGACGCGCTCACGAACTACCTCACGGGCGTTGGCTACCCGGACGTCGATTCGGAGAAGTTCCGTAAGTACTGGCCGGCTGACGTCCACGTGATCGGGAAGGACATCTCCCGGTTCCACGCCATCTACTGGCCTGCGTTCCTGATGAGCGCGGACCTGGAATTGCCCAAGCGGGTCATGATCCACGGCTTCCTGCACAACAACGGCGTCAAAATGTCCAAGTCCCTCGGCAACGTGGTGGCTCCCGCGGATTTCGTGGCGCAGTATGGCCTGGACCAGGTGCGCTTCTTCTTCCTCCGGGAAGTTCCCTTCGGCGCTGACGGAAGCTACAACCACGAGGCCATCGTGGGACGGATGAACTCCGACCTTGCCAACAACTTCGGCAACCTCGCGCAGCGTTCGCTGTCCATGGTGGCGAAGAACTGCGGCGGCGCGGTTCCCGCCCCGGGTGCGTTTACCGCCGCGGATACCGCCATACTGGAACAGGCGGGCGGCCTCCTCGAAACTGCCCGGGCTGCCTTCGAGAAGCAGGAATTCAGCCGCGCCCTCGAAGCCATCTGGACTGTCCTGGGCGATACCAACGCCTACTTTGCCGAGCAGGCGCCCTGGGTGCTGCGGAAGACCGACGTCGAACGCATGAACACCGTGCTGTACGTGACGCTTGAGGTACTCCGGATCGTGTCCATCCTGGCCCAGCCGGTGATGCCCACCGCCACGGCCGCGCTCCTGGACAGCCTGGGCCAGCCCGAAGGGGAAGCCCGCCAGTTTGCCGCCATCGGTACCCCGATCGTTGCCGGAACTGCACTGCCTGCCCCGGCGCCGGTTTTCCCGAAGTACGAGGAGCCTGCAGAAGCCTAAGCAGTATGCCCGGCTCCGGAACGTCCGTGCAGGTATTTTTCCGGTCGCGGAGTAGTCCGGCGGTTCGAACACAGGTATTTCCTACTCGGGACTCTCCGCCCCGCCTTCCATAGCCTGAACGGGTTAGCAAACTGACAGTTCGCATCTGGGAGAACCGTCGCCCCGATGCTGTCTGTTTGCGTTGTGACCCGTCAGGTTGGGGCGGTCGTGTTCTCCCGTACGTCTTGCAGTTTGAAGCAGACTATGGACGGAGACGGAAAAATGCATCGGATCCTAGCCGCACTCGGGGTCACAGGCCTCGCCCTTCTAGGCGCGTCAGCCACAGCCGTGGCCTCGCCACCGGAGTCATCCGGCGGTGACGGGAAGATCACCATCTGTCACGCGACGGGCTCAGACACGAACCCCTACGTGTCAGTCACCATGAGCCTCAACGCACTCAAAGCCCACCTGGACCACCAGCACAATGAGGACATCATTCCGGCCAACAGCATGCTGCCTGCAGGCCAGAACCTCCACAAGGTGGACTGGTGGAATGCCGGCTGCGCCAAGCCGGGCGGAACGCCGCATGAGGGCAACGACAAGAAAATCACCATCTGCCACGCGACGGGATCGGCGTCAAATCCCTACATGGTTATCATCATCGCCCTGCAGGGCCTCAACGGCCACGCCGGTGACCATCACCAGCACACCGAGGACATCATCCCGCCGAACCATGGGAAGGTAATCCCCGCGGGGCAGAACTGGACTGACGACGGGAAGGCCACGTACAACAACGGGTGCGTTCCCACGAAGGCACCGCCCGTAGTTCCACCTGTTGTTCCGCCGGTGGTTCCACCTGCCGTAGTGCCGCCTGCGGTCGTACCTCCGGCCGGTGCCGTGGTTCCGGCCCCGGCCCCCGCCCCGGCAGGCGCTGTCGTCGGGGGCGGTGCAGTGACCGCGGTTAACGAGGGTTTCAACGTTCAGACCGCGGTGTCTGAGCCGGATCCGGGGATGGCTCCCTGGCTCGGAGGCGCGGCCGTCCTGCTGCTCGCCGGAGGTGCCATTGCAGCCCGGAAAACCCTGGCAGGTGGCGGCAGCCGCCATGGCGAAGCCCGCAGTTAGCACGCCGGCTGGCGTGCTGGCGGCAAGCGGCTGAATGATGCGCGCGGCGCCGTGCCCCCGCAAGTGGCACGGCGCCGTGTGCCTTTAACGCCTTTGATCGAATTGACCGAAGCCCGAGGTGACCGTGAACGAACCCGGACCATCCACTGCACATCAAAAAGAAAGTCCTGCCGCCCCGAAACGGACCCGATGGGACGCACCGCGCCTTCGCTTTATCGCCGCCCTGGGCCTGCTCACCGCGCTGGGCTGCCTGATGTTCCTGTTGCTGCCCGCACTGTTGGGTATGGGAGGCGGCAGCGTCCAGCCTGGCGGCAGCCCGCCCGTGGCTTCCGCACCGCCGTCGTCGACGAATTACGGTACTGCCCCGGAATCCCCGGCAGCGCCGCTGACTCCCGACCTGCCGCCGGCCACTCCCGCCTGGCCGCCCGCGGCGCCTCCGCAACGGCTGGTTTACCCGTCTGCGGACATTGACGTGGTGGTTCATCCCCTCGATCCGAGCGCCGACGACAAGGAGCGCCAGACCATCATTCCGCCTCCCACCATGGACGGATACTGGCTAACGCCGTACGGGGCACCGGGAGCCGGCTCAACCAATACCACCTACGTGGTGGGCCACAGCTGGCAGGACCGTGAGGCGCCCTTCAACCGGCTCAGCAGCCGGGCCTCTGCCGGCGACCTCCTCACCGTAGCCACCGGTACCGGCGAACTCGGTTACCGTGTTGATTCGGTCACCACCTACGAAAAATCAGGCCTGAAGGACAGCGCCATTTGGGACGTTGCTCCCAACAGGCTGGTTCTTATTTCCTGCTACACGGATGACCTCTGGGGAACCAACGTCGTCGTTGTGGCATCGCCCGTATATTGAGACAGCTTGACCAGCATATGGATGACTTGGCTACCCTGAAACCATGAGCGCATCCTCCATTGATCTGGCAGTTATTCCCGGCGACGGCATTGGCCCCGAAGTCATCGCCGAGGCAGTCAAAGTACTGGAAAAGGCTGTGGCCGCTGAGGGCGTTGAGCTCAAGCAGACGCACTACAAGCTCGGCGCCGAGCACTGGCTGGCCACGGGGGAGACGCTGCCCGACGAGGTCCTGGCCGACCTCCGGACCCGGGACGCCATCCTGTTCGGCGCCGTGGGGGCAGCCCCCGGCGACACGCGCATTCCCTCCGGCATTATTGAACGCGAGATGCTCCTGAAGCTCCGCTTCAGCCTGGACCACTACGTTAATTTGCGGCCGTCCCGCCTCTACGGAACAGTGGGCAGCCCGCTGGCCAACCCCGGCACCATCGATTTCATCGTGGTGCGTGAAGGAACCGAGGGCCCCTACGTGGGCAACGGCGGCACCCTGCGCGCCGGCACCCCGCACGAAGTTGCCACCGAAGTGTCCCTCAACACCGCACACGGCGTGGAGCGCGTGGTCCGCGATGCCTTCCGCCGCGCCAGCGCCCGGGAACGCAAGCACGTCACCCTGGTCCACAAGCACAACGTCCTGGTCTACGCCGGGCATCTCTGGAAGCGCACCGTCGAGGCCGTTGCCCAGGAGTTCCCCGAGGTGACGCACGACTACCTCCACGTGGACGCCGCCACCATCTTTATGGTCACGGACCCGTCCCGCTTCGACGTGATTGTCACCGACAACCTCTTCGGTGACATCCTCACCGACCTCGCCGCGGCCATCACCGGCGGCATCGGGCTGGCAGCGTCCGGCAACATCAACATGGACCGCACGGCGCCGTCCATGTTCGAACCCGTCCACGGCTCCGCCCCGGACATCGCCGGGCAGGGCAAAGCAGACCCCACCGCGGCAATCCTCTCGGCGGCCCTCCTGCTCGACCACCTCGGCTACGCCGGTGCGGCCCGGAAGATCGAAGCCGCGGTGGTTGCCGACGTCGAAAAGCGCGACGGCAGCCCCCGCAGCACCAGCGCCGTGGGCGATGCCATCGCCGCCGGACTCTAGCGCGCCGAGGCCTCCTGCATCGGGCGTAAGCTTGTCTCGAATCACCAAATGCCGCCCTGCCGTTCAGCGCTGAACCCGGGGCGGCCGATCGTGGAGGAACCATGACCCAGACTGCCCATGGCGTCGAATTCAGCCAGCAGCTTTCGGCCAACCCGAAGTCTGCTGAAGAGCGTGCAGCCATCCTGGCGAACCCGGGATTCGGCAACCACTTCACCGACCACACCGCCATCGTCGATTACAGCGTGGACGCGGACGGCAACGGCGGCTGGCACAATCCGCGCGTGGAGGCCTATGGACCCATCACCCTGGATCCGTCGGCTGCGGTGCTGCACTACGGGCAGGAGATTTTCGAGGGGCTCAAGGCCTACCGCCACGCCGACGGCTCCATCTGGAGCTTCCGTCCGGAAGCCAACGCCGCACGCCTGAACAAGTCAGCCCGGCGGCTGGCCCTGCCGGAACTGCCGGCAGAGTACTTCCTCGGAGCCATCCGTGAACTGGTGGCCGCTGACAAGGAATGGGTTCCCGCCGGCGACGGCGAAGCACTCTACCTCCGGCCCTTCATGATCGCCACGGAGGCGTTCCTGGGCGTCCGTGCAGCCCGTGAAGTGTCCTTTCGCGTGATCGCCTCGCCCGCCGGGAACTACTTTGGCGGCGAACTCAAGCCTGTCTCCATCTGGATCTCACGTGAATTCGCCCGCGCGGGCCGGGGCGGTACGGGCGACGCCAAGTGCGGGGGCAACTACGCAGCCTCGCTCATTGCCCAGCAGGAGGCTGAAGCCAACGGCTGCAAGCAGGTCCTGTTCCTGGACCACTTCAACGACGATGCTGTTGAAGAACTGGGCGGCATGAACGTGTTCTTCGTGATGAAGGACGGCTCGCTCGTCACACCCGCCCTCACCGGCACCATCCTGGAAGGCATTACCCGGATGTCGGTCATCCAGGTGGCCAAGGACATGGGCCGTCAGGTCACCGAACGCAAGATCACCCTGGATGAGTGGCGCGACGGCGTCGCTTCCGGCGATATTGCCGAGGTCTTCGCGTGCGGCACCGCGGCCGTCATCACCCCCATCGGTGTCCTGAAGGACGCCACCGAGTTCATTGGCTCCGAGGACGCTACGGCGGGGGAGACCACCATGGCCATCCGCCAGCAGCTGCTGGGCATCCAGACCGGGGCGGTCCCGGACACCCACGGCTGGCTGACCCGCCTGGCATAGCCGGCGCTCAAGCCCTGCACAACAACGACGGCGCCTGCCGGGCTTCTGCCCGGCGGGCGCCGTTCGTTGTGTACGTACCACGGCGGGAGTCAGCCGTCCGGGTCAGCGGCGGGCGGCCTTCCTGGCGGCGTTCTTCAAAGCCTTGCGGGAAACAGGCTTCAGGGCCTTCCGTGCAGCTTCTTCTTCCAGCGCCCGGTTGCGGCGGGCGTCGATCATGTCGTTCCACAGCGTCGTCGCAAAGACGCCGCCGTCCTGGGCGTACACGTCGTAGGGGTAGCCGGCAAAAATGGGCGGCGTGGTGGTGCCGCCAGGCAAATCCTTGCCTGCTGCCTTGGCGACGGCGTCCGCGACAGCCCAGGTCCGGGTCAGGTGGCGCGTGAGGTTCTCCTGGACAAACATGTTTGCGTCACTGGCCGCGGCGGCGCGCTTCAGGAGATCCTCCAGGTCGTCGGCCAGAACACGCGCTGCCGCTTCCTCCGCGGGTACCGAATCCGCAGGCAGGTCCCTGGCCGCTTTTTCCACCGCCTCACTCCAATCGGCGGTTTCGCGGAACTTCCGCCACGTGGGAAACCAGACGATGCCACCCGTTGCATGGTTGTGGATGTGCAGGAGCCCGCTGTTCTTCTCCGTCGCGGCATGGTCGTGGCCGGCGGAATCGGCTTCGGCGAGGAGGTCTGCAAGTGTTGTGGTGCTCATGGTGTGTGGTTCCGGCTTCCTGGGAGAGAGCGAGGGGATTCACTGGTGGTCAACCGGGGCACCCGGCTGTTCTATTCCGGACGCGGGGCGGCGGTGGTCCGGCGCCGGATGCAAAGATGTGATGGTGACTTCAGTTTCCGGCCCCATCCTGCAGCGCAGCTCTGCCCTGACGCGGTACATCCTGGCCCCGAACCCCGGGCCCATGAGCCTCGAGGGAACCAACTCCTACGTGGTGCGGGCCGCCGGGTATCCCGGCGGCGTCGTGGTGGACCCCGGCCCGCTGGACGAGGCCCACCTCCAAGCACTTGCCGATGCCGGCCCGGTGGAACTGATCCTCATCACCCACCGCCACGCTGACCATACTGCCGGATCGGCCCGCCTGCATGAACTGACCGGCGCCCCGGTCCGTGCCGCCGATCCCGTGCATTGCCACGGCGGCGGAGAACCCCTGCACGGCGGGGTGGTCCACGCCGCCGGGCTGGAGATTAACGTGCTGCCCACTCCCGGCCATACGTCGGATTCGCTGTCCTTCCATCTTCCCGACGACGGCCCCCACGGTTCCGTGCTGACCGGCGACACCATCCTGGGCAGGGGCACCACCATGCTGGACTTCCCGGACGGCACACTGGGGGACTACCTCACCACGCTGGACAGGCTTGAGGCGTTGGGTCCGGCCACCGTCCTCCCGGCGCACGGACCCGTGCTGCCCTCCGTGGAGTCCATTGCGCGGGATTACCGCCTGCACCGGCAGGAGCGGCTCGGCCAGGTCCGCGCGGCGCTGGCACAACTCGGCCGGGACGCCACCGTGGGTGAGGTGGCTGACGCCGTCTATTCCGACGTCGGCCCTTCCGTCCGGCGGGCAGCCGAAATGTCCGTTGCCGCACAGCTGCACTACCTGCGCGCTGAAGGAAGCGGCCAGGCGGGGACGGTAGGGTAGGGACCATGCGTATTGCCAGGTTTGTTGTCGATTCTGATCCCCTGTACGGCGTTGTGGAAGGCGAAACGGGCAGTGAGGAAATCACTGTCATCCACGGAGACCCCTTCTTCAACGGCGTGGAGCGCACGTCCGTCCGGCACAAGCTGGAGGACGTCCGGTTGCTGGCGCCCATCATCCCGCGCAGCAAGGTCATCGGCGTGGGCCGCAACTTCGTGGAGCACGCCCATGAGCTTGGCAATGAAGTGCCCGCCCAGCCGCTCCTCTTCCTGAAGCCCAACACCGCCGTCGTTGGCCCCAACGATCCCGTTGTCCTGCCGGAGTTCTCCGAGGAAGTCTCGTTCGAGGCGGAACTGTGCGTGGTGATCGGCCGGATCTGCAAGGACGTCCCGGAAGACCGGGTGGACGACGTCATTTTCGGGTACACCTGCGGCAACGACCTCACCGCCAGGGACGTTCAGAAGAGCGACCTGCAGTGGACGCGTGCCAAGGGCTTTGACACCTCCGCGCCGCTGGGTCCATGGATCGAGACCGACCTGGACACCGAGGATCTCCAGATCCAGGGCCGGCTCAACGGCGAACTGCGCCAGGACGGCAGCACCAGCCAGATGATCCGCGGTGTCCGCGAACTCGTGTCCGTCGTCTCGCAGGCCTTCACGCTGCTGCCCGGCGACGTCATCATGACCGGCACCCCGGCCGGGGTCGGCCTGGTTAACGCCGGCGACCGCTTTGAGGTGGAAATCGAAGGAATCGGCCGGTTGTCCAACCCCATAGTCCGCCGCTGACCCAGGCCCGCCAAGGCCCCTGGCGGCAGGCGGTAAAGTTGAAGCCACTATGACTACTGCTTCTGCGTCGCCTGCTGCCTCCCTGCCCTCCGTTCCTGCCGAAACACCCGTACGGGTCCGTTTCTGCCCCTCGCCCACCGGAACCCCGCACGTCGGGCTGATCCGCACGGCGCTGTTTAACTGGGCCCATGCCAAGAACACGAAGGGCACCTTCGTGTTCCGCATTGAGGACACGGACGCGGCACGCGACTCGGAGGAAAGCTACCAGCAGCTGCTCGAAGCACTGAAGTGGCTGGGCATCACGTGGGAAGAAGGCGTGGAAGTCGGCGGTCCGCACGAGCCGTACCGGCAGTCCCAGCGCCTGGACCTCTACAAGGACGTCGTGGCCAAGCTGATCGAGGCCGGCTACGCCTACGAGTGCTACTCGTCCCCGGAGGAGGTCGAGGCACGCCACCGCGCAGCGGGCCGAGACCCCAAGCTCGGCTACGACAACTTTGACCGTGAGCTGACCGAGGAACAAATAGCGGCCTTCAAATCCGAAGGCCGCGAGCCCGTGCTGCGGGTCCGGATGCCGGATGAGGACGTCACCTTCACAGACCTGGTCCGCGGCGAGATCACCTTCAAGGCCGGCAGCATCCCGGATTACGTCATTGTGCGCGCTGACGGATCCCCCCTGTACACGTTGGTCAATCCTGTCGACGATGCACTCATGGGCATCACGCACGTGCTGCGCGGTGAGGACCTGCTCTCCTCCACGCCGCGCCAGGTTGTCCTCATCCGCGCCCTGATGGAACTTGGCGTGGCCAGCTACATGCCGGAATTTGGCCACCTGCCGTACGTTATGGGCGAAGGCAACAAGAAGCTGTCCAAGCGGGATCCCCAGTCCAACCTGTTCCTGCTGCGGGACCGCGGCTTCATTCCCGAAGGCCTCCTGAACTACCTCTCCCTGCTGGGCTGGAGCCTGTCTGCCGACGAAGACATCTTCACGGTGGACCAGTTGATCGAGAACTTCGACGTGCACGACGTCCTGGCCAACCCGGCGCGCTTTGACATCAAGAAGGCAGAAGCCATCAACGGGACCCACATCAGGATGCTTGCGCCGGAGGATTTCCGGGACCGGCTGGTGCCCTATCTGCAGGCGGCCGGCTACCTGGGGGAGCAGCCGACCGCGCGGCAGGAAGAGATCCTCACCGAAGCCGCACCGCTGATCCAGGAGCGCATCTCGCTCCTGGGCGAGGCGCCGGACATGCTCGGATTCCTGTTCAAGGACGATGACGCCATCGACATCGCGGACGACGCCCGCAAGGGACTGCCGGAAAACCTGGCCGAAGTCCTCGACGCGGCCATCACGGCGCTCGAGCCCGTTGACGAGTGGACCCCGGACAACATCCAGACGGCCCTGAAACAGGCGCTTGTGGAAGACCTCGGCATCAAGCCGCGCCTCGCCTTCGGCCCCGTCCGCACAGCGGTTTCGGGGCGGCGGATCTCGCCGCCGCTGTTTGAATCCATGGTGATCCTGGGCAAGGAATCCTCCCTGCGCCGGCTCCGGACCTTCCGCGGCTGATGACTGCTCCCAGCAAGGCACGCAGCGGTGTCCTGGAAACGCCCTTCGGGCCCGTCCGGGGCGTCCTTTTCGACATCGACGACACCCTGGTGGACCTCGAATATTCGATGACGACTGCCTTGCGGGAGGTCAGCGAACACCTCCTGCCCGGCCTGGACCAGGCCGGGTGGGAGCGGTTTGGCCGCATCTTCACCCACGAGACCACGCACTACTACGACCAGTACCTGGCCGGTGACCTGACGTTCAACGAGCAGCGCCTCCTCCGCGGCCGTGCCGCACTGGGGCACTTTGGCGTGGACCTGGGGGAGGGTGAGGAATCGCACCGGTGGCTCAGCGCCTACATGGAGAAGCAGCCCTCCTACGTCAAACCCTTTCCGGACGTGCTGCCGCTGCTCGACGTCCTGGACCGCGCGGGTATTCCCTACGGCGCGGTCAGCAACAATGTCCACGATTACCAGCGGGCCAAACTCGACAGCGCCGGGCTGGAGCGCATCTCGCGGCTGGTGGGCACGGACACCCTCGGGGTGGCCAAACCCAACCCGGCCATCTACCTCGAAGGCGTCCGGCTGCTGGGCACCCCTGCCGCCGAAACCCTCTACGTCGGCGATAACCGGCTGCTTGATGCGGAAGGCTCGACCGCGGCCGGCTTGCTTGGCGTCTGGCTGAACCGGACGGGGGAGCCGGGGCAGGGGTTCGACGGCGGCATGGTTGCCTCGCTGGACCAGCTGGTCAGCTAAGTCACACAGTTCCGATTTGTGCGAGCCGGAAGTCTCGGGTAAAGTAATTTCTCGTGCTGAGGGGCACGGAGCGGGGCAAAAGCCCTGAAAACCGGCCCGAAAGTATCATTGGGATATGGTGTAATTGGCAACACTACGGTTTCTGGTACCGTCATTCTAGGTTCGAGTCCTGGTATCCCAGCTCTGGTTTGAGCGCCATTCCGGCCTCAAAACGGAACGGTTTCAACGGGTCCGCCGATTTGAAACCACAGCGCAGTGTGTGAAACAATCACTGAGCTTGACCAGCGGAAACGCTGGCAGGAAGTACACGGCCCCATCGTATAGCGGCCTAGTACGCCGCCCTCTCACGGCGGTAACGCGGGTTCGAATCCCGCTGGGGTCACCAACGGAAATGGTCCCGGGCAACAGCCCGGGGCCATTTTTCATTTCCCGGCGCGCGGAGCTTTGAGCTGGCATGATGTTGCTGTGACCATGTCCAACGAGCCCCACGATCACACGCAGCCGGAGCCGCGGACCGCCGAAGCGCTGGCGCTGCTGGAGGATGTGCGCAACGGGCTTGTGGACGTCGCCCTGCCGCTGGCACTTCCGGGAGCGGAGCAGGCCCGCCTCGAGGCTGCGAATGCGGTGACCCAGCTCGATGACTACATCCTTCCGCGCTACCGCAGCCTGGATGCTCCACTCCTCGCCGTCGTAGGAGGTTCCACCGGCGCGGGCAAATCGACCCTCGTCAACGCGCTCGTCGGCCACCCGGTAACCCGCGCGGGAGCGATCCGCCCCACAACCCGGCAGCCCATCCTGCTGCACAACCCGGCCGAGGCGCCCTGGTTCGAGGGGCAGCGCGTCCTGCCCGGCCTCAACCGGATCCGCGGCGCCCTCGCCGTGGCCCACGTTCCTTCCGCTATGGACGTGATCACGTCCGACGCAGCCCCGATGTCGTCGCTGGTACTGCTTGCCGACCCGTCGGTACCTGCCGGGATCGCCCTCCTCGACGCCCCCGACGTCGATTCCATTTCTGACGACAACAGGAAGCTGGCAGGGCAACTCCTGGCGGCCGCAGACCTCTGGATCTTCGTCACAACCGCCAACCGCTATGCCGACGCCGTCCCCTGGAAGCTGCTCCTGGATGCCGCCACCCGGGACATCATGGTGGCGGTGGTACTGGACCGGGTCCCGCCGGGTGCGGAGGCGGAGGTCAGCGAGGACCTCCGTGCACTTTTGGACAAGGAAGGGCTGGGGAGCGCACCGATGTTCGTCATCCCCGAGACCCCATTGGACTCCAGGGGCATGCTGCCGGAAGGAGCAGTCCGTCAGCTGAAGACCTGGCTGGACGAGCTGGCGGCCGATGCCGCGGGCCGGTCCGAGGTTGCCCGCCGGACCCTGAACGGGTCGGTCCGTGCCCTCTCCGGCCGGGTTGCCGCAATCGCCCAGGCGGCCCGCGAACAGGAGCGCGCTGCCGGGAGCCTGGAAGCCGACGCCGTGGCAGCCTACCGGCATGCAGCGGAGCGCATTCTGGACGCCACCCGGGACGGGGCACTCCTGCGCGGCGAAGTCCTGGCACGCTGGCAGGACTTCGTCGGCACCGGCGAATTCTTCCGGACCCTGGAACAGAACGTTGGACGGTTCCGGGACCGGCTGGGAGCCTTCTTCCGGGGCGAACCGGCGCCCGCCGTGCAGGTCGAGGCCGCCATCGAGACCGGTCTGCAGGCAGTGATTGTTGATGAAGCAGCCAATGCTGCCGAGGAAACTGACCAGCGCTGGCGCTCCCATCCGGCGGGACGGCAACTGCTGGGCACTGACGATCTTTCCGGCACCTCGCCGGGCTTCGCGGACCGCACTGCCGAGGAGATCCGTGCCTGGCAGGAGGCACTGATGGAACTCATCCGCACGGAGGGCCAGGGCAAGCGCACCCAGGCCCGCTGGTTGTCCTTCGGGATCAACGGACTGGGAGCGGCTCTAATGATTGTGGTGTTTTCGATGACCGCGGGACTGACCGGCCTGGAGATTGGTGTGGCAGGCGGGACCGCCGTCGTGGGCCAGCGGCTGCTGGAAGCGGTCTTCGGCGAGGATGCGGTCCGGCGCATGGCCGAAAAAGCCCGGGAGGACCTCGCAGCCCGCTGCCAGCGCCTGCTGGACGGGGAGCAGCAGAAGTTCCTGCTCCGGCTGCCTGCTGCCGGCGGAGTTGCCGAAGATGCCCTGCCGGCCCAGTCCGACGCCCTGGCCCGGCTGGCGGGCACCGCGTGAGCCGGCACAGCGACGCACGGGAGTCAACACGGCTGGACGGCCGGCTTCAGGCGCTCAACGACGCCCGGGAGCTGGGCGAAGGCGTCCTTCCCGATGAAACCCTGCAGGAAGTGCTCCGTGTCCTGGAACGGGCCAGTTCCCGCCGTTCACTGTCCGGGGACCACACTGTGGTGGGCTTCTTCGGGGCGACCGGCAGCGGCAAATCGTCCCTGTTCAACGCGGTCAGCGGCGCGGAAATCGCGACGGCGGCCGCCCGCCGCCCGACGACATCCGAGCCTCTGGCGGGGGTGTGGGGAGCGGAGGGCAGCGAGCCGCTGCTGGACTGGCTTGAGGTTCGCAACAGGCATCACGCTGCAGCGGTTGACGGCTTCGCCGATGAGGAAACCGGGCTGATCCTGCTGGACCTTCCGGACTTCGACTCCACCCGGCAAGCGAACCGCGAGACAGTGCAGCGGATGGTGGGCCTGGTGGACGTCCTTGTCTGGGTCCTGGATCCACAAAAGTACGCCGACGCAGCCGTCCATCACGGCTTCCTTGCCCCGCTTGCCTCCCACGGCGCCGTCACGCTCGTAGTTCTGAACCAGGTGGACCGGCTGCCCGAGCGGGACGTGCAGCCCGTGCTCGACTCCCTGCGCGGCATCCTGGCCCGCGACGGCCTCGCGGAGGTCCGGGTCCTCGCGTCCTCGGCCACGACGGGTGCCGGCGTTGCCGCCCTCCGCGCTGCCATCCGCAGCGTAGCCATGCAGCGCAAGGCACAGTCACAGCGGCTGGCTGCCGACATAGCCAAGGCAGCACAGGAGCTGCGGGCCGTGTCGGGGGAGGGGGAAGCGGCCGGCGTCCGCCCCGCATCAAAAAAACGGCTTGCTGATGAACTGGCAGTGGCGGCGAACGTGCCGGTGGTGGTGAGGGCGGTAGGCCAGTCCTACCGGCTGGAATCCGTGCGCCGGACCGGTTGGCCCGTCACCCGTTGGTTATCCCGGTTCCGGCCGGACCCGCTGCGCCGGCTCAACCTTCGCAGCAGCGCACCGGCAGAACTGAACCGGACATCACTGCCGCCGGCCGGCGCACCGGAGCGGGCCCGCACTGATGCGGCCGTCCGGGAATTTGCCGATGCAGCCAGTGCCGGCGCTCCCGGCCCCTGGCGCGCCGCCATCCGCGGCGCGGCCCGTGAGGGCAGGGAACGACTTCCTGATGCCCTGGACCAGGCCATTGCCGGAACGGACCTGGGTGCCAACCGCACATCCTGGTGGTGGGGCGTGTTCAACGTGGTGCAATGGCTGGCGCTGCTGACTGTCGTGGGCGGGCTCGGCTGGCTTGGCGTCCTGGCGGCGCTGGGCTATTTCCAGATGCCCGTACCGGAGGTGCCCCGGGTGGAAGGGTGGCCGGTCCCGACCCTGATGATCGCTTTGGGAGTGGTGCTGGGGATCTTCCTGGCCATCACCGGGCGCTTCATCGCCGCCGATGCAGGCCGCGCCCGGGCAGGCAAAGCACGGAAACGGCTCAACGCTGCCGTCGCTTCCGTGGCGCAGGAGTTCGTGGTGGAACCGGTGGACGTGAAGGTGAGCAGGCTCGGCGCCTTCAACGCCGCGCTGAAGAAGGCCTGGTCCGGGTAGCGCCCTGCTTCTGCTGTACGGGCTCCTGCGCTGTATTAAGGGCGGCAGCGGCGTCCCGGACCTTGACCAGGGTCCGCAGGTTGCGGGTGGTGGTGGCTGCCTTGAACCTGGCCTTGGCAGTGATCTTGCTGAACGGGCTGTCCAGCGTTCCGCCTGCCGGTGCCAGCCAGGCCAGGGCCTCGGGTCCCAGCCGCTTTTGCTCAGCGCCGTCGAGGGCCGCCCCTGCTGTCTCCAGTTCGTCCAGCACCGCTGTGTCCGAGGACAGGGTGATGTAGGTGTGCGTGGACCTGTCATCGTCGGGGTAAGGGCATGCTTCCACCAGTTCGGCTACCCTGCCCGCGTCAAGGACCACCACCCAGGCTTCGTAGCCGAAAGCGGCGCGCAGGCACTTTTCACATTCCCGCTTGACGGCGGCGGCACCGAGGCCGCTGGTCAGCACCACGTTTCCGCTGGCCAAAAGGGTCAGGGCATCCGGAAAACCGCAGGCCTTCAGGGCTTCCCTGAGGTCGGCCATTTTGATGTTGATGCCGCCCACATTGATGCCGCGGAGAAACACTGCGTAGCTGCCCATGGCCACAGCCTAGCGCCCGGGCTCCAGGAGGATGCCGTCAGTCGTTGTTCTTGCGCAGGGCTTCGGTGAGGATCCGCCCGGCGTTGCACACAACCTCGGCGTGGAGGCGGCCCGGCTGGCGGGTGAGCCGCTCGATCGGGCCCGAAATCGACACCGCGGCGATCACCCGGCCGGACGGGCCCCGCACCGGTGCCGAGACGGAGGCGACCCCCGGCTCGCGTTCGCCGAGGCTCTGGCCCCAGCCCCGCCGTCGTACGCCTGCCAGGACGGTGGGCGTAAAGCGTGCGGCCTGCAGGCCCTCGAGCAGGCGGTCGTGGTCTTCCCATGCGAGCAGGACCTGCGCCGCGGAGCCTGCCTTCATGGACAGCTGCGTGCCGACCGGAATGGTGTCCCGCAAGCCGATGGGGCGCTCGGCAGACGCGACGCAGACGCGCCAATCACCCTGGCGGCGGAAGATCTGCGCGCTCTCGCCCGTGGCATCGCGCAACTGCATGAGTACGGGTCCTGCAGAGGCAATCAGGCGGTCCTCGCCGGCGGCCGATGCCAGCTCCACCAGCCTGCTGCCGAGGACGAACCGCCCCTGGATATCGCGGCTGACCAGCCGGTGGTGGACGAGGGCCAGGGCCAGGCGATGGACGGTGGGCCGGGCCAGGCCGGTTGCCGCCACCAGCTGTGCCAGCGTGGTGGGGCCGGCCTCCAGTGCATCAAGCACCTGGGCCGCTTTATCAATGACACCGACTCCACTAGAATTGTCCATGTAATGATATTGCCGTCTCATTATCTGAGATGCAAATCTTTCGGCTGGCGCAGTATGGAGCCATGCTGATTCAGTTGAACCATTCAGCCAACAGCAGTGAAGGGAGATGGCCATGGCAAAGACATTGGCCGAGAAAGTCTGGGACGCACACGTGGTGCGCAAAGGCGACGGCGAAGGAGCCAACGCGCAGCCCGACCTTCTCTTCATCGACCTTCACCTGGTGCATGAGGTTACGTCCCCGCAGGCATTCGAAGGCCTGCGCCTGGCCGGGCGCAAGCTCCGCCGCCCGGACCTGACCATCGCCACGGAGGACCACAACACTCCGACCCTGGACATCGACAAGCCCATCGCCGACCTGACCAGCCGCACCCAGATCCAGACCCTGCGCAACAACTGCGCCGAGTTCGGCGTCCGGCTGCACAGCCTGGGCGACGCCGAACAGGGCATTGTGCACGTGGTGGGCCCCCAGCTGGGGCTCACGCAGCCGGGCATGACCGTGGTCTGTGGTGACTCCCACACCTCCACGCATGGCGCTTTTGGCGCGCTGGCCATGGGCATCGGCACCTCCGAGGTGGAGCACGTCATGGCCACCCAGACGCTCTCCCTGAAGCCGTTCAAGACCATGGCCATCAACGTGGAAGGGACCCTGCGTCCCGGCGTCACCGCTAAGGACATCATCCTGGCCGTCATCGCAAAGATCGGCACCGGCGGGGGCCAGGGCTACGTGCTCGAATACCGCGGCTCGGCGATCCGTGCTTTGTCCATGGATGCCCGGATGACCATCTGCAACATGTCGATCGAAGCCGGCGCCCGTGCCGGCCTCGTCGCGCCGGACCAGACGACGTACGACTACATGTACGGGCGCCCGCACGCGCCGCAGGGCGCGGAGTGGGACGCCGCCGTCGAATACTGGAACACCCTGCGCACCGACGACGACGCAACCTTCGACGTCGAAGTGGACCTGGACGCCGACACCCTGGAGCCGTTCGTCACCTGGGGCACCAACCCCGGCCAGGGCGTCTCCCTGTCCCAGTCCGTCCCGTCCCCGGAAGACTTCGGCGACGAGAACGCCAAGGCCGCCGCGGAGCGCGCCCTGCAGTACATGGGACTGGAGGCCGGCACCCCCATGAAGGACATCCGCGTTGACACGGTCTTCCTGGGTTCCTGCACCAACTCCCGGATGGAGGACCTCCGTGCTGCGGCGGACATCGTCCGCGGCCGCCAAAAGGACCCGAACATCCGCATGCTGGTGGTGCCCGGTTCGGCACGCGTGCGGCTCGAAGCCGAAGCCGAGGGCCTGGACAAGGTCTTCAAGGATTTCGGCGCCGAATGGCGTTTTGCCGGCTGCTCCATGTGCCTGGGCATGAACCCGGACCAGCTGGACGTGGGGGAGCGCTGTGCCTCCACCTCCAACCGCAACTTCGAAGGTCGCCAGGGCAAGGGCGGCCGCACCCACCTGGTTTCCCCGGTGGTGGCCGCAGCCACAGCAGTCCGCGGCACGCTCAGCTCGCCGTCGGACCTCGAACCCGCTCCCGAACCCGCAGCCATCCGCACCGACGCAGCCTAGGACACATCATGGAAAAGTTCACCAAGCACACCGGCATCGGCGTCCCGCTGCGCCAGAGCAACGTTGACACGGACCAGATCATCCCCGCGGTCTACCTCAAGCGCATTACCCGCACCGGTTTCGAGGATGCTCTGTTCTCCGCCTGGCGCAAGGACCCCTCCTTCATCCTGAACCAGGTGCCCTACACCACCGGCTCCGTCCTGGTGGCGGGACCGGACTTCGGCACCGGTTCCTCCCGGGAACACGCTGTGTGGGCCCTGAAGGACTACGGTTTCAAAGCCGTCCTCTCATCACGCTTTGCCGATATCTTCCGCGGCAACTCCGGAAAGCAGGGACTGCTGGCAGCGCAGGTTGCGCAGGATGACATCGAACTGATCTGGAAAGAGCTGGAAAACGCTCCCGGAACCGAAGTGACGGTGGACCTGGAGTCGAAAACGGTGGTGTGCGGCACAATCGTCGCACCGTTCGAGATCGACGACTACACCCGGTGGCGCCTGCTGGAAGGCCTGGACGACATTGGGCTCACCCTGCAGCATGAGGCGGACATCACGGCCTACGAAGCCACCCGCCCTGCCTTCAAGCCCAAGACCCTGCCCGCGCGGCTTTCCCAGCCGCACTGACGCGGGAATCGGCAGTACGCGGGCCCGCCACGCCCTGCCGGTGGGCCCGCGTATTTCGGTTCGGTAACGCGACCTCCTATGCTTGGTTGGAGCCTTTGCAAGGATTTGGGGGCGAGTAATCGTGAGGAAACCGGTATATGAGTAGTGTTCTGACAATCCGCGGCGGAGTCCCGCTTACAGGCCGCGTCAACGTCCGCGGGGCCAAGAATCTGGTCCCCAAGGCGATGGTGGCGGCGTTGCTGGGCAACGAACCGTCGGTGTTGCGGAACGTTCCGGAGATCAAGGACGTGGAGGTAGTCACCTCCCTCCTGCAGCTGCACGGCGTCACCGTGGAGAAGGACCCGGTAAACGGCGATCTCACCCTTGACCCCAAGGCTGCCAAGACGGCACCAAGTACGGCCATCGATGCGCACGCCGGCGACTCCCGGATCCCCATCCTGCTCTGCGGACCGCTGATCCACGCGATCGGCGAGGCGTTCATCCCCGACCTGGGCGGCTGCAAGATCGGCGACCGCCCCATTGACTACCACCTGGACGTCCTGCGCCAGTTCGGTGCCGTCGTGGAGAAGCGTCCCGGCGGAATCCACATTTCAGCACCCAAGGGTCTGCACGGAGCCAAGATCTCGCTGCCCTACCCGTCCGTGGGGGCCACCGAGCAGGTACTGCTCAGCGCCACCCGTGCCGAGGGCATCACCGAGCTGTCCGGTGCGGCCACCGAGCCCGAGATCATCGACCTCATTGCCGTGCTGCAGAAGATGGGCGCCATCATCAGCGTCCAGACGGACCGCACCATCAGGATCGAAGGCGTCCGCGACCTTGGGGGCTACAACCACCGGGCCCTTTCGGACCGCAACGAATCAGCGTCCTGGGCGTCCGCTGCGCTGGTCACGCGTGGAGACATCTTCGTCGAAGGAGCCTCGCAGCGGGACATGATGACCTTCCTGAACACTTACCGCAAGGTGGGCGGCGGAATGGACATCGGCGAGGACGGCATCCGCTTCTACCACCGGGGCGGCAAGCTCAACCCGCTGGTCCTGGAAACAGACGTGCACCCCGGTTTCATGACGGACTGGCAGCAGCCGCTCGTCGTGGCGCTTACGCAGGCCGAGGGAGTCTCCATCGTCCACGAAACGGTGTACGAAAACCGCTTCGGCTTCACAGACGCCCTCATCCGAATGGGTGCCAGCATCCAGGTCCACCGCGAGTGCCTCGGCAGCGTTCCCTGCAGGTTCGGGCAGCGCAACTTCCTGCATTCGGCAGTCATCTCCGGGCCCACCCAGCTCAAGGGAACCGACATCGACGTCCCTGACCTCCGCGGCGGCTTCAGCCACCTGATTGCCGCCCTGGCGGCCACCGGTACTTCGCGGGTAACGGGCATCGACATCATCAACCGCGGCTACGAGCGTTTCACCGAAAAGCTTGCCGGCCTGGGTGCTGACTTCGACATCACCACCACGAAGTAACGGGACGGACCGTGAAGGAATCTGCCAAGAGCAGGGCCACATTCGTGTTCATCGCCGGCGTCGTCCGCCCGCTGTTGACCCTCATGATGGGCAAGAAATGGGAGGGGATCGAGAAGCTTCCCGCCGGCGGCTTCATCGCCGCGCCCAATCACTGCACCGAGATAGACCCCCTCGTGGTGGGGCACATGCTCTACAACCAGAAGCGCGCGCCGCACTTCCTGGCCAAAGCAGCGCTCTTCAACGTGCCGGGCCTCGGCTGGCTCCTGCGGGCCACCAAGCAGGTGCCGGTGGAACGTTCGACGGCGGGAGCGAACCGCTCGCTGCAGGTCGCCCAGGAGATTGTCGCCGAAGGTGGGGCGATCATCATCTACCCTGAAGGCACGCTGACACGCGATCCGGACCTATGGCCCATGAAGGGGCATACGGGTGCAGCCAGGCTGGCCCTCGAAGGCGGGATCCCGGTGGTTCCCATCGCCCACTGGGGCGCACACGAGGTATTTCCCCGCTATGGCAAGCGGTTCCATATTTTCCCGCGCAAGCAGTCCAGGGTTGTGGTGGGTGATCCCGTGGACCTCAGTGCATTCTCCGGGCGGCCGCTGGACAAGGCCACGTTGTCGGCCGCCACGGACGCGATCATGGACGCCATCACCGGACTCCTGGCGGGGATCCGGGGCGAGGAGCCACCGGCAGAGCGCTGGGATCCGACCCGCCAGCAGCAGGCAAAGCACGGACGTTTCGTGGAGCGCGAGCAGCAGAAGCAGCAGCCCGGCAATGGGGCGGATGCTCAGTGACCTCCGGGAACATGACGGGCTCCGCCCGTTCCGTCGCCGTGCTCGGCGCGGGGTCCTGGGGTACCACGTTCGCGAAAATCCTCGGGGACGCCGCCATCGCGGCGGACACCACGCGTGCCATCCGGATCTGGGGGCGTCGCGATGAAGTGGTGGAGCAGATCAACAGCATCCACCGCAATCTTCAGTACCTGAAAGACATCGAACTTCCGGCAAGTATCACAGCCTCCTCCGACGTCCGGGATGTGCTCCAGGGAGCGGATCTGGTGGTCCTCGCGGTGCCGGCCCAGTCATTGCGGCCCCAACTGCGCGAATGGAAGGACATGATCGCCCCCGGCGCCATCGTCGTGTCCCTGATGAAGGGACTGGAGCTCGGCACTGACGCCCGCATGAGCGAGGTCATCAGCGAGGAACTCGCCCTGCCGGCTGAACGCATCGCCGTCGTCTCCGGCCCCAACCTCGCGATGGAAATCGCGCGGGAGGAGCCCACCGCATCGGTGGTGGCATGCGCCGATTCAGCGGTCGCCGGCTGGCTCGCCAGGACGTGCACGGCGCCGTATTTCCGGCCGTACACCACCTCAGACGTGGTGGGCGTCGAAATCGGTGGCATCGTCAAGAACGTCATCGCACTGGCCGTTGGCATCTGCGAGGGCAAGCAGATGGGCGACAACACCAAGGCTTCCGTCATCACGCGCGGACTGGCCGAAACCTCGCGGCTTGCACTGGCGCTGGGCGGGAACGCGAAAACCATGGCTGGCCTCGCCGGCCTCGGCGACCTCGTGGCCACCTGCTCATCACCGCTGTCGCGGAATCACACCGCAGGGCGGCTGCTGGGAGAAGGCCTTACGCTGGAGGAAGTGGGCCAGAAAATGACCCAGACTGCCGAAGGCATCAAGTCCGGCCAGGCCGTGCATGAGCTGGCAGGCAAGCTGGGCGTCGATATGCCCATCACGGCTGCCGTCGTGGCGGTGCTGGCCGGCAAGCTGTCTGTTGACCAACTGGGGCCCCTCCTGCTGTCCCGGGAACTGAAACCTGAAGGCGATTACTGACGATGTCCCCTGACAACCTGACTGCAGGAGTGCCGGCAAAGCCCCGGGTGGCCGTACTTTTCGGAGGCCGCTCCAGTGAACACGCCGTGAGCTGCGTAACGGCCGCCGGAGTGCTCGGCGCCATCAACAAAGACAAGTACGACGTCATTCCCATCGGGATTGCCAAGTCCGGACAGTGGGTGCTCGCCTCCACCGACACCGCGCAGTGGTCCCTGGCTGCGTCATCCCTCCCGGAGGTGGCGCCGTCTTCGGACACGGTGACCCTGGCCGAGATCGGCGGCGAACACCAGCTGATCGTGGCTTCGCCGAATGAAGTCCCCCGGGAACTGGGCGCCGTGGACGTGGTCTTCCCGCTGCTGCACGGACCCTTCGGGGAGGACGGCACCATCCAGGGGCTCCTGGAGCTTTCCGACACCCGTTACGTGGGTGCCGGTGTCCTGGCTTCCGCAGTGGGCATGGACAAGCACTTCATGAAGGTGGTCTTTGAGGCGGCCGGGCTCCAGGTCGGTCCCTATATCGCGGTGACTGACCGGCAGTGGCGCAAGGATCCGGAAGCCGTCCGCAAGCAGGTGGACCTGCTCGGGTTCCCCGTCTTCGTCAAGCCGGCACGGGCCGGATCGTCCATGGGAATTTCGAAGGTGGACTCCCTCGACCAACTGGATGCCGCCATCGAGGAAGCACGGCGGCACGACCTCAAGCTGGTCATCGAAGCCGGAATCGCCGGCCGTGAAATCGAGTGCGCCGTGCTGGAAGGCAGAGGCACGGACGCCCCCAGGACATCGATGCCGGGCGAGATCTCAGTGTCCGGTGGCAGCCACGAGTTCTACGACTTCAACGCAAAGTACGTGGAGGACGATGCTGCAGCGCTGAGCTGCCCCGCGGAGATTCCGGAGGAAGCCATCGCCAGGGTCCGCGAACTGGCGGCGGCCGCGTTTGACGCCGTCGGGGCCGAGGGCCTGAGCCGCGTCGACTTCTTCTATACGCCCGACGGCGACCTCATCATCAACGAGATCAACACCATGCCCGGCTTTACGCCCAAGAGCATGTATCCGCAGATGTGGGCAGCGTCCGGGCTGGGCTACGCCGACCTGATCGATGAACTCATCCACCTCGCCCTGAACCGGAAGACCGGACTGCGCTAAACAGGGGCCTCCCTACGGTTGAGGCCGGCGTAAAGACCCCGGCGGCCGGGCTGCGCCTACTGGCTCTGCGGCAGGTCCTGGAGTTCTTCCTGGCCCACGCAGTTCCGGGTGGCTGGCACCTTCCCGGCCGCCGTTGCGAGGTCTGCCAGCACCGTGGCGGAGCTGATCTTGTCCGGGTCCATCAGGATCTCGGTAGCAGGTTCACGGCCGTAGGTGGTCAGGGTCCACACCGGGTCGCCTTCCTTGATGACCCAGTCGATGCCATTGACCGTCACGCAGCGGTCGGTGGTGGGGCCGGGAACGTTGACGCCGCAGCGAAGGATGACCAGGGACGGGTCCCCCCAGGCCGCGGTGGCCTGGCTGTTCGTCTTCCGCAGGCGGGCATCCCCGATCGCGTCCGGCAATGCCACCATCATGGGTGCGCAGGCGGGATCCGCTGCATCTTTGGCGGCGGTGACATCCACCGCGGGAGAACACCCTGCCAACGAAGAGACGATGAACGCCGCTGCGAGGGCCGTTCGCATTTTCGTCATGCTGCCGGGATGTGGCTTGGACAGGAAGATGGGCATGACAACCATCATCTCCAGCCAGAGAGCCGCACGCCAATCTTCGCGGGTTGCTGGCTGCAGCCTGCTCTGCACGAACCTAAGGCGAACGCTGCCCCGCGCTCGACTGGACAACCTGCCGGCCGACAGGGCGATAAGCTGAAGAAACAATGACAAGAATAATTGACTCCGCCCCTCCGGCTGTGGAGGCCTCCCCACCGGTGAGGAGCCGCATACTGAAGGCAGCCAGTCTGCTGGGCGCCGCTTGTGTCCTGACAATGATCGCGTGGGGCCGGCTACCGACTTTGACCCGGGAGACCGTGTGGGCCGAGGACGGCGGAGTGTTCCTCCGGGACGTTTTGCGCGCTGGACACCTCCAAAGCATTTTTCTGCCTTATGACGGCTACTTGCACGTCCTGCCCAGGCTCCTGGCCAGCATCTCCCACGCCCTTGTTCCGTTGGAGGGCTACGCCATTGCCATGTCGCTGCTGAGTTGTGCTGTGGTGGCAGGGATATCAATTGGTGTTTTCCACTTGGCCCGCGTACTGACCGAATCAGTATCAGTCCGCCTCATGATCGCCGTAATTCCGATCCTGTTGCCGATTGGTCCGAACGAAGTCCTGGGAAATGCAGCCAATCTGCACTGGTACCTGCTGTGGCTGGCGCCCTGGCTCCTGCTGAAGAAGCCAGCCAACCCGGCGGCCGGTGCCGTGCTTTTCGTGCTTTCCTTCCTGACTGCAGCTAGCGAAATTATCAGCGGCATGTTCTTGCCCCTCGCTGTTTGGGTTGCTTGGAAGCGACGGAGCTACGCAGCACCCGCGGGACTGCTGCTCGGCCTGATTCTCCAAGTCCTGACAACCCTCGTCAACCCGAGGTTCAATGGGGCTGCACCTCCCACCGACGCAGTCGACAAATTGTCAGTCCTTATGGGATACGTGCTGCTGCCCATCGGATCGATCTGGCATCCGGACAGCAGGACCTTGGCATCTGGAATTGTGAACTTCGGTTCGTGGGTCCTTGTTATCCCGACTTTGCTGTTTATCGGGCTGCTGGCGTTTGTACTGGCAAAAGGCACCACAGTTCTGAAATTCGGGGCGGTGGTTGCCATTGCAGCTTCCGGATTGTGTTGGGCGGCATCAGTAGTTTTGAGCGGAAATACCATGTTCAACTACGCCGCTTATGCGGAATCAGATTGGGCCAACAGCTTTACGTACATACGCTATGCGGCTGCCCCTGGGATGTTCCTTCTCCTGCTGGTTCCACTGGCCATCGCCACTGCCGTGCAGAATGGGCACATCAGTCGCGGCAACGTCCCCTTCTTTGCGGGGATTTTCGTCATATTTCTTCTCATCAGCTACTTTCCCACTGCCACAACCCGTCAAACGGGCCCTGCGTGGGCACCGGGAGTAGACGCAGCCCGCACGGCCTGCAGCAACGACAGAGCTTTGGCCTCTGCAGTGGTGGTAGTCGCACCTGCTACCTGGAAGTTCGCGCAGGTCGAAATCGCTTGCCCGGAATTGCGAAGTAAGTGAAAGGTGTAACGGCCAAGCCCATGGGCTGGCTCCTGTGTTCCACTTCGCCTGACTAGCGCGTGGCCCGTGTCGGTTTCTTCTCCTTATAAGCTGGTTCCATCATGAATAACACTGCTGTTGCTGCGCCAGGCCACCGGCTAAATCCAGAGAAAAAGGCCAAACGGTCCTACCGTGTACGCAGTCTGAGGGCCGTGAGCGTGGCGGCGGCGGTGATAGGGCTAACCTTTGTGACGTGGTTCCGCCTTCCTGAAGTATCCCGCGGCACTCTTTGGGCCGAGGATGCCGCTGTTTTCCTGGCCGAGACAATATCCGTCGGGTCCTGGCAAAGCATCGTTGAGCCGTACGCGGGTTACCTTCACACGATTCCGCGGGTTGTATCTGCCATTGCCTACACAGCCGGCCCCATCGAGGCGTATGCGATGCTTGTTACTTTCCTCAGTTGCATGACGGTTGCAGCCATAGCAACAGGCACGTACTTTTTGTCCGGGCAGCTTTTCCAGCACAAAAGCTATCGCCTGATGGTGGCGCTCATCCCGGTCCTCATACCTGTTGGGCCGCTTGAAGTTTTGGGAAACGCGGCAAACCTCCATTGGTATCTGCTCTGGCTTTGCCCATGGCTGCTGATTTTTGAGCCCCGCACCTGGCCCGTGCGTGCCGTCCTTATTGTTGCCACGCTGGCAGCAGCCACGACTGAAATTATCGTAGGAATCTTCCTGCCATTGGCGATCTGGGAGATCGTCAAAAGGAAGAATTATGCCGCGCCGGCCGCGCTCATTCTTGGCATCGGCCTGCAGTTTCTCGCCACGGTCGCAAATCCGCGTTACTCCGAAGCTCCCCGTCTCGATTCGATGGACCCTTTGTCAGTCATCTACGGGTTCCTCCTGCAACCGGTCGGATCCATCTGGGAGACGGATGCGGACACGATGGCACTCAATGTTGTGACATTCGGCGGGTTTGCTGTGGCCATTCCCGTCATCGTCATTTGCGGATTGCTCGCGTACATCGTGGCGTACGGTCGGGCACAGTGGAAGGTGACTGCCTTGTATGCCCTCGCCGCCGCTGCATCCTGCTGGGCTGCCGCAACGGTACTCAATCCTTCACCGGAACTCGATTTCGCCAACTTTTCCAAAGAAGAGTGGCAGTCAAAATTCACGTTTTTCCGCTACGCGGCCGCACCCTCCATGTTCTTGCTCGCACTGGTTCCCATAGCCTGCGCAGTGGCGGAAGACAAAGGGGTGATCGGCACTAACAAGACCAAGTACCTCGCGCCTGTCCTGCTGGCGGTCTTTCTCTCCAACAGCTACCTGCAGGCTACGCCTGTCCGGCAAACCGGCCCCGAGTGGATGACAGGTGTCGAGACCGCTACCGTCCAGTGTGCCGCGGACCCGTCGCTGACTGAGGCGGTTATCCCCGTTACGCCGGCATACTGGCAGGTAGCTGTTCCTTGCAGGCTCCTACCGGGCAAGTAGCTAAGCCGACTCGGGGCCTCAATGTCGGTGCCGCGCTGTAGCGTAGTGCCGTGCCAGAAAAGCCGATAAGCAGCAGTGAACAGACCCGCACTGACGGGACATCCGCAGGCCAGGCCGGCCCGGACGGGTCCGGACCGGGACAGCCGCCGGCCGTGGCAGACCTCTCCGAAGCCGAACTGCTGGCCCGGATCTTTCCCCGGCTTTCCATGGCAGGGGCCCACTCCGCAGCCACCCTCCTTGGCCCGGGGGACGACGCCGCCGTGGTGGCTGCCCCTGACGGAAAGACTGTCATCAGCATTGACACCCAGGTTGAAGACCAGGACTTCCGCCTTCGCTGGTCCAATGGTTACCGCACCACCGGCTTTGACGTGGGGTGGAAAGCGGCAGCGCAAAACCTGAGCGACATCAACGCCATGGGGGCAACGGCAACGTCCATGGTGGTCAGCCTCACCTTGCCGCCGGACACTCCCGTCAGCTGGGTTGAAGGCGTGGCGGACGGCCTTACAGCGGGCATCAGGGAACTCGGGGCGGACAGCTGCTCGGTGGCGGGCGGCGACCTGGGCCGCGGGCGCGAAATCTCTGTCACCGTGGCCGTGGTGGGCACCCTTCATGGGGGAGAGGCGGTCCTCCGCTCCGGCGCGCGCCCGGGTGACATCCTGGCGCTGGCAGGCACTGCCGGGCATGCCGCCGCAGGCCTGGCCCTTCTTGAATCCCCCATGAACGTGGAACTCCTCGCCCCGGAGCAGCGCGTCTTCCTTGACCTCCAGTGCCGGCCGCGGCCACCGCTCGCCGCAGGGCCGGCCGCCAGGGAAGCCGGAGCGACAGCCATGCTGGACGTTTCGGACGGACTGCTGCGCGATGCCCGGCGCATGGCGGTTGCCAGCAATGTCGGCATCGACCTCGACCCCGGACACTTGGCGCGCCTGGCAGCGGTGTTGCATCCGGCAGCGGAGCTGCTGGGCATGGACGCAGCGGAATGGGTGTTGGGCGGCGGCGAGGACCACGGACTCCTCGCCACATTCCCGCCGGGCTTCCAGCTGCCTGCGGGATTCACTGCGATAGGCTCGGTACAAGCACTGGGAATCGATGAAGGCCCGGGCGTCATGATTGCGGGCCGGTCCGCGGACACCGGGGGATGGGATCACTTTGCACACTAAGGTTGCCGCCAACGCGCAAGCGATGAAGAGGTGGTTGGGCAAGGCTGAGACTGCCCTGGGCAACCACAGCGACCGCCTGAATGCCATCAATATCTTCCCGGTGGCGGATGGGGACACAGGAACCAACCTCTACCTGACGGTACGTGCCGCGGCCCGGGCCCTTGCCACCAGCGGAGACCAGCCGGTCCAGATGGACGTCGGCGCCGTGCTGGCCACAGCCGGCCAGGCCGCCCTCGAAGAGGCAAGGGGAAATTCCGGCACGCTGTTCTCTGTGTTCCTGTGCGCCGCTGCCGAACCGCTCGCGGGCCATACCCGGCTGACGTCCACACTGTTGGCGGCAGCCCTGAACCGGGCCCAGATCCGTGCCTGGTCCGCCCTCAGCGACCCCGTTCCAGGCACCATGCTTTCCGTGATGGAAGCTGCGGCACGCGCAGCAGCGGCCGTGGATGCCGGGCAAAACGGAGATGACAGCAACCACGCCCTGGGCCTTGTGCTGGACGCCGCCGTCGAAGCGGCACTCACGGCCGTCATCCACACCGAGGACCAGCTTGACGCACTCACCAGCGCGCATGTGGTGGACGCCGGCGGAGTGGGAATGCTCCTGATCCTTGACTGCCTGCGCTCCGCTGTACTGGGCGAGGAACTGCAGAGCGAACTCCTTGACGGCCTCCACGGTTATGACGTCGCCGATCCGCACATCCACACCGACATGCCGGACGACGACGGTGTGGAGGTCATGTGCACCATCAGCCTTTCACCCCTGAATGCCGCCACACTACGGCAACGGCTGGACGAGATCGGCGAGTCGGTCATCATGAGCCAGGTGGGGAGCGGCATGGATGCCGACGGGAACTACCGGTGGCGGGTGCACGTCCACGTCCCCGACCCCGACCCCGCGGTCGCTATCATCAGATCCCTGGGGGAACCCTCCCAGATCAGCATCAGCGAACTCGCGCTGCCGCGTGATCCGGACACGGACGCAGTGAACTCCAGTGGGCATGAACGCTGAGCTGGACCTGGGCCTGGAACGCCGCATGGGAAAACGTTCCGCCGCCGTCATCGAGAAGCACCTGGGCATCACCACGGTGGAAGAACTGCTGAACTACTTTCCCCGCCGGTACCTGACCCGCGGTGAATTGACGCCGATCAGCGAAATCCCGCGCGATGAGGAGGTCACCCTGATCGCCCGGGTCCTGTCCAGCAGCACCCGCACCATGCGGGCGCGCCGCGGCAGCATCACCGACGTCGTGGTTTCGGACGACGACGGCAAGGCAGGCCTCAGGGTGGTAGGCGGGACGGATTACCGGGGCAAGGTCCCCGGGACGCTCAAGATCAGCTTTTTCAACGGATACCGGGCCAAGGCCGAACTGCTGCAGGGACGCCGTGCACTGTTCTCCGGCAAGGTCACCAGCTTCAACGGTGTCCTGGGCCTCACGAACCCCGATTTCCATGTCCTGGATGAGGACCCGTTCAGCGACGGCGGCCAGGATCCGGAGAAGCTGGCGGCCATGCCTATTCCGGTGTATCCCGCCACCGCCAAACTTCCCAGCTGGAAGATCCAGAAGGTCATTACAACACTGCTTGAGACCGTGGACCTCGCTTCGCTTCCGGACCCGGTGCCGCCCAAGGTTGCCGAGCGGGAGAAGTTCCTGTCCCTGGCCCAGGCCTACCGGCTCATCCATGCGCCGGAGACTGCCGCAGACTGGAAGCGGGCCCGGGAACGGCTCCGGTACCACGAAGCCCTGGTCCTGCAGTCCGCGCTCGCCCGGCGCCGGGCCCAACTCGCCTCGGAAGAAGCCACTGCCCGCCGGCCGGTGGCAGACGGGGTCCGGGCCGCTTTCGACAGAAGCCTTCCCTTCACGCTCACAGACGGGCAGGCCGCCGTCGGGAAGACGCTCGCCGCGGAACTGGCCCAGGATACCCCCATGAACCGGCTGCTGCAGGGGGAGGTGGGCTCGGGCAAGACGGTGGTGGCTCTGCGGGCCATGCTGCAGGTGGTTGACGCGGGGGGCCAGGCGGCGCTCCTGGCACCCACGGAAGTCCTCGCCGCCCAGCATTATGACTCAATTCGCCGCACCCTCGGACCGCTCTCCCGGGACGGCCTGCTCGGCGGGCTTGCCGGACCGGATGGCGCATCCGTCCAGGTCACCCTCCTCACCGGGTCCATGCCCACCGCGGCGCGCAAGCAGGCCATGCTGGACGCGGCGTCCGGGACGGCAGGCATTGTGATCGGCACCCACGCCCTGCTCAGCGACAATGTGTCCTTCTACGATCTTGGACTGATCGTGGTGGACGAGCAGCACCGGTTCGGCGTGGAGCAGCGCGATGCCCTTCGTGCCAAGGCCCGAAAGCCCCCGCACCTGCTGGTCATGACTGCCACGCCCATTCCCCGCACTGTTGCCATGACCGTCTTCGGTGACCTGGAGACATCCACCCTCGACGAGCTGCCGAAGGGCAGGGCTCCCATCACCACGCATCTGGTGGGCCTCCCCGAGAACCCGGCCTGGGCCGGGCGCATCTGGGCCCGCGCCCGCGAGGAGATTGACGCAGGTCACCAGGTGTACGTCGTCTGCCCCAAAATCGGCACGGACGACGACGGCGATTTCAGCCCCGGCGAAGCCGAACCGCCCGGCCTCGAGTCGGACGACGCGTCACGCGAACTCGCATCGGTGGCTGCCGTCGTCGAGCACCTTTCGACCGAACCGTCCCTCGCCGGCGTCCCGCTGGCTCCGCTCCACGGGCGCCAGGATCCTGAGGTCAAGTCCGCCACCATGGCAGGGTTCGTCGGCAACAGCGTCAAACTGCTGGTGTCCACCACGGTGATCGAGGTGGGTGTCGACGTGCATAACGCAACGCTTATGGTGATCCTGGATGCCGACCGGTTTGGCATCTCCCAGCTGCACCAGCTCCGGGGGCGCGTGGGCCGCGGCGGCCTGCCCGGAACATGCCTGCTGGTCACGGCCCTGGAGCCCGCTCATCCCAGCCGGCGAAGGCTGGAGGCAGTGGCTGCGACCACGGACGGGTTCATCCTTTCGCAGGAGGACCTGAAGCTGCGTCGTGAGGGTGACATCCTCGGTGCCTCCCAGTCCGGCGGGCGTTCCACCCTGAAACTGCTGCGTGTTCTGGAACACGAGGACGTCATCGCCCGGGCCCGGGAGGACGCGCAGGACATCGTGGGGAAGGATCCCTTCCTGTCCAGCCACCCGGAACTCGCGGATGCCATTGATAAGTACCTCAACCCGGAGAAGGAGGCGTTCCTTGAGCGCGGTTAAGCAGGAGGCCGCAGTGCGCGGCAATGGATTCAGGTGGAGCACATGACCAGGATCGTCGCGGGTGCCGCCGGCGGCACCCCTCTGTCAGCGGTCCCGGGCTCCCTGACGCGGCCCACTACCGACCGGGTAAAGGAGGCCCTTTTCTCCCGCCTTGACGCCTTTGACGTCGTCGCAGGCGCCCGCGTGCTCGATCTCTACGCCGGGTCGGGTTCGCTGGGGGTGGAGAGCGGCAGCCGTGGAGCCCGGACGGTGGAACTCGTGGAGTCTGACGCCAAGGCCAGCGCTGTCTGCCAGCGGAACGCCGACCTCATCAATGGCGTCCTCGGCCGCAAAGCCGTCACGGTGCACCGTTCCAAGGTCGAGCCGTTTCTGGACCGCGCGGCGCCCGACGATACCTGGGACCTCGTATTCCTTGACCCGCCGTATCCGCTGGAGGAGGAGGCGCTGGCCGCCGTCCTCCAGAAGCTTTCCGCCCACCTGGCACCGGCGGCGGTGGTGGTGGTGGAACGCTCGTCCCGTTCCCCTGAACCGCAATGGCCCGACGCCCTGGCACGGTTCGCGGAAAAGAAATACGGCGAAACCAGGCTGTGGTTCGCGGAGCCCTTCGTCCCCGACGCCATCGACAGAGATGACGTTCCGCCGGTGGCAGAACCGGAAGGATCCGGGTACTAGCCCCGGCCGGGGGAGCCACCCCGGCAGGGCCACATTCCACACGGTTATCCCGCCAGCGGGTCCAAATCCACTCCTGCCAGCACTTTTGCCGGGTGCGGGCCGCGGGCGACGAGTTCCGCCGACCACTCCTCCGGCCACGGCACCTGCGTTCCGGCCAGGATGATATTGCCCGGATAGCGTCCCTGGAACATCCCTGCTTCGGCAAAGGCGGCCACATCAGCCATCGCCTGCCGCATCGCCGCCACCTGGCTGCGGACCAGCGTCAGGCCCGGCTCGTCGCCCACATTGACCACCAGCACGCCCCGCGGGCCAAGCCGTGCCCGCACCTCCCGGTAGAACTCCGCACTGGCAATATGGGCCGGGGCCTCGGGCCCGGAAAAGATGTCCAGGATCACGACGTCGAACATCAGGCCGGGGTCGAGCTCACCGAGTGCCTCCCGGGCGTCGCCCGTGATGGTCCGCAGGTCCGTTCCCTCCGGAAGCGGAAGCTGGCGCAGGACAAAGTCCAGCAGCTCACGCTCCAGCTCCACTGCGTACTGCTGCGACCCAGGCCGGGTGGCCTGGATGTAGCGCGCCAGCGTCAGCGCCCCTGCCCCGAGATGGAGTGCCTTCACAGGGACTCCGGGAGGCGCTGCGAGATCCACCAGATGCCCGATCCGCCGGAGGTATTCGTAGAAGATCTCTTCGGGGTGGGCAAGATTTACGTGCGACTGCTCGGAACCGCCGATGCTGAGCACATAGCTGCCCTCGGTGAACGCGTCCGGTTCGATGGAGGCATGCTGGCCCGTGGTCTGCAGGAACCGTGCCGCGTGCCCCTGGCTCCTGGTGGCCATCAGAGCCTTCCGCTGAGCGTGGCAAGCCGTTCCGCGGCCTCTTCAAGAACTTCGGTCCTTTTGCAGAAGGCGAAACGGAGCAGGCTGCGCGTCCTGGCGGCGCCCTCCGGATGGCAGAACACCGGGACCGGGATTGCGGCCACGCCAACCAGGGCCGGAAGCCGCCTGGCCAGGTCAACGGAGTCTTCGATGCCCAGAGGGGCGGTGTCCACATTGATGAAGTACGTGCCCTGCGGGGAAAACACATCAAACCCGGCGGCGGCCAGTCCCTGGCGGAGGATGTTGCGCTTATGCTCCAGGTCCGCGGCGATGCCCGTGTAAAAAGCGTCTGGCAGTGCCAGCCCCGCAGCGATGGCTGCCTGGAACGGCGTCCCGGAGCTGTAGGTGAGGAATTGCTTCACGGTGCGGGCAGCAGCCACGAGCTCCGCGGGACCTGAGAGCCAGCCGATTTTCCAGCCGGTGAGGGAAAAGGTCTTTCCGGCGGATGAGATGGTGATGGTCCGCTCCGCTGCGCCAGGCAGGCATGCCACCGGCAGATGCGAAACACCGAACGTGAGGTGTTCATAGACTTCATCGGTGATGATGATGCTGCCGTGTTTCCGGGCGAGGTCCACCACGCGCTGAAGCACGTTCCGGGGAAAGACCGCACCGGTCGGGTTGTGCGGATTGTTCAGCAGCACCACGCGGGTCCGTTCGCTGAAGGCAGCCTCAAGGGCTGCCATGTCCGGCTGGAAGTCCGGGGCAAGCAGCGGCGCCGTCACGTGGGTGGCGCCGGCGAGGCCGATCACTGCTCCGTAGGAATCGTAGAAGGGTTCAAAGGTCAGCACCTCGTCGCCGGGACCGGCAAACGCGAGAAGGGCTGCTGCGATACCTTCCGTGGCGCCGGTGGTGACGATGACCTCTGTGTCCGGGTTCAACGTGAGCCCATAAAAGCGCTCCTGGTGCGCGGCGACGGCTTCGCGCAGCTGCGGGAGGCCTTTGCCGGGCGCGTACTGGTTTGCTCCGGCAGAAATCGCGGCACGGGCTGCCTCCCGGATCTCCAGCGGCCCGTCCTCGTCGGGAAAGCCCTGGCCGAGGTTGATGGCGCCGGTCTGGAGGGCCAAACCGGTCATCTCTTCGAAGATGGTGACACCCAGGCTGCCGTCGGGTGCCAGGAGGTTGGCGCCCAGCGCGGCGCGCTGCCAGGGAGCAGGAGCCAGGGGCGGGGAAAGTTCCCGTGGAGGATGCATCCAGTCATGGTATCCCGGGCTTTTCATGGGGTAGGTTCGGAGCATGAGACGAGCTGTCTGCCCAGGATCCTTCGACCCCATCCACAACGGCCATCTTGAAGTCATCGCACGGGCGGCCGGACTCTTTGACGAAGTCATCGTCGCGATTTCCACCAATTACGCCAAAAAGTACAGGTTCACCCTGGACGAGCGGCTGGAGATGGCACGCGAGACCCTCGCTTCGCTCAAAGGCATCGTGGTTGAGCCGGTGGGGGAGGGCCTGCTGGCCGAATATTGCCGCCAGCGCGGTGTGTCGGCCATCGTCAAGGGGCTTCGGTCGTCCTCGGATTTTGACTACGAGCTGCCTATGGCCACCATGAACCGGCAGCTGAGCGGCGTGGAAACAGTCTTCCTGCCGGCCGAGGCCCACTATGTCCACCTGTCCTCCACCCTGATCAAAGAGGTGGCAGCCCTTGGCGGCAGCGTGTCTGAGTACGTCCCAAGATCCGTCCAACGGAGGATGCTGACTGGCGAGCCTGCACAGGATCAGCTGCCGAGGCGGTAGGCTGGTCCGGTACTTCGGCGCCGCCGGCCGCCGGTTTGAGTCCCCGTGACTCTTCAGGCTAAGATGGTACGTCGGTCATATGTTCAACAGGAGTTCTCATTAAAAGAGATGCTGGTTCGCCCTTGGCGTTCGACGTCAAGGACCTCGGGCGCAGCCCGGGAAGCATGCGGACACTGAAGGAACATGTACCCGCACCAAGTGACCTTGGTGTGGCGCTCATTGGTGTTCAGGAAGGCTCGGATGTCGAGCTGGATCTGAGGCTTGAGGCCGTACACGAAGGAATTCTGGTATCAGGAACCGTCCTCACGGAAGTAACCGGTGAGTGCGGTCGATGCCTGGATCCCCTTGCGTATGACCTTGAGGTCAATGTGCAAGAACTTTTCTTCTATGAAGGTGTTGAGCTTTCGGACGAAGAAGATGATGAAGAGCAACGTCGAGTCGAGCACGATGTAATCGATCTTGAACCGGTGTTGCGGGACGCGGTTGTCACCAACCTGCCGTTCCAGCCGGTGTGCCGGGAAGACTGCCAGGGTCTTTGCTCCGAATGTGGAGTTCGCCTGGAAGACGAGCCGGGGCACCACCACGAGGTCTTGGATCCTCGCTGGGCTGCCCTAGCTGATATGGCTAAGCCTGACCGGCAAAATTGATTTGTACGTGTTTGTCTAGAGAGAAATGAGTTAGCCGTGGCTGTTCCCAAGCGGAAAATGTCTCGCTCGAATACCCGCGCCCGCCGCTCGCAGTGGAAGGCGACCGCCCCCCACCTGGTGAAGACCGTTGAGAACGGCCAGGTTACTTACAGCCTGCCGCACCAGGCTAAGGTCGTTACCGACTCTGCTGGCACTGCGCTGTTCCTTGAGTACAAGGGCCGCAAGGTCGCTGACGTCTAATCGGCCACTAAGGCTGACCTGATGTCTTCAACTGAAGAGCTTCTGAAGCGTCTCGGTGTCACTATTGACGCCGGGACGCTTCGTCTTGCGCTCACGCACCGTTCGTACGCCTACGAAAACGGCGGCATTCCCACGAATGAGCGGCTGGAATTCCTCGGCGACTCCATCCTGGGTTTCTCCGTTACTGATGCCCTCTACCGGGACAACCCGGACCTTCCCGAGGGAGACCTGGCAAAGCGCCGCTCAGCCGTGGTCAGCACACGCGCGCTGGCAAACATTGGACGCAGCCTTGGAATTGGCGACTACATCTACCTTGGGCAGGGCGAGAAGCTCACCGAAGGCAAGAACAAGGCGTCCATCCTGGCCGACACCATGGAGGCGCTGATCGGTGCCACCTATGTGTCAAACGATATCGAGACCGCACGCCAGCTTGTCATGAGGCTCATCGGGCCCCTGCTGAAGGACGCGGCCGTGCTCGGTGCGGGGACAGACTGGAAAACCAGCATCCAGGAGCTTGCCGCCAGCCGCCAGCTGGGCACCATCCACTACGCTGTGGACGGTGCGGGTCCGGACCATGCCCGGACTTTCACGGCAGTCCTGAACATCGGTGGCAAGCCTTGCGGCAAGGGCTCCGGACACTCCAAGAAGGAAGCCGAGCAGGAAGCCGCAGCCGATGCCTGGCGCGTCCTTTCCGGAACAGGTCCTTCCGACGCATCCGGCAAGTCCACCGGTTCCGTAGCAGCCAAGTAGGCGCCGTGCCGGAACTCCCAGAGGTGGAAGTGGTCCGCCGCGGCCTGGTGAGCTGGGTCCGCGGCCGGACCGTCGAGGCCGTTGATGTACTGGACCCGCGGTCAGTCCGCCGCCACTCCCTCGGGGTCAAGGATTTCATCGGCAACCTCGAAGGCGCCACGGTGACCGACGTGGTGCGCCGGGGCAAATTCCTCTGGCTGCCGCTTTCGGACAACTCCCACGCTCAGGAGGCACCTACCCCCGACGCGTTCGGGCGGCCCGCTGTCGCGCTGATGGCGCACCTGGGCATGAGCGGCCAGCTCCTGATGCAGGACAGCCAGGTCCCGGACGAAAAGCATCTCAAAGTGCGGTTCCGGCTCAGCGCCCGTGATGGGATGCCGGAAGAACTGCGGTTCGTGGACCAGCGGATTTTTGGAGGCCTCTTTGTCACGGCCATGGTGCCCACGGACGACGGCGGCCCGGGCGGCCTGGCCGAGACTCCCGTCCCGTTGATTGCGGAAGAGGCCTCGCATATTGCCCGGGACCCGCTGGACCCGGCTTTCTCTTTCGACCTTTTCCACCGCCGGCTGCGGAAGCGCAAAACGGGGCTTAAACGCGCTCTCCTGGACCAGGGCCTGGTGTCCGGCATCGGTAATATCTACGCTGACGAGGCACTGTGGCGGGCGCGGCTGCACTTCGCCCGGCCCACCGAGACACTGCGCAGGGGTGAAGCCGAAAGAGTGGTCAGCAGCGCCCGCGAGGTGATGCTCGATGCACTTGCAGCAGGCGGGACCAGCTTCGACTCCCTCTACGTGAACGTCAACGGGGCCTCCGGATACTTTGACAGGTCCCTCAACGCCTACGGCCGCGAAGGCGAGCCCTGCAAGCGCTGCGCGGCCGCCGGAATCCACGCCACGATCCGCCGTGAGCAGTTCATGAACCGCTCATCGCACACCTGCCCGGTCTGCCAGCCCCGTCCCCGCAACGGACACTGGTAGCCACTCCGTAAGTACGGACGCGATCCCTGGCGGTGGTCCGGTGAACGGCGGGAACCGGGCCGCCGGAGTGCACGGCGGAAGCCGTGGGAATCCCGTATTTTGGCCGGAGACGAAGTAGATTTAGGGTCTGCGAAAGCAGCCGCTACAGCCACTCAGGAGATCCGAAACGCCTTGCACCTCAAAAGCCTCACCGTCCGGGGGTTCAAGTCTTTTGCGTCCGCCACCACCTTCGACTTTGAGCCGGGCGTCACTGCCGTAGTCGGCCCGAACGGTTCCGGCAAGTCGAACGTGGTGGACGCGCTGGCCTGGGTGATGGGCGAGCAGGGCGCCAAAACCCTCCGCGGCGGCAAGATGGAGGATGTGATCTTCGCCGGCACATCGGGGCGGCCGCCCCTGGGCAGGGCCCACGTTTCGCTGACCATCGACAACACCGACGGTGCCCTGCCGATCGAATACAGTGAAGTCACCATCTCCAGGACCCTGTTCCGCACGGGCGGGTCCGAATACGCCATCAACGGCGCAGGTTGCCGCCTGCTCGACATCCAGGAACTCCTGTCCGATTCGGGCCTCGGCCGGGAAATGCACGTCATCGTGGGGCAGGGACAGCTGGACCGCATCCTGCATGCCACGCCTGAGGACCGGCGGGGCTTCATCGAGGAAGCGGCCGGCATCCTCAAGCACCGCCGGCGCAAGGAACGGACGGTCCGCAAACTCGAGGCGATGCAGGCCAATCTCCAGCGCCTCTCCGACCTCACCGGCGAAATACGGCGCCAGCTCACACCGCTGGGCAAGCAGGCCGAGGTGGCCCGCCGGGCCCAGCGCGTCCAGTTTGACGTCCGGGACGCCCGCGCCCGGCTGCTGGCTGACGACCTTGTCCAGATGCAGCTTGCCCTGGAACAGGATGTGGCGGACGAAGAGGCTCTCAAGGCCCGGCGGACGGTGGTCAACCAGGAGTTGGAGGAGGGCCGCCGGCAGCAGGCAACGCTTGAGCAGCTGGCGGCGGAGGCCACCCCGGCATTGAACGCCGCCAGGGATACCTGGTACCGGTTGTCGGCGGCGAGGGAGCGGCTTCGTTCCCTCGGTTCGCTCGCCGGGGACCGCAGCCGCCTGCTCGGGTCCGTGGATTCCGCACCACCCCCGGGACGGGATCCGGAACAGCTGGAACGCCAGGCCGCGCGTGTCCGCGAGGAGCTTGCCGAACTCGAACGGTCCATCCTGGACCGGCGGGGCGCCCTGGAATCCGCCACTGCCGCAAAGGTCCAGGCCGAACGGGATGCCCATGCCGAAGATCAGCGGCTTACCGCGGAGCTGCGCGCCGTGGCGGACCGGCGCGAGGGCCTGGCCCGCCTGGCAGGACAAGTGGCGGCGGCCAGGTCGCGGGTCGAATCTGCGCAGGCCGAGCTGGGCAGGCTGCGGGAATCGGTGGCCGCCGGTGCCGAGCGCCGTGCCCGCGCACAGGCCGAATTCACAGCCCTGGAAAACCAGGTGGCAGGAGTTGAAGAGGGCGAGGAATCGCTCGATGCCGACTACGAGGCCGCAAGTGCTGCCCTGGACGGCGTCCTCAGCGAAATCACGGACCTGAAGGCAGCCATCAACGAGGGGATCCGCAAGCGTGACGCCCTGGCAGCCCGCCGGGATGCGTTGAAGCTTGGGCTGGACCGCAAGGACGGCGCCAGGCATGTCCTGCAGTCCGGAATCCCCGGCGTGCACGCAAGCCTCGCCGCGGAACTCACGGTGGAGTCCGGATTCGAAACGGCGGTTGCCGCCGCACTGGGGGAGGCATCGGAGGCGATTGTTGTACAGGACCCGTCCACGGCCGCCGAGGTACTGCAGCGGCTCAAGGACGACGACGCCGGCCGGGCGTCCGTCCTCATCGCTTCCGCGGCGGGCGCTGACCTGCAGGACACAACCCTGCCTGACCTGCACGGGGACGCCCAATGGGCCGCGGCCTTGGTGTCCGGCGACGGCAGGTCCCTGGCACTGGTCAGGCACCTGCTGTCCCGTACCGCCGTCGTTCCCGACATTGAAGGCGCCGCCGCACTGGTGGCGACGCAGCCCGGCCTCACGGCCGTTACCCGCGCAGGGGACATTTTCACGGCGCTGTCAGTTACGGGAGGCTCGGCCAGGACGCCGTCACTGCTTGAAGTCCAGGCCGCCGTGGACGACGCCGACAGACAGCTTTCGGCGGTGACCACCGCGATGGAACAAAACAGGTTCGCCCTGGCAGGCGCTGAAGCCCGGCGCGCCGAGGCGCAGGAACGGGCAGACGCGGCCCTGGACAAGCTCCACGAGTCCGACGCGAGGCTGGCGGCAGTGGCGGAACGCCTCGGCCACCTTAACTCCCTGCTGCGCAGCGCCGTCGGCGAAAGTGACAGGCTGGCGGCTTCGTTGGTCCGTTCCGAGGCAAACGTTGTGGCGGAGGAAGAAGCGCTCGCCGCCGTCGCTGCCCGCCTGGCGGCGGCGCAGGAGGTGCCGCTGGAGCAGGAGCCGTCAACTGAACACCGGGACGCTTTGGCCCGGACCGCGTCCCAGGCCCGCGCCGCCGAAGTGGAGGCGCGGCTGTCCCTGCGGAGCGCGGAGGAACAGCTTTCTGCCACCCGCAACCGCGTGGCATCGCTGGAACGTGCTGCCGCCACGGAACGCCGGGCCCGCGAGGAAGCGGCCGAACGGGCCCGCCGCCGTCGCATCCAGGCCCGGCGCGCAGCGGCAGTTTCGGCAGCCGTAGGCCTCGCACTCCGCCACGTGGACATCTCCGTTGACCTCGCACGGCACGAGCGGGACCTCGCCGAGGAGAACCGTGAGCTGCGGGACCGGGGGCTGAAGGAAATCCGGAACGCGAATGAGGCGCTGGCCCGGGAGCTTTCCGACCTTACGGACAACGTGCACCGGGACGAGCTGGCCCGTGCCCAACAGCGCGCACGGATCGAGGCGCTGGAGACGCGCTCCATTGATGAACTGGGGATCACCCCCGACGCCCTGGTGGACGAGTTCGGGCCTCACGTGCCTGTTCCGGTTCCCGCGGACGAAAGCGCCGACAAATGGGCCGCCCTTCGCGCGCCCGTTGATGCCGGCGGGGAGGAGATCAGGGAGGGCAAGCCCTATGACCGCCCGGAGCAGGAGAAACGCCTGCGGAAAGCCGAGCGGGATCTTGCCAGCCTCGGCAAGGTGAACCCCCTGGCGCTGGAGGAATTCGCCGCGCTGGAAGAGCGGCACCAGTTCCTCAGCACACAGCTTGAGGACCTCAAAGCCAGCCGCAAGGACCTGCTGGACATCATCAAGGAAGTGGACGACAGGGTCCAGCGGGTCTTCACGGAAGCCTTCGAAGACACCCAAGCCCAGTTCGTCAGGGTCTTCGAACGGCTCTTTCCCGGCGGCGAGGGACGGCTGGTCCTCACGGATCCCGCGGACATGCTCACCACGGGCATCGAGGTGGAGGCCCGCCCCGCCGGCAAGAAAATCAAACGGCTCTCGCTGCTGTCCGGCGGTGAACGGTCGCTGACCGCAGTGGCACTGCTGGTGGCGATCTTCAAGGCGCGGCCGTCCCCGTTCTATGTAATGGACGAGGTGGAGGCCGCCCTGGACGACACCAACCTCGGCCGGCTCATCACCATCTTCGAGGAATTGCGGGAATCCAGCCAGCTCATCGTGATCACCCACCAGAAGCGCACCATGGAAGTGGCGGACGCCCTCTACGGCGTCACAATGCGGGGTGACGGCGTTTCCACCGTGATCAGCCAGCGGCTCGGCGCCGAGGTATAGGCACGGGATCCCGGGGGCGTCGGGGCAGGTCAAGCGTCCTATGCCGCCCAAAACGCCTGTTCCGTTTGTGAGAAGCTAGGGGAGTGAATGACATCCTTCCCATTATCCTGTCCATTGTTGCTGCCCTGGCGGTTATCGGCGGGCTGATTCCTGTCCTGCTGAAGACTCGGAAGAACATCACCAGGTACCCGGGTACCCGTGACGCCAACGATCCGGAAATCCAGTCCGGCGGCAGCACCCTGGTGGCTGACGGCCCGGCGGTGGCGGACCGGAAGGCACCGGAGGAAATTGCCCTCGATGACCTGGACGCCACCACTGTTCCCGACACCGCCGCAGGGCTGGAAGTCATTCCGGTGGAAACCCCGCTGCCCGTGGCGGGCCGGCTCATGCGCCTGCGGGAGCGGCTGGTCCGCTCCAATAACATCATGGGCAAAGGCCTGCTGGCGCTGCTCTCCAGCGACAAAATCGACGAGGACGTCTGGGACGAAGTAGAGGAAACCCTCCTTCTGGCAGACCTTGGCACCGAGCCCACCATGCAGCTTGTGGATGCCCTGCGCGAGCGGGTCAAGGTACTGGGCACCCGGACCCCGGAGGACGTCAAGAAACTGCTCCGCGAGGAGCTCATCAAGCTGGTGGACCCCACCATGGACCGCAGCCTCAATGTCCAGCGCCACGCCGACAAGCCCGCCGTCATGATGGTGGTGGGCGTGAACGGTGTGGGTAAGACCACCACCGTGGGCAAACTGGCACGCGTACTGGTGGCCGAAGACAAGGACGTCCTGCTGGGCGCCGCCGATACCTTCCGCGCCGCAGCCGCCGAGCAGCTTGCCACGTGGGGCCAGCGTGTTGGCGTCCCCACCGTCAAGTCCGACATTGACGGCGCCGACCCCGCCTCGGTGGCCTACGAAGCCGTCAAGGCAGGCATTGACCAGGAAGTGGACGTCGTGATGATCGACACCGCCGGACGTCTGCAGAACAAGGTCGGCCTGATGGACGAGCTCGGCAAGGTCAAGCGCGTCATCGAAAAGCTTGCCGAAGTTGATGAGGTGCTGCTCGTCCTGGATGCCACCACCGGCCAGAACGGCCTGAACCAGGCACGGGTATTCTCCGAGGTTGTCAACATCACCGGCATCGTCCTGACCAAGCTGGACGGGACGGCCAAGGGTGGAATCGTCGTTGCCATCCAGAAGAGCCTCGGCGTTCCGGTGAAGCTGATCGGCCTGGGCGAGGGCGCGGACGATCTTGCCCCGTTCGAGGCCGAGGGCTTTGTGGACGCGCTGCTGAACTGAGCTGCGGATCCGTCCTGCGCCCGGCCGGTTCCTAGGGCCTGGCTGACTGGAGGGTCTCCCGGGTGGCGAGCCAGGTGAACGCGGCCACCAGCATGATGCCGCCGGTGACACCGAAGGCCCAGCCGAAGCCCAGCCGGTCGGCAAGCACGCCCGCCAGGACGGGCCCAACAATCGCGCCGACGTCGGACGTCATCTGGTAGACGGCCAGCACCTTCCCGCCGGAACGCCCGCTGCCGATCACGTCGGCGACGGCGGCCTGCTGGGCAGGGCCAAAGAGCCCGGAGCCGATGCCGGCAACCACTGAAGCGGCCAGGAACCAGCCGAGGTCTGACGTGAAGCCGATGCCGGCGGTGGCGAGACCGGCCACCAGCAGGCCCCAGATCATCATGGGTTTGCGTCCCAAGCTGTCGGCCAGGCGACCGGAAAACGTCAGGGCGGCGGCGTTACCGGCGGCAAAGACCGCCAGTGCCAGCCCCGCCGCTTCGGGGCCGGAGCCGAACGCAGCGGCAGCAAACAGGGGAACGGTGGCCATGCGGACTCCAAAGGTGGCCCACCCGTTGGCGAAGCTGGAAAACAGGGCTGACCGGTAGGCGCCGGTCCCCAGCGCCTCCCCGAAGCGCATGTCCGGCGCCTTGTCCCGGGAATCCCGGGACCCGCGGCGCTGGTGGCTCAACTGGGTCTGCACCACGATTGCGGCGATCACCAGGGCGCCGGCGTAGGCCAGGAATGGGATCCGCAGCCCGAAACCGGCCAAAAGGCCGCCCACGATCGGACCGCAGACGTTGCCGATCAGGAACGCTGACGCATAGGCGCCGGACACCCTGCCCCGGCTCTCCGGCGGCGCCAGCCTGACCACCAGAGCCATGGACGCCACGGTGAACATCACGGAACCGGCACCGCCCAGCCCCCGGAAAAGCAGCAGCTGCCAGTAGTCCTGGGCAAAGGCGCACGCCGCCGTGGACCCGGCCACAATCAGCAGGCCCGCCACGTAAACGGGCCGTTCGCCCAGCCGGCCGATCAGGGTTCCGCCTGCCGGAGCAAAAATGAGCCGCATGAAGGCAAAAATCGCCACGATCACCGCCGCCTCGGTGTTTCCCACGCCAAAGGTTGTGGCGAATTGCGGCAATACGGGCGCAACAAGCCCGAATCCAAGCGCGATCAGGAACGCGGCGGCGAGCATCACCTTGATGTCGCGCGGGAGCTTGTCCCGTCGCGGCCGAAGGCGCGCCAAAATCCTTGATGTGGCGCCGCTCACGCGGGGTGCTGCAGTCATGAAGCGGAGTTCCTTGCAGAGAGTGCGGCCGGGGTCCGGCGGGAGTGGTGAAACACAACCGTAACAACCCGGATATGCACCATTTACTTCCTAGAGGTTCTTGTAACAGAGCGGCAATCTAAATCCTCTCCGGGCGAAACACGCCGCCGACACAATTTTTACAGGACGCAAAAAGGCGTTGGCAGGCGGAGCATTCCGCAACATTCGATGAGAGAGGACGTGCACCATGGAACTTACCGCAGGTCACGTTTGGCTCATGGTGGCGGCAGCACTTGTGCTGTTTATGACACCGGGCCTGGCATTTTTCTACGGCGGCATGACCCGTGCCAAGGCAGCACTGAACATGATGATGATGAGCTTCATCTCCATCGGCATCGTGAGCGTTGTGTGGGTACTGTGGGGCTACTCCATGACGGGCGGTGATGGCTTCCTGCAGATCGTCGGCAACCCGTTCACCAGCTTTGGTCTCGAGGGAGTCAACACGGCAGACACGCCGGACGGCCTTATCCTTGTCGGCTACGGTGCCACCTTTGCCATCATCACTGTGGCCCTGATCAGCGGTGCGATCGCTGACCGCGCCAAGTTCGGCGCCTGGTCCGTGTTCGTGCCCGTGTGGGTGACCCTCGTGTACTGCCCGCTCGCCTACATGGTGTGGGGTGGCGGCCTCTTCGGTGAGGAAGGCGCGATTGGCCAGGCCCTCGGCCCGGCCATCGACTTCGCCGGCGGCACCGTCGTCCACATCAACGCCGGTGTGGCGGCCCTGATCCTCGTCCTGATCATCGGCAACCGCAAGGGCTTCGGCAAGGACCCCAACCACCGCCCGCACAACATCCCGTTCGTGATGCTCGGAGCAGCCATCCTGTGGTTCGGCTGGTTCGGCTTCAACGGCGGCCTTGCCTCCTCTGCTGAACAGGGTGGCGTCATCTGGGTCAACACGCTCGCGGCTCCCGCAGCGGCGATGCTCGGCTGGCTCGTCACTGAACGCATCCGCGACGGACACCCCACCTCCCTTGGTGCCGCTTCCGGCGTGGTCGCCGGCCTGGTGGCCATCACCCCGGCCTGCGCCAACGTCAGCCCTGTCGGTGCCCTCGGCCTCGGCGTCGTGGCCGGTGTCGCCTCTGCCCTGGCTGTTGGCCTGAAGTTCCGCTGGGGCTTCGACGACTCGCTCGACGTTGTAGGCGTCCACCTCGTGTCCGGCATCATCGGCACCGTTGCCCTAGGCTTCATCGCACTGCCCACAGACGGCGTGGGCGGCGGCCTCTTCTACGGAGGCGGCATGACCCAGATGTGGGCACAGCTGGCAGCAGCAGGCATCGCCATCGCGTACTCGGCAATCCTGACCGCGATCATCGCCTTCGCCATCCACAAGACCATGGGCTTCCGCGTCTCGCAGGAACAGGAAACGGTGGGTGTGGACCTCAGCCTGCACGCCGAGACCGCCTACGAGTTCGGTGTGGGCGGCCACGGTGGAAGCTTCCAGCCGCTGCACGACATGATCACCGGCAAGAACCAGCAGGAAACCTCTGACCAGCCCGCAGCGGCTGCCCAGAAGAACGAATCAGCAACAGGCAAGGAAAGCGTGGGGGCATGAAACTGATTACTGCTATCGTCAGGCCGGAAAAGCTCGAAGCCATCCGGGAAGGACTGGAAGCCTACGGCGTACAGGGCCTGACGGTCAGCGCGGCCAGCGGTTACGGCCGGCAGCGGGGCTACACCGAGGTTTACCGCGGTGCAGAGTACAACGTGGATCTCCTGCCGAAGATCCGGGTGGAGGTGCTGGCGACGGACGAGCAAGCTGACGACATCCTGGACGTCATCATCGCCAGCTCCAACACCGGCCGTGCCGGTGACGGCAAGGTTTGGACCATGGACGTTTTCGAAGCCGTCCGGGTCCGGACCGGTGAACGGGGAGTCGCCGCCATCTAGGGCGGAGCGTCTTCTCCCGGAACCTGAAGAGCAAAGCAGGAGCGGGCAGGAAACCGGAAGGTTTCCTGCCCGCTCTGTCGTTAATAGCGCAGGGCCGTAAGTCGTGCGCCCGGTCCTCAGGACCCGCTGTCAGCACGCCCTGCGGTAGGCCAGGAAGCGGGCCCGGCCGAACCGGCGTCGTACTCCTCAAGCGGGACGTCGTTGCGCTGCCAGGCCAGAAGCACCGGCTCAACAATCCGCCAGCAGTCCTCCGCGGTGTCGCCGCGGACAGACAGCAGGGGATCACCGGCGAGCACGCCCTCCAGGACTTCGCCATAGGGGAGGAGTTCGGAGGCACTCAGTTCGGCCTGAAGGGTGGCCCGGCTCAGGCTGAAGATGTCTCCGGGGCCATTGACATCGACGTCGAACTGCAAAGTATCCGGGCCGAAGCCGATCCGCAGCTGGTTTGGGGAGTCCACGCCCGTGAAGCCTTTGGGCAGGTGGGGGACCGGGCGGAACGTGACCACGGCTTCCTTGCGCTTGGCACCCAAAGCCTTGCCGGACCGCAGGACGAACGGGACATCCTTCCAGCGCCAGTTGTCGATCCCTATCTGGATCTCCGCGAGGGTTTCGGTTCCGCGGTCCGCGTCCACTCCCTCCTCCCTGGCGTAGTCCGGCACCGCCTTTCCTGCCACAGAGCCTGCGGTGTAGCGTGCCCTGCGGGTGGAGGCGGCGAAGGGGGCACGGACGCTGCTGGCCCGAAGGACGGCGGAGATGGCATCGCGCAGGTCCCGCTCGCCCACGGTGGCCGGCGGCTCGATGGCCATCAGGGCCATAATCTGCAGCAGGTGGCTTTGGATCATGTCCCGGAGGGCGCCGGCGCCGTCGTAGTAGCGCGCCCGCCCTTCCAGGGCCAGGTCCTCGTCAAAGATGATTTCCACCTTTTCAATGTGGTGGCGGTTCCAGACGGGCTCAAGGAAGTTGTTGGCAAAGCGCAGGCCCAGGATGTTCAGCACGGTGGCCTTGCCCAGGAAGTGGTCAACCCGGTGGATGTGGTCCTCGGGCACCAGCCGCACCAGGGTCCGGTTAAGGGACCGTGCGGATTCCTCGCCCGACCCGAACGGTTTCTCCATCACCAGCCGCGTCCCGTCCGGGACGTCCTCGGGCTGCAAGGCCTCACACGCGAGCTGGCTGATCTTCGGCGGGAGCGCAAAATAGACGGCCACGGGCCCCTCGAGGCTGCGCAGCAGTGCGGCAAGGCCGCCGCCGGCGGTGACGTCCAGCTGATGGTAGACAGTTTCCTTTTCGAGCGCCTGAAGCGCTTCCTGTCCCTCGGCGGCTGCGGCTTCGGCGGTTGCAGCAAACGACGAATGCACCCTCTCCCGCCACTGTTCCGGGGTCCACGGATCAGATCCCGCCCCAACGAGCCGCAGCCCTGCCGCGCGGCCCTTCGCCACCAGCCGCGCCAGCCCGGGCAGGAGGAGCCGGCCGGTAAGATCGCCGGAGGCACCGAGGATGAGCAGGGTTCTTACAGTTGTTTGGCTCGTCATTTTGCCAGCATGCCATCTTGGGTGCCCGACTTGGTACCCTAGATAGTCGAGTCCCGATCATCCACTGAAAGAAGTGCACGGCGCGTGTTCAATTCACTCTCTGACCGGTTGACAGCAACCTTCAAGAATCTCCGCGGCAAAGGCCGCCTCACCGAGGCCGACGTCGATGCAACAGTCCGCGAGATCCGCCGCGCCCTTCTGGACGCCGACGTTGCAGTCCCCGTTGTCCGGGAATTCACGGGGCGGGTCCGCGAACGCGCCCTGGGCGCCGAGGTATCGGCCGCACTGAACCCGAGCCAGCAGATCGTCAAGATCGTCAACGAGGAACTCGTGGAGATCCTCGGCGGCGAGACCCGCCGCATCCGGCTCGCCAAAAACGGCCCCACGATCATCATGTTGGCAGGCCTGCAGGGTGCCGGTAAGACAACCCTGGCCGGCAAGCTGTCCAAGTGGCTGAAGGCGCAGGGCCACAGCCCCATGCTGGTGGCATGTGACCTGCAGCGACCCAACGCCGTCACCCAGTTGCAGGTGGTGGGCCAGCGCGCCAACGTGCCGGTGTTCGCGCCCCACCCGGGCGCCACCTCGTCCGAACTTGAGCACCCTGCGGGTGACCCCGTGGCGGTGGCGCGTGCCGGCGTCGAGGAAGCCCGCCAGAAGCTGCACGACGTCGTCATCGTTGACACCGCGGGGCGCCTCGGCGTTGACGCCGACATGATGGAACAGGCACGCCAGATCCGCCGCGCCATCGTGCCCAACGAAGTCCTGTTCGTCATCGACGCCATGATCGGCCAGGACGCCGTGAACACGGCGCACGCATTCGACGAAGGCGTCAACTTCACCGGCATCGTCCTCTCCAAGCTCGACGGCGACGCCCGCGGTGGTGCCGCGCTGTCCGTCGCGTCGGTCACCGGTAAGCCCGTGATGTTCGCCTCCACGGGCGAGGGCCTGGACGACTTCGAGCTGTTCCACCCGGACCGGATGGCCTCGCGCATCCTGGACATGGGCGATGTCCTCACGCTCATCGAGCAGGCCGAAAAGTCCTGGGACAAGGATGAAGCTGCCCGGATGGCGAAGAAGTTCGCCGACCAGGAGGACTTCACCCTGGACGACTTCCTGGCCCAGATGCAGCAGATCCGCAACATGGGTTCCATGAAAAAGATGCTCATGATGATGCCCGGCGCGCAGAACATCCGCCAGCAGCTGGAGCAGTTCGACGAGCGCGAGATCGACCGCGTGGAAGCGATTGTCCGCTCCATGACCCCGCACGAGCGCGTGGCGCCCAAGATCATCAACGGGTCCCGCCGCGCCCGCATCGCGCGCGGTTCCGGTGTGCACGTTTCCGAGGTCAACGGACTGCTGGAACGATTCGCCCAGGCCCAGAAGATGATGAAGAAGATGGCCCAGGGCGGCATGCCGGGGATGCCCGGAATGCCCGGAATGCCCGGGGCGGGCGGCGGAGCCCGGAAGAACGCCAAGAACGCACCGAAGAAGAAGGCAAAGTCGGGCAACCCTGCAAAGGCCGCCCAGGAGCGCAAGGACGCCGAAGCACGCCGTGCCAATGCAGCCAAGGCCCTGCCCACCGGCGCGGCCTTCGGCCAGCAGGGGGGCGACTTCGACCCGTCCCAGCTGAACCTGCCCAAGGGCTTCGACAAGTTCCTCGGCAAGTAACAGCATCCCGACCAGGTAGCAGCAGGTGTCGTTTTGAGGGCTCAAAACGACACCTGCTGCCGTTTGCAGGGGTTGCCGGTGCCGTGGAATAGGGTTGGGTCATGTTCAAGCAGAGGGTAGTGTTCGTGCACGGCGCCGGAAGTTTCGGTGCCGCGGCCTGGCCGCGCCAACACGGTATGGCGCTGTCCTACGACGCACTGTTCCTGCGCCGCCACGGGTACGATCCCGTCGCCGAACCCGTGGAGTCCTCCTTCGCCGAGGACACGGCCATCGTGCTGCGGTCCCTGGCGGACGACGGCCGCGGTGCCGCGGGCGGACACATCGTGGCTCATGCACAAGGGGCCATCGCCGCCATGATGGCCGCCGTCGAACGGCCCGACCTCGTCTATTCGCTGACCCTCGTGGAGCCGGCGTGCCTCTCCCTTACCGCGGAACTGCCGGCCACAGCGGCCCATATCCGCCTCATGCAGCCGTTGTTCGACGTCCGCCGCCAACTCAGCGACGAGGATTTCCAGCGGGAGTTCGTCCGGCGGGTCTACGCCACGGACCTCCAGGAGCCGGTCACTGCCGAGGAGAAGCGCTCGGCAAGGCGGCTGCGGCTGCAGTCACCGTCGTGGGAGGCACCGCTGCACATCGTTCCGGGCGTCCCCACCCTGGTCCTGACCGGGGGATGGGAGCCCCTCTATGAGGAGATCGCCGGTTACCTCCGTGAGACGGGCGCCCTGCACCGCGTTGCTGCCGGGGGCCACCGGCCCCACGACTCACGGGACGGCGACCGCGCCATCCGCTCCTTCATCAGCGAGGTCAGCAGGACCGAGCCTGCCAGGGCCTCCTGACCCCGGCCAGCACGCAGCCTTCCCGTCCGGCCGGCCCCCAATTGCCGGCCGGACGGGAAACTCGAGGGGAGTCAGCTACGTCCCGCTGCCGGAACGTTCAGCTCCGGCAGGTACACCTTGGCCCCGGCGGCCATGAACTCCCGGCTCTTCGCGCGCATGCCTGAGGCCGCCTCGGCCAGGGCCGCCTGCGCCTCGGCGGACCCGTATTCGTCCCGGATGTCCTGGCTGATCCGCATGGAGCAGAACTTTGGCCCGCACATCGAGCAGAAGTGGGCAGTCTTGGCCGGTTCCGCGGGGAGCGTCTCGTCGTGGAAGGCCTCGGCCGTCACCGGGTCCAGGGACAGCGCGAACTGGTCGCGCCAGCGGAACTCGAAGCGTGCCTTGGACAGCGCGTCATCCCGCTCGTGCGCCCCCGGGTGGCCCTTGGCAAGGTCGGCGGCGTGGGCGGCGATCTTGTACGTGATGACACCGGTTTTCACGTCGTCCTTGTTGGGCAGGCCCAGGTGTTCCTTCGGTGTGACGTAGCACAGCATGGCCGTGCCGTACCGGGCGATTTCCGTGGCGCCGATCGCGGACGTGATGTGGTCATAACCAGGAGCCACGTCAGTGACCAGCGGCCCGAGTGTGTAGAACGGTGCCCCCTTGCAGAGTTCCTGCTGCCGTTCGACGTTTTCCCGGACCAGGTGGAACGGGATGTGCCCCGGGCCCTCCACCATCACCTGCACGTCGTATTTCCAGGCCCGCTGGGTGAGCTCGGCCAGCGTGTCCAGTTCCGCAAACTGCGCAGCGTCATTGGCATCCGCCGTAGCTCCCGGGCGCAGGCCGTCGCCGAGGGAAAACGCGACGTCGTACCTGGCGAAGATTTCACACAGCTCGTCGAAGTGCGTGTACAGGAAGTTTTCCTGGTGGTGGGCCAGGCACCAGCCCGCCATGATGGAGCCTCCCCGCGAGACGATGCCGGTGACCCGGTTGGCGGTCAGCGGAACATACCGGAGCAGGACGCCGGCGTGCACGGTCATGTAGTCCACACCCTGCTCGCACTGCTCGATCACGGTGTCGCGGAAAATCTCCCAGGTCAGCGCATTGGCTTCCCCGTTGACCTTTTCCAAGGCCTGATAGATGGGCACGGTGCCGATCGGGACGGGGGAGTTGCGGATGATCCACTCCCGGGTGGTGTGGATGTCATCGCCGGTGGAAAGGTCCATCACGGTGTCGGCCCCCCACTGGGTGGCCCACTGCAGCTTGTCCACTTCCTCGGCAATGGAACTGGTGACGGCCGAATTGCCGATATTGGCATTGATCTTGACCAGGAAGGCCTTACCGATGATCATCGGCTCTGACTCGGGATGGTTGATGTTGTTGGGAATGATGGCCCGCCCGGCCGCGACTTCACTGCGGACCAGCTCAACGTCGCAGTTCTCGCGCAGCGCTACGAAGCGCATCTCGGGGGTGATGATGCCCTGCCTGGCGTAGTGCATCTGCGTTACCGTCTTGCCCTCGACGGCGCGGCGGGGCACCGGCTGGGCCCCCTGCCACTCGGCGGAGGCGGCGCCGCGGCGGACAGCCGAGCGGCCGTCGTCGAGCAGGTTCCGCTCCCTGCCGCCGTACGCTTCAGTGTCGCCCCGCGCCACGATCCATCCGGACCGGAAGGGGCTGAGGCCGCGAACCGGATCGCTGCCCGGTCCGGCCGTCCGGTAGGTCCGGAATGGCCCGTTCGGTTCCCCGTTGGGGGACGGCTCCAGGGCAATTTCCGTTACGGGTATCCGGATTCCCGACTCTGCGTCTTCGATGAACGCCAGCGAATGCGACGTCAGGGACTGGGTGACCTGGCCTTCCGCCGCCCCACCGGCCACGCCTTCGCGGGACTGATTCAGGGCAGGGTCCAGCTGTTCATTGGGTGTATTCAAGGAATACTCACTTCCTTCGCCGGCATTACCCGGACAGGTTCAACGGTCGCAGGCTGCGTCAGCCCGATCTCAGCCCCTGCAGGGGCACCCGTGTGGTCAGGAAGAAAGCTACCACAGCCTTCCGGGAGGGGCTTGTCACATGGCCGGTGCTAGCCTGACTGGCGGGAAAAGGAGTCCAATGCCGGAGATCATCGAATTCAGCGGCCCGGTGCTTGCCGGGCCGGACAGCGAGCGGCGGGGCCTGTGGTCCGTTGACGGGCTGTTGACCTTCACACGCCCGCAGCAGGTGCCGGACAAGGTGCTGGAGGGCTGGGTCCTGCCAGGTTTCGTGGATGCCCACTGCCACATCGGGCTCGGACCCGGCGGCCCGGTGGACGCTGCTGCCGCCGAAGACCAGGCCCGGGCAGACCTGGCGGCCGGCACCATGCTGGTCAGGGATGCCGGCTCCCCGGCCGACACCCGCTGGTTGCAGGGCGGCCGGGACTTCCCGGTGCTGATCCGCGCTGGACGGCACGTTGCCCGGACCCGCCGATATCTTCGCGGTTTCGCCGACGAGGTGGAACCGGAAGGCCTTGTGGAAGCCGTTCGCAAGCAGGCCCGCGACGGCGACGGCTGGGTCAAGCTCGTGGGGGACTGGATCGACCGCGGCATTGGCGACCTGGCGCCGTCCTTTCCCTCCGCCGTCGTGCGGGACGCGGTACAGGCGGCGCATGACGAAGGCGCCCGGGTCACCGCCCACTGCTTCGCTGAGGACACCCTGGACCAGATGCTGGACGCCGGCATCGACTGCATCGAGCATGCCACCGGACTCCTGCCCCGGCATCTTCCCCGGTTCGCCGAACAGGGAGTGCCGATCGTCCCCACACTCATCAACATCGCGACGTTCCCGGACATCGCCGCCCAGGCCCGGCTCAAGTTTCCGCGGTACGCGGACCACATGCTGGCGCTGTGGGAGCGGCGGATGGAGCGGGTGGCCGAAGCTTACGGGGCGGGCGTGAGGATCTTCGCCGGTACGGACGCCGGCAGCGTCATCAACCACGGAAGAATCGCGGACGAGATTTTGGCCCTGCATGAGGCCGGACTGCCCATGGCCGCTGCACTGGACGCAGCCTGCTGGTCAGCCCGCAAGTGGCTCGGTGCGGACGGCGTCCACGAGGGGGCGCGCGCCGACGTCGTCCTCTGCAGCGAGGATCCGCTGACGGTACCCCGGACGGTCAGCCAACTCGCCCATGTGGTGCTGGGAGGCCGCATTATCCGTTGAGCATATTTCCGGGCCGAAGCACTTGGAATAAATTGAAGCTTCAAGTAATTTTAACTGTGACAGGTCGCCCCATCCCGACGGCCGCCAGCACAGGGAGCGTTCAATGACTGCAGAAGCCACCAGCCAGGATCTTCTTCCTGCCGACCTCACCATGGGCACCGTCATGCTCAAGGTCGGCGACATGAAGGTCATGACCGATTACTACCAGCGCGCCCTTGGCCTTGAGGTGGTCGCCGAACAGGACGGCGGGCTGTACCTGGGCCGGCTGCAAAAGCCACTGGTCCATCTTGCGCCCGCGCCCGGGCTGAACCTCCCGGGCAGGGGAGAAGCGGGCCTGTTCCACACCGCCCTGCTGTTCGAGGACCAGGCCTCCCTCGCGGCGACCATCGCCACCGCCGCCCAATACGAGCCGCGGTCCTTCACCGGGAGCGCCGACCACCTGGTCAGCGAGGCCTTCTACTTCAACGACCCCGAAGGCAACGGCATAGAACTCTACTGGGACCGGCCCCGCAGCAACTGGTCCTGGAACGGAACCGACGTGGTCATGGACAGCCTGGCCCTGCCGCCGCAGCGGTACCTTGAGCAGCACCTGACGGAGGATTCCCTGGAAGGGCAGCACAGGACGGCCGCAGGAGTGGGCCACGTCCACCTCCAGGTGGGTGACGTGCAGTCCGCGCGCGATTTTTACGTCGGTGTCCTGGGGTTTGAAAAAACGGCCGGATGGCATGGCCAGGCCCTCTTCGTCTCCGCCGGCCGTTACCACCACCACATGGCCATGAATGTCTGGAACAGCCGCGGCGCGGGGCCGCGCAAGGACACGCTGGGCCTGGGTGAAGTCCTCATCGAGGTGCCCGCGGGTGACGACGTCGGCGCGCTGGCGGACCGCCTGAAGGTCGCCGGCGTGCGGGCCCACCACACCGGAGCCGAACTGCGGTTTGAAGACCCCTGGCGGAACAGCATCCGGGTAGCGGCACGCTGACCCGGGCGTTCCCGTACTAGGCTGAACCCGAACGGCCGGGCGGCAGGCATTGCTCCCGGCCGGCACCACCGTCAACGGAAGAAGGGTACTTCCCATGGGCTTCACCGAGATCTTTGTTGCCACCCATGACGCCGCGCTCAAGCGTGCCGGCGTCCTGGACGAAGGCGGCAGTGCACCCGCCGACCAGGCCGTCCGCATCCCGGGGGTCAGTGATTTCGAAGTTGAACAGCTGGGGGACCTCGCCGGAACTGCCGTGCACGCCGGCGGTGCCGACTATGAACTGACCATGGTGGACGTGTCCAGCGATTCGCTGCTGGCCGTCCCGCCGGCCATGGTCCGCGCCCTGGCGGACCTGCTCTCGTATGAAACCGAAGGCGAAGGCAACATCCTTCATGATGTTGCCGCTCAGTGGGCAGCCCAGGACGACATGCCCTTCGACGCAAACCAGGCGCGGACCTACGTGCAGCAGCTGGCTGAACTGGCCGGCAGCGTCGACGATTCGGAGCGGACGGGGCTCTACGTCTGGTCCGCCTGAGCGGCCCGCCCCCGGCCATCTTCCGGCCGCCGCTGTGTCAAGTCGAAATCCCGTCGCTGATCTGGCACAATAAACAGGTACTCGATCTGCGTGGCCCCTCTCTCCGCGTCCGGATCCTGTCCTTCGAACCCGCAAGTACGGCCCGCCCCACGGGTGCAGAAAGCCGGGTTCACCCCCTTTTCTGAAACAGGAGTGACCACAAAAGTGGCCGTAAAGATTCGCCTTAAGCGCTTTGGCAAAATGCGCGCACCGTACTACCGCATCGTTGTCGCCGACTCACGCACCAAGCGTGACGGCCGTGCCATCGAAGAAATCGGCAAGTACCACCCCACCGAAGAGCCCTCATACATCGAGGTCAACTCCGAGCGTGCCCAGTACTGGCTGTCCGTCGGCGCCCAGCCGTCCGAGCAGGTTGCAGCCATCCTGAAGATCACCGGTGACTGGCAGAAGTTCAAGGGCCTGCCGGGTCAGGAAGGCACCCTGAAGACCAAAGCTGAGAAGGAAGCCTTCGTTGCCCCGGAAAAGGGTTCCGTGATCATCCCGGAAGCCATCACCAAGAAGGCAGCCAAGTCTGACGCCGCCGAGGCCGAAGCAGAGACCACCGAGGCTGAGTAAATTGCTGGCAGACGCGCTGGAACACCTGGTCCGGGGAATTGTTGATTCCCCGGACGATGTCAAGGTCAGCTCGAAGAGCAACCGCCGCGGGGACACCCTCGAGGTGCGCGTTCACCAGGATGACCTCGGACGGGTGATCGGCCGCCAGGGCCGCACGGCACGCGCGCTGCGCACCGTTGTGGCAGCCCTGGCCGGCGGCGAACCGGTAAGGGTTGACGTCGTCGACACCGACCGCCGCCGCTGAGCGTCCGGCAACATCAGTTATGCTCCGGCCCCTCCACCATCAGGTGGAGGGGCCGGAGTGCTTTTCCCGAACAACCGCAATCCACACATTGGAACAGAGGAACACATGCAGCTTCAGGTGGCCCGCATTGGCAAGCCCCACGGCATCCGCGGGGAAGTCACGGTCCAGGTCCTGACCGATGCCCCTGGGGACCGGTTCGTCCCCGGCACCGAGATGGTGGTTGACCCGGCGGCCCTGGGCCCCCTGACGGTGAGCAGTGTGCGGTGGAACAAGGACATCCTCCTGCTCGGCTTCGAAGAGGTGGCAGACCGCAACCAGGCAGAGACACTGCGCGGCGCCAAGCTCTTCATCGAAACCGAGGAGCTGGATGAGGGCGACGACGAAGGCTGGTACGAGCATGAACTCGTTGGACTCGAGGCCCGGGTGGGCTCAGACGTGGTGGGCAAGGTTGCCGCGCTCAACACCGGGACCGCGCAGGACCTGCTCATGGTCACCACCCCGGAAGGCAACGAAATCCTGGTTCCGTTTGTCGAGCAGATTGTTCCCGAGGTCAACATCGAGGAAGGGTACATCCTCCTTACGCCGCCGGCCGGCCTTTTCGAGCTGAACGCGGAGGCCGAAGCAGCCCACTCGGAACCAGAAGGCAACGCCTAAATGCGCATCGACGTCGTCAGCATCTTTCCCGAGTACCTGGCACCCCTTGAACTCTCGCTGATCGGCAAGGCCCGGCAGGACGGAATCCTGGACCTCCACGTCCACGACCTCCGCAGCTTCACCACCGACAAGCACCGTTCCGTGGACGATACGCCCTACGGCGGCGGCGCGGGCATGGTCATGAAGCCGGAACCCTGGGCGCAGGCCCTCGCCTCCATCGCCGACGAGCGGCCCCGGGCCGAGGGCAAGCCCGTCCTGATCGTCCCCTCGCCCGCAGGGGAGCGGTTCACCCAGAAGCTGGCCTACGAACTCGCGGAGGAAGAGCATCTTGCTTTCGCCTGCGGGCGCTACGAGGGAATCGATGAGCGCGTGATTGAGTGGTCACGCGAGCACTTCGATGTGCGGCCGGTCAGCCTGGGGGACTACGTCCTCAACGGCGGGGAAGTGGCCGTCCTGGCCATGGTGGAGGCCATCGGCCGGCTGCTGCCCGGCGTGGTGGGCAATCCGGAATCATTGGTGGAGGAGTCCCACTCCGACGGCCTCCTGGAGTATCCCGTGTACACCAAGCCCGCCGTCTGGCGGGAGCGGGAAGTGCCGGCCGTGCTGCTGAGCGGCAACCACGGCAAGATCGCCCAGTGGCGCCGCCACGAGCAGTTCCGCAGGACGGCGTCGCGCCGTCCGGACCTGCTGGAAGGGTTCGACGCCGGAAGCCTCCCCCGTGCCGACCGCACCGAACTGCAGAACCTGGGATACGACGTCGTGGACGGGAAGCTGACCCGCCGCCCCGAAGCGACCGGGCAACACCCCTGATCCGCGCCGCCCGGCGTATCCTGGCTGCCGGGGCCCGGCAGGATTGGCTGTAACGGTTCCACTGTGGCAAAATTAGTCCTTGTGTCTGCTGGGTCCGCACCTGCCACAGGGGGAGCGCAACCAACAGCTTAGGCAACCGGCTTCGTCAACCATTGAGGCGGCCGGACCACTTAACTTTCGGCAGCAAATTCCGGGCCGCTGCCAAGCGCCCGGGTTTGCCTGCCGTGACCCAAAGTGAATGACCTGTGGCGTTCACCAGGAGTGCAATCATGCATATTCTCGATTCCGTAGATGCAGCTTCGCTGCGCACCGATGTTCCCGAGTTCCGCGCGGGTGACACCCTCAAGGTTCACGTGAACATCATCGAAGGCAAGAACTCCCGCGTCCAGGTGTTCCAGGGCTTTGTCCTTGGCCGCCAGGGTGACGGCGTCCGCGAGACCTTCACGGTCCGCAAGGTCTCCTTCGGTGTCGGCGTTGAGCGTACCTTCCCGGTACACTCCCCGATCATCGACAAGATCGAAGTTGTCACCAAGGGCGACGTTCGCCGCGCCAAGCTTTACTACATGCGTGCACTGCGCGGTAAGGCTGCAAAGATCAAGGAAAAGCGCGACTTCAGCACCGCCAAGTAAGTCCCTCCAGGACCTACGAAGGCTGGGCCGCAGCCGTAACCGGCCAGCGCCGGAGCCCATCAGCACCAGCGCAGCAGGATACGGACATGGACCAGACAAAACGCCAGCCCCCAAAAATGGGCTGGCGTTTTGCGTTCCTGGCGCTCCTCCTGGCGGTCGCGGTCAGCGGCCTGGTCCGGTCCCTGTGGATTGATGTCTACTTCATCCCGTCCGAATCCATGGAGCCTGTCCTGGAGGGCGGAGACCGGATCCTCGTATCGCGGACCGGCTTCCAGGAAGAACCGATACGGCGGGGAGACATTGTTGTCTTTGACGGGCGGGGCACTTTTGCGCCGCTCAACAGCGGCCGGGGCCCGCTCGCGGATGCCGCATCCGGAATCACCCAGTGGCTCGGACTCACCGGCAGCGACACCACCTACGTCAAGCGGGTCATCGGACTCCCCGGTGACGCTGTGGTCTGCTGCGATGCGGGGGGAAAGATCACCGTCAACGGCCAGATCCTGGAGGAGCCGTACATTTTCGACGGCGACGCGCCCAGTACCCAAAGGTTCAGTGCGGTGGTCCCGGACGGCCGGCTGTGGCTGCTGGGCGACCACCGTTCCCTGTCCGCAGACTCCCGCAGCCTGCTGGGCGCTCCCGGCGGGGGGATGGTGCCCATAGACCGGGTTATCGGCAGGCCCGTCCAGATCGTCTGGCCGCTTGATAGATTTGCTCCAGTACCACGGCCGCCCGCGGCTGAACCAACCATAGAGAACGGACAGTAGATGCCCGAGAACCACGCGCGGACACCGGAACCGCGCCACGACGGCACTTCGGATACCCCGGCCGGCCCGGCCTCCGGGGCAACTGTCCCCGGCGCGGACGAACCGGCCCCCGCGTCCCCTGCCCCGGCGCCGGCGGAAAGCCGTTCGGCTGCCAAAGCGGCGGACAAGCCGTCCGGCAATCCGGTGTTCGCCTGGCTGAAGGAAGTGGCCACCGTTGTGGTGATCGCCGTCGTGCTCTCCTTCCTCATCAAGACTTTTCTTTTCCGGGCCTTCTTCATCCCGTCCGAATCCATGGTGAACACACTGGATGTCGACGACCGGATCTTCGTCAACCTCCTGGTGCCTGAACCCTTCTCGCTCAGCCGCGGGGACGTTGTGGTCTTCCGCGACACCAAGGGCTGGCTGCCGGCAGCGCCCGCAAAGGCGGAGGGGCCGTTTACCTGGGTGCAGGACGGTCTGACGTTCGTTGGGCTGCTGCCGGACAACTCGGAGCAGCACCTCGTCAAGAGGGTCATCGGCCTGCCCGGGGACCACGTGGTCTGCTGCGACACCGGCGGTAAAATCACTGTTAACGGGACCGCCCTTGACGAAACGTACGTCAACCCTGCCGAGGTCCCGCAGGTCCGCAACTTCGACGTCGTTGTCCCGGAAGGGAAGGTGTGGGTGATGGGTGACAACCGGAACCACTCCGCCGATTCCCGCGCGCACATGGACGCCGACGGCGGCTTCATCGACGTCGACGACCTCGAGGGCAAGGCAGCGGTCATCGCGTGGCCTTTGAGCCGGATCACCTCCCTGGACAACCACCCGGACGTGTTCCGGAACGTGCCGGCGGCCCCCTGACATGTGCCCGGCAGTCAAGGCGGGCCGGGCTAAGGCCGATCCGGCGCAGACCAATCCGGCACAGGCCGCTCCTGGAAGGACCCGGTCCGGATCCGCCAAGGTGGTCCGCGCCAAGGCCCCGACGTTGCGCCACGAGCGGTCGTTCAAGGCGCAGGGGGTCCGGTACCTTGCCGGGGTGGACGAGGTGGGACGCGGTGCACTGGCAGGCCCGGTGAGCGTGGGCATCGCCGTGGTCGACCTCGAACGGCAGAAGTCACTGGCCGGGGTGCGGGACAGCAAGCTCCTGGCCCCTGCGGAGCGGGAGCGGCTGGAGCCCCTGGTGCGGCGGTGGAGCGTGGCCTCCGCGGTGGGGCATGCCTCCGCCCAGGAGATTGACGCGCTTGGCATCATCGCCGCGCTGCGTCTGGCCGGTACCCGTGCCTGGCATGACATCCTTGCCGGCGGAGTTACCCCGGACATGGTGCTGCTCGACGGGAGCCACAACTGGCTCTCGCCGGCCGGGCAGCCGTCCCTGTTCGATCCGCCCGTCCCCGACGTTGCCTGTGACGCCCCGGTGCATACCAAGGTCAAGGCGGACATGCAGTGCCTGAGCGTGGCCGCCGCCAGCGTCATCGCCAAAGTTGAGCGGGACCGGACCATGCGGGAACTGCACGTTGAGTACCCCGACTTCGGCTGGGACATCAACAAGGGGTATGCCACTGCGCTGCACCGCGACGTGCTCCGCGCGGCTGGGCCTACTCCCTACCATCGGGTGAGCTGGCGCCTGCTGGGCGGGGAGCTGCAGGACGGGGAACCGGATCCCGGCGGGGAAGAACCGGCGGAAGACTGAGTCCTGCCATGCCCCGGCGCCTGTGGCGGTGGAGATGGTGCAAGATGGAACCATGAGTGCTGAAGACCTTGAAAACTATGAAACCGACATGGAGCTGCAGCTCTACCGTGAATACCGCGACGTCGTCGGACTGTTCAGCTACGTTGTCGAGACCGAACGGCGCTTTTACCTGGCCAACCATGTTGATCTTCAGGCCCGCAGCGCGGACGGTGAAGTCTACTTCGACCTGACACTGCAGGACGCCTGGGTGTGGGATGTGTACCGGTCGGCGCGGTTCGTCAAGAGCGTCCGGGTCCTCACATTCAAGGACGTTAACGTGGAAGAGCTTCCGCGCAACGAGGAGCTGGCCATGCCCAAGGACGTGGACCTGGGCAACTAGCGCCGGCCGCCACTCCACTTCTCCTCCACATTCTGCCCGGTCCACATAGGGCAGTTGTTCCCTTACCTCCGCTTGCTTCCGGCAGCAGGCTGGTTGCGGAGGTAGAAGATGAAATCAAAAGACCTGTTGGGCCGGCACGGCGAGGACCTCGCCGTCGAATACCTTGAATCCCTGGGCATGCTGGTGGTGGAGCGCAACTGGCGCTGCACCGAGGGCGAAATAGACATCGTGGCCCTCGACGGCGACGCGCTGGTCATTGCCGAAGTCAAAACCCGCCGCTCGCTGGATTACGGCCATCCCTTCGAGGCCGTCGGACCCGAAAAGCTCGCCCGGCTGCACCGGCTCGGTTCGGCGTGGTGCCGGGACCGGGAACTGCGGATGCCCCTGCGGCGCGTGGACGTGATAGCGGTCGTGGACGACGGCGGCGGCGAACCCTTGGTGGAGCACCTCAAGGGGGTGGGGTGAATGGCGCTGGGCCGCACGTACTCCATAGCGCTGGTGGGTTTGAACGGGTACATAGTGGAGGTTGAGGCCGATATCGGCCAGACCCTCCCGGCTTTTGTGATCCTCGGTCTGCCGGATGCCGCCTTGAATGAAGCCAAGGAGCGCATCCGGTCCGCGGCGAAGAACTCCGGCATCCCGCTCAGCCGGCGGAAGATCACCGCCAACCTGATCCCGGCATCGCTTCCCAAGCGCGGCTCGGGTTTTGACCTCGCTGTCACCATGGCTGTGCTCCGGGCCGCCAACGACATCAAGCCGACCGGCCGCACGGTCTTCATCGCGGAACTCGGGCTTGACGGCCGGCTCCGGCCCGTCCGGGGAATCCTTCCTGCCGTGATGGCCTCGGTGCAGGCCGGATATCCGGAGATCGTGGTGGCGCAGGCCAACCACGCCGAGGCGTCGCTGGTCCCCGGCGCCAACGTCCGCGGATACCGGACCCTCGCCAGGCTGGCGCTGGACTTCGGGGCGGACCCGCAGGAACTTGCCCTGGATTTCGAACCGGACGACGCCGAGGACTACGGCGACGCGCCCGGCGGGGCCGCCAGCTGCCCGGACATGGCGGATGTGTCCGGCCAGGGCGACGCCCGCCGTGCCCTTGAGGTCGCGGCTGCCGGAGCCCATCACCTGCTGCTCACAGGTCCGCCGGGCGCCGGTAAAACCATGCTCGCGGAACGCCTGCCAGGCCTGCTGCCTGACCTTGGCGACCATGAATCCATGGAGGTCACCGCCATCCACTCGTTGTGCGGCCTGCCGTCATCCGCGGTCCAGCTCCTGCGCCGGCCGCCCTTTGAAAACCCGCACCACTCCGCAACCGCCGCTGCCATCATCGGCGGCGGCTCCGGGCTGCCCCGGCCGGGAGCGGCATCGCGGGCACACCGCGGGGTGTTGTTCCTGGACGAGGCCCCCGAGTACGAACGCCGTGTCCTCGATGCCCTGCGGCAGCCCCTGGAGAGCGGTGAGCTGGTCATCCACCGGTCCGCAGGAACCGCTGCCTACCCCGCGCGTTTCCAACTGGTGCTCGCCGCCAATCCCTGCCCGTGCGGCAAGGCCTCCGGCAAAGGGCTCGATTGCACCTGCACCCCCATGATGCGGCGCCGCTACCTCGCCAGGATGTCGGGACCTTTGCTGGACCGGGTGGATATCCAGCTCCAGGTCGAGCGGGTGTCCCTGGCCGAGTTCGGACAGGCCGGGGAAGAGGAGGACACGGCGTCAGTCGCCCGGCGGGTGCGGGCCGCGCGTTCCCGGCAGGCCGAGCGGTTAGGCCCGTTCGGGTTGGAGACCAATTCGCAGGTGCCTGGCCGCATCCTGCGCGGGGAGTTGCGGCTTCCCCCAACTGCCACCCGCATCCTCGATCATTCCCTGGAACGCGGCGTCCTGACAGCCCGCGGCTACGACCGGGTTCTGCGCCTGGCGTGGACCCTTGCCGACCTTGCCCATCGGGACGTCCCCGATACAGACCACATCGGCCAGGCCCTGGGCCTGCGGCAGGCAGCGGCGGCCGCGGCATGAAGGAACAAACCATCGATGCGGAACGGCTCGCACGCGCCGCGCTGTCACGGCTCATGGAGCCCCAGGACGCTGCGGGCCTCGCCCTCGTCCAACTGGCGGGCGCGGTGGACGCCCTCGGAATCGCCACCGGGCAGCTGAAGGCGGGGCCCGAACTGGAGCGCGAAATCACCGGACTCCTTGCTGACAACGGCTCCGCCACAAGCTGGGCCGGAATGGCCGCTGCGCTTAAGCGTTGGCAGCCACGGATCCCTGACCTGGCGCCGGAACGCGACCTCGCTACCATGGCGCGCCTGGGCGGACGGCTCATCATCCCGTCCGACGATTTGTGGCCCGGCCAGTTGGCTGACCTCGGAATCCAGGAACCGATCTGCCTGTGGTGGCGCGGCCAGGAGCAGCCGCTCCCGGCCGCTGACACCTGTATCGCCCTGGTGGGGTCGCGGGACAGCACCAGCTATGGTGCGGCCGTCACGGGCGACCTCGCCTACTCGCTCGCGCAGCGCGGATTCACCGTGGTCTCGGGTGGCGCATACGGCATCGATGCCCATGCCCACCGGGCTGCGCTGGCCGGGGGCTCCGGCTCCGTACCCACCATCGCCGTGATGGCGGGCGGTGTGGACCGGTTCTATCCGTCCGGGAACGAGGATCTCCTGCGGGCTGTCTCCAACCAGGGAGCCGTGCTTGCCGAGGTACCTCCCGGTTCTGCGCCTACCCGGTACCGGTTCCTGCAGCGGAACCGGCTGATTGCCGCCCTGTCTGCCGTAACCGTCGTGGTGGAAGCCCGATGGCGCTCCGGGGCACTTAACACCGCCCACCACGCCGAAACGCTGGGCCGTGCCGTTGGAGCCGTTCCCGGATCGGTAAACAGTGCCAACTCGGCAGGCTGCCACCGGCTGCTGCGGGACGGGGGAGCGGTGTGCGTCACTGATGCTGCAGAAGTGGCGGAGCTGGCATCACCAAGCGGTGCAGCGCTGCCGGAACAACGGCCGGGGCGCGCCCAGGTCCAGGATGGGCTCACCCTGGAGGACCTGATCCTCCTGGATGCGCTGCCGCTGCGCTCCACCACCTCTGTCGAGAAACTGTCCGCAGTCGCCGGCCTGGGTGTCGAATCGGTGCGCGCCGGGCTCGGCCGCCTGGGATTGCTCGGGCTGGCAGTTTCGGAACGGGGCGGCTGGAAACGCGGCAAGGCATCAGCGTGATTCGGCACAAATGCTGTGCAGCGGCCTGGCCGTGTCAGCCGGCGGTTCGCCGGCCACAACTGAGACAGTAGGAGAGTGGATCATGAGGAATTGCCCGCAGGGCTCGAGGAAGCACTGGATGCGTTCGCCGGTTATCTGTCAGGGGAGCGGGCCCTGTCGGCCCACACCCGGCGGGCGTACCTGGGTGACCTGCGGAGCCTCCTGGCTCACGCAGCAACCGAAGGTGCCGCCGGACTCAAGGACCTCGAGTTGGGGACGCTCCGCCGCTGGCTGGGGGTGCAAAGCCAGGCAGGTGCCGCACGGGCAACCCTTGCCCGCCGGTCCGCCACCATAAGGTCGTTCACGGCGTGGGCGCTGCGCGAGGAGCGGATCGCAGCCGATCCCGCCCTCAGGCTGAAGGCGCCCAAACGTGAACAATCCCTGCCCGGCGTCCTGCAGACTTCCCAGCTCACCCGTCTGCTGGCAAAGATGGAGGAAGCGGCAGCCGACGGTGAACCCATGGCAGTCCGCGACCGCGCCATCGTGGAACTCCTCTATGCCACAGGCGTACGCGTGGGTGAACTGGCAGGCCTCGACATCGATGACCTGGACCCGGACCGCCGGACACTGCGGGTCATCGGCAAGGGCAACAAGGAACGGACGGTGCCGTTCGGTGTTCCGGCTGCTGTCGCGGTGGATGACTGGCTGCGGCGGGGCCGGCCGCTGCTGGCCAGGGACACCAGTGGTCCGGCACTCTTCCTTGGTGCCCGCGGGGGACGGGTGGACCAGCGACAGGTCCGGGCTTTGGTGAACAGCCTCTTCGGGTCACTGGGGGACACCTCGGCATCCGGACCACACGCCCTCCGCCACTCCGCAGCCACACATCTCCTTGACGGTGGTGCGGACCTAAGAGCGGTCCAGGAAATCCTGGGACACAGCAGCCTCGCCACCACCCAGATCTACACCCATGTTTCGGTGGACCGGCTGCGCAAAAGCTACCAGCAGGCACACCCCCGGGCATGAGTGACAGTGTGGGTAATCGCACTGGCGTAATTCGGCGGGGTACGGCACAATAAGAGTCACGTCCGGCAACTTTCAAGTGACGCTTGAAGCTCATGAGGCTTTACGCGGCGCGGCAAGTCCGGACACAGCTTAATCCGATACATCTGAATAACCGGGCAGGCAACTCCCGCAGGAAAAGGCACAGCAGTTCCATCCAGGCAGAGGTCGTTGGGGAAGACGTACCTAGAGCTATGGAGGATGGAATGTCTGTTGCAATGACCCGTGGTGTGCTGTTTGTTCACTCGGCCCCTACGGCCCTGTGCCCTCATGTTGAGTGGGCCATTGGCTCCGTCGTGGACAAACGGACGGACCTTGAGTGGACCCCTCAACCTGCCGCGCCCGGAATGTTCCGTGCCGAGCTGTCCTGGACCGGGACACCCGGGACGGGAGCCAAACTGGCGTCCTCGCTCCGCGGCTGGGCGCATCTGCGCTTCGAGGTCACGGAAGAACCGAGCCAGGGTGTGGACGGCGGCCGTTGGTCCCATACCCCCGAACTCGGTATTTTCCATGCGGTCACCGACGTGCACGGCAACATCATGGTGTCCGAGGACCGGATCCGCTACGCGTACGAGTCCGGAGCAGGCGATCCCGCAGCGGTCTACCACGAGCTGTCGCTCGCACTGGGCGAGGCCTGGGACGAGGAACTTGAGCCCTTCCGGCACGCCGCCGAAGGCGCTCCCGTGCGCTGGCTCCACCAGGTGGGCTGACCGCCGTCGTACGTTTTTCAGTAAGGACTCCATAGCAAAGAGGAGGCCCCGCCAGCCGGCGGGGCCTCCTCTTGTGGTCCGGGATCAGGCCCGGGGCCGGTGTCAGACGCTCCGGACAGCGACGACGGCGTTGTGGCCGCCGAAACCGAAGGAGTTGCTCAGTGCCACAATGTTGCCTGCCGGCAGGTCGCGGGCAGACGTGACAACGTCCAGCGGAATTTCCGGATCCTGGTTTTCGAGGTTGATCGTGACAGGCGCTTTGCGTTCGTAGACGGCGAGCACGGTGAGGACGGCCTCGACGGCACCGGACGCACCCAGGAGGTGGCCCATCTGCGACTTGGTGGCCGAAACCGCCACGTTGTCGATGTGCGAACCGAGGGCGGCGCGGAGGGCCGTGTATTCCGGCTTGTCGCCCACGGGGGTGGACGTGGCATGGGCGTTCACATGGACCACGTCTTCAGCCTGGATCCGGCCGTCGAACATGGCTGCCTTGAGTGCGCGGGTTGCACCGAGGCCCTCGGGGTCCGGTGCGGTGATGTGGTAAGCGTCGGCGGTAACGGACGTTCCGGCGAGTTCACCGTAGATCCGGGCTCCGCGTGCCAGGGCGTGCTCTTCGGCCTCAAGCACCAGTGCGCCTGCGCCTTCACCCATCACGAAGCCGTCGCGGCCAAGGTCGTAAGGCCGGGATGCGCGCTCCGGTTCATCGTTCCTGCGCGAGAGGGCCTGCATGGAGGCGAAGGCCGCGAGGGGCATGGGGTGGATGGCGGCTTCGGCGCCGCCGCACATCACCACGTCCGCTTTGCCCGAGCGGATCAGGTCCAGGCCCAGGTGCAGTGCCTCAGTGCCGGAGGCGCAGGCAGATACGGGCGTGTGGGCGCCTGCACGGGCTCCCAGGTCCAGGCTGACAGCCGCCGCAACACCGTTGGGCATCAGCATGGGAACGGTCATGGGGAGGACCCGGCGGGGGCCCTTTTCCTTCAGCGTGTCCCAGGCGTCCAGCAGGGTCCAGACCCCGCCGATGCCGGTCGCGAAGGCAACAGCCAGGCGGTCCTTGTCGAATTCGGTGATGCCGGAGTCGGCCCAGGCCTCGCGGGCAGCGATGACGCCGAACTGGGTGGAGGGGTCCATCCGCTTGGCCTCGACACGGCTGAGCACGTCAAGTGCCGGGGTGCTGCACCGGGCGGCGAAGTGGACGGGAAGCTCGTACTTGGCGACCCAGTCGTCTTCCAGGGTGCGGGCACCGGAGACCCCCTTGAGCGCGTTGTTCCACATTGTGGGTACATCGCCGCCGATGGGCGTGGTGGCACCCAGACCGGTAATGACTACTTTGCGTGTCATGGGATCACTCTCTGTCGGTGGGAATCCGTCTCCGTCGTCCGGAGGGTCCCGCGTGTTGTTGAACGGCGCTCGGCCGGATAGGAAGCAGGAGTGCCGGCTGGGGCACGCTGCTGAAAAAAGCGGCGGGCTGCCGGTCCGGCCATCCGGACCGGCAGCCCCGCCATGCCGTTGAAACGGCGGAAGCCTTGACTAGGCCTGTGCTCCGGCGATGAAGCTGACGGCGTCGCCAACGGTCTTGAGGTTCTTGACTTCTTCGTCCGGGATGCGCACGCCGAACTTCTCTTCCGCGTTGACCACGATGGTCATCATCGAGATGGAGTCGATGTCCAGGTCCTCGGTGAAGGACTTGTCCAGCTCTACAGCCTCCGGGGCCAGGCCGGTTTCTTCGTTGACGATTTCAGCCAAGCCGGCCAGGATCTCTTCGTTGCTAGCCATTAGTGGCTCCTTTTCTTGTGTTGCCGGCAGGGGCTGCCGGAAATGGGCCGGGCCGCGGATGCGGCCCGTGGGGCGTTGCTAGGGAAGGACAACTACCTGGGCGCCGAACACCAGCCCGGCGCCGAAGCCGATCTGCAGGGCGAGACCGCCGCTCAGCTCCGGGTTTTCCTGCAGCAGGCGGTGCGTTGCCAGCGGGATGGACGCGGCAGACGTGTTGCCGGCGTCGGCAATGTCCCGTGCCACTGTAACCGTCTCCGGCAGCTTCAGCTTCTTCACCATCTCGTCGATGATGCGCATGTTGGCCTGGTGGGGAATGAACGCCACCAGGTCTTCGGCCTCGACGCCGGCAGCCTCAAGTGCCTGCTGGGCCACCTTCGCCATTTCCCAGACAGCCCAGCGGAACACCGTCTGGCCGTCCTGGCGAAGCGTGGGGTAGAGCTCCTGGGCTTCTTCCAGCAGCGCGAGGTCGCCGGTGGAGTCCGACTGGCGGGCAGCCATGCCGAGGTCGCGTACGTCCAGCATGGAGCGCGTCATGCCGATCGCGTCCCACTTACTGCCGTCCGAGCCCCAAACCGAGGGCGAGATGCCCGGAGTGTCGGACGGGCCGATGACGACGGCGCCGGCACCGTCGCCAAGCAGGAAGGAGATGGTTCGTTCACGGTTGTCGATGACATCGGAGAGCTTCTCCGCTCCAACCACCAGCACATACTTGGCTGTTCCGGACCGGACCAGGGCGTCACCCTGGGCGATGCCGTAGCAGTAGCCGGCACATGCTGCGGAAATGTCGAAGGCAGGGGCCGGGGTGGCACCCAGCCGGTCAGCCAGGCTTGCGGCGGCCGAAGGGGTGGCGTAGGGGTGGGTCACCGTCGAAACGATCACGGCGCCGAGGTCAGAGGCCTGGATTCCGGCCTTCTCCATCGCCTCACGGGCAGCGCCCTCGGCCATGTCAATGACGCTCACATCCGCCTTGGCGCGGTGGCGCGTCACGATTCCTGTGCGCTGCCGGATCCACTCGTCCGAGGAGTCGATCCACTGGCACACATCCTCGTTGGTGACGATGACGTCCGGCCGGTACGCGCCCAGCCCAAGGATCCGGGTGTGCTCCTGGAGGGGAGCCTGCTTCAGCGTGGGAACGCTCATGCGTTGCCCTCCAGTTCTGCGAAGAGTGCCAGGGCGGCGGAAAGATCGTCGGGGGTCTTGACCGCCACCGTCTTGACCCCTGGCATGCCGCGCTTGGCCAGGCCGGCGAGGGTACCGGCGGGAGCCAGTTCAATGACGCCAGTGACGCCGCGCTGGACCATGGCTTCCATGCAGAGGTCCCAGCGCACGGGGCGGGATACCTGGGCGATAAGGCTGTCGACGGCGGCAGGGCCGTCGGTGACTTCGCCGCCGTCGTAGTTCGACAGCAGGGGAACAGTGGGCGCCTGCGGCTTCAGCTGCGGCTCAAGCGCCTTAAGGGCGCTGACTGCGGGGGACATGTGGCCCGTGTGGAAGGCGCCGGCAACCTTCAGCGGGATGACCCGTGCTTTGGCCGGCGGGTTGTCGGCGAGTGCCTTCAGCTGGTCGAAGGTTCCTGCGGCCACTGTCTGGCCCGCGCCGTTGACATTGGCAGGTGTGGCGCCGGACGCCTCGATGGCTGCCAGGACCTCCGCCGGGTCCCCGCCCACCACGGCGCTCATGCCGGTGGGGGTGACGGAGGCAGCGGCCGCCATGCTGTTGGCACGTTCGCGGACGAAGGTCATGGCTTCCTGCTCGGTCAGGACACCGGCCAGGGCGGAGGCGGTGATTTCGCCGACCGAGTGGCCTGCCAGGATCACCGGCAGGGAGTTGAGTTCGACGTCGAAGAGGGATGCCGCGGCCACCAGCCCTGCGGCGACAATCAGGGGCTGCGCTACGGCAGTGTCCTTGATGGTTTCCTCATCCGAGGTGGTTCCGTGGGCGATCAGGTCAATACCCGCGATGTCGCTCAGGGAGGCCAGCTGGCCTGCCACCGAGGGAAGTTCCAGCCAAGGGGCCAGAAAACCCGGGGTTTGTGAGCCCTGTCCAGGGCAGACTATTGCAAGCACGTATCCAGCTTTCCAAATTACTGTGTGATCCAGCGGTGTTTGTCCGCACCAAGCTCACGGGGTCAGGTTGTAGGAAGTCTACAACGCCTCAGGGTTGATTCCGCGACGGCTGACGTTCCGCGGCGGCTTTTGGAGGGGCCGAAAGGCGGCCCACCACGAGCGCTGCCTGCAGGACAAACGCCTCGCGGGGAAGGAGCGGATCCCAGCCCGTGACGTCGCAGACCCGCTTCAGCCGGTAGCGCACGGTGTTGGCGTGGACAAAGAGTTCACGGGCTGTGGCCTCGAGGGAATGCCCCAGTTCGAGATAGGTGCCAAGTGTTTCCACCAGTCCATTGGACGCCGCCAGCAGGGGCCGGTAAATGTTTTTGACCAGCGAGCGGCGGGCGGCGTCGTCGCCGGAGATGACGCGCTCGGGGAGCAGGTCGTCGGCCGCGACCGGCCGCGGCGCGGAGGGCCAGGCCTTGGCTGCGGTGAGACCGGCAAAGGCGGACTGTGCTGAGCCGCTGGCCTCCAGCAGGGAACCGGCCTCGGGGCCATACACAACGGGTCCGGGCGCAAACATCTCGCTGAGTTTCACGTAGGCGGTTTCGCGGTCCTGGACCCCTCCGAGAATGAGGATCAGCCGGTCGCCCTGGATGCCCACGAGCGCGTCTTCCGCGTAGCGCCCGGCCGTCCGCCGCAGCTCGCTGACGTAGCTGGCGCTGGGTTCGGAGGGTGAATTGCCCACCATGACCGTGAAGCGTTCCTGCGCTTTCCAGCCAAGCGCCGCAATCCTGGAGCGCAGGGCGTCGGTGTTTTCGCCCCGCAGGATGGCGTCCACGATCAATGCTTCGAGGCGGGTATCCCAGGAACCGCGGGATTCCGCGGCGCGCGCATAGACGTCCGCCGCGGCAAAAGCCACTTCCCGGGAATACCGCAGGACAGCCTCCCGGAGCGAGGGCTGGTCCGCCTCCGGGGCGATGACCGGAACCTGGTCCTCCACCACCTCCACCACGATCCGGATCAGCTGCAGGGCCTTTTGCAGGCTGATCGAGCGGGTCAGTTCCGTCGGGGCGGTGCCGAAGACGTCCGTGAGGATCCATGACGGGGAACTCGGGCGCTCGTACCAGGTGACGAACGCGGCGATGCCGTTCTGCGCCACCATGCCCAGGGCCGACCGTTCGTCGGAGCTCAGCCGGCTGTACCAGGGGAGCGATTTTTCCAGCTCACGCATGGTGGTGGTGGACAGCTGTCCCACATTTGCGCGCAACTTTTTCAGGGTCTCGGACTTCTCCGGGGTGACCTTGGGCTGGGACGGTTTGCGCTTGGCGGACGGGGTGGCTGGTGCTGGCATCCTTCGAGCATACGGGCAGCGTCCCGCAAGCTCCATTTGTGCAAAGGCTACAATCCGCCTTGTTGTGCGTCACACAGCAGGCGCCCCTCCAGACGAACGACGGCGGCCCCCGCCTTCCGGAGGGAGCCGCCGTCGTTGATGCTGCGCTGGAGGTGGTTAAGCCTCTCCGCCGGCGTTGCCGGTTGAGCCGGCATTCACGTTGTGCAGCCGGTACTTCTCGATGGCCTTGATGGGAGCCTGCGCGTCCACCTCGCCCCGGCGTGCCAGCATCTCCAGGGAACGCACCACGATCGAGTGGGTGTCGTTCTTGAAGAACCGGCGGGCCGCTGCGCGGGTGTCGGAGAAGCCGAAGCCGTCCGCGCCCAGGGTGGCGTACTCGTTCGGCACGAACTGGCGGATCTGGTCCGGGACAGCCTTCATGTAGTCGGACACGGCCACGACAGGTCCGGTGGCACCTTCGAGCTGCTGTGTCACGAACGGTACGCGTGCGGGTTCGCCGGGGTTGAGGAACGCTTCTTCCTCGGCGGCGAGGCCGTCGCGGCGCAGTTCGTTCCAGGAGGTGACGGACCAGACGTCGGCGGAGACGGACCAGTCTTCGGCCAGGATCCGCTGGGCTTCCAGCGCCCACGGTACCGACACGCCGGAGGCCAGGATCTGGGTGCGGGGACCGTCGATCTTTGCGGGAGCGAGCAGGTAAATGCCCTTGATGACGCCCTCGACGTCCAGTTCCTCCGGTTCGGCGGGCTGGGTGATCGGCTCGTTGTAGACCGTGAGGTAGTACATGAGGTTCCGGTCTTCCGAGTCCGGCCCGTACATGCGTTCCAGGCCGTCGCGGATGATGTGGCCCATTTCGTAACCGTAGGCGGGGTCGTAGGTGACCACTGCCGGGTTGGTTGAGGCCAGCAGCGGGGAGTGGCCGTCGGCGTGCTGGAGGCCTTCGCCTGTCAGGGTGGTCCGGCCGGCGGTGGCGCCGATGATGAAGCCGCGGGTCATCTGGTCCGCTGCTGCCCAGAAGGCGTCGCCGGTGCGCTGGAAGCCGAACATGGAGTAGAACACGTAGACCGGGACCAGGGGTACGCCGTGGGTGGCGTAGGCGGTGCCGGCGGCGGTGAACGCTGCCACGGCGCCGGCTTCGTTGATGCCGGGGTGGATCAGCTGGCCTTGGGCGGATTCCTTGTAGGCCAGGACCAGGTCCCGGTCCACGGACAGGTAGTTCTGGCCCTTGGGGTTGTAGATCTTCGCGGTGGGGAAGAACGCGTCCATGCCGAACGTACGGGCCTCGTCCGGGATGATCGGGGCGATGTGCTTGCCGAAGTTCTTATCCCGCATTAGGTCCTTCAGGAGCCTGACGAACGCCATGGTGGTGGCGGCCTGTTGCTTCCCCGAGCCGCGCTTTGCCACCTCGTAGGACTTGGCCTCTGGCAGGGTGATTTCGGCGTGCTTGGAGCGGCGCTCCGGCACGGAACCGCCCAGGGCCGCGCGGCGTTCCATCATGTACTGGATCTCCGGCGCATCGGTGCCCGGGTGGTAGTACGGCGGCTGGTACGGATCCTTCTCCAGCTGCTCATCCGTGACCGGAATCCGCAGGTGGTCCCTGAACTTCTTCAGGTCGTCCAGGGTCAGCTTCTTCATCTGGTGGGTGGCGTTGCGGCCTTCGAAGTGGGGTCCGAGTCCGTAGCCCTTGACGGTTTTGGCGAGGATGACGGTGGGTTTGCCCTTGAATTCGGTGGCTGCCTTGTACGCGGCGTAGACCTTGCGGTAGTCGTGGCCGCCGCGTTTGAGGTTCCAGATCTGGTCATCGGTGAGGTCCGCGACGAGGTCTTTGGTGCGGGGGTCCTTGCCGAAGAAGTGTTCGCGGACGAACCCGCCGGATTCGGCCTTGTAGGTCTGGTAGTCCCCGTCGGGGGTTTCGTTCATGATTTTCACCAGCGACCCGTCGGTGTCGCGGGTGAGCAGGTCATCCCATTCCCGGCCCCAGACGACCTTGATCACGTTCCAGCCCGCGCCGCGGAAGAACGCTTCGAGTTCCTGCATGATCTTGCCGTTGCCGCGCACCGGCCCGTCCAGGCGCTGGAGGTTGCAGTTGATCACGAAGTTCAGGTTGTCCAGGTTCTCGTTCGCGGCGAGCTGGAGCAGGCCGCGGGATTCGGGCTCGTCCATTTCGCCGTCGCCCAGGAACGCCCAGACCTGCTGGTCGGAGGTGTCTTTCAGGCCCCGGTTGTGCAGGTACCGGTTGGACTGGGCCTGGTAGATCGCGTTCATCGGACCGATGCCCATGGACACGGTGGGGAATTCCCAGAACGCGGGCATCAGCCTCGGGTGCGGGTAGGAGGACAGGGCGTGGCCCTCACGGGATTTTTCCTGCCGGAACCCGTCCAGGTCCTCCTCGGAAAGCCGGCCTTCCATGAACGCCCGGGCGTACATGCCCGGGGACGCGTGGCCCTGGAAGAACACCTGGTCCCCGCCGCCGGGGTGGTCCTTGCCACGGAAGAAGTGGTTGAAACCCACCTCGTACAGGGTCGCAGCTCCCGCGTAGGTGGAGATATGCCCGCCGACGCCGATGTTGGGCCGCTGCGCCCGGTGCACCATAACCGCGGCGTTCCACCGCATGTACGCCCGGTAGCGGCGTTCGTATTCCTCGTTGCCCGGGAACGGTGCTTCCTGGTCCGCCGGGATCGTGTTCACGTAATCGGTGGTGGTCACCATCGGCACCCCGACGCTCTGCGCGCCGGCGCGCTGCAGCAGGCTCCGCATGATGTATTGGGCACGCTCGGTGCCCTGTTCCCTGATCAGCGCGTCCAGGGACTCAACCCACTCGGCAGTCTCTTCCGGATCACGATCAGGCAGCTGGTTAGTCAACCCGCTGAGGATATGGGAGGTATCTTCTCCTGCAGCCACGTCCAACCTCTCTTTGCGCGCATGAATCGGCGCACTCAGGCCAGGCAGGGTGACTGCCCGGCGTACATACGCCGTGTGCGACGTATCGGTTACAACAGCCCGGGCATGTGTGCCGGGCAGGGTCCTAGCGCTCCTATGTCTGCACGAAGTTACAAGGTTGTTGTCCCGCAGGCATAGTTGTCATCAGCCACTCTAGCCCTCCCACCAAGGCGATGCGTAGCTGCACCTTTGGCACCTCTGTTGTATTTCGCCGTCATACTGGTTGTGTGACGAAAAGCCGCTGCAAGGCGGGCTGACCACACCCGATGTGACGCAGAATATGCCGTTCCACGGGGGCGGCAGCTTGAAGCGCAGGCACAAAGGGTGTTGGCTTGGGAGTAATGGAAATCACTATGCGCACCGCATATATGAGGCATTGGAGGAACACGTGAGCGAGGCCGACGCCGCCACTTCGGTAAATGTGGCGGAAAAATTGGGTTTCAAAAACGGGGATCTGATTCAGGAGTTCGGTTACGACGACGATGTCGATTTCGACTTGCGTGACGATATAGAGGACCTCACCGGTTCAGAGCTGCTGGACGAGGACGACCACGAAGTTGCGGACGCCGTGATCTTTTGGTGGCGCGACGGTGACGGCGACCTTGTTGACAGCCTGATGGATTCGCTGACCACCCTCAGCGAAAACGGCGTTGTCTGGGTCCTTACCCCGAAGTCCGGAAGGGATGGCTACGTCTCCCCGGCGGACATCCAGGAGGCCGCCCCCACCGCCGGCCTGCACGTCACCACTTCAGCCGGCGTATCCAAAGACTGGAGCGCTGCCCGGCTGGTGAGCAGGAAGAACAAGTGACGGCAGCGCTTGCCGCTGCCTCCGCTGCTGTACCCGCGGTCGGCGGGACAGCTCCTGACTTTGAACTCCCCAACCAGTTTGGCGAGCCGGTCCGGCTGTCGTCATTCCGCGGGCAGAACGTGGTCCTGGTGTTCTACCCGTTTGCGTTCTCGGGGATCTGCACCGGGGAACTGTGCGAAATACGGGACAACCTCGCTGTATTCGAGAATGCCCATGCCACGGTCCTGGCCGTATCGGGGGACAGCAAGTTCAGCCTCCGTGCCTACGCGGCCCAGGAAGGCTACGGCTTCGACCTGCTCTCGGACTTTTGGCCCCACGGCGCCGCAGCCAGCGCGTACGGTGTTTTCGATCCGGACACCGGAATGGCCAGGCGCGGCACGTTCATCATCGACGCCGCGGGTCGCATCCGGTACACGGTGGTGAACCCGCGTGGCCAGGCCCGTGACTTTGGCGAGTACCGCGCAGCACTGGCCGGCCTGGACCAGGGCTGACGGGCCATGGACGCGCGGCGGCATGGGGTAGGCCTGACCGGCTTTGCCAGCATGCCGCCGTCGCCTCCCGCCCGGCCTTCTGCCGCTGACCTTGAGATCCTGGTCCGTATCCGGGACATCCTGGCCGGCACCCGTTTCGCGCTGCTGACAGGCGCAGGACTCAGCACCGATTCGGGCATCCCCGATTACCGGGGCCCGGGTTCGCCACCCAGGACGCCCATGACGTACCAGGAGTTCGTCCGGGATGCCGCAAACCGGCAGCGGTACTGGGCGCGAAACCACATCGGCTGGTCGCACCTCCGCCATGCCGATCCAAATCCGGGACATTACGCAGCGGCGGAGCTTGAACGCCGTGGCTACCTCACCGGGCTGATCACCCAGAACGTGGACCGCCTGCATGAGGATGCCGGAAGCGCGAACGTCATCGATCTCCACGGCCGGTTTGACCAGGTGGTCTGCCTGGACTGCGGCAGGACCTACTCGCGCCGGCTCCTCGCGGGAATGCTGGAGGAGCTGAATCCGGAGTTCCTTGAACGGGCGAAAAAAACGGGGCTGGTGGAAATGGCGCCCGATGCTGACGCCACCGTGGAGGACCAGGCCCTGATCAGCAGCTTTGTTGTGGCCGCCTGTCCGGCCTGCGGCGGCACGCTGAAACCCGACTTTGTGTACTTCGGTGAAAACGTGCCAAAGGACCGGGTGGAGAAGTCCTACGCCATGGTCGATGAAGCCGCCGCTTTGGTGGTGGCCGGTTCTTCGCTGACAGTCATGAGCGGACTACGGTTTGTCCGGCACGCCGCGAAGGACGGCAAGCCGGTAGTCATCATCAACAGGGGAGAGACCCGCGGGGACGACAAAGCCACCATCAAACTTGAGGCCGGGGTCTCAGAATCACTCAGTTGGCTTGCGGCCGAACTGCCGCCGCTGTGATGTGCAGGGGGGCCACCCGGCCGGACTTCCCGTCCGATTCGCGTTTGAGGGCCAGGGTCGGGTAGAGTCTATGTTCGTTGGTTGCGGCGGAAACGCCGGATTCAGCGGCTTGGGTCTTTAGCTCAGCTGGTAGAGCGCCACGTTTACACCGTGGATGTCATCGGTTCGATCCCGGTAGGACCCACCAGCAAAACCCCGTAGTTTTCGCCCGTAACGGTGAAAAGTGCGGGGTTTCTTGTGTCTTCCGCCGGCAGCGCCGATTGTCGGACCCCTGCCATAGCTTTCCAGGTATGGAACACGTGATAGTCCGCACTGACCAAAACGGAATGCCGACGGCGGTGGTCAGCCGCGGCAGGGAATGGTCAGTGGGTGCCGAACCTGTCAGATGGTTCGAGCGGATCAACTGGTGGGAGACCCGCCGGAGGATGCCGAAGGGCAACAGCAGGGTGGATGTGGAAGTCCTGCAGGTCCAGGTGAGGCTGGGTAGCAACAAGAGTTCTGCCCTGACCACCATGCTCCTTGAGCGCGACGGCCTGGGCGGGGGCTGGCGGCTTCGGGAATCAGTTGCCGACGCCGCTTGACGCGGGCGCCGGGCTGCTGACCGGCAATATCCGGGCATTGGAAAACCCTCCACCGCGACTATTGGGGGATGCCGCGGTGGAGGGCCTGGAATGAATATACCGTGAACTCCCGGAAACAAAAAGTAGCCGCGAGTCTGTGACGCGGCCGGGCTACGGGACTCTAACGGCGCACGGGGATAAACACGCGCGGCTGCTCCGTCCAGGTATCCGACATCCGGGACATGGTCCTTCGCATGATCCGGTCCGAGGTTTCCCTGGCGGAGGCTGCGTCGCCCCTGGCGACCGCTTCGGCCAGGTCCACGTGCCACTGCAGGGCAGCCTCATGCGGATGGTCGGGCATCAGGCCGTGCACGGTGCGGCCGGTCAGCGTCTCAGCCACCTGGCCCATAAGGTTGGCGAACATCTCGTTGCCCGAGCCGGAAAGCAGCAGGGAGTGGAACTGGATGTCCAGCTCCAGGAAGCGCGGCACTTCACCGTTGTGCCCGGCGTCGCGCATTGCATAGGCGACGTCCACCAGCTCCAGCCGCAGCGGGGCGGGCGCATTCTGGGCCGCAAGCTCGGCGGCGGCCGGCTCCACGGCTGCACGCAGCTCGGCGAGGGACCGCAGCTGGGCGCCGCGCGCATCGCTGGCGAGCCGCCACCGGATGACCTGCGGGTCGAAGGGGTTCCAGCGGCTCGCCGGCAGCACACGGATCCCCACCCGCTTGGTGGTTTCCACCAAACCCAGCGACTGCAGTACCCGGACGGCTTCGCGGATTACCGAACGGGAAACCTTAAGTTCGTCCTCGAGATGCTCGGCGAGCATAACGTGGCCAGCAGGCAGCTCACCGGAGATGATGCGGGTGCCAAGGTTCTCAATGGCACGGTGGTGCAGGCTGCTGGTCATGCAGCTAAGCCTAGTGCGATGAGGTCTGCCGGCCGGCCTGGTCCGGCCAGAGGGCGAAACAAAACGTTCGCTGGATGGGCGGCACTTCCCCCGAGGCCCCCGAATATATATGCTTTATTCCGACCCCTGAAAAATGTCATGGTGTTTCCGGCATGGGAAACGCCCCTGCGCATCCGTCGCACAGAAACGAATTGGAGTTTTGATGTCTGCACACATCGGTGTCACCGGCCTCGCGGTGATGGGCGCCAACCTGGCCCGCAACCTGGCGCGGAACGGCTTCACTGTCGCGCTGCACAACAGGTCCGTGGAGAAGACGGACGCACTGCTGGAGCGGTACGGCTCGGAAGGCGACTTTGTCCGCACCGAAACCCTGCAGGAACTGGTGGACTCATTGGAGAAGCCCCGCCGCGTCCTCATCATGGTCAAGGCCGGCAAGCCGGTTGACTCCGTGATCGAGCAGCTCGAGCCGCTCCTGGAAGCCGGCGACATCATCATCGACGCCGGAAACTCCCACTACGAGGACACCCGCCGGCGCGAAGCCGCGCTGGCCACGAAGGACCTCCACTTTGTGGGCGTCGGCGTATCCGGCGGCGAGGAGGGCGCCCTGAACGGCCCCTCCATCATGCCCGGCGGTTCCAAGGAGTCCTACAAGGCACTGGGCCCGCTGCTGGAAAAGATTTCCGCCAAGGTGGACGGCGAGCCGTGCTGCGCCTGGGTGGGAACCGACGGCGCAGGACACTTCGTCAAGATGGTCCACAACGGCATCGAGTACGCCGACATGCAGGTCATCGGCGAGGCCTTCGACCTGCTCCGCTCAGGCGCCGGCATCGAGCCCGCCGAACAGTCCAAGATCTTCTCCGAGTGGAACAAGGGCGAGCTGTCCTCCTTCCTGATCGAAATCTCCGCAGAGGTCCTGGGCCACGTAGACGGCAAGACCGGCAAGCCGTTTGTCGACGTCGTGGTCGATGCCGCCGGCCAGAAGGGCACCGGACGCTGGACGGTCATCTCGGCCCTGGAACTGGGTTCCCCGGTTTCCGGCATCGCCGAATCCGTCTTCGCCCGTGCCCTGTCCTCGCAGGCCGGGCAGCGCAAGCTTGGCCAGGAACTGCTGCCGGGCAACGAAGCTTCGGTGGAAATCCCCGAGACCTTCGTCGAGGACGTGCGCCAGGCCCTCTACGCCTCCAAGCTCGTCTCCTACGCGCAGGGCCTGGACATGCTGACGTCGGCAGCCAAGGAATACGGCTGGGACCTGAAGCTGGACGAGATCGCATCCCTGTGGCGTGCCGGCTGCATCATCCGCGCCGAGCTGCTCAAGGACATCACCAAGGCTTACGCCGCGGACGAGAAGCCGGCCAACCTGCTGTTCGCACCGGCGTTCACCAAGGCCATCGGCGATGCCCTCCCGGCGTGGCGCCGCGTGGTTGCCACCGCCGTGCAGCTTGGCATCCCGGTACCGGTGTTCTCCTCCTCGCTGGCGTACTACGACGGCCTGCGGCGCAAGCGCGTCGCAGCCGCCCTGATCCAGGGCCAGCGCGATCTCTTCGGCGCCCACACCTACGGCCGCGTCGACGCTGAAGGCACGTTCCACACCCTCTGGGGCGAGGACAAGTCGGAAATCGCAGCTGTTGACACGCACTAACAGCCTGTAGAACCCTGCTCCGGCCGGCAGTTCCGGCTTAGTGTGGGAACTGCCGGCCGTTGCTGTTTCCGGCGTCCGGTGCTTTCTTCCAGAGCCGTTTGTTCCGGGGGAGCCCAGCATGGTCCAGCCAGTAGCAATCGTCACGGGCGCATCCGCCGGGATCGGTTATGAGGCGGCAAGGAAACTGGCCGGCAATGGATCCAGCGTCTACGCCGGTGCCCCACGGGTGGACCGGATGGACCGGCTGAAGCCGCTCGGGGTCACTGTCCTGCCGCGTGACGGGACGGACGACGCATCGATGCGTGCCGCCGTCGGACGCGTCCTGGCGGAAAGGGGACGGATCGAGGTGCTGGTTAGCACGGGAAATGCGGGGGCGCTTGCGTCCACCAACAGGGCCAGGACATCCACACGGCCTGAGGTCATTGCGGAAGCCGTGCTGCATGCCGCCCCTTCCGCCCGGCCCAGGACCCGCTACCCGGTGGGCAGCGGAGCCAAGGCTATCCTGGCGCTGCGCCGGATCCTGCCGGACCAGCTCTACGACGCCGCAGTGAAGGTGGTGCTGAAACGCGTCGCACCCGGCTGAGGGTCAGAGATGGTATTCAATCTCGTATTCAGCCGGGTCCACGGCGGGCTTGGTCTCCCGCTGGGCATCGCGGTGGCGCCACTTGGCGGGAACGCCGGTGACGATGGATTCAGGCGGGGCGTCCTTGACCACGACGGCGTTGGCGCCCACGGCACTGTCCTCGCCGATGGTGATCGGACCGAGGATCTTGGCCCCGGCCCCGATGGTCACACGGTCCCCGATGGTGGGGTGGCGTTTGATCCGTGCCAGTGAGCGTCCGCCAAGGGTCACGCCGTGATACATCATGACGTCCTCGCCGATCTCGGCAGTCTCTCCAATGACCACACCCATGCCGTGGTCGATGAAGAAGCGGCGGCCGATCGTGGCACCTGGGTGGATCTCGATGCCGGTCACGAACCTGCCCAGCTGGGAGAGCAGCCGCGCCGGGAAGCGCAGGCCGGGATTCTGCCAGAGGCGGTGCGTCAGCCGGTGGATCCAGATGGCATGCAGGCCGGAGTAAGCGAAAAAGTTCTCGAAAGAACCCCGGGCCGCCGGGTCGTGGGACCGGGCGGCCTCGAGGTCTTCCTTTAGTCTTGCGAAAAAGCCCACAAAGTTCTTTCTACAGGAAACGGGGCGACAGACGGCTTAATCAGCCGCGGATGTCGTCATAGAGCACGGTGGAGATGTAACGCTCACCAAAGTCGCAGACGACGGCGACGATCAGCTTGCCCGCATTCTCCGGGCGCTTTGCCAGCTCCAGTGCGCCCCAGACGATGGCGCCCGAGGAGATGCCGCCCAGGATGCCTTCCTTGACGCCGAGCTCGCGTGCCACCCGGACGGAGTCTTCCAGGGTGGCGTCCAGGACCTCGTCGTACACGTTGGTGTCCAGGATCTCCGGCACGAAGTTGGCGCCGATGCCCTGGATCTTGTGCGGGCCGGGGGCGCCGCCGTTGAGGATCGCGGAGTCCTTGGGTTCGATGGCGACGATCTGGACGCCGGGCTTACGCTCCTTGAGGACCTGTCCGACGCCGGTGACGGTTCCGCCGGTGCCAACGCCGGCGACGAAGATGTCCACCTTGCCGTCGGTGTCAGTCCAGATTTCCTCGGCCGTGGTGTTGCGGTGGATCTCGGGGTTGGCCTCGTTGGCGAACTGCTGCGCCCAGATGGAGTTCTCCGTGTTGGCCACGATCTCCTGGGCCTTCTCCACGGCACCGCGCATGCCCTCGGAGCCCGGGGTCAGGACGATCTCGGCACCGAAAGCGCGCAGCATGACCCGGCGCTCGGTGGACATGGTCTCGGGCATGGTCAGGATGACCTTGTAGCCGCGGGCAGCACCCACCATGGCCAGGGCGATGCCCGTGTTGCCGGAAGTGCCTTCAACGATGGTGCCGCCCGGCTTGAGGGCGCCGGACTTTTCGGCGGCGTCGACGATGGCCACGCCGATGCGGTCCTTGACGCTGTTGGCCGGGTTGTAGAACTCAAGCTTCACGGCAACGGTGGCGTCCAGCCCCTCGCTGAGCCGGTTGAGCTTGACCAGCGGGGTACCGCCGACCAGCTGCGTTACATCGTCATAGATCCGTGCCATGTACATACGCCTATCTCTGAGGGGTGAATACTGAGGTCAGCCTAACGAGGCGGCGTAACCGTGGCTAAGCGTTAAGCCATGCAGAGTAATATTTCCTTGCCTTCGCGAGCTTGGGGTTGATGATCACCTGGCAGTACCCCTGCTCGGGATGCTTGGCGTAGTAGTTCTGGTGGAACTCCTCCGCGACATAAAAGCGCGGCAGCCGGCTGACCTCGGTGACGATCGGATGGGCCCACAGCGCCTGGTTCCGCTCGATGGCTTCCTCGAACAGGATCTTTTCTTCCGTGGTCTCGTAGAACATGGACGAGCGGTACTGGGTGCCCACGTCGTACCCCTGGCGGTTCAGCGTGGTGGGGTCGTGCAGGGCAAAGAACATATCCAGAATGACGTCCGCCGGAACAATGTCCTCGTCGAAGGTCACCGCCACAACCTCGGCATGCCCGGTGGTGCCGTTGCATACCGAGTAGTAGTCCGGGTTCGGATCGTGCCCGCCGGTGTAGCCGGACACCACAGAGGTGACGCCCCTGGTCTTCTGGTAGACGGCGTCGAGGCACCAGAAGCAGCCTCCGCCAAGAACAAAAGTTTTCATGACCTCTTCAATGGTTGGCGGCCCCGGATGATTCCCTGGCAGCCGTGGCGCCGCGCAGGTATGCCGGCCGGTACCGGGCTATGGGGTAAAACTAAGACTATGGAACCTGTGGACACCGACGTTACCGGCCCTAAGAATCCCGACGGCGACGCTCCCGCCGGCGAGCCGGCCGCGGCCGGCCCCGCGGATGCTCCCACGCTGGGTGAGCTGCTCCTGGCCGTCGAGGAACTGTGGCCGGAATCCCTGGCGGAAAACTGGGACGAAGTGGGCCTGGTGGCCGGCCACCCCTCCGCTCCGGTGACCAAGGTGATGTTCGCGGTGGATCCCACGCTCGAAGTCATCGAGGAAGCCGTGGAATGGGGGGCTGAACTCCTCATCACGCATCACCCGCTGCTGCTCAAGGGTGTTACGTCCGTCGCTGCCACTACCGCGAAGGGCCGCGCCGTGCACCGCCTCATCGAGTCGGGGACGGCTCTCCTTACCGTGCACACCAACGGTGATTCCGCCGTCGGGGGTGTATCCGATGTCCTGGCGGATGCACTGGGGCTGCAGGACGTCGCCCCGCTCACGGTGGCCGCCAACGGACTGCCGGAAGAGGGCATCGGCCGTGTCGGGGACCTCGCCGATGCCATGAGCCTGGGTGATTTTGCCGCCCGGGTCTTCGGAATCCTGCCGTCTGTTGCCGGGGGAGTGCGGGTTTCCGGTGACAAGGACGGCCTGGTTCGGCGCATCGCGGTCTGCGGCGGCGCGGGGGACTCATTGTTTAACGAGGTCCGGGCCAGCAATGCGGACGTTTACGTCACGGCCGATCTCCGCCACCATCCCGCGTCCGAGGCCAGGGAGGCGGCAGTAAACGGCCGGCCCTACCTGGTGGACGTTTCCCACTTTGCCAGCGAATGGCTGTGGCTGCCCGCCGCGGCGGCCGCCCTGGGCAACGTCCTCGCCGACCAGGGCCACGACGTCGAAATCCAGGTCAGTGCCACCAACAGCGATCCGTGGGACTTCATACTCACTCCGGGCTAAGCGCTAGAGTCTAGGAAGCGCCGTTCAGGTGCCCGGTTCCGGCCGGCAGGGATCAAGCGGAGGTAACAGTGGCGAAGGCAGCACCGGCGGAACAGTTGAAGTTGCTCGAACTGCAGGGGCTGGATGCCAAACTGAAGTCGCTCGCCAACCGCCGCCGCTCGCTGGAGAATGATCCCCGGATCAAGGACCTGGAGGCCGCGCTTTCGGTTGCCAGCGGCGAGCTGGGGGCAGCCAAAGTGGCAGTCCATGATGCCGAGGCCGAGCTGAAGCGTGCGGAAGCGGATGTGGAACAGGTTGCCTCGCGCATCGAGCGGGATGAGGCGCGGCTCAACAGCGGCACGGGCCTGTCCAAGGACCTCGTTGCCCTCCAGAAGGACATTGCCTCGCTGAACAAGCGCCGCTCGGACCTGGAGGACGTGGAGCTGGAGGTCCTGGAGCGGCTGGACACCCTCCGTGCCCGGCAGGCGGCCCAGCAGCTGATCGTGGACGATATCCAGGGGTCCTTCGGAAACATCCGCGCGGAACTTGATGAGGCCCTGGCCGCGGTGGACGCAGAAGCCGGCGAGGTCCGGGCGAAACGGACGGAGTTTGCGCAGGGGCTGGACGCCGGGCTGCTTGCTGTTTACGAGAAGACGCTGGCCAAGCGCGGCGTAGGTGCGGCGCGGCTGTTCCACGGGACGTCCGAAGCCTCGGGCATGAAGCTCAGCCCCGGCGACCTCGCCGAGATCAAGTCAGCCTCCGCCGACGACGTCGTCTTCTGCCCGGACTCGGGCGCCATCCTGGTCCGCTCGGAAGAGTGGGCCTGACCCGACTGGGTAGCGCCAAGTGTCGTTCTGAGGGTTCAAAACGCCACTTGGCGCGACTTAGTTGGGCAGGATAATGTTCAGGGCGTGCGGCTTACGGGCTGAACCCTCAACCAACTCCGCCTCCCAATTCTCCCGGGCGGCCTTGAGCAGTTGCTCCGGCGTGCCGGGGGCCTTCCCGCGGCGCACCAGCAGGTGCCGTGCCAGCTCACCCCGCGTGTGCTTGGCGAAGTGGCTGACCACCTTGCGCACCCCGCCGGTTTCCGTGAACACATTGACAGCGACGGTCCGGCCCGACGGCGGGGCCCACGCGGCGGCATAGGTGCTGGACCGGCAGTCCACCAGCAGGTGCCCCTCAGTCACTGCGCCAAGGGCCTCTGCCAGGAGCGGCTTCCAGAACGGGGCGAGGCGTCCGACGTCGGGCAGTGCCGTTCCCATCGACAGGCGGTAGGCGGGCACGCTGTCGCCAAAGCGGATGGCGCCCCAGAGCGCCGAGATCACCAGCACGGACTCCTCCGCCTTCCGGCGCTGGGCGGGGGTGAGGCTCTGGTAGCCCAGCGCGTCATAGAGGACGCCGGAATAGATCCGGTGCGCCGGAGCCGCCGGCTCCGCGTGGAGCCGGGTGTTGCGCTCGACGTCGTCCCGCAGCGACGTGCCCACGCCCAGCAGCGCGAGTGCGTCCTCGTGCGCACTGACCGTGCCCAGTGATTCCAGGACTTTTGCCCGGTACGGGTTGAGTTCCGGAAAGCCCAAAGAATGCCAGTCGACGGCCGAACCACGGACCGCGGGTGTCTTGCCTTCGGAGGGGGGAAGCAGAATCAGCACCGTCCGATACTACCGGCGCCATGATGGTGGGCCCGCGCCGGTAGACTGGAGGCGGATGGGACAGCCAGGCGGCCGCGCGTCACGCAAGTGGCTCGAGGAACGTCCGGGCTCCGCAGGGCAGGGTGGTGGGTAACGCCCACTCGGGGTAACCCGCAGGCAAGTGCCACAGAGAACAGACCGCCTGGGTCGCGCCGGTTTGAAAGCGGCACGAAGCAGGTAAGGGTGAAACGGTGGTGTAAGAGACCACCAGCTTCCCGGGTGACCGGGAAGGCTAGGTAAACCCCACCCGGAGCAAGGCCAGACAGGACACGTTTGAGGGCTGCCCGCCCGAGTGTCCGGGTAGGCCGCTGGAGGGTGCCGGCAACGGTACTCGTAGATGGATGGCCGTCGCTCCCTTTCCGGCAACGGAAGGGGAGGCACAGAACCCGGCGTATCGGCTGTCCCATCCACTCAACAGGCGTTTAGCCCCGTGATTACGGGGCTTTTGCCCTGCATTCCGGGGTTTATGCAAGTTCCGCTTGTCGCGTTATGACTGGGTTCGATCGTCTTATGGTCGGGTGTTTTGCCCATAATTTGCCCATGAGATCCAGCCTCAGAACTGGACGTAATGCCCATGCCATTCGCCCTCAGCAGGGCGGCGCACATCGGCGGCCGGGACCCAGCATCCGAAGTGTTGCAACTTGTCGTCCGTCCACACCACATCCACCCAGTCCCGCGAGTAGTACCTGGCGAAGCCGTGGACCTCGACCGTCCCGCCACTCGCCGGTGGAACCTGGGCGATGACCTCCGGCTCGGTGCGGTGCTCGAACCGGGTCACCCCGCCGACGTCCACCTCCGGCAGCGGATCGGCATGCTCGTACTCGGCCCCGTCCAGGTGAACCTGGTTGGCTTGTCGTGCAAACCACGGCGTTTAGTTGGTCGCGCCGGACCGCTGCCTGCGTGCAACCTCGGCTAGTAGGTCGGCGTCCGATGCGGCCGCCAGAGACGTGCCCCCGCCGCGTGACGCCAAGTCATAGCTGTCTTCGGCGTCTAGTTCGCCCATGGTCAGGGTGTCGGCTGCGCGGCCCGTCATCCGAATCACGTCGTCGATGATCTCCAGCCGCCATCCCAGAGCCGCCTCAAGCTTCCGGCGGGTATCTTCTGGCGGGAGGCTCCGGCCGAACTCAAAGTCTCGGATCGTTTTGTCTGACTCGATGCCTGCTTCCTTCGCCAACGCGGCCCTCGCTGAGCCGAGTTCTTCACGCCTCTGCTTAGCCAGCGCCCCCAGACGCCGCACAAGAGCTTCATTCCGAGTCTCGATCCCGTCGGTCAATGCGTCCCCCATTCTTGGTGCTCCCTAGAACACACTGTGATTTGTGACACAAGCCTACAAACGTGAACCATATCCGACCTAGGCCTACGCGCTACCGGTCCCTGGAACACCAGAAGCACCCGCCCACCGAAGTGGACGGGCGTTCAGCATCTTTGGGACCAAGCTGTGTTAGCGCGTCTGCGCCCAAGCAGCACCGACGTACTCATACCACTCGCACCATGCACCGGATGGCTTGCTGAACATGGGCATCCAGGGTCCGTAAACGTAGCGGCTTGTGCTGCCCAGCGATGCGCGGTTGATGCAATGGATTGCTACTCGGAACTCACCGGAACCATTGAAGCAGTAAGTCGAGCGGCTATTTCCGGCCCCACTGATAGGACAGTTCCACGGGGCGGCGCTGGCCGGAACAGCCGAGGCTGCTACTCCTCCCAGCCCGAGCGCCAGGGCCAGGCCTCCGGCCGCCAACCTTTTACAGACACCTGATGCTAGAGCGAATCTCATTTCAAGGCCTTTCTTGGTGCGAATAGTCCCAGAAAGTTATCGCGCGCTGATGCTTTCATGCGTCCCCTCTATTGGGAATACAAAACCGGTCAACCGAGGTGTATAACGCGATGGCCGAGACCAACCAAAGGAAGCGCCCCACCTCCGAAAAGATGAAGCGCTTTGTGGAGAAACGGCTTCACGGCCAGTGCGGCCGCGTACGAAGGCTTTACTAGCAATGGCACCGGCGTGCCCCTCCGCAGTCCTTACATACGGGCATCTTTGGCGCGCCGATGACACAAACGCTGCCGCCATCCCGCACGGGGGAGTAACAATGGATTTGGAAGCTCTTGCCCATGGATTGCCCTTGCCGGGGTGGAATTACGCGGAAAAGCTTCAGAACCGGCGAATCGGGTGGCCCATCCACTCATGACGTTTGACCTTGGAAGCTCTGTTGGGGATCCTGAACCGTGCCCGCAAATACTGATCCGCACCCGCCCTCCGGCACTCCGCGCCTGCTGACTCCCGGCCGCGTCCGGCAGGCGCTGGCCCTGCTGGGCTTCCTGGCCCTGTCATTTGCCGCCTGGGCCCTTGCCTCGATCCCCATCATCCTGAACTCGAACGGCTGGTTCGCCGGCTCGGTCAAGGCGCCGTGGATGCCGCCGGGATGGATGTTCCGGTCCATGTGGATGATGCTTTATGCCGGTGTTGCCGTCGCCGCCTGGCTGGTCTGGCGGAAGGGGGCGCTGCACGGCGGCACCTTGGCCGGCTATGTGGTCCAACTGGTGCTCAACGCAGGGTGGCCGTTGACGTTTTTTGGCCTGTTTCCCGTTTTCGGTACGGCTGCGTTATGGGGAGCCCTGGCGGTGATCAGCGGACTGGCGTTGTCCCTGGTGTTCCTGATCCTGCGGTTCGGCCCGGTCAGCGCACCGGCGGGCCTGCTGGTGCTGCCGTACTTCTCCTGGGTGGTGTTTTCCTCAAGCCTCAATTTCTACTCAGCCCTCCACAACTGACGTCACGTGTGAGTGATTTCACGCGGCCCGTGCCTGTTCATGGCAGTCAGCCAACTTAGAATGGATACCGGACGTAGGGGTTCTACCGCCGAAAGTTGCGTTCGCAGCCGGCGGTTTTTCTTTGCACACGATCCACGCGCCTGGGGGCCGAACCCTGCAGGCGTGGGTGCCCCTGGACATCATCAGGTGGCCGACATTCGCGTACGAAGACGTATGCGGCTGAACCGAGGAAGGTATTTCTGTGAGCCAGACGTCAGATTCTTGTCTTGATACGTGGATGGGCCGGGAGGCCCTCGCCGAGGCCATGATTCCGGTGATCGGCCGGCTGTACCGCGAGAACAACGTGGTGACCAGCATCCATGGCCGGAGCCTGATCAACAAGTCCACCATGAACATCCTCAAGGCGCACCGTTTTGCGCGCCGGATGAGCAAGGACGAACTGCTCCTGGAGGAGACCGCCCCGCTGCTGAACACCCTGGCGCAGCTGGAGCTGGGGGCCGCCGCGATCGACATCGCCCGGCTGAACCAGAAGTTCAAGGAAGAGGGCGACGGCCTCACACTGGAGGAATTCCTGCGTGCCGAGCTCGCCGAGATCGTGGGCAAGCGCGGCGGCGACGACCGCACCAGCACCGACGTCGTCCTGTACGGCTTCGGCCGGATCGGCCGGCTCCTGGCCCGCCTCCTCATCGAAAAGGCCGGTGGCGGCCACGGCCTGCGCCTGCGCGCCATCGTGGTCCGCCGCGGGTCCGACAACGACCTTTCAAAGCGCGCCAGCCTCCTGCGCCGCGACTCAGTCCACGGCTCGTTCGAAGGCACCATCCGCATCGACGAGGAAGCCAACACCATCACCGCCAACGGCGTCCAGGTGCAGGTCATCTACTCGAACGACCCCGCCACCATCGACTACACCGTCTATGGCATCAACAACGCCCTCGTGGTGGACAACACCGGCCGCTGGCGCGACGCCGAAGGCCTGTCCCAGCACCTGCAGAGTAAAGGTGTTGCACGGGTCCTGCTGACCGCTCCGGGCAAGGGCGAGCTGAAGAACATCGTCCACGGCATCAACCACCGCACCATTGAGGACACCGACCAGATCGTGTCCGCGGCGTCCTGCACCACCAACGCCATCACCCCCGTGCTGAAGGCCATCAATGACAAGTTCGGCGTGATCCACGGCCACGTGGAGACCGTCCACTCGTTCACCAATGACCAGAACCTGATCGACAACTTCCACAAGGGCGACCGCCGCGGCCGCTCCGCCGCGCTGAACATGGTGATCACCGAAACCGGTGCCGCCAAGGCCGTGGCCAAGGCACTGCCCGAGCTGCTCGGCAAGCTCACCGGCAGCTCCATCCGCGTCCCCACCCCGGATGTTTCGCTGGCCATCCTGAACCTGACCCTGGAAAACGGAACCACCAAGGACGAGGTCAACAACTACCTGCGCGAGATGTCGCTGCACTCGGACCTGCGCAAGCAGATCGACTACATCGACTCGCCCGAAGTGGTTTCCACAGACTTCGTCGGTTCCCGCCGTGCCGGCATCGTGGACGGCCTCGCCACGGTGTCCACGGACAAGAACCTGGTCCTCTACGTCTGGTACGACAACGAATTCGGCTACAGCTGCCAGGTTGTCCGCGTGATGGAGGAGATGGCAGGCGTCAACCCGCCGTCGTTCCCCGCGAAGGAAACCGCGGCGGCCCTGGCGGCAATCGCCGTCTAGTCCCGCCCCGGTCCCACATTTCCCGGCTGGTTCTCTGGAATCAGCCGGGAAACGGGACCACACTTGTGCCATGGATAAAGAATCGACGCTCCAGCACGAGACCACCCTTGAGCACGCCCTCGACGTCGCCAAAGCCAACCACAAAGAAGCCATCCGGTTGCTTGAGGGCGCCCGCGCCGGACACGCGGCGGGAGACGTGGGCGAGGACCGCGTCCGCCAGCTTGAAGGACTCCTGGCAATAGCGGAGGAAGACCTCCGAAGAGTGATGCGGGAGCAGTGACTGCCCCCGGCTGAACCCCCACCTCCCCTCCACACTGTGGAAAACAGGGGGCGGCCGTGCAGTTGTCCTAGGCTCTTGTGGTGCGTGATGTTGACCCAGGGGCAGGAGCCCCGTGACCGTGAGCTGGTCCGCCTACCGGCAGGCCCGCCGCCGTTCGCGCCAGGCGTGGATGCTGCTGGCACTTGCCGCCGTTTCCACGGTGGCGGGCCTGTTCTGGTTCTTCACGGCCGGCCAGTTTGCGGTTGCAGAACCGGCCGTGGCCGGTCCCGCCGAGGCGCCCGTCTTCGATCCTGCCTGGATGAAGCCCGTGGTGCCTGTCAACCGGATCCCGGAAGGCCACGCCCTGGACGCGCTGGAGGGCCTCGCCGTTAAGGGACGTGCGGGCAAGGACAACTATGACCGGGAGGCTTTTGGCCAAGCCTGGCTGGACGTTGACCGGAACGGCTGTGATACCCGCAACGACATCCTGCGCCGCGACCTGGCCGACGTTATCTTCGCGAAGGATTCCTCCTGCAGTGTGGCGGCCGGACGTTTCCACGAGCCCTACACGGCCCGGTTTGTCGACTTCCGCCGCGGCTCCGAAAGCAGCCGGGCAGTGCAGATCGACCACGTCGTGGCCCTGGCCGACGCCTGGCAGAAGGGCGCCCAGCGTCTTACTCCCGGCCAGCGCCAAAGCCTCGCCAACGATCCCCTGAACCTGGTCGCGGCCGATGGGCCCGCCAACCAGCAAAAAGGCGCCGGCGACGCCGCCACCTGGCTTCCAAAGAACAAGTCAATCAGGTGCCACTACGTCGCGCGCCAGATTTCCGTCAAGGCCGCCTACAGCCTGTGGGTAACAGAGGCGGAAAAGGATGCCATGAAGCGGGTGCTGGGATCCTGCCCCGGCCAGCAGACCATCACGGCGGACTGACCGGCGCCGGCCGCAGCAGTCAGTGCCCGAAGGGGTCCGGATCCACCCCGGGCATCCAGGTCAGCCCCGGCACGCCCCAGCCGTTCTTCTTGGCCTGCTTCATCGCCTTGCGGGCGTAGCGGTCCATCAGCCGGTTGACGTACAGCTTGCCGTCAAGGTGGTCGAACTCGTGCTGGATGACCCGGGCGAACCAACCCGTGGCCTCGAACTTCACCGGCTGCCCGAACCCGTCAAAGCCTTCCACCCGCGCCCATTCGGCGCGTTTCAGGGGATACACTTCCCCGGGAAAAGACAAGCACCCTTCTTCTTCTTCGTCCGGATCGGGAACCGCACCGGAGATCTTGGAGAGTGTCAGGACAGGGTTGACCAGCACGCCTGTGGGGGGTGCGTCGTCGTCGTTGGCGTACTTGTACACGAAGATCCTCTTGCCCACCCCGATCTGTGGGGCGGCAAGGCCTACGCCGTTGGCGGCGTCGTTGGTTTCGAACATGTCGGCAATCAGGGTGCGCAGTTCGTCGTCGAACACTTCCACTTCGGAAGCCCGGCGGTGCAGTACGGGTTCTCCCCAGATGGTGATCGGCAGAACGGTCATGTCAGCGGTCCTTCGGCGGTATCTCGTGCAAAAGCAATAGGACAAAACAAAGGAGGCCGCACCGGATATCCGGTGCGGCCTCCTTGCTGGACGGCTGCAATACCATCCTGTGAGGGTGAGCTACGGGGGTTGAACCCGCGACCTCCTGGACCACAACCAGGCGCTCTGCCAACTGAGCTAAGCCCACCATGCGCCCTGCAGATTACCGGCTAACCGGCCCTCTGGAAAGGCAACTCAAATAGCTTACCTGCTCTTCGGGAGTGCTTTGTCCACTTTTAGCCTTTTCAGCAAAAAATCCTGGAAACGTGGCGCAGATTACGTTTCCGCCAGCTCTGCATTTCCGCCCGAAGTGATGCGGCGGGCAATTTTCTGGGCGGTGGCGCTGTCCGGTCCGGGGGACGGCACAAAAACCGCTTCCCGGTAGTAGCGGAGTTCGTCGATGGAGTCCTTGATGTCCCCGAGCGCCCGGTGGCCGCCCTTTTTCGCCGGGGACTGGAAGTAGGCCCGGGCGTACCAGCGGCGGGAGAGCTCCTTGATGGTGCTGACGTCAATGACCCGGTAGTGCAGGTGCTCCACCACGGCAGGCATGTCCCTGGACAGGAAGACCCGGTCCGTGCCCACCGAATTGCCGCCCAGCGGGGCCTTCCGCGGGTCGGGCACCCACTCGGCGATGTACTCCATGACTGCTGCCTCTGCCTCGGCCATGGTTTTGCCGGCGGGAAGTTCCTTCAGGAGGCCCGACTTGGTGTGCATGTCCCGGACGAAATCGTTCATCTGGGCCACGGCGGCATCGTCGGGTTTGATGACCACGTCCACGCCGTCGCCGAGGATGTTCAGTTCGGAGTCCGTGACCAGGGCTGCCACCTCGATCAGGGCGTCGTTCTTGATGTCCAGGCCGGTCATTTCGCAGTCGATCCAGACGATTCGTTCGTTAGATATAGGCACCGGACCAGCCTACCGTTACACCTCCGGGCAACCGGCCGGTGCTAGGATTTCGGGTACGCGGCGGGTCGCCCTGCCGCTGAGGAAACGCGCCCCGGCCGGCTGTGCGGCCCGCCGGGCAGAAGCCGCGCAAACGCAAGAAGATTGGACGATCCTGAGATGACGGCGCCTGTGCCCGCGACGGGGGAGTTGGCGGCCGCCGCCACTGCCGCAGCAGGCGGTGCAGAGGTGGACAATCCCCGCTCGCCGCTGATCGCCGGTTTTGTGGGCTCCGTGTTCATGCTCATCGGCTCGCTGGGGGTGGGCTGGCTTGCCCCCGTCTCGGAACTTCGCCGGATGCCCCTGTTCATTTGGATGCGCGCCGAAGCGGCGGGTGTCGCCCTCTCAATCGTCCTCCTGGCCGTGGGCGGCATGCTCCTGGTCCGGGCCTGGCTGCGGCTGGGTCAAAAAGTGCGGGTCTGGGGGGATCAGGCGCGCAATGCCACCCTGATGGCCGTGGTGGCCTGGGGCCTGCCCATGATGTTCAGCGTCCCGCTCTTCAGCCGCGACGTCTACGCGTACATAGGCCAGGGCCGCCTCATGGTGGAAGGCTTCAACCCCTACGAAAACGGCATCTCGGCCCTGTCCAACTACTTCCAGCTTGGTGCGGACAAGATGTGGACGGAGGCGCCCGTTCCGTACGGCCAGCTGTTCCTGTGGATCGAACAGTTCGTCGTATGGGTTACCAATGTCCAGCCGGAAGCGAGCGTGATGCTGTTCCGGCTCGTGGCGCTGGCAGGTGTTGTCCTTTGCGTCATCTACGTGCCGAAGCTCGCTGAACTGCATGGCGTCAACCCGCACCGCGCCCTCTGGCTCACCGTGGCGAACCCGCTCTTCCTGACGAACTTCATCGCCAGTGTCCACAACGACGCGCTGATGATCGGCCTGGCGTTGGCCGGACTGTACTACTCAGCCACCCGGCGGGTGATCCGGGGCGTGGTCCTGGTGACCCTTTCCATTGCCGTCAAACCCATCACCATCGTCTTCCTGCCCTTCATCGGGCTGCTGTGGGCGGGACGTGACGCTGGCTGGGCACGGAAGTTCGTCTTCTGGGCGATGACAGGCGGGCTGAGCCTGGGCATCCTTGCCCTGATGAGCCTGGTCAACGGCTTCGGCTTTGGCTGGATCAACGGCCTGTCCGCCCCGGGAAGCATCTCCATCTGGTACGCGCCCGTGGGCCTGATCGGGATGGTGGTTGCCTCGCTGGCCAATTCGTTTGGCCTGGACGGAGCGGTCCTGGCTGACGTGGTGTTCGACGCCGGCAAGCTGCTGGCCGTGGGCGTGGTCGCGTCGCAGATATTCCGGGGGGACTATCACCGGCTGATGCGGCGCCTGACGCTGGGGTTTGCCGCGGTGGTCCTGCTGGCTCCGATGATCCAGTCCTGGTACGTGGTGTGGCTGATCCCGCTGTTTGCCGTCACCGGCATCCGGAACGACTGGCAGGTCAAGGCACTCTACTTCGTGGTTTCGTTCTTCATGATCTACGCCATTTCCGACCAGCTGGAAGTCTTTCCCTACCTCCAGACCGAGGATCTCGGTTTTGCGCTGGCGATGGCCCGGGTTGCCGCGGCCCTCACCGGCCTGCTGTTCGGCCTGTACCTGGTGTTCTGGGACCCGGGGACCAGGAGCCTGTTCCGGAAGGTGAACGAAAACGTCGTCGAACGTCCCGTCATCTAACCTTCCTTCCCGTTGATCCGCCGCAGCGCCTCCCGGCGGGAGAGCGGGCTGATGGCGGACGCGTGGCCGGCAACGAAGTGGGCCACCCACTCAGGGTTGGTCTTGGCGTATTCCCGCAGGGCCCAGCCGGTCGCCTTCCGGACGAAAAACTCCGGGTCCGCCAGGTTGGCCTCGATCACGCATGCCAGGAGTGTGGTGTCGGTGCTGCCCTTCGCCTTCAGTTGCGCGGTAATGGACGCGCGCCTGACCCAGAAGTCGGGATCGGTGCTCCAGCCCAGAAGTACGGCTGTCATCTCGGGGCGGTGGGCCTGCAGCAGGTTGCACAGGCGGCCCGACACCCCATCGGCGAAGTCCCACCAGGCCCCGCTGCGGATGATCTCCTCATACACCGGCAGCATGTACAGGTCCCTGGCCACCAGCCGGCTGCCCGTCAGGTCGATCGCCGCGTACCGTTCCTCCCGGACGGTGGAGGTCCGCCACAGCTCCAGTACCGTGGCACGGAGCTGGTCTCCCGACTCAAACGGCGCCGCGGAAGCGGCCGACGCGGCGATCCGGCGTACTTCAGGTACCCGCACACCCAGCGAGGGCAGGGTGGACTTCATGTAAGCCTGCGCGCCGGCAGCACGGGCGGGGTCCCCCCGTTCCCGCAGCGCTGCCCGGACGGCGTCGAGGACTTGCCGGTTAACCGGGCCGGGATTGCTCATGGGGCAACTCTAAAGGGGCAACGCTCCCGGGCTCCGTACTACGTCGCGCCTGCTGCCACACGCGCCTGCTGAACGGAAGCGGCGGGGAACGTCCAGCCGGCACGCGCAAGCCAGTCGGCGCATAGGGCAGGCCACTGCTCCGCCCCTGGCTCTCCCGCCGCCAGGCCCAGGCCGTGGCGGCCCTCCGGGAAAACGTGCAGTTCGGCCGGCACCCCGGCGCCGAGCAGGGCACCGGCATAGCGCAGGCTGTGGCTGACGGGGACGGCGGCGTCGTCCGCGGTGTGCCAGAGGAACGCCGGCGGCGTCTCCGCGGTGACCTGCAGGTCTGCGGACAGCTCAGCCAGGATGTCCGACGACGGCGCCTGGCCCAGGAGGTTGTCCACCGATCCCTGGTGGACGTCCTCAGTGCAGGACACCACGGGGTAGCACAGCACCGAAAGGTCCGGGACGGCTTCAGGGACGTCCAGGCGCGGGCTGCCGGTAACGGCGGCTGTGGAGAGGGTAGCGGCGAGGTGCCCGCCGGCTGAAAATCCCAGCACGCCCACGCGTTCGGGGTCTATCGCGAGGCCGTGTGCGCCGCTGCGGATGTGCAGCATGGCTTCCTTGGCATCCTCCAGGGGTGCCGGGTGCCGGTCCGGCGCCACACGGTACCTGAGCACGAAGGCGTGGATACCCAGCCCCGCAAGCCACTCGGCTACCGGCTCCGCCTCGTGGCCGGCCTGCCTGGCGTAGCCGCCGCCGGGAAGCACCAGGACCGCGGGCCGGGCGCCGCCGGCGTCCGAATGTGCCGGGACCGCCGTCAGGGTGGCAGCCACAGTCAGGCTGCCACTTCTGTGCTGCGGCGGAGCGTGACCTCGCCGGTGATCTGCTGCGGCAGGCCGGCGTCGTGGTCATCCCCGCCGTCCGCCCCCGGTGCGGTGGCCCGGGTGGCGAGCCGTCCTATCTCCTCCAGCGGCAGGCGGACGGTGGAGAGTGCGGGGCGGAAGTCGCGCAGGGTCTCGATGTCGTCAAAACCGGCAATGGTGGCATCCCGGGGAATCCGCAGCCCCTCTGCGCGCAGCGCGGCGGCGGCACCGATGGCCATCACATCGTTGACAGCAAAGATGCAGAGCCTGGGGCCGGTGGCTTCATCGGTGTCACGGCCGCCCTTGATCCGGGCCGCCAGCGTGAGGCCCGCCTCGTAGCCACCGGCACGGTTGAAGGAACTGCGCAGAATTTCCGCCGGTGCCCGTCCCGCCTTCGCGAGCCCCTCCTGGAAGCCCCGGATCCGGTCGTCCGAGGTAAAGAGTCCTTCGGGACCCCCGATGACCACGAAGTCGCCGTCCCAGCCGGCGGCCAGTTCGGTTGCCAGGGCACGTGCCAGTTCCTCGTTGGGAACGGCGATGACATGGTAGCCCTCGAGTGCCGAAGCGCCCACCACGGGATGACCGACCACGGCCACCCGCCCTCCGTTGCGGCAGTACCTGTCAAGCTCGGCAGCCAGTTCGGCGTTGTCGTCCCGGTCCTCGGTCCGCGACGAGCGGGACCCGGCGATCACGATGGAGTCGGCGCGGCGTGCGGCAAAGGCTGCCACGGCTTCCTTTTCTTCTGCCGGTGCGCCGCCGGTAGTGGCGAGCAGGACCATCTTGCGCTGCTCCCTGGCCGCGTCCTGCACTCCGCGGGCGATGGCGGCGAAGTAGGGGTCCGCGATGTCATGGACGATCAGCCCAATGAGGCCGGAACTTGATTTGGCCAGCCCCTGGGCCTGGGCGTTGGGAATGTAACCAAGCGAATCGGCGGCCTGCCGGACACGGTCCGCGATGTCCTTTCCAGGCTTGCGCGCAGAGCCGTTCAGGACACGGGACGCCGTGGCGGGGGATACCCCGGCCAGCCGGGCCACCTCGGTGAGGGTACTTGCAGCCACAGCAACTCCTGGGCGTCGATAAGCCAATAAAGCGGTTACCACATTATGGCAGTTGAAAGTTCCTTTCGGAAAGCGCTTGCCAACTAAGTTCTTGCGGTGCATGATGGATGCAGTGGGAATGCGCTTTCCCAATCCAGCTTGAGTAAAACTGCTCACTCACCGTGGAGGACACATGGGCTTCGAAACAAAGACGATCCGCATCGCCATGAACGGCATCACCGGCCGGATGGGTTACCGCCAGCACCTGCTGCGCTCCATCCTTCCCATCCGCGACGCCGGCGGCTTCACCCTGGAAGACGGCACCAAGGTCCAGGTCGAACCGATCCTGGTGGGCCGCAACGAGGCCAAGATCCGCGAACTCGCCGAAAAGCACAAGGTTGCCGAATGGACCACGGACCTTGAATCCGTGATCAACGACCCCACCGTGGATGTCATCTTCGACGCCTCCATGACCAGCCTCCGCGCTGCCACCCTGAAGAAGGCCATGCTGGCCGGCAAGCACATCTTCACCGAGAAGCCCACGGCTGAAACCCTCGAGGAAGCCATCGAGCTGGCACGCATCGGCAAGGAAGCCGGCGTTACCGCGGGCGTCGTCCACGACAAGCTCTACCTCCCCGGCCTGGTCAAGCTCCGCCGCCTGGTGGACGAAGGCTTCTTCGGCCGCATCCTCTCCATCCGCGGCGAATTCGGCTACTGGGTCTTTGAAGGCGACATCCAGGCCGCCCAGCGCCCGTCCTGGAACTACCGCAAGGAAGACGGCGGCGGAATGACCACGGACATGTTCTGCCACTGGAACTACGTCCTCGAAGGCATCATCGGCAAGGTCAAGAGCGTCAACGCCAAGACCGCCACCCACATCCCCGCCCGCTGGGATGAGGCCGGCAAGGAGTACAAGGCCACGGCAGACGACGCCTCCTACGGCATCTTCGAACTCGAAACCCCCGCCGGCGACGACGTCATCGGCCAGATCAACTCCTCCTGGGCCGTCCGCGTCTACCGCGACGAACTCGTGGAATTCCAGGTGGACGGCACGCACGGCTCCGCCGTCGCCGGCCTGAACAAGTGCGTCGCCCAGCAGCGCGCCCACACCCCCAAGCCGGTCTGGAACCCGGACCTTCCGGTCACCGAATCCTTCCGCGACCAGTGGCAGGAAGTGCCCGCCAACGCAGAACTGGACAACGGCTTCAAGCTGCAGTGGGAAGAATTCCTCCGCGACGTCGTCGCCGGCCGGGAACACCGCTTCGGACTGCTGTCCGCCGCCCGCGGCGTCCAGCTTGCCGAACTGGGCCTGCAGTCCAACGACGAACGCCGCACCATCGACATCCCGGAGATCACCCTCTAATGACCTCGCTCATCCTTCCTTCCCACGACGGCGGCACCCGCGAGTACCGCCTGCAGGGCGCCACCACGTGGGCCCGCCCCACCGCCCCGCTGACTGCCCGGCGCGCTTACGCCGCCGCGCACGTCATCCCCGAAGTCCTGGCCGACAACACCCCCGGGGCCCCGGCCCGGCTCGACTGGGAGGCCACCATGGCCTACCGCCACGAGCTGTGGTCCTACGGGCTCGGCGTGGCCGACGCCATGGACACGGCCCAGCGCGGCATGGGCCTGGACTGGGCAGCCACCCAGCAGCTCATCAAGCGGACCGGCGTGGAAGCTGCCTCGGTGGTGTCCGCCGGAAACGCGGCTACGGCAGGCAAGACCGTCCGTGACCTCGTCTCCTGCGGTGCCGGCACGGACCAGCTGGACATCCTCTCCCTTCCCGCCGGCGAAGCCGGCCTGAAGGCCGTCCTTGAGGCCTACCGCGAGCAGATCGCCGTGATCAGCGAAGCCGGACCCAAGGTCATCCTGATGGCATCGCGTGCCCTCGCCAAGGTCGCCAGCGGCCCCGAGGACTACCTGAAGGTGTACTCCACCCTGCTGCAGGAAGTGGACCAACCGGTCATCCTGCACTGGCTGGGCACCATGTTCGACCCCGCCCTGGCAGGCTACTGGGGCTCAGACGATGTCGCCGCCGCCACCGAAACGTTCCTTGGCCTCATCAGGGACAACGCGGACAAGGTTGACGGCGTCAAGGTCTCGCTGCTCGATGCCAGCCACGAGGTGGCCCTGCGCGCGGCGCTGCCCGAAGGCGTGCGCCTCTACACCGGTGACGACTTCAACTACCCCGAGCTCATCGACGGCGACGGCAGCCACCACTCCGACGCCCTGCTGGGCATCTTCGCGGCGATCTACCCGGCCGCCTCGGTGGCCCTGCAGAACTACGATGCAGGCAACGCCGCCAAGGCCCGTGAAATCCTCGATTCCACCCGCGAACTGGGCAAGCACATCTTCAGCGCCCCCACGTTCTACTACAAGACCGGCATCGCCTTCATGTCCTGGCTGAACGGCAAGCAGCCCGGCTTCCAGATGGTGGGCGGCCTGCACTCCGGCCGCTCCGTCTGCCACCTCGCCAAGACGTTCGAACTGGCGGACCACGCCGGCCTGCTCAAGGACCCCGCCCTGGCTGCCTTCCGGATGTCCGACTACCTGCGCATCAACGGAGTGGGAGTATGAGCGACTTCTCCCGGCTGTCCATCAACAGCGCCACCACCAAGAAGTGGACACTTGCCCAGGTTGTCGAGGGCTGCGTCAAGGCGGGCATCCCCGCCATCGGCCCCTGGCGGGACCGCGTGGAGGAAGCCGGACTGGACAAGGCTGCACGCCTGATCAAGGACGCAGGCCTGCGCGTCTCCTCCCTCTGCCGGGGCGGCTTCCTCACGGCAGCCGACGCCGAGGGACAGGCCGCGGCGCTCGCTGACAACCGCGCGGCGATCCTTGAGGCCGTAGCACTCGACACCAGGGAACTTTTCCTGGTGGTGGGCGGCCTCGCTCCCGGTGAGAAGGACGTGGTGGCGGCGCGCCGGCGCGTGGCTGACCGCCTTGCGGACCTCGTACCGTTCGCCCGGGAAAACGGCGTCCGGCTGGTGCTGGAACCGCTGCACCCGATGTATGCCGCGGACCGCGCCCTGATCTCCACCCTGGGCCAGGCATTGGACCTCGCAGCACCGTTCGATGCGTCGACAGTGGGCGTGGCCGTCGATACCTTCCACGTCTGGTGGGACCCGGAACTGAAGGCACAGATTGAACGGGCCGGACGGGAAAACCGGATCGCCTCCTACCAGGTCTGCGACTTCAACATGCCCATCGCCGCGGATCCGCTGCTCTCCCGTGGGTACATGGGCGACGGCGTGGTGGACTTCGCCACGATCGGTACCTGGGTCCGGGATGCCGGTTACACCGGTGACATCGAAGTGGAAATTTTCAATCAGGACATCTGGGACACGGACGGCAACACCGTCCTGGCCACAGTGAAGGAGCGTTACGCGGAGTTGGTCCTCCCGTACGCCTGACACGCTCTGGATGTCCTGTCCAGACCGCGGGCTCCTGCTACGTCACGGCAGGAGCCTGCGCCCCACATAAGAACAGACCCGGACCGCTCAGCGGTCCGGGTCTGTTCTTCTTTACGGCCTTACTGCCCGTGCAGGGCAGCCCAGCGCCGGTACCGGGCCAGGACGCCGCCGTCGTCCTTCCCTGCAGGAAGGTCGACGGCGTCCAGCGCCCAGGAGGGGAACTGCCCGGTGAGCGCTGCGGCGGCCTGGCGGGCAGCGCCGTCGGCAACGTATTCGCCCGGCTTCGGGACGGTGACGGCGACGCCGAGGAGCCGGACGGCCGCATCCTGAACCGCGGGAGACTGTGCGCCGCCGCCCACCAGGATGACCCGCCGGGCCACCACCCCCTGGTCCTGGAGTGCCGCCAGGCCGTCCGCCAGCGAGCAGACAACGCCCTCGACGGCGGCCCGGGCCAGGTTGGCGGGCGTGTAGCTGGTGCGGGTGATGCCGTGCAGGGAACCGGTGGCGTCGGGCAGATTCGGGGTCCGCTCGCCGTCAAAGTAGGGCACCAGGGTCAGGCCCCCCGCGCCGGGTCCCGAGGAGAGCGCAAGATCATTGAACTCCCGCAGGTCCACGCCCAGCAGCGCCGCGGTGGCATCAAAAACCCGGGTTGCATTGAGGGTGCATACGAGGGGCAGGTAGTGGCCGGCGGCATCGGCGAAGCCCGCTACCAGCCCTGAGGGATCGGCTGCCGGGATGTCCGACACGGCAAAAACCGTGCCGGACGTGCCCAGCGACATCACAACGTCGCCCAGCCCGGCGCCCGCACCCAATGCTGCGGCTGCGTTGTCGCCGGCGCCGGCCGCAATCAGGCAACCCTGGGGGGTCCTGCCCGCTGGTTCCAGCGGGCCAAGCACCTTCGGCAGCAACGGCACGTGGCCCAGCGACGCGGACAGGACCTCGGGGAGGTACTGTCCATCCGCGCTTGAGTAGTAGCCCGTGCCCGAAGCGTCCGAGCGGTCAGTTACCAGCGCCTTCAGGCCGGCCGCGCCGCTTCCCGGGCCGAAGCCCATCAGCAGCCAGGTCAGCCAGTCATGCGGAAGGCAGACTGCAGCCACCTTCGCCGCGTTCTCCGGCTCATTCTGGGCGAGCCAGTGCAGCTTGGTGATGGTCAGTGACGCTACCGGGACGGTGCCGGTTGCACCGGCCCAGTAGCGTGCACCGGCAGCGGCGTCACCGTCACCGTCACCGGCCGTCTTGATCAGGTCCGCGGCGGCGCCGGCACTCCGGGTGTCGTTCCAAAGCAGGGCGGGCCGGACGACGTTGCCGGTTTCATCCAGGCACACCATGCCGTGCTGCTGGCCCCCGACGGAAACCGCGGCCACGTCCTCCAGCCCGCCGGCCTGCCTGATGGCTTCCTGCAGTGCGGTCCACCAGTGGTCGGGGTGGACCTCGCTGCCTTCGGGGTGGGCGGCGCGGCCGTGCCGGACGAGCTCTCCGGTGTCCGCGTCGCGGACCACCACCTTGCAGGACTGGGTGGAGCTGTCGATGCCTGCTACGAGGGCCATGGCTTAGCGGGCGTTGAGCAGGTGCTCGATGGCGAGCTGGTTCAGCCGGACGAACGCGAAGGAACGCTCCGCGGCTTTGTCGGCGTCGAAGTCCTCGAAGGAGGCGGCGTCGGCGACCAGATCGGCGGCGGTCTCACCGGCTGCCAGGGTGGGCTGGCCGAGTTCGAAGACGCCGGAGGCCGCGAGGGCTTCCTGGACCTGGGGGTCGGCACGGAATGCGGTAGCGCGTTCCTTCAGCAGCAGGTACATGGCCATGTTGGCTTTTGCTGATTCCCAGACACCGTCGTAGCCGTCCGTGCGGGAGGGCTTGTAGTCGAAGTGCCGGGGGCCTTCATAGCGGGGGCCGCCGTTGGGGAAGCCGTTTTCGAGCAGGTCCACCGTGAAGAAGGCGCTGGTGAGGTCGCCGTGGCCGAAGACCAGGTCCTGGTCGTATTTGATGCCGCGCTGGCCGTTCAGGTCGATGTGGAAGAGCTTGCCGGCCCACAGCGCCTGGGCGATGCCGTGCGTGAAGTTCAGGCCGGCCATCTGCTCGTGCCCGGTTTCCGGGTTCAGGCCCACGATGTCGCCGTGTTCGAGCTGGGCAATGAACGCCAGGCCGTGCCCGACGGTGGGCAGGAAGATGTCACCGCGGGGCTCGTTGGGCTTGGGCTCAAGCGCGATCCGCAGGTTGTAGCCCTTGTCCTTGATGTAGGCCGCGGCGGTATCCACGCCCTCGCGCATCCGGTCCAGGGCGGCCGAGAGGTCTTTCGAACCGTCGTATTCGCTGCCCTCGCGTCCGCCCCACATAACGAAGGTTTCAGCCCCGAACTCGGCGGCGAGGTCAATGTTGCGCAGGACCTTGGAGAGGGCAAAGCGGCGAATGGAGCGGTCGTTGGAGGTGAACCCGCCGTCCTTGAACACCGGGTGGCTGAACAGGTTGGTGGTCACCATCGGAACCTTCAGCCCGGTCTCGGCCAGCGCGGTCCGGAAGTTCTTCAGGATCAGCTCACGCTCTGAGACGGTGGCGTCGAAGGGAACAAGGTCGTTGTCGTGGAAGGTGATGCCGTATGCACCGAGTTCGGCCAGGCGGTGGACCGCTTCGACCGGGTCGAGGGCGGCGCGGGTGGCAACACCGAAGGGGTCGGCGCCGGTCCAGCCTACGGTCCACAGGCCGAAGGTGAACTTGTCCGCGGGAGTGGGGGAGAGAGTCATGGTGCGTCCTTGCAGTCAGGTGCCGCCTTGGTGCGGCTATTAGTTTATTGCCTGAACTATATGCGGGGACGTAGGCTGGGGTCAACAGCCCCGGCCTCCCGCCGGCAAAATTTTTTTCAAGGAGCGTCCTGATGGTGATGCCGGTGCCGGCCGCAGTCCTTACCGAGTCCGCCGTGCCCGGCAGCATGGGTGATGTTCGCCGGAGCAACCTTGCACTCGTTCTGGGAAGGATCGCCCAGTCCTCCGCTGATACCCATCTCACCCGCGCCCAGGTTGCCTCGGCCACGGGCCTGACCAAGGCGTCGGTTTCGAGCCTGGTCCTGGAGCTCCTGGAAGCCGGGCTTGTCCGCGAAATAGGGCTGAACCCGCAGGGGGAGCGCGGGCGGCCGGGTGTGGGTCTGCAGCTCAACCCGGACCGCGCCGTGATGGGCATGGAAATCAATGTCGACTACATCGCGGCCGGAGTCATCGACCTCTCGGGTACCCTGCTGGTGCAGGAAATCCAGGAGCGCGACAACCGGGACAGCGACAGCGGCCCTGTCATGGACGCCCTTGCCCTGCTGGCAGCGACGGTGGCCAGTGCGGCGGGCAAGCGCGGCGTCCGGATCCTCGGGGGCGGGCTGGCTGTACCCGGGCTCGTGGATGCTGCGACGTCAAAGGTCCTCCTCGCCCCGAACCTCGGCTGGACCGGCGTTGACCTCGATCTCACCCGGCTGCTGCCCGGTACTGCTTTGGGTGTTGCCCTGTTCAACGAAGCCAACGCTGCCGCGTTGGCCGAACTCCAGCACCGGCAGGCCAATGGTGGCTCCGGTTTCCTCTTCGTGTCCGGCGAGGTTGGTGTTGGTGGCGGACTGGTCATCGGGGCCGAACTGTTCACCGGGCCTGAAGGGCATGCCGGCGAAGTGGGGCATGTGGTGGTGGACCCTGACGGAAGCCTGTGTTCCTGCGGCGGAACCGGATGCCTGGAAACAGTGGCCGGCCAGGACGCCATCTTCACGGCAGCCGGCATCTCAGGCAGCCGGACACGCTCCGAAAACATGTCCGCCCTGGTAGATTCCCTGACGGCGGGGGAGCCCGGTGCCCTGCTCGCCGTCGATCGTGCCGGCAAATACCTGGGCATGGCTCTTGCCTCAACCGCCAGGGTGACGGACATCGGCTCGGTGGTGCTGGGCGGCCACTTCGCGGTCCTCGACCCCTGGCTGCGGGCGCCGCTCGTTGCGAGCCTTGAAAAGTACGCGCCGGGCAGGATCGCCGCGGAGCAGGTGTCCCTCACGGCTGTGGGGCAAGCCGGAGCGCTGCTTGGCGCGGCGGGCAGCGTGGTCCGCTCGCTCGTCGAGGCGCCATACCTGGTTCAGCCCTAGCACTGGGGGAATTTAAGAAAGAAAACACCCCGGTCCGAAGACCGGGGTGCTACCGATGACCCGACTCATCCGTGAAGGATGTCCCGACTCATCACATCGGTGCCCCAGGAGGGAATCGAACCCCCGACCGGCGGATTAGAAGGCCGCTGCTCTATCCCCTGAGCTACTGAGGCGGGTGCATCCGGGTCTGAAGCCCGGCGCCTCAAAAAGTTTACATTGCCCGGACTGCCGGTGGTGTCGCTTCCCGGCAACACCTGACTTCTCCTCCACAAGCACGCCGGGACCGCGGTTGTGCACATAGGACGTCCGGGCCCTCGTCCCTGGTGATCAGCTGGATGATGCTGGTTTTGCCTGCTAAGGCACCACCATTGAAGACAGGACGTAGAGATGAGCGACACCACCATCACGATCCGGGGATTCGTTGCCACCGAGATCAAAAGCGGCACAACGCCAGGGGGAGTGGCCACCGCCTCTTTCCGGATTGGTTCCACCTCGCGGCGGCGTGACAAGGAAACAGGCGCCTGGATGGACGGCCACACCAACTGGTTCCTGGTCCAGGGCTACCGCCACCTCGCGGGAAGCATGGGCTGCAGCATCAGAAAGGGACAGCCGGTCATCGTGGTTGGCACGCTGAAGATCCGCAGCTGGGAACGGGACGGCCGGGTCTATTACTCACACACCATCGATGCTGACGCCGTGGGCCACGACCTCACCTGGGGTACTGCCAACTTCATCCGATCCTCCACCAAGCCGCTTCTCTCTCTCGTTGACCAGGACGCCCCCCTCGCCGGTGACCACAGTGCCGGTACCGACGGACCGTTCGACGAACCCGGGGACGGCGACGAGGACCTGGGCGGCGATCCTGCCGCTGCCTACATCGAGGACAGCAACGGCGACCTTGTGCCACTGGATCTGGAAACGGGGGAGCTCGCGGAATCAGGCGTGTAGGAACTGTCTCAACGCCCTCTCAAGTTCCTGGGCGGGCAGGACTTCGGCACCCCCCGGCCGTGCCCTGTCCGCCCAGGCTGCATCGCCGGCTCCGGTACCCGTGGCAGAATGACCGCATGCGGCACAACCTTGACCACCGGCACAATCATGGAGCCGGTGCCTCACCTGCTCCTCCAGAAACGATCAGGGTCCGCACCATGATGCTTCGCTTCGCCGCGGGTGCAGCCCTCGTCGCCGTCATGGCCGGCTGCACCCCGGGTTCCACCGCTTCGCCCGGACCCGCAGACAGTGGAACCCAGGCAACGGAAACCGCGGCCCCTGCCGCGCAGGACAGCGGTACCCAGGACAGTAGTGCCGAAGGCAACGGCGAGGAAGGTGGGGACGCGCTCGCGGACACCTCAGCCGCACCGTCAGCCAACGCGGAAGCGGCGGCCACCGAAACGGTACGGCAGACCGTGACAAACACCCTGACCCAGCTGGCGGCGGCGGCGCCAAAACCCGCCACCGCCCAGGTCACCGATGCACTCACCGGCGCGGGCATTGCCCCCGCTGTCCTTCAGGTGTCGCAAAGCCGTACTCCCACCGGCCTTGAAGCCGACGCCATAGAGGCGGCGGTGCTGCAGGGGACCGACTGCGTCATCGGCCAGGTCCGGGAAGGAACAGTCACCGTCACGGTCCTTCCGGTGCTGGCCAGCGGCAAGTGCTTCGTAGGGTCCTGAGTCCGCCGTAAATGTGAGTTATGCCCGCCTACCCACTAGATTTGGAACCATGGCGGAATTTATCTACACAATGACCAAGGCCCGTAAGGCCGTTGGCGAAAAACTCATTCTTGATGACGTAAGCATGTCATTCTTCCCCGGTGCCAAGATCGGTGTTGTGGGCCCGAACGGTGCCGGTAAGTCCACCATCCTCAAGATCATGGCCGGACTGGACACCCCCTCAAACGGAGAGGCCCGGCTCAGCCCCGGCTACAGCGTAGGGATCCTGCTGCAGGAACCGCCGCTGAACGAAGAAAAGACCGTCCTGGGCAACGTCCAGGAAGGCGTAGGCGAGATCTACGGCAAGATCCAGCGGTTCAACGAAATTTCCGAGGAAATGGCCAGCCCCGATGCTGACTACGACACCCTCCTCGAGGAAATGGGCAAGCTTCAGGAAGCCATCGACGCTGCCGACGCCTGGGACCTCGACTCCCAGCTGGAACAGGCCATGGACGCGCTCCGTTGCCCGCCCGCTGACGCGGACGTCACCAACCTCTCCGGTGGTGAACGCCGCCGCGTGGCCCTCTGCAAGCTTCTCCTGCAGAAGCCCGACCTGCTCCTCCTTGACGAGCCCACCAACCACCTGGACGCTGAAAGCGTGCTCTGGCTCGAACAGCACCTCTCCAGTTACCCGGGCGCCGTCCTGGCCGTAACCCACGACCGGTACTTCCTCGACCACGTTGCCGAGTGGATCGCCGAGGTGGACCGCGGCCACCTGTACCCCTACGAAGGCAACTACTCCACGTACTTGGAGAAGAAGCGTGCCCGCCTGGAAATCCAGGGCAAGAAGGACGCCAAGCAGGCCAAGCGGCTTGCCGAGGAACTCGAGTGGGTACGTTCCAACGCCAAGGGCCGCCAGACCAAGTCGAAGGCCCGCCTGGCACGCTACGAGGAGATGGCTGCCGAAGCAGACCGGACCCGCAAGCTGGACTTCGAGGAAATCCAGATCCCGCCGGGACCCCGCCTGGGCGGCCTGGTGCTGGAAGCGAAGAACCTCCAGAAGGGCTTTGAAGACCGGACCCTGATCGACGGGCTCTCCTTCACCCTGCCCAGGAACGGCATCGTCGGCGTTATCGGCCCCAACGGTGTCGGCAAGACCACGCTGTTCAAGACCATCGTAGGCCTGGAACCGCTGGACGGCGGCGACCTGAAGATCGGCGACTCGGTCAAGATCTCCTACGCGGACCAGAGCCGCGGCGGCATCGACCCCAACAAGACGCTGTGGGAAGTCGTCTCGGACGGACTCGACTTCATCCAGGTGGGCAACGTGGAAATGCCGTCCCGCGCCTACGTTGCAGCCTTCGGCTTCAAGGGCCCGGACCAGCAGAAGAAGGCCGGCGTGCTCTCCGGCGGTGAGCGCAACCGCCTGAACCTCGCCCTGACGCTCAAGCAGGGCGGAAACCTCCTGCTCCTTGACGAGCCCACCAACGACCTCGACGTCGAGACCCTCAGCAGCCTGGAGAACGCGCTGCTTGAGTTCCCCGGCTGCGCCGTGGTGGTCTCGCACGACCGTTGGTTCCTGGACCGGGTTGCCACGCACATCCTGGCCTATGAAGGTGACGAGGAGAACCCGTCCAAGTGGTACTGGTTCGAGGGCAACTTCGAATCCTATGAGGAGAACAAGGTGGAGCGCCTGGGCCCGGATGCGGCCAAGCCGCACCGCGTCACCCACCGCCGCCTGACCCGCGACTAGGGATTTCAGCACCGGCGCCATCGCCGGTCACCGGCGATGGCACGAAGGAGGCCGGCACCCGTTGGGGTGCCGGCCTCCTTCGTGCCCGGTGAGGCCTGCTAGTCCCGCACAGCCTTGCGGATCTGATGCTCCAACACCTTGGACTGGAAGGCGCCCACCACCTTGTTCTTCAGGTCGGTGGGCACGCGGACCATGCCCTCTTGGGCAACGGAGGCAACGTGCTGCCCGGCCCGGTTGAAGATCTTGCCGGTGGCGAGTCCCCGTGCGCCCTGCGCGCTCGGGGACTCCTGCACATAGAGGAGCCATTCGTCCACCCGGGCGGGGCGGTGCCACCACATGGCGTGGTCGAGGCTCGCCACATTCATGCCCGGTGTGATCCAGCTCAGCCCGTGCCGCCGCAAAATGGACTCAAGCAGGGTGTAGTCGCTCGCATACGCCAGGGCGGCCCGGTGCAGGTTGGCGTTGTCCGGCATCGGCCCGAACGTCTTCATCCACACAGCGTTCCGGGCTTCCTTGGTGCCCTTGGCCGAAACGTACAGCGGCGGATCGATGTGCCGGATATCGAAGGGCCGCTCATACGCCCAGTGCCTGGCCACCGGGTGGTCGAACTTCCCCAGCAGGTCAGCGGTGCTGGGCAGGGACTCCGGGTCCGGGATACCGGCGGGCATCGTGGATTCGTGCTCGATGCCTTCGTCCTCCCCCTGGAAGGACGCGATCATGGACAGGATCGGCACGCCGTCCTGATAGGCGTGGACCCTCCGCGCGGAAAAGGACCGGCCGTCACGGAGGCGCTGGACACCAAACGTGATGGGCTTGTTGGCATCGCCGGGCCGCAGGAAGTAGCCGTGCATGGAGTGGACAAAACGCTCGTCGTCCACGGTCCGGATGGAGGCGATGAGAGACTGTGCCAGGACCTGGCCGCCGAATACCCGGTGGTGCGGCTGCTGCTGGGACGGTCCAAGGAAAATGTCCTCGTCCGTCCGGGCTCCTTCCAACTGGCCAAGGTCGAGAAGTTTGATCAGCGATGCGGTGGGGTCACCGCTGGGAGGTGCCAGGAGTCCGGCTTCGGCTTCAGTCATGGTTTGACTCTAGACGGCGGCCCGGTGCCGCTCAACCAGCCGGGGCAGTGTCCAATCAGCGTGCACCCGGTAGTGTTCTTGGTGTGTCTGATCTTCTTACCTCGTCCTTCCGTTTCGCCGACCCCAGGGATCTCGCCGACCTGAAGACGTACGTCACACGAGCAAAAGCGATCGACGACGGCGCCATCCGGCTGCAGGCGGCAGGTTCCGTCCTCGCCGCGTACGTGTGCGTGCTGCGTCCCCGGCTGCTGGGCGAATCCACGCCCACCATCCTGGGCCTGCGCACCATGGCGCTGGCGGCACCTTCGGAAACGGACGTGACAGTCCCGCTGTCGGCCGTCCTGGACCGCCTCGCCCGCGCAGGGGAGGACGACGTCGAATTGCCGGTTCCGCCGGCTACGGTCACCGAGTCCTGGACGGGCGTCAGCGCCCCAAGGGGCGGCTGGGAACTTGTGGGGTCGCTCAGCGACTCCGCCCTGCGGCAGGCAGCAGAGGCCGGCATCGCCGAAGTGGCGGGAATTGTTCCGGACAAGCCCGGGGCACTGATCGTGAACAACGCCCGCGCCGCGGTCTGGGGCAGGGACCTGGACTCCTCGGGACTGCCTACGGGAGCGGCCTTCGCGGCCCTTGCCTTAGGCTTCCTCGCAGACGGCGACCAGAAGCTCTACCGCGCGGGCCGCTGGTTCCGGCTCTCGGGCAGCCGCGGGCACGTGCTGGCGCGCACCGGAAGCGGCCTGCTCTAAGGGCGGAGCTGCCGGGTCAGGAGCCGGACGGGCTGTTCACCATGGACAACGCCGCGCGCTCCATGTAATCCCACAGGGTCCCCTCGTACAGGGGCGGCAGTTCAAGGGCGTCCACGGCCTTGCGCATGTGGAACAGCCAGCGGTCCTTGGCCTCCGGCGACACCTTGAACGGCATGTGCCGCATCCGGAGGCGCGGATGGCCGCGCTCTTCACCGTAGGTGGTGGGTCCGCCCCAGTACTGCTCCAGGAACATCAGGAAACGCCGTTTGGCTGGTCCCAGGTCCTCTTCGGGGTACATCGGGCGCAGCAGCGGATCGGTGGCCACGCCGTCGTAGAAAATGTCGATGAGCTTGACGAACGTTTCGTGGCCGCCCACGGCGTCGTAGAAGTTGTCCGTGTAGCCGGGCTGGCTGAAGGGATCGTTCTGCATCAGCTGGCGTGGCTGCTGCGGCTCTACGGGAATGGTCATCGCTATTCTCCGGCTTTCTGCTCGGTCTTGGTGTTCTCGGCGCCGTGATCCGAGCTCTGGTCCGTGGTGCCGTCTTCCGATTCATGCAATGGCACATAATTGCCCTGCGAACGGTTGCCTACCCTCAGGATCTCACCGTTGCGCAGGTACCAGATGGCACCGTCGTCGGACCGGACCCGCGTGATGCGCAGGCCCATGGATTCAACCACGCCCACCACCTCGCTGGTTTCGATCACGTCGCCGATGCCGAACTGGTCTTCAATGGTAATGAAAATGCCGGCCAGGAAGTCGCGGATCAGCTGCTGGGCGCCGAAGCCGATGGCCACACCGAGGATACCGACGCTGGTCAGGAGCGGCGCGATGTTGATGTCAAGGTTCTGCAGAACGTACATGCCGGTGATGACCACCACCAGCACCCCCACGATGCTGTTCAGCAGCGAACCGATAGTTTCCGCCCGCTGCACCCGGCGTTCGTGATCCAAGGCCCGGAAAGCGGGAGCCGCCCACTTGAACGTGGGTTTCTTGAAGAAGTTGCTCCCGGACGCCACCCGCGAGGTGATGCGGGAGATGACGAACGTCGCCGCCAGCCAGACGGCGACGCCGACGCCCAGGCTGATCACGATCCCCGTAATGCTGATGCCGTCCGGGTCGGTGGCGGCGGAAGGGAGGACTGACAACATGCTGACCATAGGGAAGAAGTGCTCCTTGGGGTTTGTGCCGGCAGAACCGGGACGAGTTGCTTCAGCGCCGGTTATGCCCGGCGCGGAAGCCTCTGTTCTGTCTTAACCCTAGCGCCGTAGCGTGGGGCCATGCGCATCCTTGTCCTCGGCGGAACCGCCTTCCTGTCAGCAGAAATCGCCGGCCAGGCAGTGGCGGCCGGGCACCAGGTGACGTGCCTCGCCCGCGGATCAGCGGGACAGCCGCCCAGCGGTGCGGCCTGGATCAGGGCCGACCGTTCACTGGGCGCGAACGCCTACGCCGGTGTGTCAGGGGACTGGGACGCCGTCATCGAGGTTGCCCGCGATCCGGACCCCGCACAGGGTGCCCTGGATGCCCTTGCACAGCGGGCGGGCCACTGGACCTTCGTGTCCAGCTGTTCCGTGTATGCCGACCATTCCATGCCGGGCGCGGCGGAGGACGCGGCGCTCTTGCCTGCTCTGCCGTCCGGAACGCAGTCCACGGCGGAGAACTACGGCGAATCCAAGGTGGCCATTGAGGGAGCCACCCTGGCGGCAACGGGCGGCAGGGTCCACGTCTGCCGCGCAGGCCTTATTGGCGGTCCCGGGGACGGTTCCGACCGTTACGGCTACTGGCCGGGCCGCTTCGCCCGGGACAGCGGACCCGTCATCGTTCCGGACATTGACGCGGATCCCACGCAAGTCATCGACGTCCGCGACCTTGCAGCCTGGATCCTGCTCGCCGCGGAACAGGGAACCAGTGGGGTGCTCAACGCGGTGGGGGACCAGGTGCCGTTCGGCCAGTACGTGGGCACGTCCGGCGACATAGCCGGCTATACCGGCTCTGTAGTGGCTGCACCGGAAGACTGGCTGGTGGCTGAAGGAATCGGGTATTGGGCGGGACCCGATTCCCTGCCGCTCTGGCTCCCGCCGGACCATGGGGGCTTTATGGCGCGCAGCAACCAGGCCGCGCGGGCGGCCGGCCTGGTGCTGCGGCCGTGGCAGGAAACCCTGGAGGACACGCTCCGGGATGAACGTGCCCGCGGGCTGGCCCGGCCCCGCAAGGCGGGACTGGCGCCGGACACAGAGGCCCGGCTGGTCAGCAGACTGGGAGCCTAAGCCACCACCGTTTCCGGTTCATGGTCCACGGGAAAGTTCACGCTGCGGGCAATGAAACACACCTGGTTGGCCTCGTGGTGGAGCCGGCCGGCGAGCTCCACCTGGCCGGCGTCGGCGACTGTGACACGGGGTCGCAGCGTCACCCGCTCGAACTGTCCGCTGCCGTCCCGGTTCAGCCGCATCAGGCCGGAGGCCTCGTCCCGGTAAGCGGTCACCACCACGCCATGCTTGACGGCCACGTGCAGGTAGGAGAGCAGGTGGCACTGCGCGAGGGCCGCCAGGAGCAGCTGTTCGGGGTTGTACCGCTCCCGGTCGCCATGGAAGGTGGGGTCAGCCGATCCCTTCAGGACCGGCAACCCGGGAATGACCACGTCATGGTCCCGGGAGTAGCCGCGGTAGGACGACGTCCCGTCACCCAGGTTGCCGGTCCACTCCACGGCCAGGCCGTAGCGGTGCTCAGACAGGCTCATGCGTTCCTCCTCCCATCCCCGTTGCTACACATCTGCGGCCCGTGCGCGCAGTGCCCGGGCAACGCCGTCGCGGTTTTCCAGCATCATGCGCCGCAGTGCGGCACTCTCCGGCGGCAGGGCCGCCAGGAAGCCGTCTGTACGGTCAATGGTGGCCTGGGTGGTCAGCAGCGCGGGGTAGAGCCCGACGACGATCTGCTGGGCGAGTGCGTGCGTGCGGTTTTCGACGATGCCCGGCACCGCCTCGAAGTACTTCTCCGCGTAGGGTTCCAGCAGCGACCGGTCGAGGACCCGCATGAAGCCGGTCACCGCCGACCCCTGCAGCGCGTTGGACAGTTCGCCCTTGACCACGATCGAGTCCCAGGCCGCGGCCTTCGCCTCGGGGGTGGGGATGGCGGCCTTGGCCAGAGCTGCCGCGTTCTGGCCGCTGGAGGTGTTGTCGCGCGCCAGTTCGGCGTTGATCCCGTCCTGTGCCATCCGCCCGCCGGCAACGAGGGAAGCCACGAGCTCCCAGCGCAGGTCCTGGTCAACGGCCAGTCCGTCCAGGACCGCCGATCCGTCCAGCAGCCCTGCCACCTTGTCCAGCTGCGCCGCGCTGCCGGCAAGCAGGGCGAAGGACTTCACGAACTGCAGCTGCGCGTCGGAACCGCCGGGAACCTGGGAGGCGAGGTCCCAGAGCCTGTCCGCCGCGGCGGCTGTGGCAGCCTCGCGGTGCTCTTCGGCCACGTAGAAGTTGAGCGTGGTGGCGAGCTGGCGGAGCTGCACCAGGATCACCGAGGAGTCGGTCTCTGCCGCCACGTTGGACAGGATGAGCTCCACGTATTTCCGGGCCGGGGTCTCGCCGTCACGGGCTGCATCCCAGGCGGAGTTCCAGACGAGGGTCCGCGGCAGGCTGTCCTGGAAGTCCTTGAGGTGTGCCGTGGCCGTTGCCAGTGACTTCGGGTCCAGCCGGACCTTGGCGAAGGCGAGGTCGTCGTCATTGATCAGGATGAGGTCCGGCTGGGGCAGGCCCACCAGCGCGGGAACGTCGGTGCGTTCGCCGTCGACGTCCAGTTCCTCGCGGTGCACCCGCTCCAGCTTTCCGGCAGCGTTGAGGTTGTAGAAGCCCACGGCGAGCCTGTGCGGGCGGATGGTGGGCCATTCCTCCACCGCGGACTGGACGATGGTGAAGGAGCGCAGCGTACCGTCGGCATTAGCCTCCAGCTCCGGTGCGAGGGTGTTCACCCCTGCAGTTTCAAGCCATTGCCGTCCCCAGTCATCCAGGTCCCGCCCGCTGGCCTTCTCCAGTTCCACCATGAGGTCGCCCAGTTCGGTGTTTTGCCAGGAGTGCTTGGCGAAGTATTCACGGACGCCGGCCATGAACTGTTCCGGCCCCACCCACGCCACCAGCTGGCGGAGGACGGATGCCCCCTTGGCGTAGGTGATGCCGTCGAAGTTCACCTCAACGTCCTGCAGGTCGTTGATCTCGGCGAAGATCGGGTGGGTGGTGGGCAGCTGGTCCTGGCGGTATGCCCAGGATTTTTCCAGGGAGGCGAAGGTGGTCCACGCGCTGGTGAAGGAGGTGGCTTCCACCGCGGCAAGGTGGGACATGTACTCAGCGAACGATTCGTTGAGCCACAAGTCGTTCCACCAGCGCATCGTCACCAGGTCCCCGAACCACATGTGCGCCAGTTCGTGCAGGACGGTGATGGCGCGGCGCTCAACCTGGGCGCCGGTGACCTTTCCGCGGAAAATATAGCCTTCCAGGATGGTTACAGTACCGGCGTTTTCCATGGCCCCGGCATTGAACTCCGGAACGAACAGCTGATCGTACTTTTCGAAGGGGTAGGGGCAGCCGAACTGCGCCTCGTAGAACCTGAAGCCCTGCCGGGTCAGTTCGAAAATGTTCTCCGCATCCAGGTACTGCATCAGCGACTTCCGTGCGAAGACACCCAGCGGGATAACCCGCCCGTCTGAACTGGCTACCTCGCTGCGCACCGACTGGTACGGGCCCGCAATCAGCGCGGTGACGTAGGAGGACAGCCGCGGGGTGGCAGGGAAGGTCCAGATGGAGCGGGCGCCGCCGTCGCCGCCCGGCGCGGCCGGGGCGGGCTCGGGGGTGGGGGAGTTGGAGATGACGTCCCAGTGGGATGGTGCCGTCACGGTGAACGCGAAGGTCGCCTTCAGGTCCGGCTGCTCAAAGACGGCGAACATCCGGCGTGAATCGGGAACCTCGAACTGCGTGTACAGGTAGACCTCGTTGTCCACCGGGTCCACGAAGCGGTGCAGCCCCTCGCCGGTATTCATGTACGGCGCGTCGGCAACGACGGTGAGCTCGTTGGTTTCCTGCAGGCCGGGCAGCTGGATGCGCACGCCGTCCGCCACCGCGGCAGGGTCCAGGCTGTGGCCGTTGAGCGTGACGCTGTGCACGGTGCGGGTCACGGCGTCGATGAACGTGGAGGAGCCAGGCTTCGCGCTGAACTTTACGGTGGTGGTGCTCCCGAAAACCTCCCCGCCCCTTGTCAGGTCCAGCTGGACGTCATAGGACTCGACGGTGATGAGTTCGGCGCGTTCGCGGGCCTCAGCGCGCGTCAGGTTCATGCCTGGCAAATGGACCTCCAGAAAGTTGCGGTTGCCGGCTGGGGGTACCCAGCTCCGGCACTGATCATTCTTGCATTGGCTGACCCCTTGGCAAGTTGCCCTGGTCACAGCTGTGCCGGGCGGAGCGGAGGGGGCCACGGTTCCGGCGCCAGGGGTAGCGTTAAGTCATGGGAAAGTATCTGGATTCGGTGGATGCGAAGGCCCTGCGCTTTGCCGTCGGGTTTCCGGTCATGCTGGCCGCCGGTTTCGTTGTGTGCGCGTTTTTGCTGCGGCCGGACCTCCCCGAGCCGCTCGCCATCCGCTGGACGGACGACGGCGGCGCCGCCTTCGCGCCGTTCGGCGCCTTCGTGGGCGGCGGCGCGTTGATGATCCTGGTTTTCGGCTGGCTGGGCCTGTACCAGGCGGTTCCGGTGGGCAGGCCGGTCCTGATGCGCCGCATCATGATGGGCGCCGGTCTTTTCCTGGCACTCTTTATCACCACCGCCCTGGCTGCCGGCCTGGTGGGCCAGGCCGGCGTGCCCGATGCCCGCGAGTCACGGGTTGACCTCACCGTCCTTGCGCTCGGCAGCGGCGCCGCAGTGTCCCTTGGCGTGATCGTGGCCTTTGCCTTCAAGGCCGACCAGCAGTGGTCGCCGGATGACGACCGGGCCCTGCAGTTTGCCATCGCGAAAGAACTTGACCCGGACCTGACCCGGGACAGCATCCGGTTGTGGGTGCATGCCAGGAGTTCGGTCTTCGTGATGATCGCCATCGCCTCCGTGTTCCCCGCCGCCCTGATCGCCATTGTGGTGCCGTGGCTGGGTGTCCTGCTCATAGTCCTGGCCTTTTTTGGTGCTGCCTTCCTGTGTGCCCGCGTTAAGGCGGACCGCGGCGGGCTGAAAGTCCTGCTGGCGGGCGTCGTTCCGGTCATGGACATTCCTGCCGGCTCCATCTCGGCCGCCAGCGCAGCGGATGTCCGGGCTGCCGACTACGGCGGGTGGGGCTACCGGAACCACGGGGGAACCGCCGCCATGCTCGTCAGCAGCGGCCCCGCCGTCGTCGTCAGCAAAACGGACGGACAGCGGCTCGCGGTGAGCGGCGGAAGCCAGGCCTCGGCCGCCCGCCTGGCCGAAGTCCTCACCCGGGTGGCTGCCCGGGCAAGGCGGGGCGGCGGCCCCTCGCCTGCGGCAGGCCTGCCGGAGTCCTAGTATTCTTGTCCGTGTTGTTCTACGGGCCGGCGCCTTCCGTGCCGGCTGCCAGCGCCGCCAACTGAACGGATTCTGCTCGTGACCTCTTCCCCTGCCTTCCCGCGGGTCCACATCGCCACCGACCACGCAGGCATGGAGCTCAGCGCCCACCTCGTGTCCCACCTGACGGCCAAGGGATACGAAGTGGTGGACCACGGACCCAAGGTCTACGACGCCCAGGACGACTACCCGTCCTTCTGCATCAACGCCGCCCTGGCTGTAGTGGCTGACCAGCAGGCGGGTGTCCACGCGCTGGGCATCGTGTTGGGCGGATCAGGCAACGGTGAGCAGATCGCGGCGAACAAGGTCAAGGGCGTCAGGGCAGCCCTCGCCTGGAACCACTCCACCGCTACCCTCGCCCGTGAACACAACGACGCGAACGTGGTGGCCGTGGGCGGCCGGCAGCACACGGTGGAGGAAGCAACGGAACTTATCGAAGCCTTCCTGGCCGAGCCTTTCAGCAACGACGAGCGGCACGTCCGCAGGATTGGCAAGATCGCCGCCTACGAGTCCACCGGCGAGGTTGTCGAGTAGTGCCGGAAGGGCATTCGGTCCGGCGCCTGGCGCGCCAGTTCGGGGACGTTTTCACCGGGGAAAGCCTCGCCGTGACCAGCCCCCAGGGCAGGTTCAGCGGGGGAGCGGCGCTGCTCGACGGCCATACACTGCTCGCCGCCGAAGCCCACGGGAAGCACCTCTTCCTGCACTTCGACAACGCATTGGTGCTGCACGTCCACCTGGGACTGTACGGTGCCTGGAGCTTCGGCGGCGACAGCACCTTCACGGGGTCTTCCAGCATTGGTGCGCCCCGCCGGGTAGGCGAGCAGGAAGCCTTCGCCGACGGGGAGGACGACGCCGGTGCCCCCTATGAAGGGCCGCCGGCCCCGGTGGGGGCGGTCCGGGTAAGGCTTGCGTCAGCCCACGGCTGGGCCGACCTGCGCGGTGCAACAACCTGCGAAACCATCACCGCCGCCGAAGCTGACGCAGTGCTCGCCCGGCTGGGCCCTGACCCATTGCGTAACCTTCGGGGCGATGCCGGCAGGTTTGCCGCCAACCTGCAGGCCCGGAAAACGCCCGTGGCCGCGCTGCTGATGGACCAGAAGATCATCGCCGGCGTGGGCAACGTGTACCGCGCCGAGGTCCTCTTCCGCCTGCGCCTGGACCCCTGGCTGCCGGGGGCTGCCGTGCCGGATGCCACTGCCCGGAAACTGTGGCGCGACGTTGTATCCCTCATGAACGACGGCGTGGCCGACGGCCGGATCATCACTACCCCGCCCAAGTACTGGACAGGCAACGGGAAAGCGGGCAATCAGGAAGCGGGCACAGGGAAGCCGGCCGCCGTCGTGAAGACCCATACGTTCCCTGCCCGGGAGGACGCGCACTTCGTCTACAAGCGCAACGGACTGCCGTGCAGGGTCTGCCGCACCACCGTGCTGATCGCCGAGTTGGTTGCCCGAAAGCTGTACTGGTGCCCGAACTGCCAGCAGTCAGCCTGAATATCTTTCCTGAAAAACGAAAAAGGACCTGAACTAAAAAGGCCCCGAACATGAAAAAGGCCCCTCGGCGAGGGGCCTTTTTCATGTGTTCCGCAGAGGGGACGACGGGAATCGAACCCGCGTAATCAGTTTGGAAGACTGAGGCTTTACCATTAAGCTACGTCCCCGAAGGAAGATCCATCTGCAACATTAGCAGCTGGAAACTTCGGGCTGGCTGTTCAAGCCGGATATAACTAAACCTAATCCAGGGGCTACGTGTCAAATGTGCAAAGACGGCGCGTATCACCGTAGACTTGCCTGTGCACTAACGGGGTGTAGCTCAGCTTGGCTAGAGCGCCTGCTTTGGGAGCAGGAAGTCGCAGGTTCAAATCCTGTCACCCCGACTCTGCGGCCCGGACCACTCGGCCTGGACAATACATTGCGTTTGCAGAAACCCATCCCACAAACCCAGGAGTACTTAGACCGTGAAGAGCGCTGTCGAGAACCTCACCCCCACGCGGGTCAAGCTCAACGTTGAGGTTCCCTTTGAGGAACTGAAGCCCAGCATCGACTCGGCTTACAAGACTGTTGCTTCGCAGATCCAGGTTCCTGGGTTCCGTAAGGGCAAGGTGCCCGCAAAGCTCATCGACCAGCGCGTCGGCCGCGGCTACGTCCTGGAGACGGCCATCAACGACGGCCTCAACGGCTGGTACCAGGCTGCCGTGCAGGAATCCGGCATCCGCCCCCTGAGCCGTCCCGAGGTTGAAATCACCGAGGTTCCGGACCCCTCCGCCACCGACGGCGGCCTGAAGTTCGCCGCCGAGGTTGACGTCCGTCCCGAAATCGAACTGCCGGACTACGCCGGCATCAAGGTTGAGGTTGCAGCCGCCCAGTCGTCCGACGAAGACGTGGACAAGGCCCTGGACGAACTGCGGGGCCGCTTCGGCACGCTGAAGTCCGTCGACCGTCCCGCAGCCGACGGTGACTTCCTCACCATCGACATCACCGCCACCATCGACGGCGAGGACGTGGACTCCGCAGCCGGCCTGTCCTACCAGGTTGGCTCCGGAACCATGCTCGAAGGCCTCGACGAAGCCGTGACCGGCCTCAGCACCGACGAGGACGCCATCTTCAACACCACCCTGGTGGGCGGCGACCACGCCGGCGAAGAGGCCCAGGTCAAGGTCGTTGTCAAGGCCGTCAAGGAGCGCGAGCTGCCCGAAGCGAACGACGACTTCGCCCAGCTGGCTTCCGAGTTCGACACCCTCGCCGAACTCCGCGAAGACCTTGCCAAGCAGGCTGCCGATTCAAAGGTTGTCGAGCAGGGCGTCGAGGCCCGCGACAAGGTCCTGGACAAGCTCGTTGAGCTCGTCGAGGTTCCTGTTCCGGACTCGGTGGTCGAAGAGCAGCTCGAAGCCCACTTCAAGGAGGGCAACGGCCACGGTGAGGGCGAGCACGACACCGAGGAGCACCGTGAAGAGGTCCGCGCCAACACCGCCCGCGCCTTCCAGAACGAGATCATCCTCGACGCCATCGCTGAGAAGGAAGAAGTCAACGTCAGCCAGAACGAGCTGATCGACTACATCGTCACCACCGCCAGCCAGTACGGCATGGACCCGAACCAGTTCGCCCAGATCATCGATCAGAGCGGCCAGGTCCCCATGATGGTTTCCGAGGTCCGCCGCCGCAAGGCGCTGGCCGTCGTCCTGGGCCGGGCCACCGTGACCGACACCGAGGGCAACGCTGTTGACCTGAGCGACTTCGTGCGCCCCGGCGGCGAAGAAGAAGCTCCGGCTGCAGAAGCCGAGGCAGCCGACACCGAAGCTGTCGACGCCGAAGCCACCGGCGCCGCTGCCGAGGACGACAAGGCCGAGGCAAAGGCCTAGTCCCACGACGAATGGAACGGCCCCCGGATCGCGAGATCCGGGGGCCGTTCGCGTTCCGGCAGGGCTCCGGCGCGTCTGGTCCGCCGATCGTGCGCCGTCAGCGAACAGCCCTCGGGGCACGAACAAAATGTCGGTGAAACCGGTTAGTGTCCAAGTAGTGATTTTCAGTGATGTCACCGTCACCAGCGAGAGGTAAGTAAACATGTCACAGCACCCAGAGGCCCCCCGGATGGCGACCGTCGATCCTGCAGCCCAGGACAACTACATTTACAACCGCCTGCTGAAGGAGCGGATCATCTGGCTGGGTTCGGAGGTGCGGGACGACAACGCGAACGCCATCTGCTCGCAGCTGCTCCTCCTGTCCGCCGAGAACCCGGACAAGGACATCTACCTCTACATCAACTCTCCGGGCGGCTCTGTCACGGCCGGCATGGCCATCTACGACACCATGCAGTTCATCCCCAACGACGTCGTCACCGTGGCAACCGGCCTGGCCGCGTCCATGGGGCAGTTCCTGCTGTCCTCCGGCACCAAGGGCAAGCGGTACGCCACCCCCAACGCCCGCGTCCTGATGCACCAGCCTTCCGGCGGCATCGGCGGCACCGCCTCGGACATCAAGATCCAGGCAGAGCTCATCCTGCACATGAAGAAGGTCATGGCGGAGCTGACCGCCGAGCAGACCGGCCAGACCGTCGATACCATCCTCAAGGACAACGACCGCGACAAGTGGTTCACGGCCACCGAGGCCCTGGAGTACGGCTTCTTTGACAAGATTGCCGCGCACGCAGGTTCCGTGTCCGGCGGCGGCGGCACCGCCAACGGCACCTCCGGCGAGACTGCCTCACAGAACTAACCCGGCATCAAGAACACTCAGATCAGGAGCAATGAAATGAACTACAACTTCGGGTGGTCCGCCGGTAATCTTCCGTCCAGCCGCTACGTCCTGCCGCAGTTCGAGGAGCGCACCCCGTACGGCTTCAAGCGCCAGGACCCCTACACCAAGCTCTTCGAGGACCGCATCATCTTCCTCGGTGTGCAGGTGGATGATGCTTCCGCTGACGACATCATGGCCCAGCTGCTGGTCCTCGAGTCCACCGACCCGGACCGCGACATCACCCTCTACATCAACTCCCCGGGCGGGTCCTTCACCGCCATGACGGCCATCTACGACACCATGCAGTACATCCGGCCGGAAATCCAGACCGTCTGCCTGGGACAGGCCGCAAGCGCCGCAGCCGTCCTCCTCGCCGCCGGAACCCCCGGCAAGCGCCTGGCCCTGCCCAACGCCCGTGTCCTGATCCACCAGCCGGCCCTCTCCGGCGGCCAGGGCGGACAGGCCTCCGACCTGGAGATCCAGGCGGCAGAGGTCATGCGCATGCGGTCCTGGCTTGAGGACACCCTGGCCCACCACTCGGGCCGGACGTCGGAGCAGGTCAACAACGATATCGAGCGTGACAAGATCCTCACCGCCGATGAAGCCCAGGCATACGGGCTGATCGACCAGGTCCTCGATTCACGCAAGATCAAACCTCAGGCAATTACGAGGTAGCAGTACGTAAAGCGCCGGTGCGGGCCAGTTCATTTGGCCCCACCGGCCTTTTCCTTCCACCCTTGGGAGCCAATGTGACCTAGAGTGGATGTTGTCACAACCGGCCCTCGGGGTCCGGGATAGATTCCAGCAACGGTGCAAGGCTGCCAGGCAGCAGGATACTAAGGGGTTCACATATGGCTCGGATTGGCGAGAGCACGGATCTGCTGAAGTGCTCTTTCTGTGGAAAGAGCCAGAAGCAGGTGCGCAAGCTCATTGCCGGGCCCGGGGTCTATATCTGCGATGAGTGCATTGAGCTCTGCAACGAAATCATCGAAGAGGAGCTCGCGGAAGTCGCTGACCTGGGGAGCTTTGAACTGCCCAAGCCCCGCGAGATTTTCGATTTCCTGCAGGAATACGTCATCGGCCAGGAACCTGCCAAGCGTTCCCTCGCCGTCGCCGTCTACAACCACTACAAGCGCATCCAGGCCGGCCACGCCCCCAAGTCCGGCAGCCTCGCCGACGGCGGGCACCATGACGACGTCGAAATCGCCAAGTCGAACATCCTGCTGATCGGTCCCACCGGTTGCGGCAAGACCTACCTGGCCCAAACCCTCGCCCGCCGCCTGAATGTACCCTTCGCCGTCGCGGATGCAACGGCACTCACCGAGGCGGGCTACGTCGGCGAGGACGTGGAGAATATCCTCCTCAAGCTCATCCAGGCGGCCGACTACGACGTCAAAAAGGCCGAACAGGGCATCATCTACATCGACGAGATCGACAAGATCTCCCGCAAGAGCGAAAACCCCTCCATCACCCGTGACGTCTCCGGCGAGGGTGTCCAGCAGGCGCTGCTGAAAATACTGGAGGGCACCGTTGCTTCGGTACCGCCGCAGGGCGGCCGGAAGCACCCGCACCAGGAATTCATCCAGATCGACACCACCAACGTCCTGTTCATCGTCGCAGGCGCCTTCGCCGGCCTGGAGGAGATCATCGGATCGCGTTCCGGCCGCAAGGGAATCGGTTTTGGTGCACCGCTCAACGAGGCCAGCAAAAAGGTCGATTCCTATGGCGAAGTGATGCCGGAGGACCTGCTCAAGTTTGGCCTGATCCCCGAATTCATCGGCCGGCTCCCCGTCATTACCACGGTCTCCAACCTGGACCGGGATGCCCTGATCCAGATCCTGTCCACACCCAAGAATGCCTTGGTCAAGCAGTACCAGAAGATGTTCCAGATCGACGGTGTGGAACTGGTCTTCGATGACACGGCACTCGATGCCATCGCCGAGCAGGCCCTGGAGCGGGGCACCGGTGCTCGCGGGCTGCGGGCCATCATGGAGGAAGTGCTCCTTCCCGTGATGTTCGATCTCCCCAGCCGCGAGGACGTGGCGAGTGTGGTCATCACCGAGGACGTTGTCCTGAAGGGTGCCGAGCCCACCATGATCCCGCACGCCGCCAAGCGGCGGAAGTCCGCCTAGCCACTGCACGAATTACCCCCTGCCAGCCGTGGCTGCCACCTGCGCAGCCGCCCGCCCCTGAAGGATCCGCTATGCCTGAATCCGTAAAGAACAAGGCCGACTTCTGGTTTGATCCGCTGTGCCCCTTCGCCTGGATCACTTCGCGCTGGATTGGCGAGGTTGAAGGCGTCCGCGACATCGAAACGCAATGGCACGTCATGAGCCTCGCGGTCCTCAATGAAGGACGCGACTTGGAGCCTTCCTACCGGGAATCCATGGATAACGCCTGGGGCATGGTCCGCGTGATCATCGCCGCCCAGCAGGAGCACGGCCAGGAGGCGGTCAAAGCCCTGTACGACGCCATGGGAACGCTGATCCACGACGCCGGCGAGAAGGACCGGGGCCTCGTGATCACCAAGGCCCTTGCGGAATGCGGCCTTCCGTCCTCCCTGGCCGAAGCTGCAACCAGCGACGCCTATGATGTGCAGCTCCGGGCAAGCCACGAGGAAGGCATTTCCCTGGTGGGCCAGGACGTCGGCACACCGGTGGTGGCCTTCAACGGAACGGCATTCTTCGGCCCCGTCCTCACCCGGATCCCCCGGGGCGAAGAGGCCGGCAAGCTGTGGGACGCCACCACCGCCCTTGCTGCGTACCCGCACTTCTTCGAGCTGAAGCGCAGCCGCACGGAGCGTCCGGAGTTCAGCTGAACCGGCCCCTCTGTGAACATCTAAGGGCCCCGGGAGAACTACCTGCTTGTAGTTCTCCCGGGGCCCTTGCGCTTGGCCCTGCCCGGGACAACAATGGTTCTTACCCACTTCGAAAGAAGCGGGACGCAGGAACCAAAGATTCAGTGATATATATTTGACGCAGCCATCGGCAAAGCCGGATATAAGCTACCAGTGACGAGGTAGGAAGACCTGAAGATCCGAGGATCCTGCCAGACCATTAAAGACGTCACCAAATGGCCGAAAAGTCGAAGCCCCACCAACGGCAAAACGCTGATGGGGCTTCCCCTTTGCCCTCAAACGGACGGGCTCGGCCGGAAGTTATGCCTTGGCAGGCTCATCCGAAGCCGCGAGGGCCACGTCGCTGACGGACAGTTCGCCCTCGGCCGCCACCAGGGTGATCTCTCGGGCGTTGGAGGCAGCCTTAAGGTCTGAAAGGCCGGCCCGGAGCTGCGCGGTCAGCGCCTCCGGAGCCGTGATGGTGGCCGACAGCACCTCCGTGCGCTGCTTGACCTTTGCCTCGGACTTCGCCTTCCGGACACCGCTCAGTGCAACGCCCACCGTGGCCAGCATGGTGGTGTCGCCGCCCGGAATCTCCAGCGCTGCAGGCCATTCGGCACGGTGGACAGAGCCGTTCCGCCACCAGCTCCAGACCTCTTCGGTGGCGAAGGGCAGGAACGGCGCGAACAGCCGCAGCAGCGTGTCAAGGGTGGTGGCCAGTGCTGCCAGCACAGAGGCCTGCTCGGCTTCGCCGGCGGCACCGTAAGCGCGGTCCTTGATGAGCTCCACATAGTCGTCGGTGAACTGCCAGAAGAAGGTCTCGGTGATCTGCAGTGCACGCGCGTAATCGTAGTTCTCGAACGCCTTGGTGGACTGCGCCACAACCTCGGCCAACTGGGCCAGGACCGCCCGGTCCAGCGGGTTGCTAAGGACCGACAGGTCACCGGACAGCACCGATGCCTCCGTGGCACCCAGGTTCAGCACGAACTTGGACGCGTTCAGGAGCTTGATGGCCAGGCGCCGGCCGATCTTCATCTGGGCAATTTCGTAGGCCGTGTCAGCACCGAGCTTCGCTGATGTGGCCCAGTACCGGACGGCGTCGGAACCGAACTCGTCCAGCACGTCGGTGGGGACCACCACATTGCCCTTGGACTTGGACATCTTTTTGCGGTCCGGGTCCAGGATCCATCCGGAGATGGCCGCATGCTTCCACGGGGCGGTGTTCTGCAGCGCATCGGCCCGGACCACGGAAGAGAACAGCCAGGTACGGATGATGTCGTGGCCCTGGGGGCGCAGGTCGAACGGGAACACCTTGGCGAACAGGTCCTCGTCCCGGCTCCAGCCGCCCACAATCTGCGGAGTCAGGGAAGAAGTTGCCCAGGTGTCGAAAATGTCCGCGTCGCCGGTGAAGCCGCCGGGAACGTCGCGCTGGGACTCGTCGTATCCCGGCGCTGCCTCGGCCAGCGGGTCCACCGGCAGCTGCTCGTCGGAGGGCACGATGGGTGCGTCGTAGTCCGGGTTGCCATCGGCGTCGAGCGGATACCAGACGGGGATGGGCACGCCGAAGAAGCGCTGGCGCGAGACCAGCCAGTCGCCGTTAAGGCCGGCAATCCAGTTCTCGTACCGTGAGCGCATGAAGGCGGGGTGGAAATTGATGTCATGGCCGCGGGAAATCAGGCGTTCCCGGCGGTCCTCGTCCCGGCCCCCGTTGCGGATGTACCACTGGCGTGAGGTCACAACTTCCAGGGGCTTGTCACCCTTTTCGTAGAAGTTCACCGGGTGCATGATCTTTTTGGGTTCGCCGTCGAGCAGGTCGGCAGCTTCCAGGAGCTTCACCACGGCTTCCTTGGCGCTGAAGACGGTCTTGCCCGCAATCGCGGCGAAGCCCTCGCGGCCGATGTCAGTGGTGATCCAGTCCGGGGTCTCGGTGACGATGCGGCCGTCACGGCCCACGATCGCCCGGGTGGGCAGCTGAAGTTCGCGCCACCAGGTAACGTCCGTGAGGTCACCGAAGGTACACACCATGGCGATGCCGGAGCCCTTGTCCGCCTTCGCCAGAGGGTGGGCCTTAACCTCCACCTCGACGCCGAAGACCGGGGAGGTGACTTTTTTGCCGAACAGCGGCTGGTACCGCTCGTCGTCGGGGTTTGCCACCAGGGCGGCGCACGCCGCCAGGAGCTCGGGCCGGGTGGTTTCGATAAAGATCTTTTCGCCGTCTTCGGTAAAGAACGGGTAGCGGTAGTACGCTCCGGCAACCTCGCGGTCCTCAAGCTCGGCCTGCGCAACCGCGGTACGGAATGTTACATCCCACAGCGTGGGTGCTTCGGCCATGTAGGCGTCACCGCTGGCCAGGTTGGCCAGGAAGGCGCGCTGGGAGACTTCGCGGGAGGCATCGTCGATGGTGCGGTAGGTCAGTTCCCAGTCAACCGAGAGGCCCAGCTGCTGGAAGAGGCTCTCGAAGACCTTCTCGTCCTCAACGGCGAGTTCCTCGCAGAGTTCAATGAAGTTCCGGCGCGAGACGACGTCGAAGTCGCGCTGGTTCTTGGCGGGCTGCGCCGGCGGCCGGTAGTCGGCGTTGTATGGAATGGCGGGGTCGCAGCGCACGCCGTAGTAGTTCTGCACCCGGCGTTCGGTGGGCAGGCCGTTGTCGTCCCAGCCCATGGGGTAGAAGACGTTCTTGCCCGTCATGCGCTGGTAGCGCGCCAGGACGTCCGTCTGGGTGAAGGAAAACATGTGCCCCACGTGCAGGGAGCCCGAGGCGGTGGGCGGGGGAGTGTCGATCGAATAGACCTGCTCCCGGGTGGTGTCCGGGTTGAACTTGTAGGTCCCTTCGGTCAGCCAGCGCTGCGTCAGGGCAGCCTCAAGGCCTTCGAGGGCCGGCTTGTCCGGAACGTTGATGGGGGCGGTGGTGGGCGTGTCTGTACCCTGTTTGTCTTCAGCCATTCGGCAATTCTTTCATGTTCTGTTCAATCCCACAGAACGCAGCAGGGAGTAGCGAGCCATAGCGGGGCCGACCATGCGCAGGTCCTGCTGGACTGCCTTCCAGCCCATCCCTCCAGATAACGCTGTTTAACAACCGTCGCGGCCTGTCCGGGCAGGCGCGGTTAGGGTGGTGCCATGACTGATGACGTGCAGAACAAGGCAGCTTTGGTGACGGGTGCAAGCAGTGGCATTGGGGAAGCCACCGTCCGCGCCCTGCGGGCCGCCGGATGGACCGTGTTTGCCGTTGCCCGCCGGGAGGACCGCCTGGCGGCACTGGCGGCTGAGACGGGCGCGGTGGCGATCCCTGCCGATATTTCCGAGGACGACGACGTGTCCCGGCTCCTCTCCCAGGTCACCGAAGCCGGCGGCGTCGACACCCTGATCAATATCGCAGGCGGCGCCAGGGGCGCCGACACCATCGGCGGGGCCAGCACCGAGGACTGGGAATGGATGTACCGCGTCAACGTCCTGGGGACCATGAAACTGACCCGGGCTTTCCTTCCCATGCTGCGGGCCACCGGTGAAGGCACGGTGCTCAATCTGACGTCGACGGCGGCGCTGGCGGCCTACGAAGGCGGCGGCGGCTACAACGCGGCGAAGTTCGCCCAGCACGCCATGACGGGAGCGCTGCGGCTGGAGGAAGCCGAACACAACGTCCGCGTGATCGAGGTTGCCCCCGGCCTCGTCTACACGGAGGAATTCGCTCTCAACCGGCTCGGAGACCGGCAGGCCGCGGACAAGGTCTACCAGGGAGTGGAGAAGCCGCTCACGGCCGAAGACATCGCCGACGTGGTGCGCTACGCCGTCACCGCCCCGCACCACGTCAACCTGGACCAGATTGTCATCCGGCCTGTGGCGCAGGCAGCCAACCACAAGCTGATCAGGAAAAGCTGACGCCCTGGAGATACGGGGAATGGCACTGGAGGCCGCGGCAATAGTAGACTCGAAAGACAGCTACGACCCGGCAATCACCGGTGAGCTTCCGGAAGAACACGCGAAACTGCCAGCACGGCGGCCAGCGCCAGTAGAACCGGACGGGTAAGCCCGTCACAGCAGTCAATGAGAGGCCGGAGCAGAGCCCGTTCCCCAGGGGGCGTGCAGCGCCGGTAAGTGAGGTGGTACCGCGGTGAGCGTGCAGTCCCCGGACAGCACGGCAGCCGTCCTCGCATCCTGAACGGAACTGCCCGGCACCTGCCGGCAGTTCGCCACGCTCAACCCAGGATGTCGAGAATGACGTATTACCCCAAGGCCTCAGCCTCCACCAGCGGCAGTGCAGGCGTTTCCGCCTCCGTGAAGTTCCCGGAGATCGAAGAGCGCATCCTGAAGTACTGGGACCAGGACGGCACATTCCAGGCCAGCATCGACCAGCGCAGCGCCGACGCCCCCGGCGGTGAACCCGGCAGCAACGAGTTCGTGTTCTACGACGGCCCCCCGTTCGCCAACGGCCTGCCCCACTACGGCCACCTGCTCACCGGATATGCCAAGGACCTGGTGGGCCGCTACCAGACCCAGCGCGGCAAGCGTGTAGAGCGCCGCTTTGGCTGGGACACCCATGGGCTTCCCGCCGAGCTGGAAGCGATGAAGCAGCTGGGCATGACGGACAAAACCCAGATCGAAGCCATGGGCATCGACAAGTTCAACGACGCCTGCCGTGCGTCGGTGATGAAGTACGCCGACGAATGGCGCAACTACGTCACCCGCCAGGCCCGCTGGGTGGACTTCGACAACGACTACAAAACCCTCAACGTGGAGTACATGGAGTCGGTCCTCTGGGCCTTCAAGCAGCTGCACGAAAAAGGCCTGACCTACAACGGCTACCGCGTGCTGCCCTACTGCTGGAAGGACGAGACGCCGCTGTCCAACCACGAACTGCGCATGGACGACGACGTCTACAAGAACCGCCAGGACCAGACCGTGACCGTGACGTTCCCCATCACGGCGGGGGAGTCCGAGCTCTCGCGGCAGCTGGCCGGCGTCCAGGCCCTCGCGTGGACCACCACCCCCTGGACGCTGCCCACCAACGCCGCGCTCGCCGTCGGGCCCTCCATCACCTATGCCGTCCTCCCGGCAGGCCCCAACGGCATCAAGGCGGCCTCGGCCGATGCCCCCATCACCGGCAGCTTCCTGCTGGCGGCTGACCTGGTGGGCGCCTATGCCAAGGACCTGGGCTACGACAATTTCGAGGATGCCCAGGCCGCCGTGGTCTCCACCCACACCGGCGCGGAACTGGAGGGCCTGGCTTACCAGCCGCTGTGGCAGGACTTCGCCGACAACGAAAAGTACGGCATGGAGAACGCCTGGCGGATCCTGGCGGCCGACTACGTCACCACCACGGACGGCACCGGCATCGTCCACCAGGCTCCCGCCTACGGTGAGGATGACCAGAAGGTCTGCGAAGAGGCCGGCATCCCGGTGATCCTGTCCGTCGACGAGGGCGCCAAGTTCCTGCCGCTGTTCAAGCACGGCGACCTGCACGACATCGTGGGGCTGCAGGTTTTTGAAGCCAACAAGCCCATCACCCAGGTGCTCCGCGCCCAGGGCCGCCTGGTCCGGCAGGCAAGCTACGAGCACAGCTACCCGCACTGCTGGCGCTGCCGCAACCCCCTGATCTACCGCGCGGTGTCCTCCTGGTACGTGGAAGTCACCAAGTTCAAGGACCGGATGTCCGAACTGAACCAGGAGATCAACTGGATCCCCGGCAACGTCAAGGACGGCCAGTTCGGCAAATGGCTGGAAAACGCCCGCGACTGGTCCATCAGCCGCAACCGCTACTGGGGCAGCCCCATCCCGGTGTGGCAGTCCAGCGACCCCGAATACCCCCGCACGGACGTCTACGGCTCCCTCGCCGAGATCGAGGCGGACTTTGGCCGGCTGCCCCTGAACAACGACGGCCAGGTGGACCTGCACCGCCCGTTCATCGACGAACTCACCCGACCCAACCCGGACGACCCGCGGACGCCCGAAGAGGGCCAGTCCGTGATGCGCCGCGTGGAGGACGTGCTGGACGTCTGGTTCGACTCCGGCTCCATGCCGTACGGCCAGGTTCACTACCCGTTCCAAAACGAGGCCTGGTTCGACACCCACAATCCGGCCGACTTCATTGTCGAATACATCGGCCAGACCCGCGGCTGGTTCTACATGCTGCACATCCTGTCGACGGCACTGTTCGACCGGCCGGCGTTCCGCAACGTCATCAGCCACGGCATCGTGCTGGGCTCCGACGGGCAGAAAATGTCCAAGAGCCTGCGCAACTACCCCGACGTGTCCGAGGTGCTGGACCGCGACGGTTCCGACGCCATGCGCTGGTTCCTGATGTCCAGCCCCATCCTGCGCGGCGGCAACCTGGTGGTCACCGAGCAGGGGATCCGCGACGGCGTCCGCCAGGTCATCCTGCCGCTGTGGAACGTGTACAGCTTCTTCACGCTGTACACGAACGCGGCCAACGGCGGCGCCGGCTACGACGCCACCCTGCGCTACGACGGGTACAGCGACACCCTGGACCAGTACCTGCTGGCCAACACGGGCGACCTGGTCCGGAACATGACCGCGCAACTGGACACCTATGACATCTCCGGGGCCTGCGATGAACTGCGCAGCTACCTGGACATGCTCACCAACTGGTACGTCCGCCGCAGCCGCCAGCGCTTCTTCGACGAAGACCGGGATGCCTTCGACGCGCTGTACACGGCCCTCGAGACGGTCTCCCGGGCTGCGGCTTCGCTGCTGCCCCTGGTGTCCGAGGAAATCTGGCGCGGGCTCACCGGCGGCCGGTCCGTACACCTGGCCGACTGGCCCGACACCGGGTTGTTCCCTGCGAACCCGGACCTGGTCCAGGCCATGGACCGGGTCCAGCAGATCTGCTCCACCGGTTCGTCACTCCGCAAGGCTGCCAACCTGCGTGTCCGCCTGCCGCTGCAGGAACTCACGGTGGTGGCACCCGGTGCCGACGCGCTGGAAGGCTTCGCCGCCGTCGTCGCGGACGAGCTCAACCTCCGTTCCGTGCGGCTGCTTGACGCAGCCACCGCCGCTCCGGAGGAGTTCGGCATCCAGCAGAAGCTGGTGGTCAACGCCCGGGCAGCGGGCCCGCGCCTGGGCAAGAACGTCCAGGCCGCCATCAAGGGCTCCAAGTCCGGCGACTGGTCAGTGGACGACGACGGTGTGGTCACCGCGGGAGGGCTCCAGCTGGAACCGCAGGAGTACACGCTGGAAACCGTTGTGGCCGAATCCGAGGGCGGGTCAGCGTCTGTCGCCGTGCTCCCCGGCGGCGGCTTCGTGGTCCTCAACACGGAGGTGACCCCGGAGCTTGAGGCCGAAGGACTGGCACGCGACATGGTCCGCGCCATCCAGCAGGCACGCAAGGATGCCGGGCTTAACGTCAGCGACCGGATCAGGACGTCCGTCACCGCCCGGCAAAATGTTGTGGACGCACTGCTGGCGAACGCCGAACTGGTCAAGGGCGAGACCCTGACCGTGGACCTGGCAGCCGAACCGGCAGACGTCGAAGAACCGGCCGTCGCGGTCGAAAAAGTGGAGGCCTAGGACATGACCGACGAATTTTCCGTGGAAAGCGTCTATGCGGAGCTTCTGGGGCGGGCGCCCGAAAACAAGATGGAGCCGCGGCTCGCGCCGCTGTTCCGGGCCATGGATGTGCTCGGCGAACCCAACAAGGCGTTCCCGATCATCCACGTGACCGGCACGAACGGCAAGACCTCCACCTCCCGCATGATCGAGTCCGTCCTGCGGGCCCACGGGCTCAGCACGGGCCGCTACACCAGCCCGCACCTGTCCAAGGTCACGGAACGGATCAGCATCGACGGGCATCCCGTCTCGGATGAAACGTTTGTCCGGATCTGGGACGAGATCCGCCCCTACCTGCAGATTGTCGATTCCGAGCTGGAAGCGGACGGGCAGCCCCGGCTGACCTACTTCGAGTGCCTCACCATCCTGGGCTTCGCCATCTTCGCGGACCAGCCCGTCAACGTGGCCATTATCGAGGTGGGGCTGGGCGGTATCACGGATGCCACCAACGTAGGTGACGGCCAGGTTTCCGTCATCACGCCGATCTCGCTGGATCACACCGACCTGCTGGGCGACACCACCGGGGACATTGCCCTGGAAAAGGCCGGCATCATCAAGCCCGGCGGGTACCTCATCAGCGCGGCCCAGCCCCTGGACGCCGCCCAGGTCCTCCTGGAGAAGGCAAAGGACGTGGGGGTGCCGTTCCGCTTCGAGGGCGTGGAGTTTGGCGTGGAGTCCCGCACCGTGGCGGTCGGGGGCCAGGTGGTCACCATCCAGGGCATCGCCGGGCGCTATCCGGAACTGCTGGTGCCGCTGCACGGCGAGCACCAGGCGCAGAACGCCGCCGTTGCGGTGGCCGCCCTGGAAGCCTTCTTCGGCGGCGAAAAGGAACTGGACTTCGAGGTGCTGCAGGAAGGCTTCGCCGCCGTCACCTCGCCCGGCAGGCTTGAGGTGGTACGGACCGCGCCCACCATCATCGTTGATGCCGCCCATAACCCGGACGGGATCAAAGCCTCAGCCGCCGCGCTGCAGGAGGCGTTTACGTTCACGCGGCTCGTCCCGGTGGTGGGTGTGCTGAAGGAAAAAGACGCCGAGGAAATCCTTCGCCAGCTCAAGGAATCGCTGGGCGGCATGGCCGAGGAGTACTGCTTCACGCAGTCGAACTCCCCGCGGGCTGTCCCCGCCGCGGAACTGGCCGAGCTTGCGGTGGACCTGGGATTCGGCGAGGACAACGTCCACATCGCCGAAAAGCTCGACGACGCCCTGGAGTGGGCCGTGGAACGGGCCGAAGCCAACGACGACCTTTCCGGCGGCGTGTTGGTGACCGGCTCCATCACCCTTGTGGCCGAAGCCCGCATCCTGCTCGGAAAGACGGAGGCGTAGGGGATGGCCAAACTGACCAAAGCCCAGCGCGAATGGCGGCCGGGCATGCCCAGGAAGCGCCGCTCCACCAAGGTGATGTTCGCCTCCACGGTCCTGCTGCTGGAAGCGTTCGTGATGTTCTTCGCCACCCTGGCGGTGTTTGGGCTGCGCCGCGGCGAGTTTCCGCCGGCGCTCATCCTGGGCGTGGGCATCGCCCTGAGCGTGCTGATGATCGTGGCCTGCGCGTTCCTCACCAAAGCCTGGGGCGTGGGACTGGGATGGATCCTGCAGATCGTCCTGATCCTGACGGGTATTTTCGAGCCCGCCATGTTCCTGGTGGGGGGCCTGTTCGCCCTTGCCTGGTGGTATGGGATCCGGACCGGCATCAGGCTGGACCGTGAAGCGGCCCAGCGCGCCCGTGAGCAGGCCGAATGGGAAGCCGCCCACCCGGACCAGGCTGCCGGGCCCGGACAACCGCAGACGCCCTGACGCGGGGACTCCGCGCAGCGCAGTCCCCGTAGACTTATCCCGAAACCCCACCAACGCATTGGAGCAGTTGTGACCACTGAGCGCACCCTCGTCCTGATCAAGCCCGACGGCGTCGCCCGTAACCTCACCGGATCCATCCTGGCCCGGGTCGAAGCCAAGGGTTACACCCTTGCTGAGCTGAAGAAGGTGGACGCCACCCGCGACCTGCTCGAACAGCACTACGAGGAGCACGTGGGCAAGCCCTTCTACGAGCCCCTGGTGGAGTTCATGCTGAGCGGGCCTGTTGTTGCAGCCATCTTCGAAGGCCACCGCGTCATCGAAGGCTTCCGTTCGCTGGCCGGCACCACCGATCCGACAACCGCCGCACCGGGCACCATCCGGGGCGACTTTGGCCGCGACTGGGGCCTGAAGGTCCAGCAGAACCTGGTGCACGGCTCCGACTCCACGGATTCCGCTGAGCGTGAGATCAAGATCTGGTTCCAGGGCTGACCCCACCGAGATGACAGATAAGGCCGATGTTCTTCGTGAACATCGGCCTTATCTGTCATTTCGCGGGCTGGTGCGGACCTAGAACCCTGAGGTACCCGCGAACACCTGGATGAACGCGAAGAAGATGGTGGCGATGACGGCCACGTAAAGAAGCGCGGTAATGATCCAGCCGGAGTCAGCCAGGATGCGGGCAGCACCGGACGGGACGGGAATGATACCCGCGGTGATGTTCCGGATGGTCACCCAGACGAACAGCGGAATCATGGCGGCCCAGACGATCATGCAGAACGGGCACAGGATGTGGATGTCGTAGAGTGCCTGGGACCACAGCCACACCACGAAGGCAAAGCCCAGCGTGACGCCTGTCTGCAGTCCCACCCAGAACCAGCGGGCAAAAGTGGCTCCGGACAGCAGGGCCATGCCCACGGTGATAATGACGGCGAACGCCACGATGCCAATGAACATGTTGGGGAAACCGAACAGCGAGCTCTGCCAGGTTTTCATGACATCTCCGCAGGAGATCCAGGGATTAACGTCGCACACGGTGGTGTGGTTGGGGTCCTGCAGCACGGCGAGTTTTTCCAGGACCAGGGTCCCGGAGGCGAGCCAGCCGACTACGCCGGTGATCACCAGCAGCCAGCCGAAGGGGCGGTTGCGGGCCATGGTGGGGACGGACGCGGGAGTGCTGTCCGTGGCGAGGGTCCGGTCGGCGGCGTGGGTGTCGCTGGCGGGGGAGATGCTGGGCATTGGTGTGGCGTCCTTTTCGTCCGGTGCTCCTAGCCCGATTGTAACGCCGGACGCTGGAAGCCATCCCCAAGCAAAAAGGAGAACGGGCCCCGCCTCCGCCGTGATTTAGTCCGGGTATGAGAGAATAAACGTGGCTGGAAGCCGATCCACATTCGGACTCCGGTCCGGTGGCTTGTTCTCAAGACCGCCAATGACGAGCAGGGCAGGCTTCGGAGTGCTTCCGATGCACACTCCCGCGACTCCATTGGGCGGCACCTGGTTGTAGCAACGCAGAACAACGGGTTTCAGGACATCCCACCGGCTCCCACGGGCTGCCGCACCCCACCGCCGGTGCGAACCTGGGAGTATCCACTTGACTTCTGTCAACGCCTGCGGGTTTTGACAATATGTGCCCCAATGGGTGCCGGATGTGGCGGTACGTCAGGGGCAGGAGCGCTGCTGCATATGGAAAATGAACAAGAATTGGCCGTTAACGATGATGCCGCGGCGGCCGAGGAGTCCGCTGTTGCACCCAAGAAGGCTGTCAGGACGCGCCGGAAGGCCGCGCCGAAGGTCGAGGACGTCGTAGACGGGCCAGTGGGCGACGGCCCCGCAGAAAACGCCACGGCGGAGAACGTTGAAGCTGCCGCCGCAGAAACCAAGGCACCCGCCCGGCGTACCCGGGCCCGCAAGAAAGTGGAAGCTGACGAACCGCTTCCCGCCTTCGCCGACGAAGCAACGGGCACCGGGGCTCCCGCCGGAGTTACGGCCTCAGCCGAAGAGGGTGCACCCTCCGCAACTGCCCCCGAAGCGGAAGCCGAAACCAAGCCGGTCCGCCGCCGCCGTGTCGCCACCCGCAAAACCTCCGCACCCGCGGTGGAAACTGAAGCGGCAGCCACCGAAGCGGTTTCCGCCGGGCAGGAAGCTCCGGCCGCAGCCGGCGACGTGGCGGAAACCCCTGACACCCCCGCAGCAGTGGACGCGCCTGCCGGGGCAACCCCGGCAGCGGAGACCCCGGCGGAAGCAGCCGTAACGCCGGAAGCGGCCGGGACGCCGTCGGCCGCAACGCCTGAAGCCGCCGCTCCCCAAGCCCAAACCGAGGAAGAAAGCAACGCAGCCGCCACCGGCGCTGCTCCCAGCCCCTTCGGCTCGCTCTTCCTGGAACCTGCTTCCCCCACGTCCGTGCTGTTCCAGGCCCCGGACCTCAGCACGGTGGTGCGCCCCGCCGCCCCCGCCGCGGCAGCCACCGAAGAGCCGGAAGAGGACGACGCCGAAGAAGGCGACGCAGAGGATTCCGCGGGCCGCCGTAGGCGCCGCAGCCGTGGCCGCCGGAACCGCGGCCGCCTTGATGACCGCGATGCAGAGGCAGGCGCCGAGGGCGACGACGAAACGGCCGAGGATGCCGACGAAGAGCAGGCCGGGCAGCTGGAAGAGGGCGTCACGTCGCGCCGCCGCCGTCGCCGCCGCCGCGGCGACCAGGACCTCGAACTGACCGGCGGCGGGGACGACGACCCGCCCAACACCGTGACCCGCGTCCGCGCGCCCCGCGTTGCCACCGAACCGGCCGTCAGCAACCGGGTCACCAGCGTCAAGGGTTCCACCCGGCTGGAGGCGAAGAAGCAGCGCCGCCGCGAGTCCCGCGATACCGGCCGCCGCCGGACCGTGATCACCGAGGCCGAGTTCCTGGCCCGCCGCGAATCCGTTGACCGGCAAATGATTGTGCGGCAGCGCGACGACAGAATCCAGATTGCGGTCCTTGAGGACGGCGTCCTGGCGGAACACTTCGTGTCCAAGACGCAGCAGGATTCGCTGATCGGCAACGTCTACCTCGGCAAGGTCCAGAATGTCCTGCCCTCGATGGAGGCTGCCTTCGTTGACATCGGACGCGGCCGCAACGCCGTCCTGTACGCCGGCGAGGTGAACTGGGAGGCCGTCAACCTCGAAGGCAAGCAGCGCCGCATCGAAAACGCCCTCAAGTCCGGCGACACCGTCCTGGTCCAGGTCACCAAGGACCCGGTGGGCCACAAGGGTGCACGCCTGACCAGCCAGATCTCGCTGCCCGGCCGCTACCTCGTGTACGTGCCCGGCGGCTCCATGACCGGCATCTCCCGCAAGCTGCCTGACGTCGAACGCAACCGCCTCAAGCGCATCCTCAAGGACCGCCTTCCGGAGCACGCGGGCGTCATTGTCCGCACAGCCGCCGAGGGGGCGTCCGAGGAAGAGCTGACGCACGACATCAACCGTCTGCGCGCCCAGTGGGAAGGCATCGAAAGCCAGTCCACCTCCACCAAGGTCCTGGCGCCGGAACTGCTCTATGGCGAACCGGACCTCACCATCAAGGTGGTCCGCGACGTCTTCAACGAGGACTTCTCCAAGCTGATTGTTTCCGGCGAGGAAGCCTGGGACACCATCGAGGCCTACGTCACCTACGTGGCCCCGGACCTGGTGGGCCGCCTCGAGAAGTGGACCAAGGACCAGGACATTTTTGCTGCCTGGCGGATCGACGAGCAGATCCACAAGGCCCTGGAACGCAAGGTGTTCCTGCCCTCCGGCGGTTCGCTGGTCATCGACCGCACCGAAGCCATGACCGTGGTGGACGTCAACACCGGCAAGTTCACCGGCAGCGGCGGCAACCTCGAAGAAACCGTCACGAAGAACAACCTTGAAGCGGCCGAGGAAGTTGTACGGCAGCTCCGGCTGCGCGACATCGGCGGCATCATCGTCATCGACTTCATCGACATGGTGCTGGAGTCCAACCGGGACCTGGTGCTGCGCCGGCTCGTGGAGTGCCTGGGCCGCGACCGTACCAAGCACCAGGTTGCCGAGGTCACCTCGCTGGGCCTTGTCCAAATGACGCGCAAGCGCATGGGCACCGGGCTCCTGGAGGTCTTCGGTGAGCAGTGTGAGGCGTGCGCCGGGCGCGGCGTGGTCACCCACGACGATCCCGTGGAGCACCGCCGCGCCAACATCGTTGCCGCCGAGCACCACGTGCAGCGTGCCGACAGCCGGCCTGAAGCCCGTGCTGAAGGACACCGCAACGAAGGCCAGCGGACCGACAGCACCCAGCCCGGTGTCCGTCCCGACCGCAAGCGGCGGCGTGGACGCGGCGGTCAGCAGCCTGACGTTGCCCCGGCGGCCGCAGCCGTACACGTGCACACCGTCCACCCGGACCCGGCAGACGCCGAACGCCATGCCAAGGCGGAAGCAACCCGGCTGGCCCTCGCCAACATCGCTGCAGCAGCCCACGCGGCCCACCTGCACGACGATGAGGTTGCGGCTGCCCGCCAGGCACAGCCGGCCCAGCAGGGAGCGCCGGCCGAGGCGGACAAGCACGACGCCGATGCCTCCTCCCGTCCCGCCGCTGTCCTGACGTTTGGCGGTGAGAAGGTCGCCCTGCCGTTCGTCGAGCACGCGGAAGAACAGCAGGCGCAACCTGCCCTCACCCTGGACCGGCTCGCTGAAGCCTTTGCGCACCTCGGTGAGCCCGCTCCGGCTGCCGAGGCTCCGTCAGAACAGCCGGAAGCTGCGGTTTCGGCGCCGGCAGCTCCGGCACCGGTAGTTTCGGCACCGGCAGTTTCGGAACCGGCCAAGGCCGGGCAGCCGTCCGCCGCCGCAACCGTTGAGAAGGACTGGTCGGACCACACCGTGGAGCAGTCACGGCAGCGGAGGCCACGGCGCAACCGCAGCGCCAGCCGTGCCCAGGGGGCTGCCAACGAGACGTCCGTCCAGCACCACGAGAGCGTCCCCGCAGCCAGTGCAGGCCACTCGCACGCCGCGAAAGCGCCGGAACCGGCTGCGGCCTCCGGTGCGGACACTGCAGGCGCCAAGCAGGCCGAGGCTCCGATCATCCTCGGTGTGGGAGTTCCTGCTTCCGAGCTCTAACCGCAGGCAGCACAAACAAAAACCCGGATGCCCGGAACCGCCCTCACGGCCGGTTCCGGGCATCCGGCGTTAACAGTGTTTCGGCCCGGACCAGGTTCCGACAGCAGCGGCACGTCACCTTCGGTGCGGCGGCGGCAAAACGGCTAGGCTGGGGAACCGACACGGGGTGCCGCGCGAAGGGCCGGCTGAGATCCACACCCGTTGAACCTGTCCGGCTAGTACCGGCGAAGGGATGTCTCTTGTCTTCGACTCTTGCAATGCCCGCGGAAGCTCTGCAGTCCACTCCTGTGCTGCCGGATTCCGGCCGGGACCTGCCCCGTGTCCTGTCCATTGCGGGTTCGGACCCCTCCGGTGGAGCGGGTATCCAGGCGGACCTCAAAAGTATTGCCGCGCACGGCGGGTACGGCATGGCTGCCATCACAGCCCTCACCGCACAGAACACCCGCGGCGTGGAAGCTGTCCACGTCCCGCCGGCTTCCTTCCTGGCCAGCCAGCTGGACGCCATCAGTGACGACATCACCATCGACGCCGTGAAAATCGGCATGCTGGGGGACGCCGCCGTCATCGGGGCGGTCCGGGTATGGCTCGAAAAGGTGCGGCCCGCCGTCGTGGTCCTCGACCCGGTGATGGTCGCCACCAGTGGCGACCGGCTGCTGCAGGAATCAGCCGAGGCCGCGGTCCGCGACCTGCTGCCGCTCGCCCATCTCCTCACGCCCAACCTGGCCGAGCTCGCCATGCTGGTGGGCGAAAGCCCGCAGGATTCCTGGGAAGGCGCGCTCGATCAGGGGAAGCGCCTGGCAGCTGCCACCGGGACCACCGTGCTGGTGAAGGGAGGCCACCTGGCCGGGGCCGAATGCCCGGACGCGCTGGTCAACATGAACGGATTGCTGGGAGCAGAAGTCATCCAGGTGCCGGGGGAGCGGGTGGCCACGCCCAACAGTCACGGCACCGGCTGTTCGCTCTCCTCGGCGATGGCTACTGTCCAGGCGCGGCTGGGGGACTGGGAGGCATCGCTGCGGGAAGTGAAGCCATGGCTGGCAGGCGCGTTGGAAGCCTCCGGACGCCTGGACGTGGGAACAGGGAACGGGCCGGTCCACCATTTCCACCACCTGCGCCCCGTCCCGCCCGCCGGAGGATTCGCGGCGCGGCTGCGGGCCGAAGCCGACGAGGACCTCAAGGCGATCTACGGGCTGGATTTCATCCGCGGACTGGCCTCCGGAAGCCTCCCCGAAAAGGAGTTTGCCTACTACCTCGCCCAGGACGCCATCTACCTCAACGGCTACTCCCGGGTCCTGGCACGGGCAAGCGCCCTGGCACCCACCGAAACGGAGCAGGTGTTCTGGGCTGCCTCCGCGCGGCAGTGCCTGGAAGTGGAGTCGGAACTGCACAGGTCCTGGCTGAGCACCCGCCCCGTCCAGGCGGAACTGGGTCCGGTCACCAAGTCCTACGTGGACCACCTGACGGCTGCATCGGCGTCGGGCAGCTATGCAGTGCTCGCGGCCGCCGTCCTTCCCTGCTTCTGGCTGTACGCCGAGGTGGGCAAAACACTCCATGCCCGGTTTGTCGCCGCGGGCGAACCGGCAGCGCACCCCTATGCTGACTGGCTCCGCGCCTACGCCGACGATGAGTTCGCCGAAGCAACCCGCACGGCCATCACCATCGTGGACGGGGCCGGGCGGAACGCCTCGGATGCCGAGCGGGCGGCGATGGTCACCGCCTTCCGGCAGTCCTGCCGCCTGGAAGTGGACTTCTTCGACTCGCCGCGCCTCCACTCCTGACCGGCGGGCGGGCGCCCTGCCGGTAGTATGGTTGGGCGCGGTCCCGCCGCCGGGTTGGCCTGTGGTTCCTATCACAGCCAACGCGCCGGAACCAGCCTCATTTGCGGCCGAAGACGAAATTAGCGTAGTCTAGTTCTTCGGTGCTTACGCCAACACTTGGGTTATGACCCCTTCGGGGATAGCTCACGGATTCCCCCGGGGAATCCACGGCGTTGAGGCACAGCGGAAACCCAGCCAATTCAGAGCCGGGCACCGCACGCAAATTTAGTAATAAACGTCGAGAGAAGTGAGTTCCCAAGTGGTGTACGCGATTGTCCGCGCAGGCGGCCGCCAAGAGAAGGTTTCCGTTGGAGACTTCGTTACCCTGAACCGCGTCGCCGGTGGAGCTGGCAGCACCATTGAGCTGCCCGCGCTGCTCCTGGTAGACGGTGACAAGGTCACCTCCGCCGCTGCTGACCTGGCCAAGGTGACCGTCACGGCTGAAATCCTCCAGGACCTCCGCGGTCCTAAGATTGTCATCCAGAAGTTCAAGAACAAGACCGGTTACAAGAAGCGCCAGGGTCACCGTCAGGAACTGACCAAGGTCAAGATCACTGGCATTCAGTAACCACCGGTTACTGTTCAGGTTTTTCAGCAGATTCCCCAGAATTTAGAGGCAGGCATTTCAGATGGCACATAAAAAGGGCGCGAGCTCCACTCGCAACGGTCGTGACTCCAACGCTCAGTACCTCGGCGTCAAGCGCTTCGGCGGCCAGGTAGTTTCCGCAGGCGAGATCATCGTCCGCCAGCGTGGCACCCACTTCCACCCGGGCGCCGGCGTTGGCCGTGGCGGCGACGACACCCTGTTCGCACTGACCCCGGGAGCCGTTGAATTCGGTACCCGCCGCGGTCGTCGCGTTGTCAACATCGTTGCTGCTGCAGCTGCAGAGTAACAACAGATTTACAAGCGGTGGAGGGGGGGGGGGGGGGCAAGGCCCCTTTTTTTTCTACACACCCACCCCCCTTTTTTTCCCTCGGGGGTTTTCAAAAACAAAAACTGAGAGAGGTCCCT
>NZ_JBNHIE010000011.1:0-187946 GCF_059093025.1 Arthrobacter sp. 210 2
CACAGGGGCGGCAGGCCCGGCAAATTCAACCAATCCATAAAAACAAATCGGTATCAACAAACTTGGCACACTATTGAGTTCTCAAACAACAGACACACCCGGCACCACCACAACCACTTTCAAGGCAGCGGCTCGCTCCGGAGCAACTTTCCAAACTTACCCGATCTTCCACCCCGACGCAAATCCATGTTCCAGGATCCACGCCGGCAGGAAAACCATCCCCACCCAAAACCGGCACGCTCAAAAGCGAACCATTTTCAGGCCGTTCATCAAGGGGGGTTGGCCGCTATCTTTCCGCATCAGCGGCGGCGACTCAGAAAACAATACACGCCCCACAACCCCACCGCAAATCGCCGCCCAGGGAGCTCAAATCCCGCGGAATGACGGGGCTGGACGGCCCGCAGGCCCACCCTGGCAGCCACCCGCCGTCGTAATTAACCTTTGTGTGCTGCAGCACAGCATGCGGTCCTGCTGCGCCTACTCCCCCAGCCCGGGATGCACAGGTACGAAATCAATCCTGTTGCCCGAGGCTTTCCGGGCAGCCGGCGTCCGGTCATAGCCCTTTGCGTCGTGGTTGTTCCCCGCACGGAATTCCGCGAGCGCGGCGTCGTAGGCCTCGTTGAGGGTGCGGCCGGAGAACTCACCTGTGCTGCCATCGGTGAACTCGATCCTGATGCGGACGCTGGCGGGATAGTGCCGGCTCATGCGGATGAAGCCGTCCGCGTCCTGCTTGAGAGTGATCAAAGGGTCCTGCTTTCGTTCGGGTCTTCCAGTGTCGCGTACATCGCATTACCCCGGAACCGGTTGCCGACCCGCCACCGCGGGAGCATAATCGTTAGCAGAACTAATTAGCAGTGCTAAGCATTATCGCCAGGAGGCGCACCCGCACCCATGACCGCCACCACAACGAAGAATCCGCCAGCAGAACCCGTCACGCCGGACACCCTGGCCATCGACCTCCGCACCGCCGTGATGCGCACATCCCGCCGGCTCCGCGTTGAGGCAACAGGTGAAGTTATCACCCCCGGCCAATACACAGTGCTGGCCGTCCTGAACAGCGACGGTCCCAGGACCCTGCGCGCACTTGCCGAAAGCGAGCACGTGCAGGCCCCGTCCATGACCCGCATCGTCAACGCCCTCGCCGACCAGGGCTTTGTCACCCGGTCCGCGCATCCGGACGACGGCCGCCAGGTCCAGGTGGATATCACTGCCGCCGGCAAGGACGTCCTGGCCGAAGCCCGCAGCCAGCGGACCGCCTGGCTGGCCCAGCGCGTGGCACGCCTCAGCGAGGAAGACCGTGCCATCCTCAGCCGCGCCGCCCACATCATGCAGGAGATGAGCGGCCGATGAGCGCCATGTTCCGCGCCCTCGAAAACCGCAACTACCGGATCTGGGCCGGCGGCGCACTGGTGTCCAACATCGGCACCTGGATGCAGCGGATCGCCCAGGACTGGCTGGTCCTGACCGTCCTCACCAACCACGACGGGGCCGCCGTCGGCATCACCACCGGCCTGCAGTTCCTGCCCATGCTGCTGCTTGGCCCCTACGGCGGCGTGCTGGCCGACCGTTACCGCAAACGCATCATCCTGCTCTGGACCCAGCTGGCCATGGGCCTGACCGGGCTGGCCATCGGACTCCTGGTGGTCACCGGCACCGCCGAGCTGTGGCACGCCTACCTGGCCGCCCTCTGCCTGGGCATCGCAAGTGCCATCGATGCCCCGGCGCGGCAGGCCTTCGTCTCCGAACTGGTGGGACAGGACAACATCTCCAACGCCGTCGCGCTGAACTCCGCGTCCTTCAACACCGCCCGGCTCACCGGCCCTGCCATCGCCGGCGTCCTCATCGCCTGGGTGGGCACCGGCCCGGTCTTCCTGCTCAACGCGGCCAGTTACGCCGCGGTCATCATCTCGCTGTTCCTTATCCGGACCTCCGAACTGGCTCCCGCCGCCCAGGCCGGGCGCGGCAAACACCAGGTGGCCGAGGGCATCAACTACGTGCGGGGCCGCCCCGACCTGATGCTGATCATGGTCCTGGTGGGCATCCTCGGCGCGTTCGGCATGAACTTTCCCATCACCAACGCGCTGATGGCCACCACGGAATTCGGCGTCGGGGCTGGCGAGTTCGGCCTCCTCGGTTCCATCATGGCCGTCGGCACTCTGGCCGGCGCCCTCCTCGCGGCGCGGCGGGCGGGCCCGCGGCTGCGGTTCCTCCTGGGCGGCGCGCTGGGCCTCGGTGCCTTCACGGTGCTGGGCAGCGTCTCGCCGTCGTTCTGGCTCTACGCCGCCGTGCTGATCCCGGTGGGCCTGGCGTCCATCACGTTCCTCAACAGCTGCAACACCAGCATCCAGCTCTCGGTGGAACCGCAGTTCCGCGGCCGCGTGCTGGCCCTGTACCTGGCCATCCTGCAGGGCGGAACCGCCGTGGGTGCGCCCCTGATGGGCTGGATCGGCAGTGAGTTCGGGGCGCGCTGGGCCGTAGCGTTCGGCGGCATCGTGGTCCTGCTCACCGGGCTGGCCGCCGTCATCGTGGTCAGCCGGCGGAGCCGGCTGACCTTCCGCGGCGCCCTCCGGGTCGCGTTCAAGGGGAAGCGCGAGCCCGCCGTCTAAGGCCCGCCATCCAAGGAACGTACGACGACGGCGGCCGGACGTCCGCCCTCTCGGCACCTTAGGCGGGGCTTGCTCCGAGTGGCGTGTGCCGCCGTCGAACGTTAACTACTTCCTGATCTCCGCCGTCCGCAGCCGGACGATCTCCTCCACGACGTCGTCCGGCAAGGGGTGCGCGGCCGTAAAACGGATGGTTCCCTTGGACAGGGAGAAGCCCTCGAGCCGGTGTGCAACCGCCTCCACGACGGCGGGCGAGAACGGGAAGATCGAGAGGTGCTTGGCGGCGGCAACCACTCCCACCAGGGGCTTTCCGTCCAGCTTCAGGGCGGGCATGCCGTAACTCATCCCCTCCGTAGTGTCCGGAGCCACCGCCCGGGCGATGCCCACCACGTGCTGCAGGCAGCCGCGGTCCGGCTCGGGCAGGTCTGCCAGCGAATCGTCAATGACGCCCACGGCCAGGCTCAGCTCTTTTTGGCGGCCACTGCGGAGGCCAGGGATTTGAGCCCGCGTTCGAAGTCCGAGCCCACCAGCTTGTCCATGTTCATGAAGAGGGCGAACAGCTTGGCCGCACCCTTGTTCTCGCCGGTCATCCGCCACGTGACTTCCGTGCCGCCCGGCGCCGGAGTAAAGGTGAACGACGTGGGGTTCAGCGCTTTGAAGGGTTTGGTGAACTGCAGCCGGACCTTGACCTCGTGTGCCGGCACGGACTCCACGATCTCCATGGTTCCGCTTCCGGCCTTGCGGTTGCCGCTCCATTCATAGCCCGCCCCCACGCCCGCGTCGGCGCCGAAGTACCGCCGGCTCATGCCGGGGTCCACGTTCTCCCAGGGGGACCAGGCCGTCCACTCGTGGAAGCTGTTGACCAGCGGAAAGATCTCTTCGGCAGAGGCAGGAATGACCGCGCTGCGGCGGACTTCATAAGTGGACATGGCCCCAGCTTAGGAGCCGGGGCCACCCCTGAACAGGCAACGCGGGGTCACTTTTCGCCCAATAATCACTCAAGTTTGGGCAAGGAGTGACTCCGCGTTGCTGTCAGCTGGAGGACGAATCCCCGAGCACCACGTTCACCGGGTCCTTGCCCTCAAGCAGCAGCCCGATCTGTTTCCGGATAAGCCGGACCATCCGCGGGAACATGGCGGAGCTGGCACCGCCCACGTGCGGGGTGATCAGCACGCCGGGGGTGGTCCACAGCGGGTGGCCTGCCGGCAGCGGCTCCGGGTCCGTGACGTCCAGGGCTGCACGGAGCCGGCCGGTGGAGGTCTCGGCCAGCAGCGCCTCGGTATCAGCGACCGGCCCGCGGGCCACGTTCACCAGCAGGGCACCGTCCGGCATCGCGGCCAGGAACTTCGCGTCCACCAGCTGCTGGGTCTCTTCGCTCAAGGGAACGCTGACCACCACAATCTCGTGGAGCGGCAGCTGCTCGTACAGCGCATCGATCCCGTGAATCGTCCCGTTGGAGTCTTCGCGCTCCCGGCTGGCCATCCGCGTCACCTCGGCTTCGAAGGGCAGCAGCCGCGCCTCGATGGCCTTGCCCACTCCCCCGTAGCCCACGAGCAGCACGCGCCGGTCGGCCAGGCTGGGCCGCTGGGTGTTGTCCCACGTTCCGCTGGCCTGGTTCCGGACGAAGTCCGGGATTCCCCGCTGGCTGGCGATCATCATGCCCAACGCAAGCTCCGCCGTCGATGTCTCGTGGACCCCCGCCGCGTTGGCGAAAACGCAACCGTCGGGCAGGACGTCCGCGACGCCGTCGTACCCGATCGACTGGCTCTGGACCAGCCCGACGTCCACGCCCTCGAGCGCGGCCAGCGTCGTCGTCTTTCCCATATAGCCCGGAACCAGCAGGTCGAGCCGGCCCTTGGGTGCCGGGCCGGTGAGGTCCCAGAGGACAAAGTCGACGCCGTCCATGGGCTCCAGCGCGTCCAGCAGTTTCTGGTCGGGCAGGCACACCCGCAGCCGGCCGGTCACGCCGCCACCATAATCATGTCCAGTGCGGGTCCAAAAACGTCCATGTCGCCTTCCCTTGGCTGCGAAGCCGGGCCTTTTCGCCACCGGCAATTACTTCCGCTACCAAACGTACTTTGTGCCCTGCAGGGGACGGTTGCCTTGCCCACTCTGCGGACGCGGGGAGGGCTTGTCATGTGTGTGACAGGCCCTCCGATCCTGTAAATTTAACGGAGGAATTGTCCGGCCAGCGAGCGGCGTTCCAACCCTCCCCCTTGAATGGATTCCTTCCCCATGTCTTCCGCGATTTCCGCGCCGGCGCCTGCCCGTTTCCCGTACGCCGCGATGGTTGTTTTGGCCACCATCGCCTTCACCGCCATCACCACCGAGCTCCTCCCGTCCGGGCTGCTGCCGCAGATCAGCGCCGGCCTGAACGTGTCCGAGCCGGTGGCCGGTTACCTGGCTGCCGCCTACGCCGCCGTCATTGTGGTGACGGTGGTTCCGGCTGCCCGACTGCTGGCCCGGATTCCCCGGCATGCACTCCTGGTTAGCCTTGTCCTGACATTCGCGGTCAGCAACGCCTGGGTGGGGCTCGCACCGGACTTTACGACGGCGATGATCGCCCGGCTGGTGGGCGGTCTGGCGCACGGGCTGCTGTGGACCACCATGGCCCCGTTCGTCACCAGGGTGGTCCCGCCGAACAAGGTGGGCAAAGCCCTGGCGATCGTGTTCAGCGGCAACAGCCTGGGCCTGGCCATCGGCGCGCCCGTAGGTACGGCACTGGGCGGGTTGCTCGGCTGGCGCGCGGCGTTCCTGGTGCTGGCCGGTTTCGGGCTGCTCCTGACGGTCCTGGCGTTTTTCCTCCTGCCGCGGGTGCAGCGCATTTCCGACGCCGTCCGCCCGTCGCTTCGCCGGGCGATCGCCGAGCCGGGCGTCAAGTCGGTGGCCATCGCCTGGCCGCTGCTGGTCCTGGCCCACTTCGCACTGTTCACCTACATCGCTCCGTTCATCCGCGAAGCGGCGCTGCCCGACTACGCCATCAGCTTCTCCCTCACCGTGCTGGGTGCCTCCGGCCTGCTGGGCATCTGGGTGGCGGGCCTCACGGTGGATTCGCATCCGCGCCGTTCGTTGCTGATCACGACGGCGGCCATCGCCCTGTCGATGTTCCTGTTGCCTCTCGCAGTGGGCAACCTTCCGGTGGCGCTGGCGCTGATGACGGTCTGGGGTGCGGGCCTGGGCGCGATCGGCATTTACAACCAGTCCGCCATCCTGCGCGCGGGCGGGGAATACCGGGAGGCAGCCAACGGCCTCACCGTGCTCACCATCCAGCTGGGCATCACCATCGGTGCACTGTACGGCTCGGCTGCGCTGGTGACCGGCGGGGCGCTGCTGGTCCCCGTTGCGGCTGCCTTGCCGGTTGTCGCCGCGCTGGTGATCACCCTGGCGGGCAAGAAGTACGCGTACCCGCCGGGTCCGCGGGAGCGGGTCTGGCTGGAGCCGCGGCCCGTGAAGGAGCCGGTGAACTAACCCCAGGCACAGCTCCAGGCGGAACGTCTTGACCGAAGAAGTGACAAATTAGTCAAAAGATTCTCGTCAACCCGTAACCTTCATGACCCGAATTTCGATTCATAAGGTGCGGGGGGAAAACCGCAAGTTGATCGCAATCCATAAAATTCGTCAACGGAGGATCAGATGTCTTTCTTCACATATTCCGGCAACAAGCTCGCAGTAACCGTGCTCGCCGCAGGAGCATTGGTGGTGGGCGGTACGGGTGTCGCGGCTATCGCAGAATCGCACTCCGACAGTCCTGGAGTGGTGGCCGAATCACCGTTGCCGAGCCCCACAGTCACGGAGACGGCGTCTCCGGAGCCCAGCCCCACGGCAACCGAAACCGACGCTCCGGAGCCCAGCCCCACAGCCACCGAAACAGAGTCCCCGGAGCCTACTCCAACGGAAACTGAAACGGCTTCGCCGAGCCCGTCCCCCACAGAGACTGAGGAGCCGGACGAGTCTCCCACCTCTGTTCCAGTGGGACCCGACGCCACTGGCCCGGCAGCGGTGGGCCTCTGCAACGCCTACTCCAACGGCGGCCTGAACTCCACCTCCACCGCGTACGCAGCATTGGCGGAGGCTGCCGGCGGTGAGAGCGGCATCGTCTCGTACTGCGCCACTGTTTCCGCTCCGGAGGACGAGGCGGACGGCACCGGAGAAACCCCTGAGGGCGATGCCGTCGAGGAGCCGGTGGAACAGCAGCAGGTGAAGGAGCAGCCGGCAAAGGGCCAGCGCCACGGCCCGGCGGCCGGCTCCAACGGCGCTGGACAGCAGTCCAACAACGCAGCCAAGAACTCCGCCGCCCACCCCGGCGGCGGACAGCGGTAGCCTGTCAGCAGGAACGGCATCCGGCGCCGGGACAAATTGCTTGTCCCGGCCCGGAGCCATCCCCACGGTGCCCGCAAGGGCATCTGCCGCAGGGGGGCGGATGCACAAGGTCAAACATGAGGCAGCGACGCCCGGTCAGGCCGACCAGGGCATCTTTTGTGATGCCTACCGCGAGTTTTCGCCCGCAATCCTCAACTACCTGCGTGCACGCGACGTGGAAGATCCGGAGGGGATGACCCAGGAAGTTTTCCTGGCCCTGTACCCGCAGCTTCCGGAGGTGCACGGCGGCCTGAAGGGCATCAAGTCACTGGCCTTTTCGATCGCCCACGCCCGCTATGTGGATGAGCACCGGCGCAGGCTGAAGACTCCTCCCACCACCGGCTACGACGCCGACGCCGATCCGCGGTGCTGCGATTCGGCTGAGGACCAATTGCTGGAGGCGGAAGGTTCGGCTCAGGTGATGGCACTGCTCGGGACCCTGCAGCACGACCAGCAGGAGGTCATCGCGCTGAGGATCGTCGCGGACCTGTCCGTCGAAACAACGGCGGAAATCATGGGCAAGACTCCCGGAGCCATCAAGCAGCTGCAGCGCCGGGCCCTTTGCCGGCTCCGGAAACTCCGTCCCTCATTGAGAGAAGAGCAGTCATGACCAGTAAAGAGCCCGTAGCCAGCAAAGACACGAAGCAGCAGGCGCGCAGGCTCGACGACGAGCGCTATGTGGATGAACTGCTTGCGGAGTCTGACGTGGCGGCCGACGCCGGGTTGCGGCAGATGTTGCTCCGGCTGAGGGAGTTCCGGGTTACCGAAGTCCCGCCCCCGTCGGCCGAGGTTGCCGCGCTGATGGGGTGGCCGGGGGCGTCGGACGGGAGTCCCGCCAGCGTGAACCCAAGTGCCGTGGTCAGCCTCGAGGACTGGTCCCGCAGGTCCAGGAAAAAGCGGGTTGCCTTCACCACGCTTGCCGTGGCGGCGTCGCTGGGGATCGCCGGCGGCGCGGCGGCCGGGAATGACACCCTGCGGCGCGGGGCTGAAGGAACCATCAGCACCATTGTCCGGTCCTTCTCCCCTCCTGCCCCGGCATCCCCGGCACCCGCCGTCCCATCCGGGGCACCCGGCCCGACACCCGCCGTCGTCCCTTCTCCTGCTGTAACGGCGCCACCCGTGGTGACCGTTCCCGCTGTCCCGGCGCCCGCACCTGCTCCTGATTCGGCCCCGGCTCCTGCCAAGGAGCCGCCTGCGGGCAAAGGGCAGGACCCGGCTGGGGCACCACGTGTCCCTGGCTGGGCATCGCCCGCCGATGGCGGGACGGTGGCTCCTGCCGAGATTCCACAAAGCGGGAAGGAGCCTGCCGTACCGCCTGCCTCCCGGCCGGCCGCGGTGCCGCCGTGGGCAGGGCAGCCATCGGCCGGCGTAACGGAAGCCGGGAAGGCTGGAAAGGCGGCGGTTAACGGGCAGGGGGCGCCCAACCCAGCTGACCAGGCAGAGGGTGCTGGCAAGAGGACGCCAGCCCGCTGATCCGCGCGATGGCCTGATTCGCTTCCCGTTTGGACGGATCCCCGCACACTTGACGTCCGGCAACATCAGCGGCGCAGGGAACCGTCGGATCGGGCTGACACGCCACCGCCGCCGAAGATTTCAGCAGTCCGCAGCGTCTTGATAGACGTTAAAGGATGCTAGACCTACTTCATCCCGCCATGCCCTTCATCGCCGTGACCCTGGCGGTGGCCGCAGGACTGGTTCTGTCCTGGCTGCTGCGCAAGCTGGTCCTCCGGCTGAATCGCAACCGCCCCGAACTGCAGGCAACATCACGGGTGGCGCGCCAGCCCCTGCGGCTGGCGCTCTGCCTGATCGGCGTCCGCGCAGCGCTGGGGCTGACGGCCTCCGCCGAAAGCTGGCATGCCGCCGTCGACCATCTGCTGCTGATAGCCCTCATCGGTTCCCTCGCCTGGCTGGCCATTGCCGTGCTGCTGATCGTGGAAGCGGTGGTGCTGAACCGGCACAGCGTGGACGTGGCGGACAACCGGCGGGCCCGGCGGCTGCGCACCCAGATGATCCTGGCCCGGCGGATCGGAGCGGCCCTGGTGGTGGTGCTCGCCGTCGGCTCGGTCATGCTGACGTTCCCGGCCATCCAGGCGTTGGGTGCCGGCTTGCTCGCGTCCGCCGGCGTCATCTCGATCGTCGCGGGCCTGGCGGCGCAGACATCCCTGGTGAACGTGTTCGCCGGGATGCAGCTCGCCTTTACGGACGCCATCCGCGTGGACGACGTGGTGGTGGTCCAGAAGGAATGGGGCCGGATCGAGGAAATCACCCTCACCTACGTGGTGGTCCACATCTGGGACGACCGCCGCCTGATCCTGCCCTCGACGTACTTCACCACCACCCCGTTCGAGAACTGGACCCGCCGGCAGTCCGAGGTGATGGGCACGGTGGAGTTCGACCTCGACTGGCGTGCCCCGGTGGAGGACATGCGCGCCGAGCTGCGCCGCGTCCTGGCCGGCACCGAACTGTGGGACGAGCGCGTGGGCGTCCTGCAGATCACCGACGCCACCGGAGGCTTCGTACGGGTCCGGATCCTGGTCAGCGCCGCGGACAGCGCCGCGCTCTTCGACCTGCGCTGCCTCATCCGCGAGGCCATGGTCACCTTCCTGCAGCAGGGCCACCCGCAGGCCCTGCCCCACCAGCGCTGGGAACACACGGCGTCCGACGCCGGCGCCTCCGTCCAGCGCAAGGCACCCCTGCGCGGGCTGGGTTCGCCCGCCGCCAGCGGTGCCCGGCCGCCTGCCGACCCCCACGAATCCCAGCTCTTCACCGGCTCCATCGAGGCCGTGGAGCGTTCCCGCGCCTTCACAGGCCCCGGCGACGAGGTGTTTGAGGACCGGGACAAGAACCTGGCATCCAGAAACTAAAACCCTTGATATGTGACTATATGGTCACCTATCATGGGAAGCATGGATGACGTGTTCAAGGCACTCTCCGACCCCACCCGGCGGGACCTGCTCGATGAGCTGTTCCGCGAGGACGGCCAGACCCTGAGTGCACTCGAGGCACGTTTCGACATGACCCGGTTCGGGATCGCCAAGCACCTCCGCCTTCTGGAGGATGCAGGCCTGGTGGTGACCCGCCGTCGGGGGCGGGAAAAACTGCACTTCCTGAACCCGGTACCCATCCGGCTGGTCCACGACCGCTGGGTCAGCAAATACGCAGAACCATGGGCCGCTGGCCTCAGCGACCTCAAATCCAGATTGGAAAGTCCCATGGAAAAGATCTTCGAAATCTACATCAAGACCACTCCGGAACGGCTCTGGGAAGCCATTACGGACAGCAACATCCGCAGCAAGTACCAGTTCGGGAACACCATCGAAACGGACTGGACCCCGGGCAGCAGCTTCACCATGAACAACGTCAAGGCCGGCGCACCCCTGGGCGAAGGTGAAAACCTGGAAGTGGACCCGCCGCGCCGGCTCGTCCAGACCATGCGCGCCCTGTGGGGTGAGGACGTCAAGGCCGAAGGCACATCGAAAATCACCTGGGACATCGAACCCGTGGGCGACTCCTGCCGCCTCACCGTCACCCACAGCGACCTCCGCGAAGGCGCCAACGAGCAGCTCTACGGTGGCTGGCCCATGATCCTCTCCGGCCTCAAGACGTGGCTTGAGACCGGCGAGAAGCTGACCACGCCCGGCTCGCTGATGTACACCTGACTCCGGTGCCCCCGATTCGCAATCCCCATCGATTGCTCCGTAATTGCCGTTTGGGGGTGTCAAAACGGCGTTTGCGGAGCAATCGATGAGGTGTTTTCGAGGCCAGGCCTAGCAGCTGGTACGGGGGCGGGCGGCTATCCGGCTGACGGCCGGTTCCGGCCGTCCCAACCCCGGTGCCGCAGGTTGCGGGTGGCCACCAGCGAGCCGCCGATGAACAGCACACCCAGCACCACCGTGGCGACGCCCACGTAGAACCAGCCGCCCTGGCCAAAGATCATCACCGCCACGCCCAGCAGGCACAGGCCTTTCGCGGTGATATCGAGGTACAGCTGCACCTTCGGGTTGCCCATACCTCCACGATAAACCCGCCGGCTGCCCCCTGTCCGGGGCGGCCGGACGATGAAGCTACTGTTCGTGCTGCCGCCACAGCAGACTCACGCCAAGCGTCACAACGCACAGGACCAGCATGGCCAGGACCATCCGCGCCCAGCTTCCCTGGTCCACACCGCCGCTGGCAAAGACGCCGATCATCACGGTGGCTGTGATGGCACCGACATACCGGCAGGTCTGGTAAATGCCCGCCGCGACGCCGCGTTCCTGCGGGCGGGTGGAGACGAACATCCCCTGATTGGAGGCGATGCCCACCGTTCCGTATGGGATCCCCATCAGCGCGGTCAGCACCACCACCAGCGGGATGGCCAGCGACCCGGTCAACAGCCACATCAGGGCGGCCACCGCGGTCAGCAGGACGACGCCGGCGAGCAGCACGCGCCGCACCCCGAACCGTCCCATCGCGCGGACGGCCCATGGCGTGGCCACCACGGACATGGCGGCGAGCGGTAGCATCAGCAGGCCCACCACGCCGGGGTTATAGCCGCCGGCTTCCTGCAGCAGCTGGGGCAGGCCGAAGAACACAAAGTAGTAGACGCTGCTGAAGACCGCGAAGCCCAGGTACACCAGCATCAGCGGCCTGTTCCGCCCCAGCAGCCGCAGGTCCAGGAACGGCCGGTTGAACCGCAGCTCCCGCCAGGCGAACAGCACGGCAATTCCGGTGCCAGCGGCCAGCATCCACCAGCGGTAGTCCGGTGTGACGTTGAGCGCGGCCATCATCACCAGCAGGAGTGCGGCGACGAACGCCAGGATCCCGGGAATGTCAGAGTCCCGCAGCAGGTCCGCAACGCTCCCCCGTTCGCGGGCTTCGTCCGGCGGGGCCGCCTGCCGCACGATGAGCAGCGCGGCCAGCGCCAGCGGGACGTTGATGAGGAAGAGCGCCTCCCAGCCCACCAGGCTTACGAGCAGTCCGCCGACGACGGGCCCGACGGCGGCTGCCGACGTGTTGGCCATCTGGAGCCGTCCCAGCGGACGGGCCGCCTCCACCCCGGCGCGGTGGGCAATGGCACCCACCATCACCACGGCACTGGGATACGCGGTGGCCGTTCCCAGCGCCATCACCGCCCGCGCCACGCAGAGCAGGGCAAAGTTCGGGGCCAGCGGGGCGAGCGCGCAGGTGAGGGCCACCAGCGCCATACCGAGCATGAACATCCGCCGGGGCCCGAACCGGTCGGCGAGCCTGCCCATCACCGGCTGGCCCGCGGCGGAGGCGAGGTAGAAGGAGGTGACCACCCAGGTGACCGCGGCAACGTCGAGCCCAAAGTCGGCGCGGAGGACCACCAGCGCCACGGCGATCATCGAGGAGTTCAAGGGGTTCAGTGCCGTGCCCAGGCTGAGTCCGGCGACGGCCAGGCCAGTCCGGGGTTTGTTGCTCACGGAAACAGTCTGGTGCACGACGCTGCCCACCGGCGACTTTGATGACCCGGCGCGGCTACTTTCCGGCCGGCGTCAGCGGGAACAGGGCGTCCTGCACTACCCGGGTGAGATCGCGGATGGCGTCTGCCTGTTCGGGCTCTTCGGTGCCTTCGGGGTTCTCGGTGTAGATCACCAGCGCGAAGGTGGAGCCGCGGTACGTCAGGAGCGCGGCGTCGTGGAGTTCCCCGCCGATCTCCCCATACTTGTGGTGCACATCGATCCCGGCCCGGGAGCCTGCGGGGATGAGGTCGTCATTGTTGGTGTCCTGCATGTAGCTGAGGAGCTCGGCGGTGTTGTCCTCGTTGAGCAGGTCCCCGGCGTACAGCTGTTTGAGGACCAGTGCCATGTCGGCCGGGGTCAGGAGATTCTGTTCCGGGTCGTAGGTGACACCGATGGACGCGGCGTAGTCGATGAGGCGCGGGTAGCCCACGGCGTCCATCAGCAGCAGCCATGAGTCGTTGTTGCTCTGGTTCACCATGGCTTCCATCTGGAAGGCGGCGTCGTAGTCGCCCAAGGGTTCGTCGAGGCTTGCTTCCCCCGTTTCCACCAGGTGGTAGTAGGCCGCAGCGGTGATGATCTTCGCGGTGCTGGCAGCCGCGAAAACGTCGCTGTCACCGAACGCCAGGGCGGCATCGCCGGAGACGTCGGCCAGTGCCAGCCCGATCCGGTAGTCACTGGCCTCCTCGAGGATGGACTCGACGTTGTCGCGGAGGGAGTCCGGCGCCTGGGCCACGGGCGACGCCGCGACCGTGGGAACCGGGGCGGCAGTACTGGCAGAGGGTTGCGAGCGGACTACGGCAAGGACCACGGTGGCAACGATAACCAGCGCAACGGCACATATCAGCAGCACAAGCTTCCTGCGTCCGCGGCGGGCGGTACGTATTTCCGGCACAGCTTGGGGCTCCACTGGGTGCACGGGCATGGGTGCTCCTGTCACAACTCAAAATCGGTCAGCTTTCCGCGCGCCCCAGTGCACACAGATGCTGATTAGATCATCCAAGATTGGGAGCTGCCTGAGAGGCCGCCGGATGCCGCGTCCTCCCAAAGGCGACACGGAAACTACATGTCGCCACGCAAAACACCGGACGCGCCCGAAATACCGGGTGCGCACGGAAATTCGCGGGTCGAAAACCGGGATGCGTGTCGAAAACCGTTAGCGGGTGCGCGCCGAAAGCGCCGCGTCCAGGAACTCCAGGTGTGTCGGGGCCACCCGGACGGTGCTGCCGGCATACTCCGGGTGCTTGGTGAGGAACTTCTTGATGAACGGGCAGACGGGAACGATGCCCTCGCCTGCCGCCACGGTGTCATCCAAAGCGACCGTGGCCAGCTGGCCCGCCAGGCCCTGGCCGCCGTATTCCTCGTTGACCACCGTGTGGTAGAAAATCCGCTGTGGTGAGCCGCCGCCGTCGTACTCCTTGTACGCCGCCTTGCCAATCACGTTCCCGGCATCGAGGATCTCGAAGCGCTGGCGCTCCGCGTTGTGGCGGACGGTAATTTCACTCAATGGCTTCTCCTTTGTAGCGGCCCTTGCACAGGATAACCCGGAACAGCCCTGGACTATTTCTGCTGACGTGGGCTCCCAGGCCTTGTAGGGTCGTGGGCACTGGATATCGAATCCCGGTGGGCAAGATGTCTTTTATGCCGCCGGGCCCGTGACGAAGGAGAGAACATGGCAGTCAACGACGACGAAGCACAGGTCCTGGACCAGTGGAGCAACCGGCTGGCCCAGGCACTGCAGATCCTGGACATGGACGTGGACCACGAACTGCTCCTGAATCTGGCCCGGAAGTCCGCGGACTCCGTGATCCACGCCGCGGCACCGGTCACCACGTTCCTGGTGGGCTACGCCGCCGGGCTGGATGCCGGGACTGGCAGCGCGGGTACCAGGGAAGCCTCATCCGCTGCAGTGGAGAAGGCTGCCCGGGTGGCCTTCCAGCTGTGCGACGACGGCCCCAACGGCGGTCCTGCCAGCCGGGGCTGGGCGGACACGGCGCAGTAGCAGGAATCCCCGCCTTATGGACAAATTCCCGCTGGACGCCACGGGGAAAAGTTCATCAGGCGGGGAGTTATGGCTCCTGCACGAAGGGACGGCAGAGCGTCCGGCTCAGCCCGCCGCCGTCGGCTCCTCTTCCAGGACAGACACGCGCTCGAGCCGGACGATGACGGCCTTCGAGGCCGGCGTCTGGCTTCCCTCCGCCACGCTTTCCAGCGGCACCAGGACGTTGGCCTCCGGATAGTACGCCGCGGCGCACCCCCTGGCGGACGGGTAGGAGACCACCCGGTAGTTCCGCAGCACCCGGTCCACACCGTCCGAATACACCCCGTGGATGTCCACGTGCTGCCCGTCCTCAAGGCCCAGCTCGGTGAGGTCCGCGGGGTTCACGAACACCACTTCACGGCCCTTCTTGATGCCGCGGTACCTGTCGTTGTGCCCATAGATGGTGGTGTTGAACTGGTCGTGCGAGCGCATGGTCTGCAGGATCAGGGTTCCCGCGGGCCGTTCCACATGCTCCAGCTCATTGACCGTGAGGATGGCCTTGCCGGTGGGTGTGTTGAACGTGCGGGAGTCGCGGGGCCCGTTGGGCAGGACGAACCCGCCCTCCTGCCGGATCTTCCGGTTGTAGTCCTCGCACCCGTTCACCACGTGGGAGATGTGGTCCCGGATCAGGTCGTAGTCCTTTTCGAATCCGGCCCAGTCCGCCGACGTCCGGTCCCCCAGCGTGGCGGCGGCGAGCCGGCAGACGATGGCCACCTCGGACAGCAGCCCCGGCGCCACGGGTTCCACGGTGCCGTGCGAGGCGTGGACCGCACAGACGGTGTCCTCCACCGAGACGAACTGCGGTCCGGATTCCTGCCGGTCGATCTCCGTCCGGCCCAGGGTGGGCAGGATCAGTGCCTCCGCCCCGGTCACGCCATGTGAGTGGTTGAGCTTCGTGGAGATCTGGACCGACAGCTCAGTTTTTTCCATCGCTGCTTCGGCGGCGTGCGTGTCCGATATGGCTCCCACGAAATTGCCGCCGAGGGCGATAAAAGCCTTGATGCCGCCGTCGCGCATTGCCCGGACGGTCTGGACGGCATCCAGCCCGTGGTCCCGCGGCGGTTCAAAATCGAACTCCCGCCCCAGGGCGTCCAGGAAGGCCGGCGGCATCTGTTCCCAGATGCCCATGGTCCTGTCGCCCTGGACGTTGCTGTGCCCGCGAATGGGCGAGGCGCCTGCGCCCGGCTTGCCGATGTTGCCGCAGAGCAGCAGGAGGTTGATGATCTCCTTGATGGTGGCCACGCCCTTCTTCTGCTGCGTGATGCCCATGGCCCAGGTGATGATCACCTTGTCAGCGGCGAGGTAGCGGGCCGCAAGCTCATCGATTTCCTCGGTGCGCAGCCCCGTGGCCTCGAGGACAGCGGCTTCATCCAGCCGGGAGAGGTGGGCCTTGAGCTCCTCCAGCCCGTCGCAGTGCTCCGCCAGGAACTGGTGGTCCAGCACCGTGCCGGGGTTCGCGGCCTCGGCCTCAAGGACGCGCTTGGAGACGGCCTGCAGCAGCGCCATGTCGCCGCCGATCCGCACCTGCAGGAACTGGTCCGCCAGGTCCGTGCCATGCCCGATGATGCCCTTCACCTTTTGCGGGTTCTTGTACCGCATCAGGCCGGCCTCCGGCAGCGGATTCACGGCGACGATGTTCGCCCCGGCCTCCTTGGCCTCCTCCAGCGCCGTGAGCATCCTCGGATGGTTGGTGCCCGGGTTCTGGCCCATGATGATGATCAGGTCCGCCTTGGCGAAGTCGTCATAGGAGACCGTGGCCTTGCCCACGCCGATGGTTTGCCCCATGCCCCACCCGGAGGACTCGTGGCACATGTTGGAGCAGTCCGGCAGGTTGTTGGTGCCGTAGGCCCGGATGAACAGCTGGTAGAGGAAGGCGGCCTCGTTGGACGTCCTGCCGCTCGTGTAGAACGCGGCCTGGTTGGGGTCAGGGAGGGACTTGAGTTTGTCCGCGATGATGCTGAACGCCTGCTCCCAGCTGACCGGCCGGTAGTGGTCCTCCCCCGCCTTCTTGTACACGGGCTCGGTCAGGCGGCCCTGCATGCCCAGCCAGTACTCGGACCGGTGCCGCAGCTCGCTGACGGGGTGCTCGTCCCAGAACTCCCGGCCGATGACCACGGGAGTGGCTTCCCAGGTCACCGCCTTGGCCCCGTTTTCGCAGAACTCGAACGTCTTGCGGTGGCCCGGATCCGGCCACGCGCAGCTCATGCAGTCGAATCCGTCCTTTTGGTTCAAGGCCAGCAGGGTCTTCCGCGAGCGCTCCACGCCCATGTGCTTGAGCGCCGGCTGCATCGAGTGGTAGACCCCGGGCACACCGGCGGCCCAGGTTTTTGGATGGCCGGTCACTTCCAGTTCGGACTCGTCCGCCTCTTCGACCTTCGGGTTCTTGCGCGTCACGCTGCACACTCCTCGGCTGTTCCTGGTCCCCACAAGCCACGGCACACGCCGGCGGACCAATTTCTTCCACAGTTGTTCAGCAGGTCATGGAAGTCAAGGGAATGACGACGGCGGCACCCGCCCGCGTTAGGCTGGTTCCCAAGGCTGAAGCAAGCGGCCGCAGGAACTTCTGTGCGGAGCCCATTAATGCCCGACGATCGTGCCCTCGCCGCCCTGGCGGCGTCTTCCTTCTCCCTGCCGGACCTGCGGGACGGCCAGCTGGCCGGCATCAGCGCCTTGGCCGGCGGCCGCGACGTCCTGGCAGTGATGCCCACCGGCTACGGCAAATCCGCCATCTACCAGGTCGCGGCGCAGCACCTGCACAACGAAACGGGACGCCCCGCCGTCGTGGTTTCACCGCTTATTGCCCTGCAGGAGGACCAGCAGGACGGGCTGGCCGGGGACCTTGGCGACCAGGCGGCTGTCACCATCAACTCCTCGCACAGCGATTCCGAGGTGGAGGCCGCGTGGCAGGCCGTCGAATCCGGGGAGGCCACCTTCGTGTTCCTTGCCCCGGAGCAGCTGGCCAAACAGGAGACCGTGGACCGCATCGCCGCCCTGGACATCACGCTGTTCGTTGTGGACGAGGCGCACTGCGTGTCCTCCTGGGGCCACGACTTCCGGCCCGACTACCTCAGCCTGGGCAACGTGCGCGAGCGGCTGGGCAACCCGCCCGTGGCCGCCCTCACCGCCACCGCCTCCCCGCCCGTCCGGGACGAGATCGTGGAGCGGCTGGGCATGGACGACCCGCTGGTGCTGGTCCGGGGCTTCGACCGGCCCAACATCAGCCTGGACGTGGTCCGCCACCAGGAAGACCGGGGCAAGCGGAAGGCCGTGCTGGCGCAGGTGGCCGGGCTGGCCGGCGACGGCCACGGGCTGCTCTACGCGGCCACGCGGAAGGACACCGAGAAGTACGCCGCAAAGCTCGCCGCGGAAGGGCTGCGGACGGAGGCGTACCACGCGGGCCGGTCCGCCGGGGACAGGGAGCGGATCCACGAGCAGTTCCTCGACGACGCCCTCGACGTCGTGGTGGCCACCACCGCTTTTGGCATGGGGATCGACAAGCCCAACGTCCGTTTTGTGGTCCACGCGGATATTCCCGAGTCGCTTGACGCCTACTACCAGGAGATCGGCCGCGCCGGGCGTGACGGCCAGCCGGCGGCGGCCGTGCTGCACTACCGCGCCGAGGACCTGGGGCTGCGGAAGTTCTTCAGCACGAGTTCCCCGGATCCGGATCGGCTGCTGGCGGTGCTGAAGGTCCTCAAGGCCGCGGGTGCGCCCACGCCGAAGTCCTCCCTGGCCGAGCTGGCCGGGTTCCCGGTCCGCCGCGTCACGGGACTGGTCAACCAGCTGGAGGAGGCGGGCGCCGTCATCACAGGCAAGCGCGGCATCCGCCTCCCCTCCAAAGCCAAGCTGCCCGCCCTGGTGGAGCGCGCCGTCGAACTCGCCGAGGCCCGGCAGCGCGTGGAGCAGTCCCGCCTCACCATGATGCGCGCCTACGCTGAAACGGACGGCTGCCGGCGGCAGTTCCTGCTGGGCTACTTCGGCGAGGACCTGCCCGAGCCGTGCGGCAACTGCGATGGCTGTGCCGAGGATGCGGTGCGGGATGTGCAGCCGGGTGACAAGGCGCACGACGGCGGCGGGGCGGCTTCCGCCGCTGCGGACGAGCCGTTTCCCCTCCAATCAGCCGTGGTCCACAAGGAGTGGGGCCCGGGGCTGGTGATGCGGCACGAGGACGACGTGATCACTGTCCTGTTCGAGCAGGAGGGGTATAAGACGCTGTCCCGGACCGCCGTCGTGGAGCATGAACTCCTCAAGCCGGCTTAGGTAGGCTGGGAGGAGACTCCAACGAAAGGCCCGCCTCGTGGAAGTACCCTCAATTGTCTGGACCCTGACCGTCGCCGGAATTGTTGCCCTGCTGGCTTTCGACTTCTTCTTCCACGTGCGGAAGGCACACACGCCGTCGCTGAAGGAATCGGCCATCTGGTCCGCGATTTATGTGGGAATCGCGGTGCTCTTCGGGCTCGGCGTGTTCCTGTTCGGCGGGGCGACCATGGGCACGGAGTACTTTGCCGGCTACATCACCGAGAAGGCGCTGTCCGTGGACAACCTCTTCGTGTTCCTGATCATCATGGCCAGCTTCAAGGTGCCCCGCGCCGACCAGCAGAAGGTGCTGCTGTTCGGCATCGTGTTCTCGCTGATCGCCCGCACGGCGTTCATCTTCCTGGGCGCCGCGCTGATCAACAGCTTCGCGTGGGTGTTCTACATCTTCGGGCTGATCCTGCTCATCACCGCCGGCAACCTGCTCCGGCCCAACAGCCACGACGACGATTCCGAGGGCCTGGTGGTGCGGCTGGCTAAAAAGTACCTGCCGGCGTCGGCCCATTACGACGGCGACAAGCTCTTCACCATGGAGAATGGCAAACGTGTCCTCACCCCGATGCTCCTGGTGATGGTGGCCATCGGCGGCACGGACATCCTGTTTGCCCTGGACTCCATTCCGGCCATCTTCGGCCTGACCCAGAACGTGTTCATCGTGTTCACCGCCACGGCGTTCTCCCTGATGGGCCTGCGGCAGCTGTTCTTCCTGATCGACGGGCTGCTGGACCGGCTGATCTTCCTCTCATACGGCCTCGCGGCGATCCTGGGCTTCATCGGCGTGAAGCTGATCCTGCATGCCCTGCACGAAAACACCCTCCCGTTCATCAACGACGGCCAGCACGTCAACGTGGTGGAAGTGAGCACCCAGGTTTCGCTCAGCGTCATCCTGGGCGTCCTGCTGGTCACGGTCCTGGCGTCCATCTTCAGCCCCAAGGGCAAGGCCAAGAACGCAGTGTCCGGAGCCCGGCGCCACGCCATCGAATACCTGGACCTCAACTACGAGACGGACATGGTGGAGCGGGACAAGATCTTCGCCAAGATGTGCCGCGAAGAGGACCAGATCCGCAAGCTGCCCGAGAAGTACAAGCGGCTCATCCGGAACGAAACCGAGTTCCTGGAGCTGCTGCGGAACGCCCACACGGAGCACGACAAAGCCCAGGTGCGCGCGGACGCCAAGGGCTAGGACGGCCTTTGTCAGACCCTCTTGCTAGGTTTGGATCAAGGCCAGGGGAACCATCCCCAGGCCGCTGATGACGGTCCGGATGTCAATGGGGAGGCCCAGTGTTTCTGCTCGAAGCTGCCGGCGGTGATGCCGGTGCGCCGCCGGACCTGGTGTTCTCCGCCAGTGACCTGGTGGCCGCCAGCGAGTGCGAGTACCGCACGCTCCGGATCCTGGACGAAAAGCTGGGCCGGGCCCCTAAAGCAGAATTTCCGGCGGACGAGATGCAGGCCCGCGCCGGCGTCCTGGGCGACAAGCATGAGGCAACCGTACTGGCCAGCCTGATCGCCAAGTATGGCGAGTGGGACGCCAGCCGTGGTGCGGGCGTTTACTCGCTGGAACGTGGCCCGAACCTCCGTGGCGAACTCCAGGCCAAGCACGCGGAAACCGAGCTGGCGCTGCGGTCCGGGGCGGACGTCGTGTTCCAGGCCACCTTCTTCGATGGCGAATTCCTGGGCTACGCCGACTTCCTGGTAAACGAGGCCGCAGGCACCAAGAACCCGGGCCGCTACGAGGTGTGGGACACCAAGCTGGCCCGGCACGCCAAGGTGGGCGCCCTGCTGCAGCTCGCCGCCTACGGCGACCAACTCCTGGGAATGGGCCTGGAGCCCTCCCCCGTCGCCACCCTGGTGCTGGGCACCAGGGTCGGCGAAGACTGGCTCCGCAGCAGCCATTCCCTTCCGGACCTGCTGCCCGTTTTCCGGGAACGACGCCGGCGCTTCCGCCACCTTACTTCACAACACCGCCAGGCCGAGGCCCCCGTGGAGTGGCAGCAGCCAGGCATCGTCCACTGCGGCCGCTGCGACTACTGTGCCGAGCAGGTACAGGTCCACCGCGACCTGCTGATGGTCGCCGGCATGTCCGTGGTGCAGCGCAGGAAGCTCCGCGCCGCCGGCATCACCACCATCGAGCAGCTCGCCGGGATGCCTGCCGGGGAAGCGCAGAACTCGGTGGTCCGGCTCCGCGCCCAGGCCCGCATGCAGCTGGGCCTGGATGCAGCCGCAGGGTCCCGGACGTTCAGCAAGGACGGCGAGCCGCACACTGTTTCCTATACAGTTTTGCCGGACAACACCATCGGGTCCCTTCCTCCGCCCAGCCAGGGCGACATCTTTTTCGACTTCGAGGGCGATCCGCTGTGGCAGGACCCCGCCACGGGCGTGTGGGGCATCGAATACCTGTTCGGTGTGGTCGAGGCGCCAGTGCCCGGCGTCGGCGATGATCCTGTCTTCCGCCCGTTCTGGGCACATTCACGGCAGGGGGAACGCCGCGCCTTTTTGGACTTCCTGGAGTACGTGGAGGAGCGCCGGGCACGGTACCCGGACATGCATGTCTACCACTACGCGCCGTATGAGAAAACGGCGCTGCGGAACCTTTCCCTGGCCCACCAGGCAGGTGAGGACACCGTGGACGAGTGGCTGCGGCAGGGCTTGCTGGTGGACCTGTACGCCACGGTGCGGCATTCGCTGCGGATCTCGGAGGCCTCCTACTCCATCAAGAAGCTGGAACCGCTGTACATGGGTGACAACCTGCGCTCCGGGGACGTCAAGGACGCCGGCGCATCCGTGGTGGCCTACGCGGCGTACTGTGCAGCCAGGGACTCCGGCAACCAGGCCGAGGCTGACAAGATCCTCACCTCCATCTCGGACTACAACCGCTACGACTGCCTGTCCACCCTCCGGCTCCGGGACTGGCTCCTGGATATTGGGGGCGGGCCGGCCATGAACACTGACGCTGCGGCCGGGAGCGTCGTGCCGGCCGATACGGCTGGCATGCTGGGCGGGCGGGAACGCCTTGCGGGACGGGAGCGTACCGCGGCACCTGATGAGACACCGGAGGAAGCCAGGCTTCGCGAGTACCTGGCCGGACTGCCGGACACCCGGCCCTGGACGGACGGCGAACGGGCCATCGCCATGGTGGCAGCAGCCACCGGTTACCACCGCCGGGAACGGAAGCAGTTCTGGTGGCAGCACTTCGACCGCGTTGAAGCTCCCCTCGAAAGCTGGTCCGACCAGCGGAACGTCTTCGTTGTGCAGTCCGCCGAGGTCGCCTCGGACTGGGCGCTGGCCAAGCCCCGGGAACGGATGCGCACCCGGGTCCTGCGGCTCCGCGGCACCATGACGGAGGGCTCGGATTTCCGGGCTGACTCAAGCTGGTGCCGGCTGTACGACGCACCGGCGCCGGACGGCATGGCTGCCCCCGACGCCGCACCCGGCGCCAGGGCCTACACCTTCGGCACCAGGATCAGCGAGCTGTCACCGGCGCCGGACAATCCCGAGCACACCGAGATCATCATTGCGGAACGTGAGTCGGGCAAGGTTTCTGCGTACCCGCACCTCCCCGTGGCCCTGACGGAGGACCAGCCTTTGGCCACCGCCAGCATCGAAGCCGCCATCGCGGAGGTCGCCGGCGCCGTGGGCGCGTCGGTGCCTGCGCTGCCCGCACATCCCGGCCTGGACATCCTGCGCAAGCAGCCGCCGCGGTTCCGTGCCCTGCCGGGCCCGGTGGAGGTCCGTCACCGTGACGACGGCTCTGCTGATTACGCCGCCGCAATCGCCGGATCCCTGCGGGACCTTGACCGCTCCTACCTCGCCGTCCAGGGACCTCCGGGAACCGGCAAGACGTTCATCGGCGCCCACGTCATCGGCCAGCTCGTGGCCGAGGGCTGGAAGATCGGCGTCGTGGCCCAGTCCCACAACGTGGTGGAGAACCTGCTGTGCCGGGCGATCGATACTGGCGGCGTGGATCCTGCCATCGTGGGCAAGAAACTGGCTGCACCCCACGACGTGCCGTGGAGTTTGACGGCCGACGGCGACGTGGCCCGCCTGCTGTCATCCCCCGGCGGGTGCCTGGTGGGCGGGACGGCGTGGACCATGACCGGCAAGGAAGTCCCGGCCGGCTCGCTGGACCTGCTGGTGATCGACGAAGCAGGACAGTTTTCGCTGGCCAACACGCTGGCAGTGTCCCGCGCCGCCAAGAGGCTGCTCCTGCTCGGGGACCCCCAGCAACTCCCGCAAGTGACGCAGGGCGCCCACCCCGAACCGGTGGACGAGTCTGCGCTGGGGTGGCTGGCGGCCGGGCACGCTACCCTCCCCGCACGCCTGGGCTACTTCCTGGCCGACAGCTGGCGGATGCACCCGGAGCTGTGCGCTGCCGTGTCCCGGCTCAGTTACGAAGGGAAGCTCCAGTCGGCACCGGCTGCGTCACTCCGCGAGCTGGAGGGGCTGCCGCCCGGGGTCGAAACCGTCTTCGTGGACCACACTGGCAACACCACGGGTTCCAAGGAGGAAGCGGCCGAGGTGGTCCGGCAGGCCAGGCGGCATCTTGGCCTGAAATGGGTTCCGGGTGCAGGCAGCGACGCACGTCCGCTGGAGCCGCAGGACCTGCTGGTGGTGGCCGCGTACAACGCCCAGGTGCACCTGATCCGGAAAGCGCTGGAAGAAGCCGGCCTTCCCGATATCCGCGTGGGGACGGTGGACAAGTTCCAGGGCCAGGAGGCGCCGGTGGTGCTCGTCTCCATGGCGTGTTCGGCCGTGGCTGAGGCTCCCCGCGGGGCCGAGTTCCTGTTGAACCGGAACCGGATCAATGTGGCGGTATCGCGGGGGCAGTGGCGGGCGGTCATCATCCGCTCCCCCGAACTCACCAGCTACATGCCGCACAAACCTGCGGCTTTGGAGGAGCTGGGTGCGTTCATCGGCCTGAGCCCGCGGGAGTAGCGCATCAGCGGGCGTTGAATCCGCGGAAGCGTCCCTCCGCTGCGGACATCTCGTTGTCCACCCGCTCCACCCTGCCCGGGGTGCGGCCGGAGTTCAACCAGTCCAGGAGGTCCCGGACCTGCGGCTCGGGACCTTCGGCAACCACGGCCACCGAACCGTCGTCGAGGTTTTTCACTTCACCGGTCAGGCCCAGTTCCTCGGCTTTGCCCATGGTCCAGAAGCGGAAGCCCACTCCCTGCACCACGCCGAACACGCGCGCGTCCAGCCGGACCGAATCCGATGCCGACCCGTCGTGCCCGGCCATGGTGCCCTCCTCAGGTAAACAGCCCGCCCAGCCCAACCAAGTAGCAGTAACTGTCGTTATGAGGCATCAGAACGACAGTTGACGCTACCTGGTTGGGCGGGGACGGGCGCTAGTTGATGGTGATGTCGCGGGTGGCGTGGTTGTAGCGGATGGTGACCGTGCCGCCGTTGTGGTGCAGCTCGTGGTTGGGGCCATCGAACGCGCCGTAGGCACCGTAGTTCTCGGCCCAGGAGCGGTTCAGCGCAATCTTGAAAGTGTAGAAGCCGGCGGGCAGTTCGGCGCTCTTCTTCCAAAGCTGGTCCAGGAAGTCGAACTCCATCTGGGCTTCGTCGTACTGCGGGGCCCAGTTCTCCGGCGCACCCAGGATGGTGTTGAAGTCGCCGGCCACAGCCACGGCTTCGGGTTGCGGGTGCGTCTCAACGTCCGGGCCCTCGAACGGCTCGGCGGCGGCATCGGCGGCCGTATCCTTGGCGGGAGCCTTGGTCTTGCGGACGGCCTTGACCACCGGCTCGACGGCGTCCTCGAGTACCTTCGCTGCCTTGCCCACGGCGGCGGCTGCCTTCTTGGCGGGAGTCTTGCGGGCCGTCTTCTTGGCGGTTTCTTCCTTGGCCGGAACCTCCAGCGTGGCCGCGGCAGCGGAGACCGGCCGGACGAACCCTGCGGGAGCGGTGGGGACCGGGGTGTCGGCAGGAACGGGAGTGCCGGCGTCGAGCGCGGTGGCGAAGGACACCGGGTCGGGGTAGGCAACGGTGGCGCGCATGCCGTCCTCGGTGATGGTCCAGCCGGAGCGGCCCTTCACCAGCCAGCCGGCCTTGACCAGCTTGGCGGTTGCCGAGGTGAGCGTCTTGTGTCCGCGGGGAATGCCGCCGCTGAGCAGTTCCGCTTCGTGCTCGTTGAACGGCACGCGGGCCGTCGCTTCCGCGAGGACCTGGCCCGCGTTCAGTGCATCGCCTGACCACACGCCTTCGGTCAGGACATCCAGAACGGTCTTGAGTCGAAGGAAGGTGTTTTCTGCGGTGGACTTGGCCATGATTCCCCTTTTATGAAAGCGATCGGTCTTAGGCATCTTGCCAACTGCCGATTAAATCGCGCGACTTTAATTGGTTAACTCTGCGTGTCGTGACCGACTATGAAGCGGATATCGCCACAAGTGAGGCGGAGGTCTCGGGTAAGGGCTGACTGCACAACCCTCTCAGCGCTGGTACGGGTGCCGCCCTGCACTCCCCAGACACGCCTGCGGCACCCAGTTTAGCGGCACAATGGCGCACTTGTTGCCTCGGACACAGGACGGTCAGGGCGTGACGTCCTGGCCGTTCAGTTCCGCCAGCAGCTCGGCCTTCCGCTCTTCCGACGCAAAGGACGAATGGATGGAGTTCGCGGCCAGGCGCGCCTTGTCGAATTCCGACAACTCGAACACCGCCGAGAGCTGTGCAAAGTTGTCGTCCACATAACCTCCGAAGTAGGCGGGATCGTCGGAGTTGACGGACACATTGAGCCCGGCGGCGAGCATGGCCGGCAGCGGGTGGTCCGCCAAAGTATCGACGGCGCGGAGCCTCACGTTGGACAGCGGGCACACGGTGAGCGGGATCCGCGCATCCACCAGGCGCTCCACCAGTTCCGGATCCTCCATGCAGCGGATGCCGTGGTCGATGCGCTCCACGCCGAGGACGTCCAGCGCCTCGGTGATGTACGACGCCGGGCCCTCCTCGCCTGCATGGGCCGTCAGCCGCAGGCCTGATTCGCGAGCCTTTGCATAGAGCCGTTCGAATTTGGCCGGCGGGTTTCCGACCTCGGCCGAGTCAAGGCCGATGGCTCCGATAGGCGCATCCATGGCCAGCAGGCCGTCCAGGACCTCCAGGGCGGAGTCCTCCGGAAGGTCACGCAGGAAGGCCGCGATCAGCATCGTGGACATGCCAAAATCCTCCTGCGATGTGGCCAGCACGGATGCCACACCGTTAACGCAGGTTTCCAGTGAAATTCCCCGTGAAAGGTGCGCTTGCGGGTCCATCATGATTTCTGCGTGGCGCACACCGGCAGCAGCTGCCCGTTCCAGATAGGAGTGCGTCATCGCCGCGAAGTCCTCTTCGGTCTGCAGCACCGCCATATTGGCGTAGTACAGGTCCAGGAAGGACTGCAGGTCGGTGAACTCGTACCTTTCCCGAAGTTCATCCAGCCCGGAATACGGCAGCTCGATGCCGTTACGCTCCGCCAGGGCGAAGATCAGCTCCGGTTGCAGGGTCCCTTCGATGTGCAGGTGCAGTTCGGCCACGGGAAGGACGCGGGCCGGGACGGCAGGCTCGGTTTCATCCGCTTCAATGTCAGGCACGGCGCTGCCGGCCGCAAAGTTTTCCATCGGGTCAGGATAATGCCCTGCGGCTGATTCGCCACTAGAGTCGAGCGAATGCAGAACGCCACGCACGCTGATGACCTGCAGTACCCGGCTCCCGCCTCCGCGGCCGACGGCTTCGTCCGGGTCCGCGGCGCCCGCGAAAACAACCTCCGCAACGTGGACGTGGACGTCCCACGCGACGCGATCGTGGCGTTCACGGGAGTTTCCGGGTCCGGCAAATCATCGTTGGCCTTCGGCACCATCTATGCCGAGGCGCAACGCCGCTACTTCGAGTCCGTGGCCCCGTATGCCCGGCGCCTGATCCAGCAGGGCCACAATCCCAAGGTGGAGCTGATCACGGGGCTGCCTCCCGCCGTCGCACTTCAACAGCGCCGCGGCGCCCCCAGCAGCAGGTCCACCGTCGGCACCGTCACCACGCTCTCAAACTCCCTGCGCATGCTCTTCTCCCGCGCCGGGACCTACCCGTCCGGCAGCACCCAGCTGGACTCGGACGCCTTCTCTCCCAACACCGCAGCCGGTGCATGCCGGGAATGCCACGGCCTGGGCGTCGCGCACACAGTTACGGAATCGTCGCTGGTTCCGGACCCGTCGCTGAGCATCCGTGACGGCGCCATCGCGGCCTGGCCCGGTGCGTGGCAGGGGAAAAACCTGCGGGACATCCTCACCCACCTGGGCTACGACGTCGACGTCCCGTGGCGCAAGCTTCCCAAGAAGCAACGGGACTGGATCCTCTTCACCGAGGAACAGCCCGTAGTGGAGGTGACTCCGCAGCGCGACAGGGTGGCCAAACCGTACAAGGGGCGGTTCTGGAGTGCCCGCAGCTACGTCCTGCATACCCTGGCGGATTCCCAGAGCGCGTCCATGCGGGAACGCGTTTTGGCGTACATGGAGTCAGGCCCGTGCCCGCTCTGTTCAGGCACGGGGCTGACGCCGGAGGCGCTTGCCGTCACGTTCGCGGGCAGGACCATTGCGGAGCTCAACCGGCTCCCGATGGCGGAGCTTGCGGACATCGTGCGGCCCACCGCTGAACTGAACGACGCCGGCACGGCTTCCCGCACGCAGCTTTCCGGGGAGTCCAACGAGGTAGCCGTAGCCATCACCCGGGACCTCCTGCATCGCCTCACGGTCCTCGTGGACCTCGGCCTCGGATACCTCGCGCTGGGCCGTGCCACGCCCACCCTCTCGCCCGGCGAGATGCAGCGGCTCCGGATTGCCACGCAGCTTAGGTCCGGTCTGTTCGGGGTGATCTACGTATTGGACGAGCCGTCCGCAGGGCTTCATCCCGCCGACGCCGAACCCCTGTTGGACGTGTTGGAGCAGCTGAAAAATTCCGGCAACTCCGTCTTCGTGGTGGAGCACAACATGGACGTGGTCCGGCGGGCCGACTGGCTGGTGGATGTGGGGCCGCGGGCCGGAGAATGCGGCGGCGAAGTGCTCTACAGCGGACCCGTGGATGGGCTCGCCGGCATCGAGGCGTCCGTCACCAGGCCGTTCCTGTTCGACGACGGCGGATTCGTCACGGCGGGCAGCGGAAGGGCAACCGGAAGTGCCGACGGCGGTTCCGGCCGTGTTTCCCGCAGTAGTTCGGAAATCGTTCGGGAGCCCGCAGGGTGGCTGGAGTTGAAGGACGTCCGCCGGCACAACCTGCGGGGGCTGGACGCACGTTTTCCCCTGGGGGTCCTCACGGCGGTCTCCGGTGTCTCAGGGTCCGGGAAGTCCACTCTTGTTGGACGAGCGCTTGCCGGGCTGGTGGGCTCCGGCCTCAAAACTGCGCTGGAACAGGATGCAGCAGCGGAGCCCGCCGCCACGGGAACCGCTATTGGCGGTGAACGCATCGACCGCCTGGTCACTGTGGACCAGAAGCCGATCGGGCGTACCCCGCGCTCCAACCTGGCAACGTACACCGGGCTTTTCGACGCTGTCCGCAAGGAATTTGCCGCGACCGGCCAGGCCAGGGAACGTGGCTTCGGCGCCGGCAGGTTCTCCTTCAACGTGGCAGGCGGGCGCTGCGAAACCTGCCAGGGAGAAGGGTTTGTCGCCGTCGAACTGCTCTTCCTGCCCGGCAGCTACGGCCCGTGCCCGGAGTGCGGCGGATCCCGCTACAACCCTGAGACGCTTGAGGTCCAGTACCGCGGCCGGAACGTAGCCGACGTGCTGGCCATGACCGTGGACGTCGCTGCGGACTTCCTGGCCGACGTGCCGGCTGCGGCGCGGAGCCTGAAAAGCCTCCAGGACGTGGGACTTGGGTACCTGCGGCTGGGGCAGCCCGCCACCGAACTCTCAGGTGGTGAAGCCCAGCGCATCAAACTCGCCACCGAACTGCAGCGGGCGCAGCGCGGACACACCCTGTACCTGCTGGATGAACCCACCACCGGCCTGCATCCCGCCGATGTACAGCTGCTGATGGCACAGCTGCACGGCCTGGTGGACGCGGGCAACTCCGTGGTGGTTGTTGAGCACGACATGTCGGTGGTGGCGGGGGCTGATTGGGTGATCGATCTGGGCCCCTCCGGCGGCGACAAGGGTGGGCTTATCGTGGCAACCGGGACCCCCGAAACTGTGGCGCGGTCGGGCCGCAGCCGGACTGCCCCCTACCTCGCGGCAGCCCTCAATCAGGATTTCACCAGCGAATACTCAGGAAAATCTCGATTTGATAACGCCGCTGTGATGTCCTAGCGTGAAATGCATGCCCGCCAAAGCGGGCGCATGAATGCCCGGTGCTGCCTCCACCAGAACTGCCCAGCGGCAGCCACCGAAGTTGACCTCTATTTGTCAGGGGCGGGCAGTGGCGCGACGATCTCCGGGGACGGAACCAGCGCCGGTGGCCTTCAGGAGCATCACCATAATGAAAAACACAACCTTCCGTACTGCCGCACGCCGTGGAGCTACCGTGGCCGTGATCTCAGCAGCAGGCCTCGCACTTTCCGGCACCGCCGCAAACGCGACCACCAGCACCTCCACGTGGGACGCCCTGGCACAGTGTGAAAGCGGCGGTAACTGGGCAACCAACACCGGAAACGGCTACTCCGGCGGGCTGCAGTTCAGCGCCAGCACCTGGTCCGCATACGGCGGCACCGGTTCACCCGCGGACGCGAGCCGCGAGCAGCAGATTGCCGTCGCCGAGCAGGTCCAAGCTTCGCAGGGCTGGGGAGCCTGGCCCTCCTGCTCTGCCCAGCTGGGCCTAAGCGGCGGCGCCACCGGGACTGCGCCCGTTCAGCAGGCCCCCGTTCAGCAGATTCCCGTCCAGCAGGCACCGGTCCAGCAGGTCCAGAGCGCGCCGGTCCAGGCAGCTCCTGTTACCCAGGCACCCGCCGCCAAGCATGCCAAAGCAGTTGCCCTGAGCGGGGAAACCTACACGCTGGAGGCCGGCGACACCCTGAGCATTGTTGCCGAAAAGCTGGGCATCCAGGGCGGCTGGCAGCAACTTGCTGATGCCAATCTGGACACCATCTCCGATCCCAACCTCGTCTTCGAGGGCCAGGTCATCCAGCTTCCGTTATAAAAACTGCACCGCAGCTGCCCGCCAGCTGCAAAAGCCCTCACGGGCCCTATGAACAGGTCGGCGATAGACAAATTCCGTTGACCAAAAAACGACGCCGGCACGCCCCCACAAGGGGAGTGCCGGCGTCGTTCTTTAATCCAGCCTGCCGTACGTCAACGCGCGGCGGCAAGCCAGCTGTCAGCTGGCGGGAATCTCACGGACGATCCGCACCTTCCAGGCGTGTTCGTCGCTGGTGTCCAGCAGTGCGACGGTGCCATGGGCCAGGTTCAAGGCAACGCGCTTGGCGGCAAGCAGCTCGAGGTAGAGGTGCTCGTTCATCCTGGCGGGGGTGTCGATCATGTACTTCACGGCGTCGCGCACCTTGCGGTAGTTGGCGCTGCGTTCGCGGTGCATGTGCAGTTCAAGGGCGGACTGCTGGCGGAGCCGGGGTTCGTGGCGGTTCAACAGGGTGACGGCGGTGTGCACGCCAACCACGAGTGCAAGCGAAACCACGTAAATCCACCATCCGCTGGACAGCAGGAACAGCGGCAGGTTGCCGATGGCCACGAGCGCGATCACCACACGGAGGGCAGCGATGCGGCGCACAGTCTTGGCGACGGCGGCCACGCCGTCACGGAAGCGGTGCTGCTCCTTGCGCGCGGCGGCAGGATCAATGGTGAATTCGTCAAGGACCAGGATGCCCTTTGCTTCCGGACTCAGCATCTGCCCGTAACGGGGCACGCTGGGGGAGGTGATTCCGGTGGTTACTTCGGGTGTTAATGTCATGAGAGGGCTTCCAGAACGCGGGGTGGGTTGCGGACACCTTAGTGGTTTTAACTCCTTTGTGTATGCATAGGTCCACTATCTGGACATCCGGAGCGCCTGGCCTGTGGTCCTCGGCACTGCAATTGGAACATCCGCCGGGTGCCGTCAGACTGAATGGATGCAAACCTTCCTCCCGTACCCTGAATTCCGGCAGAGCGCCGAAGCATTGGACACCGCCCGGCTTGGCAAGCAACGGGTCGAGGCACTCCAGACGCTCCGCGCCCTGGTCATTCCCGGATACGGCTGGCAGACCCACCCGGCAATCCGCATGTGGATGGGCTATGTGCCGGCGCTGACCATGTATGGCCTGGCCATGGTTGACGAATGGACCAAGCGGGGCCACCCGGACAACACCCGGGCCAACATCATGGAGTTCGCCCCGCAGGCGGCACACCCGGATTACGCGGCGAAGATTCCCATGCCGCCGTGGCTCGGCGACCCGGACTTCCACCTCAGCCACCGCTCCAAGCTGGTGCGCAAGGAGCCCAAGTTCTACCGCTCCCTTTTTGCTGATGCGAACCCGGACATGGACTACGTCTGGCCGGAGCCGAAGCACGAGTTCCTGCCGCAGGAGCCAGAGGGTGACATCCTGTGGATCCTGCGCGATCCCCATGACGACGTCGATCCCCAGACGTTGACCACGGTGGCCCTTCCGCCCGTGAGCGGCAGCATCGCCGCCGCGGCGGGCATGGGCGACGACTACTCCCCGGTGTATATCGACGACGGATCCCGCCGCCCCTCGCGCCAGCCCCGGAAGGCGCCGCCCAAGCAACAGGTGAAGAAACCTACGCGCAAGCGCCTGGCGCAAGAGGAGGCTTTCTCCACCTTGCCGGGAAAGACGCCTGTGGCGGTCCCGTTCGAGCATGGAGCCAAGTTTGCCGTAGGCCAGGTGGTGGGCCGTCCCATCACCCTGGAGGACGGCAGGTTCGGCCGCAACTTCACCGTTACGGAGATCATCGACCGGTCCGCTTTTGCCTACCCGGCTCTTCTGCAGGATCCCCGCGTGTTCTTCCCGGTGGAAGCCCCGTAGCCGCATGACCATCCTCCTGGCAGGCTGCGGCGACCTCGGAACCGAAGCAGGTCTGCGGTTCGCCGCCCTGGGCCATCACGTGGTGGGCTGGCGCCGCTCACCTGCCAAGCTGCCGCCCGCCATTAAAGGTGTGGCGGCTGACTTGAGCGCTCCGGAGCTGCCGCCTGTCCCGGCGGACACCACCGCCGTCGTTATTGCTGTGGCAGCGGACTCGCCGTCCGAGGACGACTACCGTGCGGCGTACCTTGGCGGGGTAACGCACGTCCTGGACGCTTTGGAGCGCGACGGCGCCATGCCCCAGCGGGTGCTTTTTGTCTCCTCGACGGCCGTGTACGGGGACGCCGGCGGTGGCTGGGTGGATGAAAAGACTACACCTGCGCCGGGCGGGTTCTCAGGCCGTGTCCTGGTGGAGGCGGAGGAGCTTCTGCGGTCCCGGCTGGCGGGAACGGGTACTGCGGCCGTGTCCCTCCGGCTGGGCGGCATCTATGGTCCCGGCCGGACCCGCCTGATCGACCAGGTGCGCAGCGGGTCAGCCGTTGTCCCCGCGGACCTCCGCTACACCAACCGCATCCACCGTGACGACGCCGCGGCCGCTATCGTCCACCTGGCCACTATGGCCGCTGAACCCTCGCCGGTTTACGTGGGAGTGGACAACGATCCGGCTGACCTTGGCGCTGTGCTGCGCTTCCTGGCCGCTGAGATGGGCCTCGCCGCCCCGCCCGTGGGTGATGCGGGACCCGCGCGCGGCGGCAACAAGCGCTGCCGAAACGACCTCCTGCGGAGCACCGGTCTCAGCCCCACCTTCCCGTCGTTCAGGGAAGGCTACCGGGACATCCTTGCGGGAAACGGCGTCCGCCACCCGTAGCCAACATCGCCGGGACGGTTCCACCGTTTAGGCTGACTGCTCAGTGGTTCGGTCAGGGTTAGCGAAATGTGAGGCAAGAAAACCATGGATTTTCGGCACATCATCGAGACGGTCGGGGAGTTTGTTGATTTCGCCGGAGTCGCTGTCATGGTGATCGGTGCCCTGGTGTCCATTCCGCTTGCTTTCCGGGGGTACCAGCCGCGGAAGGTGCGCGCCGGCGGCGAGAAGCTGACCTTTTACCGGCTGTACCGGCAGTTGTTGGGCAGGTCCATTCTGTTGGGCCTTGAACTGCTGGTGGCCGCCGATATCATCCGCACCGTCGCTGTCACGCCCACCTTCGAAAGCGTTGGAGTTCTGGCGATTATTGTGCTGATCCGGACATTCCTCAGCTTTTCGCTTGAGCTTGAAATCACCGGAAAATGGCCGTGGCAGAAGGAGCCCCGCGACTCCCGCGATTCTGCCGAAGCGACGGCGGGATAACCGGGGTAAGGAGGGTCTTTTCCGCTTCCAACTTTTCACTCCTCCCCGTTTTCCACATAGCGGCTTCGGGTGGGATGTTTTGTCAGTGGTCACTGGCAGAGTTGTCCCATGGAGGCCATTGGGGAGCAGCTTGCGGAGTTCGGCAGTCCCGCCGCCGCGCTCCCGCGGGTTCTCCACCCTGGCGGTGATTCCCGGCATGACGGGTACGACGGCGACGCACCGCTCAGGCTTCCCGGGCGCCTTCACGCCATCCCGGCCAAGACGGCGCCTGACATTCCCGTTCCGGGCCCACGCCCCTGCCCCGGCGCCGGCCCGACTGCATCCGAAACTGATCGCGGTAACGCTGCGACTGAATCCAAAACCGCCCCTTTTTCGGCATCCGCTGGCAGTGGGACAGACAGGTCACCGAGCGCACCCGATCCCAGCCCTGCACCCATCGTCGAAGATCCGGTTGGCTTGGCGGGGATCGGAGCCCTGCTGGTGGCGGCTGCTGTTGCCGCCCAGGACGAGGTGGCCAGGGCGGATTATGTTTCAGCGGCCAATTTCGCCGGGCAGGTCGAGGACCTTTCCCGGACCGTGGAGTACCTGCAACTGCTCGCCGCCTCCACCGTGGACCGCACCTGGACCCAGGCCATCACCGCCGCGGACGCCGCCCGCACCAGCCAGGCCAGGGCGGGCCGACTTGGGCGACCGGGCCGGGGCTGGCTAACCGGTTGGGATGCCAACGGCGTCGAGACCCTGAACGAGACCGACGCGAACTGGCCCACACCCACCAGCGACCCCGCAACCACCAGCGGCGCCGCAGCCACCGGCAACGGAACACCGCCCAACCAGCCCGCACCACCCAACCACGCAGTATCAGGAGCCGGGGTTGCCCGTCCGGCGAGCACGTCCCCCGCGCTCACTTCTCCAGTGATGACAGCGCCCGTGCTTACGTCGCCGGTAGTGACAGCGCCTGTGGTGACGTCGCCGGCTGATGACGGGTGCAGGAACACCGCCGAGTTCCTCAGGCTCCGGCTCCGGATCCCCCTCCGCGAAGCCCGCCGCCGCCTCACCCTCGCCCATCAGGCCCTGCCCGGCACCAGCCTCACCGGCGAACCCCTCCCGCCGACACGCGAACACCTCGCCACAGCCCTCACCCCCACCAACACCGGCGAACCCGCCCAGACCACCACTGATCCGGGCATGATCGCGGGGCCGGTGCTCTCCTCACACGCCGCGACCATCATCACCGCCACCCTGGACCGGCTCCAGCACCACACCACCGCCGACACCCTCGACCGGATCGAACAGCACCTCACCACCACCGCCGTCACCGCCGACCCGGACTTCCTCACCCGCCTGGCACAACGCTGGAACGACACCATCGACGCCGACGGCACCGAACCCACCGAAGAAGCCCTCCGCCACACCCAAGGCGCGTTCATCCGCAAACCCCGCCACGGCCTGCACCGCGTGGAGATCTTCGCCACCACCGACCAATACGAACACCTCCTCACCGTCATGAACACCGCCACCAACCCCCGCACCACCACCCCCAACACCAGCACCACAAACCCCGACCCCGACCCGGACGAACGCACCAACCCCGGGCGGGAGGCCAGCGTGGACCTGGGCCGGGAAGCCGGAGTGGACCTGGAACGACGCACCCGGGCACAGCAACAACTCGACGGACTCGTCTCCGCCGTCAAAGCAGCCCTCACCACCAACCTGCTGCCCACCACCGGCGGCAACCGCCCCCAAATCATCGCCACCATCAACTACCAAGACCTCCTCCCCCACCTCCCCAACCCCACCAACAACCCCTGGCCAACCACAGACACAGCCACCGGACCCCGCACCACCCCACGCCCCGGAACACCCACAGACACCGGCGCAAGGGCCACCAGCACGACGACAAACACCAGCAACGCAACCGCGGCCGGAAGCGAAACGCGCACCCACACCCTAGCCAGCGCCGGGGCCGGGACCGGGACGTTCGTGTTCACCGGACCCGTCGCCGCCACCACCCTGCGCAAAATCGCCTGCGACGCCGACATCATCCCCGCACTCTTGGGCACCAACGGCGAAATCCTCGACCTCGGCCGCAAAACACGCCTCTTCACCCCCGCCCAACGCCTCGCCCTCACCGCCCGCGACCAAGGCTGCACCTTCCCCAACTGCACCATCCCAGCACCCTGGTGCGAAGCCCACCACATCACCTACTGGTCACACGGCGGACCAACCACCACCACCAACGGCGCACTCCTCTGCACACACCACCACCACCTCATCCACAAAGAACAATGGACCATCACCACCACCCACGGCACCCCAACATTCATCCCCCCACCCCACATCGACCCCACCCAAAAACCCCAACAAAACCACTACTTCAAACCCCCACCACCACCCCACCCCAAGGAATAAAGCGGGTGTTTCATGCTGGACGAGCGGTTCCAAGGGATCATGAGCAAACGGGTTCGGAGCGGTCGGCCGCAAAGAGCCGTGAAGAGCCGCAAAGAAGGGAACCTGCACATGACGGATCGTGTGGATGCAGCAGCCTTTTGGCCTGCCCCTCCTGAATTGCCCCCGCCCGCCGTCATGGACCAGCGCTGGACTGACGCCATTTTCCTGCACTGGCGGATACCCGAACCGGTGGCTGCCCGCTTTATGCCGGCAGGAGTACGGCCGGATCTCTTTGATGGAACGTCATGGGTGGGCCTTATCGGTTTCCGCATGAAAGAGGCAGGCATCGGCCGCGGCCCCGGAGTTCCTTATCTTGGGAGCTTCAATGAGGTCAACGTGCGCCTCTACTCAAGGGAACCGGACGGAACCCGCGGCGTCGTTTTCCTGAGTCTGGACGCGAACCGGCTGCCCGTAGTCCTCGCAGCACGGGCAGCCGAAATACCCTACGTCTGGTCGCGGATAAGCTACCGGGAGCCCACGTCCGGGCGCGCGCCGGAGGGAATCACCGGCTACTCCGTCAGACGATTCAGACACGGAGCAAACAGCACGTTCAGCGTCATTCCTGACCTCGGGACTCCGGTCGATGACCCGCTGTCCATCCACCTCACTGCAAGGTTCGGCATGCACGGCAGATTCCGAGGCCGGACAATCTACATCCCGAACACCCATGAACCGTGGCCGCTTTACGCGGCACAACTCCATGACCTTCAGGACGACCTGGTGCAGTCGGCAGGCATCAGTGTGAGCGGTCCGCCGGATTCCGTCGTCTACTCACCCGGAGTGCGGACCCGGTTCGGCCGGCCCCGGGTGGTAAGACACCGTGGCAAGCTGCCTGGGGCTTAGGCGTCCCGCCAACCTTGTCCTTCGCTGAAGGTCGCCACGAGCGTGCCTACCCCGGGCTGCAACGAGTTGGAAGGGTCGAAGTACAGCGACGCCTCGGAAGCGCGGCTGTGGGTGATCAGCTGTTCCGCTTCAAGCTTTGCCTCAGGGGCGGTGGCTCCGATGATGCCCGTCCGCGCGGGAAGCTCGGGGGTGTGCACCACCTCGGCGTCCGTCTGGGTCAAAGGGATCGTGGTGCCGGAGTTGATCTCATCATGGGGAAACTCAAACTCGGCATCGGGGGACGCGGCAGGAATGGTGTACTCCAGGAAGTAAGTCATGAACCCACCTTTGCAGAAACGCACCATCATCGAAAGTCACCTCTCCCAGCCGGTACCGATTGCGTATTCCCACGTCAGCGCAGCACTCCTATACTGACCGCATGTTGATGTCGCTGTGGTTCGGCGTCATAGCATCCAGTGCATTGGTTCTGGGTGCCTTCATTGGTGTCCGGTTTGAACTTCCGAAGCGACTCCTCGCCATGCTTCTGGCGTTCGCCGCCGGGGCGCTGATCACAGCACTGGCCTTCGAACTGTTCGAAGATGCCTATGAACGTGGCGGGATCATCCGCGCAGCCATCGGGCTGATAGGTGGCGCGGTGGTGTTCACGGTCCTCAGCGCTTTGCTGGACCGTTGGGCGCAACCCGGAAAGCAGGAGCAGGCCACGCCTGCGGACGAGTTCCAAGGCAGCGCCAAACTGGATACGGATGCCGCCGCGTCCGATAGAGCTCCCACTTCTGCCTCAACACGGGGAGCGGCAGGGCTGGCTTTGTTGGCCGCGGTGACCCTGGACGGAGTGCCGGAGAACGTTGCCCTGGGAATCGCCCTGGGTGAGGGCACCGGCGGGTTGGCCCTGCTCGCGGCCATCTTTGTCTCCAACTTCCCGGAAGCCCTTGTCGGCTCAGCTTCCATGCGAAGCCAAGGGCGTTCAACCGGCAGTATCCTGGCTCTCTGGCTGGGCTGTGCGGCCTTGCTGGTCGTCGCCGTTGTTGTCGGCGCCGGGCCGCTGTCAGGAACGGACCCGGAGGCCATCTCGATACCGTTGGCATTCGCTGCCGGCGCCGTCATCGCTTCCCTGGCAGACACGCTGATGCCCGAGGCCTACGAACACGGCGGCCCGGCCGTCGCACTCAGCACCGCGGCCGGGTTCGTCCTGGCATTCGTATTGTCGCTGGCCTGACCGGCCCCGCTACGCCGAAACACCGCCCACCAGCATCCGCCACCCAGGAGGGATAACCTCGCGGGCGAGAAGCCGCTACTTACCGAGGCCTGCCTTGCGGAGGGCCTCAGCCATTGCCGTATTCACGGGTGCGGGCTTGGGCGACTGGCCACGTCCCCCAGCTGCATTAGGCGGCTTCTGGCCGCCGGACCGCTGCGGATCCTGCCGGCCGGAACCACCGGACTTCTGCGCTCCACCACGCTCCGCGGCTGGCCGTCCCTCAGACCTTCCAGCACCTGGCTGTCCGGAACCTGCTCTTCCCGATCCAGGTTGTCCCGAACCCGGCCGTCCGGACCCGGCCCTTCCAGCACCGCCTCCCCTGGATCCCTGCCCGCCCGAGGAAGGTTCGTCGTCGAGCCTCAACGTCAGGGAAATCCTCTTACGCTCGGGGTCCGCCTCCAGAACCTTCACCCGGACCACCTGCCCGGACTTCACCACCTCGCGGGGATCGGATACGAATCGGTTGGCCAGGGCCGAGACGTGGACCAGCCCATCCTGGTGCACGCCCACGTCCACGAACGCACCGAAGGCCGCAACATTCGTAACCGTTCCCTCCAGCACCATCCCCGGCTTCAGGTCGGAAATCTTCTCGATGCCCTCCGAGAACGTCGCCGCGGCAAAGGCAGGGCGCGGGTCGCGTCCCGGCTTGTCCAGTTCGGTGAGGATGTCGGTGACCGTAGGCAGGCCGAACGCGTCATCCACGAAGTCCCGCGGATCCAGTGAAGAAGCCGGCGCTGAGCCGGCCGCAACGAGGATCTTGCGCGCCACAGCGTAAGCCTCCGGGTGAACGCTGGAAGCGTCCAGCGGCTCCGCTCCCCCGGTGATCCGCAGGAAGCCGGCACACTGCTCGAAAGCTTTGGCACCCAGCCGCGGCACCTTCTTGAGGTCGGCGCGCTTCGCGAACGGGCCGTTCTGGTTCCGGTAAGCCACGATGTTTTCGCTCAACAAGGGCCCGACGCCGGCCACCCGGCTCAGGAGCGCGGGTGAGGCGGTGTTGACGTCCACCCCCACCGCGTTCACGCAGTCCTCCACCACGGCGTCCAGGCTCCGGTCGAGTTTCGATGCCGTCACGTCATGCTGGTACTGGCCCACGCCGATGGACTTCGGGTCGATCTTCACCAGTTCAGCGAGCGGATCCTGCAGGCGCCGGGCGATGGACACCGCGCCGCGCAGGGAAACGTCCATGCCCGGCAATTCGGCGGCTGCGAGCGAGGATGCGGAATAGACGGACGCCCCGGCTTCGGAGACTACAAGCTTCTGTGGCTTCCGGTCCACGTTGGGCAGCCGCTTGATCAGCTCGGCTGCGAGCTTGTCCGTCTCCCGCGACGCCGTGCCGTTGCCGATCGCCACGAGCTCGACGGCGTGCTGCCGCGCCAGCCGCTCCAGCGTCGCCAATGCTTCGTCCCACTTCCGGGCCGGAGCGTGAGGGTACACCGTATCTGTGGCCACAACCTTGCCGGTGCCGTCCACCACCGCGACCTTTACGCCCGTGCGCAGCCCCGGATCCAAACCAAGCGTGGCGCGGTTACCCGCAGGGGCGGCCAGCAGGACGTCGCGCAGGTTGGCTGCGAACACCCGAACAGCTTCATCCTCGGCCGCGGTGAACATCCTGCCGCGGAGGTCGGCCGTAAGCCTGGCCAGAACCCGGGACCGCCAGGCCAGCTGCGCGGTCTGCATCAGCCACGCATCGGCGGGACGGCCGCGGTCGGCGACCCCGAGGCACCTTGCCACCGCGGACTCGTACCGTGAGCGGGCGGCGGCCAGGGCGTCGTCGTCCGCCGGATCTGCCTCAGCGAGGTCGAGCTCAAGAACGCCATCCTTTTCCCCGCGCAGCAGTGCGAGGACCCGGTGGGACGGCATGCCGGCGGGTGCCTGGGCGAAGTCGAAGTAGTCGGCGAACTTCTGGCCCTCGGTTTCCTTGCCCTTCTTCACGCGGGACACCATCCGGCCCTGCGTCCACAGCCGCTCGCGGAGGTTGGCGGCGAGGTCCGGGTCCTGCGCCACCCGCTCCACCAAAATGGCGCGGGCACCGGCGAGCGCTGCGGCGGCATCCCCAATGGCGTGTTCGGCGTTCAGGTACTTCGCGGCTTCACGATCGGGGTCGAGGTCCGGCCGCTTCAGCAGGGCATCGGCGAGGGGTTCCAGGCCTGCTTCCCGCGCAATCTGCGCTTTGGTCCGCCGCTTGGATTTGAAGGGCAGGTAGATGTCCTCGAGCCGCGACTTCGTGTCCGCAGCGAGCACCGCCTTCTTCAGCTCGGGGGTGAGTTGGCCTTGCGCTTCGATCGCTTCGAGGACGGCACGACGGCGGTCCGCCAGTTCGCGGAGGTAGCGCAGGCGGTCGTCGAGTTCACGGAGCTGGGTGTCATCGAGCGTCCCGGTGGCTTCCTTGCGGTACCGGGCGATGAACGGGACTGTCGACCCGCCGTCGAGCAGCTCGACAGCCGCCTTCACCTGCCAGGCCTTCACGCCCAGCTCTTCAGCGATCTGGGCGTAGATGGCGTCGTCCGGCTTTGAGGCAGCAGATGCAACGGAAGAGGGCGCTTGCGGCAGTTGAGTCACCAGAACATCTTGCCTTACCCGCCTGTCCGGCTCCACTGCCGGTTCCACCGCGGAGTGAGCTGGCAGCCGTTGCAGGGCGTCCGAATGGTGCCGGGCAAGGGTATTCCGCTCCCGCCCGCAAAGTGCTGTAGTGGAGGTGCCGTCACAGGCACCCACTGCTCAGGGAAGAGGCCGCCATGCGCGAACTGCTTGTTGTGTTTCAGGAGGGGTTCGAGGAAGCCAATGTCACCGTGACGGTCAACGGTAAACAGGCGTGGCGGGAGCTCGGCGTTTCCACCAACCCCATCCTCGGCATAGCGTCCGAGGTTTCGGTGGAGCTGCCGGCGAAGGGCGCGCACGTGGGGGTTGAGGTGACCAACCGCGGCCTTAAGGCGATCACGAAGGTCAGCGGCAAGCCCAAAAGCGTGCTCGTGTCGATCGAGGACGGCAGGCTGGTCATGACAGAAGGGACGGGCCGGGAGGCGGTTTTGTAGCCAGTGTTTCCGCCCTTGAATCTTGTCCCACTTAAGGCCTAGTAAAAGTCCATTCGATGGAGTAGCATCTGATCACCGCCGGCTTCCAGAGGGGCCCGGCGGGCCAAATTGAATAAAAGCCGGAGGTCGTCGGATGGCCTTGGGCTCTCGTTGCCGGTCCCAGCACACCGGCAGCCAACAACGGCGGCACCCAAAGCCGGGTGCCGCCGTTGTCGCGAATTCGGGCTGCTTAGCCTTGGTAGACGGGGTAGTCCGTGTAGCCTTCGGCGCCCTCGGCGTAAAACGTGGACGGGTCCGGCTGGTTCAACGGAAGGCTTTCCTTCCAGCGGCGGGCGAGGTCCGGGTTGGCGATGGCGGGACGGCCCACCACCACAGCGTCGGCGTGGCCGTCTGCCACAAGGTTGACTGCTTCCTCACGCGTGGTGATGACACCGAATCCGGTGTTGACCAGGAACGTGCCGCCGAAACGGGCGCGGAGGTCCTGGACCAGTTCACCCGTGGGTTCGTGGTGCAGGATGCTCAAGTAGGCAAGGTTGAGCGGGGCGATGCTGTCCACCAGGACTTCATAAGTGGCGCGGACGTCGGCGGCGTCGGTCTCGGAGATGCCCTGGACGTTGTGCTCCGGGGAGATCCGGATGCCCACCCGGTTTGCCCCCAGCGCTGCCACCACCGCGTTGACCGTCTCGATGACAAAGCGCGCCCGGTTTTCCGGGGAGCCGCCGTAGCTGTCGGTGCGGATGTTGGAGTTGGGGGCCAGGAACTCATGCAGGAGATAGCCGTTGGCCGAGTGCAGCTCGACGCCGTCGAAGCCGGCTTCCACCGCGTTCAGTGAGGCGTTGACGATTTCCTGGATCAGCAGGGGCAGTTCGTCGGTGGTGAGGGCGTGCGGCACTGGGTAGGGCTGCTTCCCGGAGGGGGTCCGGACTTCACCTTCAATGGCGACGGCGCTCGGCGCCACGAGCGGGTGACCGCCGGTGATGTCCGGGTGCGAGACCCGGCCGCCGTGCATGATTTGCGCGAACATCCGGCCGCCCTCTGCATGGACGGCGTCGGTGACCTTCTTCCACCCGGCCACCTGTTCCTCGGTGACGATGCCGGGCTGGCCCGGGTAGGAGCGGCCCGCCGGGCTGGGGTAGGTGCCTTCGCTGACGATAAGCCCCAAGGAGGCGCGCTGGCGGTAATGCTCGACGAGCAGCGGGCCCGGGACACCTTCCTCACCCGCGCGGAGCCGGGTCAAGGGCGCCATGACCAAGCGGTTGGGAAGCTCAAGTTCGCCGAGGGTGAGAGGGGAAAACAGCATGCGCAGTTCCTTTCGAAGGCTGAAGTTCGTACTGTTCATGCCAACTGGGGCGCGCGTGCAACTATTCCGGGTGCGACGGGAATCACACTTGGTCTTCCGCTTACTAGGGCGGTGTTGCCGCTCCCGGGCAGCCCTGGCCTTGCGGGTTAGCGTTGCAGTCGTCAGCGTAGTTGCGGGTCAGGGAACGCCAGACGCTGACGGTCTGCGGCGGAGCGTTGAACTGGCCCTGGCCGGGGATGGGCAGGGGCGGGCCGGCATTGACGGAGTACGTTCCCTGGAAAGACGTGGTCAGTACTACTTGGAAGTCGCCGGTTTCGCCGTAGGCGTGGCTTGTCCGCGTCTTTTCACCCCACCGGTCCTGCGGGAGCGGGCCACCCATTGAGGGCTGTGGGCCGAACACCGTGCCGTCGCCGTAGTTCCAGGTGTATTGGACCGGGGTTGCCACCACATGCACGGACTGGCCGAACATCGTGATGTCGAACTGCTGCTCGACGGCTTCGGCATAGAAGTTCGTCTCAGCACCTCGCAGCGTGTGCGGGCTGGGTTGCGCCACGACGGTCCCGGCACTGATTGGTAGGTTCTGGAACTCCCGCTGGATATCGGCTGCGATTCGGGGCAGCAGGTCCTCAGGCCGCGCGTCATAGAGGCAGGTTGGGCCGGAGTGGATCGCCCAGACTGCACCGGGAACGTCCCGCGGCTTCGAGTACCAAATGACAGGAATGCCTTCTTCACCGTCCGGTCCGTTAGTGCACTCCACCTGGCGCCCAAGGCATTCAGTATCAAAGTCGCCGCCACCCAGGTGGCATTGAAGTTCGTACTTGTACTCATTGGGGTCGGTGCTCACAGTGGTTGGTCCAATGCGAACAAATTCGCCAGTGTCGGGGTCAGTTCCCCAGTTATCAGCACCCATTTGAAGCCCGGAGTCAACGAAACCCCCACCGATGTGTGGCCTCTCTTTTGACGCCTCTTCCGCATAGGCAGTCAAAAGAGAGCTCGTCAAAAACACCACGCAGCAGGCGAGGATTGCGAGGACCTTGCCCATGTAATGCATGTTTACCGGATCAGCCCTAGGTCGTTGACCACCCATTCTGCACCGGCGAAATTCACCATCGCAACGCTTCCCGCATTCGTTGCAGCTGTCTTCTCTTGATATGGGCTGCCGTCTTGGTTATGGATAAGGAGTTCTTTCTGCAGCACCTGAAGAACGACTTGCGTATCGCCGTCAGCTGACGGCTTTGCGGTTGCAACCGGAATTTCTATTTGGCCGCCAGAAATCCATCTGTCCTCCGCCCAAGCAGCTTCAATATCGCTGATGAGTCCCTGACAAAAAGAGCATTCAGCTTTGGACAGCTTCGATAGCGCAGCGGTGTCACCCGTCTCGTATGCATAGCTCAGGACCGAGAACCAATACTTAGTAAATGCTTCAGCGCCCTCCTTCGTCTCCGTCTTGGCGACCTCGGGCAGGACTGGAACGGGGACGTTTTGGGCGGGGCCGGACGCGTCGGCGGGTTTGTACACCGCGCTGGGCGTGGGCGTGGGTGTCGAGGAGGGGTCGGAGGTGGCAGAAGTTGTAGGCGCTGGGGACGAGGTACCGGGATCTGCAGGTGCTCCGCCCGCGCAACCCGCCAACGCGAGGCAAGTAGCAGCAGCAAACACAACTGCTCCGGACCGCAAGCCACGGGACATAAAGACGTTGAGTGATGTCATGGGCCGCTATTCCCCCAGTAGTTTCAAGACGGCTTACTCCGGACAGTGCCTTAAGGGTAGCCCACGTCACAATCCACCAATCAAACTTATCCACAGGCGCCCGCTTCCGGTTCTACCACCCGACAAAGCCAAGGAAAAGTCATAGGAAAAGCCGGCGCCAAGCAGGCACCGGCTTTCCCTATCCCGAAAAAAGGGTTCCCTCAGAAGAAGCTACTTCTGCGATGGCAGCACCAACTCCCCCGTCTTGTCCGTCGACAAGGCGAGCGACGAGACATACTGCGGGCCGCCGTCGGGCCCGTCCTGGGCAGAGCGCACCATGTCCGGACGCTCAAACTCAATCCCCGTGACGTGGCACAGGAGCTTGGCGTCGCTGGGGTTCCCGTCGGCGTCGAACATGGGCAGGTCGATGCCGTCGTCGGTGCGCCGCAGGTAATAGCGCCCCCGAGTCAAAAGAGCCAGCAGCGGCGGAAGAACCACAGCCAGGCCCACCGCGAAGATCGGCGAATACGGCTGGATTGCGGAACCGAACGCGCCGAAGAACACAGCGATCGAGATGCCCGCGGACACCAGCATGGACACGAAGCCCACCGGGTTCACGGCGTAGAGCATTCCCCGCCGGAATTCGGGCACCTTGGGCGAGATCTTCAGGAGGTACTTGTTGATGGCGATATCGGACGCCACAGTGACAACCCAGGCCATGGCGCAGTTCGCGTAGAAGCCAAGGATGGTGTTGAGGAAGTCGAACATGTTGGCTTCCATCAGCACCAGCGCAATCGCCAGGTTCACCACCACGAACACCATGCGGCCCGGATACGTCTTGGTGATGCGGGTGAAGCTGTTCGTCCACGCCAGCGAGCCGGAGTAGGCGTTGGTGACGTTGATCTTGATCTGCGAAATGACCACCAGCACCACCGCGAGCGTCATGGCCAGCCACGCCGGCATCATCTCCCGGTAGACGCCAAGGAACTGGTGCACCGGCTCGTTTGCGGTGGCAGACGCAGCAGGATCCAGCGTCGCGATCAGGTAGATGGCAATGAACAGGCCGACGATCTGCTTGATGGCACCGAAGATCACCCAGCCCGGCCCGGCCAGGATCACGGCGCGCCACCAGGCCCCGCGGTTGGCGTCCGTGCGCGGCGGCATGAAGCGAAGGTAGTCAATCTGCTCGGCGATCTGCGCCATGAGGGACAGGCACACGCCAGCGGCAAGCATCACGGAGGCAAGGTTGGGACCGCCGTCACCCGATTCCCCGGTGTAGGCAAAGAACGTGTTAATGCTCTCGGGATGGGACAGCAGCAGGTAGCCCACGGGCACCACCATCAGGAGCAGCCACAACGGAGTAGTCCACACCTGCAGCTTGGCCAGCGTGTTCATGCCGTAAATGACCAGCGGGATGATGATCACGGTGGAGGCGGCGTACCCCAGCCACTGCGGAACCCCCAGGCCAACTTCCAGCCCCTGGGCCATGATGGAGCCCTCCAGCGCGAAAAAGATGAACGTGAAGGTGGCGAAGATGACGTTGGTGACCACCGAGCCGTAGTAGCCAAAGCCCGAGCCGCGCGTGATCAGGTCGAGGTCGATGTTGTAGCGCGCTGCGTAGTATGCGAGCGGAAATCCGGTGGCAAAGATGATCACCGCTGCCACCAGGATCCCGAAGATCGCATTGACCGTCCCGTACGCAATCCCGATGTTCGCCCCGATGGAGAAGTCGGCCAGGTACGCGATCCCGCCCAAAGCACTGGTTGCCACCACGCCCGCGCTCCACTTCCGGTAGGAGCGGGGAGCGAACCGGAGCGTATAGTCCTCCAGGCTCTCCTTTGTGGCGTTGAGTGCGGCGGCGTTGCCCGCCGTCGTTGTCGCCGAAGCGCTTCCGACGACGGCGGCACCAGGCGGCGAAGCGGGTTCCAGCAGTTGCGTCGTGTCTGTGTCATTGGTCATTGTGCGCGTCGCTTTCGTCTCTGATTGGTCTGCTGCGACGCTATCCATCCGGAAAGACAGCCCGGTCACGGAACTGTTTCCGCGGCGTTAAGTGTTGACTGCTCCTGTCAACAAAACCATCAACCAAGGGTTGTGGCCATTCCACAAAAACGGCCACGGACCGCGGAACTACCGTCAGGAAGAGAACTTCAGCGAAAAGGACCAGCAATGACGACGCACCCGCAACTCCTGGACCACCCGATCCTCGAGACAGCACGCCGGCAGGTACTCGAAGAGGGCATCGGGCTCTCCGAGTCGCAACTGGTGGACATCCTCCGCCTCCCGGACGTGGCACTTCCGGCTGCGCTGGAGCTGGCTCACCAGGTCCGCCTCCGCCACTGCGCAGAGGACGTCGAGGTGGAGGGCATCATCTCCATCAAGACCGGGGGCTGCCCCGAGGACTGCCATTTCTGCAGCCAGTCCGGCGTCTTCGACAGCCCCGTCCGGGGCGTCTGGCTGGACATTCCCGAACTGGTGAAGGCGGCCAAGGAAACAGCTGCCACGGGAGCCACCGAGTTCTGCATCGTTGCCGCCGTCCGCGGTCCCGACATCAAACTCATGAACCAGATCAAGTTCGCCATCGACCGGATCAACGAGGAAGTGGACATCAACATCGCGTGCTCCCTGGGCATGCTCACGCAGCGGCAGGTGGACCAGCTGGCCAGCTGGGGTGTCCACCGCTACAACCACAACCTCGAAACCGCGCGCAGCTACTTCCCCCAGGTGGTCACCACCCACACCTACGAGGAGCGGCTGGAAACCTGCGCCATGGTCAAGGACGCCGGCATGGAGCTGTGCTGCGGAGCCCTGATCGGCATGGGCGAGACCCTCGAGCAGCGGGCCGAGCTGGCCGCCCAGCTCGCGGCCCTGGAACCGCACGAAGTTCCACTGAACTTCCTCAACCCCCGCCCCGGAACCCCGCTGGAAAACCAGGAGATCATGGACGGCAAGGACGCCCTCCGAGCCATCGCCGCCTTCCGGCTGGCCATGCCCCGGACGGTCCTGCGCTACGCCGGCGGCCGGGAGCTGACCCTCGGCGATTTGGGCACGCGCGAAGGGCTCCTGGGCGGCATCAACGCCGTCATCGTGGGCAACTACCTCACCACCCTCGGCCGCCCTGCCACCGCAGACCTCAACCTCCTGGTGGACCTCAACATGCCCATCAAGGAACTCCAGAAGACCTTATGAGCACCGCCCCTCAAACGCCCGGCCACGAGGCACAGCATTGCGGCCTCTGCGGCGGGATCCTCAATAGGCAAGCGTACGACGGCGGGAGCGCACCGCCGTCGGACCTCCACCTGGAGTGCGCGGCACGGCTGCACTTGGAGCCTCCACGCTTTTGCGTGTGCTGCGGACGGCGGCTCAAGGTGCAGGTCTCGCCATTGGGCTGGTGGGCGCAGTGCTCCCGGCACGGAACGACCACCTCCTGACGGCCCCATTCAGCGCCGGAAAAGGCACGGCCGAAAGAAGCACCAGTCCATCCAGCACGCGGCATCCAACACCCTCTGGCATATTTCTACCTTACGTAGAAGAATGGCGGCATGATGTTTGAACATGCAGACGGCAATCCGGTCCTGGAACTCGATGATGAGCAGTCCTGGCGCCTCCTTGAGGGCACACAGCACGGCAGGCTGGTGGTTTCCGTCGCCGGCGAGCCGGACATCTTCCCGGTGAACTACGTGACGTCGGGCCGGAAGGTGTACCTGCGGACGGCACCGGGCAACAAGCTGGCCCAGCTGACCATCAACGCCACAGTGCTCTTCGAAACGGACGGCATCACCTCTGACGAAGCCTGGTCCGTGGTGCTCCGCGGCAAGGCCCGGGTGCTCAGCAATTCGGCGGAGCTTGCGGCGGTGGAAGAGCTGGGGCTGAAGTCCTGGGTTCCGACCCTGAAGGATTTCTACGTGGAAATCGAGCCGCTGTCCGTGAGCGGCCGGCACTTCCAGCTCGGCGAGCAGCCGGAGCGCTGACCCCGGCGTCCTGCACGCGACTGGACTTTCCCGCTCCTAGACTTAAGCCATGGCGGACAAGCTCACTCCGGAGCAGCGCAGCTGGAACATGTCCCGGATCCGGGGCAAGAACACCAAGCCGGAATTGCTGGTGCGCCGACTGCTTCATGCCAAGGGTTACCGCTATCGCCTGCACGGCAGTTCCGGGGCTAGCAGGCTGCCCGGCAACCCGGACCTGGTGTTCGCAGGCCGGCGCAAGGTCATCTTCGTCAACGGCTGCTTTTGGCACTTCCACGACTGCCGCGTGGGCCAGCACGCCCCCAAAGCCAACGCGGAATTCTGGCAAGCCAAGCGCTCCCGGACCAGGGACCGTGACGCCGGCCAGCGCCGCCAGCTCGAAGACGCCGGATGGGAAGTCCTCACTGTCTGGGAGTGCGAGCTCAAGGACGGCTCGGCGCTGGAAGCCCACCTGGTGGAGTTCCTGGAGGGCCGCCAACCATCTTGAGGCAATCTTTGGCTTTTGCCGCCGGGCTTCTTGATAGTGGAGCGGAAGGATGAACCCGTCGTCCCTAAGGGCGGACCTCCCCACCGACAGTCCGGAGCAGTGCGATCCCTTCCTGCCAGCCAGCTCCCGGGCCAAGACCGCCCCGGACCGTGCCACAAGGTGTCCCGCTCCGTGTTGACGGCCGGGGCCTGCAACCAATTTCCAGGTGCAAAAAACCCTGCCTTACGTGTGGGCGCTGAAACCCACAGCCTTATCAAGAAACCCACAATTCTCGCCGGAAAACCAGCCACCGCGAGGCAGCAGACCTAACCTGAAAGAGCACATGCCCCACCCACTCGCACTGTTCCCGAAGTGGCATCCCCCGGCTGAAAGGAGCCTCATGGGCGCTTCAGATGATGCTTCCCGGCCGTTGGTGGACCAGTCCGTCCTCAACCGTCTCCGTGAAGAGTTGGAGGAGGACGAAGGGTACTCCATGGTGTTTGTGGGGAACTTCATCGAGTGCCTGCCGCAACGGATCGGCCGCCTGCGGCTTGCCCTGACCACCGGAGACCTGGAGGGCGCGGTGGACGCGGTGCTTAGCCTGAAGACATCCAGCCAGATGGTGGGCGCCGAGCGGCTTGCCGGCCTGGCCACGGACCTGGAAGGCGAAATCCGCACCGAGGCACGTGAGGCGGAAGCCGCCGTCGTCCTGCCCAGGCTGGCGGCGACGTTCCTGCGGCCCATCAACCAATGCAGCCGGTTGACCATGCACCGGCTGCAGGTTCAGTGCTCTCCGGGTGCCAGGCGGTAGCCCACGCCGCGGACCGTCTGCAGCCAGCGCGGCTGCTGCGGCGAATCCCCAAGTTTCTTGCGGAGGTTCCCCATGTGGACCTCGACGGACCGTTCGTCGGCCTCGCTGATGTAACTGCCGACGTCGTAATCCTCGTCCCGCAGCCGGCGCACCAGGTCTGCCTTGGTACGGACGGTCCGGCCCGCCTCGAGCAGGGCGTGGAGAAGTTCGAACTCGGTGCGGGTCAGGTTCATCTCTTTGCCGTCAACCACCACCGTGCGGGAGGCGTAGCTCAGTTCCAGGCCGTTGTGGCTGAAGTTCCCACGCTCGGGGTGACCGTGGCCCTCGGCTGCTGCCTCCACGGAGAAGATGTCTGTTGCATCCGGGACGGAGCGGGGGCGGCGCATCATCGCGGCAACGCGGGCGCGAAGTTCCCTGGGGCGGAAGGGCTTGGTGAGGTAATCGTCGGCGCCGGACTCAAGCCCAATCAGGGTGTCCAGCTCCTCGGTGCGGGCGGTCAGCATCACGATGTAGGCGTCGGAAAATTCGCGGATTTGCCGCGACACTTCAAAACCGTCGATGTCCGGCAGCCCAAGATCAAGGGTGATGACGTCCGGATTGAGGTGCTTGGCGATCAGGACGCCTTCGGCGCCGGTACTGGCCACGGTCACGTCGAAGCCGGCCTGGGTCAGTACCGTGCGAACCAGTTCCCGGATGTCATGGTCATCCTCGATGACCAGTCCCACACGTGCATCACTCATAGCGTCCCCTCAGCAGCCAACGTCAGAAGTATAGCGGCCTGCGGATATCCTGCTGGTATGGCCCTGCACACCCTGTCCCCGAAGTCGTCACGCCATGACTAGCCCCACAGCATGGTCCTCGGGCAAGTTGCGGTTTTTCCGCCGGCCCTTCCATGAATACCGGCTGACGGACCGGGTGGCGATGAGCCAGATGCCGCTCTTCGTGACCACGCTGCTGACAGCCTTCCTGATGTGGGCGTTCTTCCCGGCCACCATGAACAACCCGTTCTTTCTCACGTTCCTGGTGTCGCAGCTGGTCCTCATGGCCCTCTGCTACCTGGTCCCCTGGGACCGCCTGCCCTACACAAGCTTCCTGGTCATCCCCCTGCTCGACTTCGTCTCCATCGCCTTCGGCCGGGAAGGCGGGCAGGAGAGCCTCACGGGCATCAGCCTCCTGGCAGTGTTTCCCGTTATCTGGTGGTGCGCCTCCGGCTACTACCCCCGCCTGGCCCTGTGGCTTTCCTTCCTTGCACCGCTTGCCATCATCTGGGTTCCGCTGCTCCTGAAAGGCAGTTTCACCGCGCAGGACTTTGCCCGCTCCCTGCTCTTGCCGGTGATGATGCTGGGCATCGGTGTGTCCGTCAGTGTCCTGACGCTCAGCATGATGCGGCAGCAGCGTGAACTGGAGGAGAAGGACGCCCAGCTGCAGGCCAACCTGCTCACCAGCCAGCGCCAGGAGTCGTTGCTCAACACGGTCCTGGACACGGTCCACCTGGGCGTGCTCGCCGTGGACGCCGACGGCCATGACATCCTGATGAACCGGAAACAGCGCGCCAACCACGAGCTGGCACGGCCCAAGGACATCGAGGACCCCAACGAGTCCCAGCTGCTCGTGTTCGGCCCTGACCGCAAGACGCTGGTTCCCGTCCAGGAGCGCCCGGTCCGCCGCGCCGTCCTGGGCGAAACCTTCACCGACTATCTGGTCTGGCTGGGCGCGGAAAAGGAGCAGCGGGCATTTGTGACCACCGCCCGGGCCATGAAGGACGCCGACGGGAAGTTCGCCGGTTCCGTGATCGCCTTCAGCGACGTGACGGACCTGGTGAACGCATTGACCGCCAAGGACGACTTCGTCTCCAGCGTCTCCCATGAATTCCGGACCCCGCTGACGTCCATCCTGGGCTACGTGGAGATCCTGCTCGGCGACGAGCCGGAGGAGTCCCAGCGGCAGATGCTCGAGATCATCCGCCGGAATTCGGAACGGCTCCTGACCCTGGTCTCCGACCTGCTCGCCAGCCGAAACGGCCAGCTGATCGTCACTCCCCACGCGGTGGACGTGGCGGAACTTGTGCGGGCAAGCGTTTCGTCGGCCACGCCGAAAGCCGTTGCATCTGGGGTGGTGCTGGCTGCAGAGACGCCGGAGCGGCTGGAAGCCCATGTTGACGGCGCCCGGATTTCGCAGGTCCTGGACAACCTTGTGTCCAACGCGATCAAGTACTCCCCCGACGGCGGAAACGTTGTGGTGTCCCTGGCTCAGGAGAACGGGCACCTGGCATGCCGCGTCACGGACACCGGCATGGGGATGAGCCCCGAAGACGCGTCGGAGGTGTTCGCCAAGTTCTTCCGCACCAGCAGCGTCCGGCGCACCGCCATCCCCGGCGTGGGGCTGGGCCTGCCCATCAGCAAGGCGATCGTCGAAGCGCACGGCGGGACCATCGAGGTGGACAGCGCGCTGGGCCAGGGCACCACGTTCACCTTCCGGGTTCCGGTCTAGCCATCTCCGGTGATTGAGTCTGCTGAAACCTGGATTTCGACAGGCTCAATCACCGGTGCGTCCGATCACCGGCCCTGCCGGACCACCTCGCCCCAGGACTGCCGGGCAAGATCGCGGACCGAGGCGAGGATGTCGGCCGGTGCCATGGACAGGTCCAGCGGGAACTCCACGATGTCGATGTCCGTGTTGAGGATGCGGCGGAGCTTCATCTCACCTGATCCGGCGTAGACCAGCCAGGCGGTGGGCACTGCCAGTGCGGTGCTGTGGGCCAGCATCTGGTAGTGGTCAGCCGTCAGGGAAGCGCCGGCATCGGTGGCTGCCTTGTACTTGGCGTTGTACACCACCACCGGACGGCCGCCCAGCAGGTGAACCGCGTCCGGGCGGACCGACAGCCTGTCCGCGTCCCGCACCGCTTCACTGAGCAGCGCGTTGTACCGCAGCCGCAGCTCCCCCGGGTAAGCCGCCATCGCCTCGCGCAGGGCGGTACCGACGAAGTCCTCGAACACCTGGTTCATGTCCACCACGAACGAGGCTGTCTGCTGCCTGCCCTCCCCCGCTTCCGCCGACGCGTTGCGCAGGATCAGCTCGGCCAGGCGGAGCACCGCGTGGTAGCGGAGGTTCATCCTGGTGGGCTTCCACGGCGGCAGCGGAGCGCCTGCTGGAAGGCGGGTGACGGCGTCGAGCTTTCCCTTGAGCAGGCGCAGCCGGCTCAGCACCTCGGGGCGCACGCGCGGGATCTGGCCCATCCGTTCCAGTGCCGCGCGGAGGATCCTGTTCTCGGCGATGTCTTCGGTGAACTCGTCATACGAGACTTCCAGCGGCACCAGCATCCCCGGCCGCCGGGAGATCTGGTCCGAAATCCGGATCCGCCCCTTGACGGTCCGCAGCGACTCATCAACGGTGAGGTAACCCTGCAGCACGCCGCGGCCCAGGGCGCGTTCGGCAAGCTGCGCCAAGGATTCGGCCAGCGCGCTCCACAAATCCCGGTCCTCGACGGCCGCCACGGTATCCGGCCTGAAGCCCTGCTCGCCGGCGTAGCTGAGCAGGAACAGGAGCCGGCTCAGGCCCAGCCGGTCCTTGGGGCGGACGTCCAGCTGCACGGTGGGCGTTCGGACGGAACCCACCTTGCCCACCGGCTCGATCCGGTACAGCCCCATGCCCATCGGCGAGGCTTTGGCCAGGCCGCTGGAGTTCAGGAAGGAGGCGCTGGCGGGGTCGAGCCGTTCCACCATTCCGCGGGACAGCTCATCAAGGACCAGGTGCCGCAGGGACGGGCCGGAGCTACCCGGCTGCAAGGCGTCCCAGCAACTGGTCCAGCCCGAAGCGTTCCTCCAACTGCGCCCGGGTGAGCTGGCCGTGGTAGTGCTCTTCCAGGAGCGGCATGAGCTCGTACTTCCAGATCCGGCGCAGCCCCGCCGGAGTCTGCGCGGCAGTCTTCATGAAGTAGGACGGGCCGATCATCAGGTCGCGGTCCCACTCGTCGATGGCGCTGTTCAAAGCATCCAGCAGCAGCGCCGGGGTGGTGTCCAGCTCCCGGGCCTGCAGGAACCGAAGCAATGAGCCCTTCACCGGTTCGGTCTGCGGGTGCAGCTCGATGAAGGAAAAACGGCGGCGGATGGCGGCGTCCATCATGGCGATGGACCGGTCCGCGGTGTTCATGGTGCCGATGATGTACAGGTTGTCCGGCAGGGTGAACGGCTCGTTGGGGCTGTACTGCAGGTAGATCCGGTCGTCGCGGTATTCCAGCAGGAAGTACAGCTCGCCGAACACCTTGGCCAGGTTGGCGCGGTTCATCTCGTCGATGATGAGGAAGTACGGCTTTTTCTCGTTCCCGGGCTTGGCGGCCTCTTCTGCGAGGCGCCGCAGCGGCCCGGCCACCAGCTTGAAGGACACCTGGCCCTCGTCCGTTTTGTCCGGCCGGTAGCCCTCGAAGAAGTCCTCGTAGGCGTAGGACGGGTGGAACTGGACCAGCTTGACGCGTTCGTCGGTGGTGTCGTCGGCCAGCTCGGCTGCCAAATGCTTCGCCAGGTAGGTCTTGCCGGTACCGGGAGGGCCGTAGAGGACCAGCTGCCGGTTCTCCTCCAGCAGGTCCGCGATCTCCTGCAGCGGTTCCAGCTCCATGTGCAGTGAGTCAGCGAATTCCGGGGTCAGCGGGCGGAATCCCTCCTGGACGGGAGGCACGACGACGGCGGCTTCAGCATCGCCGTCGGGCTCTGCTTCCGCTTCGGGCGGCAGGAGGGCCTGCAGCGCCTGCGCCACGCGGGTGACGTCCACCACGATGCCGGCGGTGGCCAGCTGCCGCTGCACGTGCCGGGGCAGGCTTGTGGTGGGGTGTCCTTCATCGAACCAGCGGACCTTGCGGCGGAGGCGCCGGTTGTCATCGTTGTAGTCGGGTTCCCCAAGCACGCCGCCCAGCCGCACCGTGCCGGCGTGCTGGTACAGCACCAGGTCCCCGGGCTTCATGACGGTGAGGAAGGCGAAGACGGCGGTTTTGGTGTCCTCGCGTTCCACGTAGCCGAGGTGTTTGTAGTCCTCGTCCACGGCGTGCTGCACCACTCCCGCGGTGACGCCCGGGTTGAGCAGCCGGAGGTGCTCGACCTCGAGGGTCACCTTTTCCTCGCCCTGCCAGGCAGTGAGCAGTTCGGTGTTGTCGCCGTGCGTCCGCAGCAGCCAGGCCCGGTGTCCGGGGTCTCCCACCTTGCGCCACTGGCTGACCAGCTGCCGGGCGTACCAGTCGATGCGCTGGCCCGCCTGTTCATCCAGGTGCAGCCGGATGCGGTGGATGTCCGCGGTGATGTCGTCTTCGCTGTCCCCCTTGGCCCCGCCCACCAGGGAGGCGAAAGCGTCCCGGATTTCCTGCCGCTCAATATCCGCGACGACGGGCTCAAAGTAGCTGGGCCAGGCCAGGAACTCGATGCTGCGGCGGATGGCCGGCTGGTCACCCGGCGTGGCCGAGGCAAGCCGGTGGAACTTCAGCGGGTCCTGCAGGGCGCCGGTGATCTGTGCCGGCGGCTGCTGGTCCACGTGCTGCACAAAACGGCACAGCCACTTCAGGTGGTCCCAGATGGTCCAGTTGAACTCTGCAGTGCGGTCCCGGATCACTCCGTGGTCCGTCATGCCCTGGTAAAGCTCGTCAGGCAGCTCGAGCGGAGGTTCAAGCCATGAAGCGGCCTCAGCTACCCGGGCACGCTTGACCTTGAGGGACTTCACCTCGTGTGCCAGGGGCAGGGACTGCAGGAAGAGCAGCTCGACGGCCAGTAGCTTCGCCTCGCGGGACGCGCCGTCCAGGTTCTGCCGGAGGTTGGTCATCATGGGCGCTTTGGGGTCCGGCGTCCCGCGTTCCAGCCGGTCCAGGAGTTCGGCGGCGGCCTCCGACGTCCAGGTCAGCGTCCTGCCGTCCAGGGCCGACGGTTTGCCCTGCAGCCCTGGCCCCAGAACGAACCACGCCGCATCTTCGATCTCTCGTGAGATGCCGAGGGCGCGGGTCATGGCAGCAGTGGAGGCGGGGGTCATGGATTCAAATTTACAGGGTCAAGCTGGGCGGCGGCTCAAAGGTCTCTGGACGGGCAGTCCCGCGGGGACCTTTTGACCTCCGGCCGCCCGCCCGTTTCCTGTTGCTAGACGCCGGGGGTACCCCGCTTCCGCCCAAAGATGAAGTAGCCCATGGGGCCGATGAAGTTGATGAAGGAGGCGGCCCGCCACGCCGCTTTCGGGCCGTTGATCTGAGCCTCGGGCCGCCGGGAGATGTCCCGTTGCGCAGCCACCAGCAGCGACATCTGGGCGATGCCCACCACAATGGTGCCGGCCTTTGCCGACGGCGACATCTCCTTCCAGGTCTTCTTCTTCCTGGCAGCGGTGGTCTTGTTCTTGGCCATCTGGGATTCCTTTCGTTCGGGTGCTTCCAGTCCAGTCTGTCCGCTGGAGTCTTGTCCAGTGGCTTAGTGGGTGTACGGAGCCAGCCGTTCCTTCTGTTCGGCAGTCAGCCGCTGCACGCGGCCGGTGGCTTCGTCCACGAAGGCCAGGTGGGTGCTGGCCTTGACGCAGTCCTCCCCGGTCACGGGGTCCTTGACGAGGTAGTGGATGTCGAAGCTGGCGCCTTTGACGGCGCCGATCCACACCTGGACCACGGCCGGGACGTTGCGGTACTCAAGGGTCCTGACGTAGCGGATCTTGTGGTCCACCACCAGCGCCATGGTCCCCTCCGGGACGGCGTTGAAGAGTGACACCTGCGGCTCAACACCGGGAAGTCCTGCTCCCCGGGGAGGCCCGAAGGCCCCGATCCGGGCTTCCTCCAGCATCCGCACAATCTGCACGTTGTTGATGTGGCCGTAGGCATCCATGTCGCCCCAGCGCATGGGTACCAGGACCTCAATGCGCCGGTGTCCGTGCTTCCCGTGGTCCTGCCGCGCGTGCCTGTCCTGCTCCGCTGTGTCTACCTGATCCACTGTGTCCACTTGCTCCATTGTGTCTGCTTGCTCCACTTTGTTTCAGTTCTCCACGTTGTCTCAGTGCCGCACATTGTCCAAGGGCTGTACATTGTCCAGCTGCTGCACATTGTCTACCTGGGCGCTCAGCTGTGCACCGCCGTCGCATCATCCACCGGCACGTCCCCGGCGTCGGCTCCGGCGAACTGGGACATGTAGAGCCGGTAGTAGGCGCCGCGGGCGGCGAGGAGAACCTTGTGGTTGCCCTGCTCGACGATCCGGCCGTCCTCCATGACCAGGATGGTGTCAGCATCGCGGATGGTGGAAAGCCGGTGCGCGATCACGAAGCTGGTCCTATCCGAACGGAGCGCCGCCATGGCCTTTTGGACCAGGAGTTCGGTACGGGTGTCCACGGAGCTTGTGGCTTCATCGAGGATCAGCAGTGACGGGTTGGCCACGAACGCCCTGGCGATGGTGATCAGCTGCTTCTCGCCGGCGCTGACGTTGTTGCCCTCCTCGTCAATGATGGTGTTGTAGCCCTCGGGCAGGGCCCGGACGAAGCGGTCCACGAAGGTGGCTTTGGCCGCGGCCATGACCTGTTCCTCGGTGGCGTCCAGGTTCCCGTAGCGGATGTTGTCGTAGATGGACCCGCCAAACAGCCAGGCGTCCTGGAGCACCATACCCACCTTGGAGCGGAGCTCGGACCGGCTGAGGTGGGTAATGTCCACTCCGTCCAGGGTGATGGAGCCGGAGTTCAGCTCATAGAACCGCATCACCAGGTTCACCAAGGTGGTCTTTCCGGCACCGGTTGGCCCCACGATGGCCACCGTGTTTCCGGGCTCCGCGGTGAAGGACAGGTTCTCGATGAGCTTCCGGTCCCCGGTGTAGCTGAACGTGACGTTCCGGAATTCCACGTGCCCGTCGGTCTTGGCGGGCAGGTGCTCGGTGGCGGTCTCGGGGTCCTGTTCATCGGCATCCAGGAACTCAAACACCCGTTCCGCGGACGCAACACCGGACTGGAGCATGTTGGCCATGCCCGCCATCTGGCCCAGCGGCTGGGTGAACTCCCGCGAGTACTGGATGAACGCCGTGGCATCACCCAGCGACATGGATCCCGACGCGACCCGGAGGCCACCCACCACGGCGATGCCCACATAGCTGAGGTAGGAGACGAACTGCATCACCGGGAAGATGATGCCGGAGACGAACTGCGCGCCGAAGCTTGCCTTGTAGAGGGCCTCGTTGCGTTCCTCGAACCGTTCCAGCATGTCGGCGTCGCGGCCGAAGACCCGCACCAGGTCGTGGCCCGAGAAGGATTCCTCGATCTGGCCGTTCAGCGCGCCGGTGTTCTTCCACTGGGCTGCGAAGAGCTTCTGACTCCGCACGCCGATCATGCCCGCCGCCACACCGGACAACGGCAGGGCGACCAGTGCGATGAGGGCCAGCTGCCAGGAAACAATGAACATCATGACCACGATGCCCACCACGGTCAGGAGGGAGTTGATCAGCTGGGCGAACGCCTGCTGCAGTGCCTGCTGGATGTTGTCGACATCGTTGGTCACCCGCGAGAGGACGTCGCCGCGCTGCCGGGTGTCGAAGTAGTTCAGCGGCAGGCGGTTCAGTTTCTTTTCGGTGTCGTCGCGGAGCCGGCGGATCACCTTCATGACAATCCGGTTCAGGACGTAGCCCTGCAGCCACAGGAAAATGTTGGCCACGAAGTACATCAACAGGACGATGGCGATCAGGAAGGACAGCTTCTGGAAATCGATGCCCGTGCCGGGCACCAGTTCCATCCGCGAGACCATGTCCGCGAAATTGTCCTGCCCCTGCTGGCGCAGCCCGTCAACAAACTGGTCCTTGCTGACCCCGGCCGGGAGCTGCTTGCCCACCACTCCGCCGAAGATGACGTCCATGGCCTGGCCAAGGATCTTCGGCGCAATGACGTTAAGCACCACGGCGACCACCACCATGGCCACCACCACGTAGATGCCCAGCGCCTCGGGCTTCAGAAGCCCCATCAGCCGCTTCGCCGAGGGCCAGAAGTGCTCGGCCTTTTTGGCTGGCATCCCGCCGAACATGTCCCCGTCCGCTTCGGAGGGTTTGTACTCCTCTTCGAGGAATTCGTCCTCGTCGGCCAACCCCGCCTCGGCAGGGGCCGTGGACCCGGGGCCGGTTTCCGCGATGGGCGTGGAGTCCTTTTTGCGGGGGCTCATGCCATTTCCTCCACGCTCAGCTGGGATTCAACAATTTCCTGGTAGGTGGGTGAGGTTTCCAGGAGTTCCTCGTGCGTTCCGCGGTCCACGATCCGGCCGTTGTCCAGCACCAGGATCTGGTCCGCTTCGGTGATGGTGGAAACCCGCTGGGCCACGATGATGACGGTGGCGTCCGCGGTGGTGCCCTTGAGCGCTGCCCGCAGCCGGGCGTCGGTGGCGACGTCCAGTGCGGAGAAGGAGTCGTCGAACAGGTAGACCCTGGGCTTGGTCACCAGCGCGCGGGCGATGCAGAGGCGCTGGCGCTGGCCGCCGGAGACGTTGGTTCCGCCCTGCGCGATCCTGGCGTCCAGGCCGTTCTTCTTCTCCCGGACAAACGACTCACCCTGGGCGACCCGGAGCGCGTCCCAAAGTTCCTGGTCCGTTGCCTCGGTCTTCCCGAAGCGGAGGTTGTGCTCGATGGTGCCGGAGAAGAGGTAGGGCCGCTGCGGTACCAGGGCCACGCGTTTGGTGATCTCGACGCGGTCCAGCAGGCCCACGGGCACGCCGTCCAGCAGCACTTCGCCCTCGGCGGCGTCGTACAGCCGGGGCAGCAGGGACAGCAGCGAGGTCTTGCCCGCACCGGTGGAGCCGATGATGGCAATGGTCTGGCCGGGCTTGGCGGTGAAGCTGATGTTGCTCAATACCGGTGATTCCGCGCCCGGGTAGGCGAAGGTGACGTTGCGGTACTCGACCACGCCCGTGAGGGACGCCGGAGCCTGGGGCTCCTCGGGATCGTGGATGGAGGGTTCGACGTCGAGCACCTCGCCGATGCGGTCGGCACAGACAGAGGCCCGCGGGATCATCATGGCCATAAAGGTGCCCATCATGACCGCCACCAGGATCTGCAGGAGGTACTGCAGGAAGGCCGTGAGCGCGCCCACCTGCATCTCGCCGGAATCCACCCGCTGCCCGCCGAACCACAGCACCGCTGCCGTGGACAGGTGCAGGATCATGCTGATGGCCGGGAACATCAGTACGAACAGGGCGCCGATCTTCAATGACACATCGGTGAGTTCCCCGTTGGCTTCCCCGAACCGCTCCGTTTCGTATGGTTCACGGACAAAGGCCCGGACCACCCTGATGCCGATAATCTGCTCGCGCAGCACCGCGTTGATGCGGTCGATCTTTTTCTGCATGGACCGGAACAGGGGCATCAGCCGGACCACCAGGTAGCCCACCACAACGGTCAGGAGGGGGACCGAAACCCACACCAGCCACGAGAGGTTCAGGTCCTCCCGCAGCGCCATGATGATGCCGCCGATGCACATGATGGGCGTGGCCACCATGAAGTTCAGGGCCATCAGCATCAGCATCTGGACCTGTTGGACGTCGTTGGTGCCGCGGGTGATCAGGGTTGGAGCACCAAAGGCGTTAACGTCCTTGGCGGAGAAGCTGGTGACCTTGCGGAACACCGCGCGCCGCAGGTCACGGCCGAGCGCCATGGCCGTTTTTGAACCGAAGTAGACGCCGGCAATGGCCGTTCCCACCTGGACGAACGCCACGAGCAGCATCACAGCCCCGGTCCGCCAGATGAAGTCGGTGTCTCCCCGGGAAACCCCTTCGTCAATGATCTGTGCGTTCAGGCTGGGGAGATACAGCGCGGCAATGGTGGACGCCAGCTGGAACACGATGACGGCCACCAGATACGGCATGTACGGCCTGGAAAACCTCTTGATGAGGGTGAGGAGCATGCCCGCGGGTCCTTAGGGATGAGTGAGTGGAGCAGGAAGGTTAAGTAGTAGCAGCCGGGGCTGACATCCCTAGCCTTCCCACTCTACGAAACTCCCTTCGCCCGTCAAACAGCCTGCGGAAAGATCATCCGAGGGGCGTACCCCGGCGGGTCACTTTCCTGCCGAGGCAAGCTCCGGCGTCGTACCTTCTGCTGCCGGCGCGGGCTGGATGTCAACCGTGCGGCGCAACGGCTTTTCCTTGATGAACAGCACGGACACCAGTGCCACCACCGCCACCACCGCGGAAATCAGGAATACTTCGGCCGTGGCGTCACCGTACGCGGCCCGCATGATCTCGCGCACCGGTTCCGGCATGTGGGCCAGGTCCATGCTGCTGCCTGCGCTGCCGCCCTGGACGGGAATCCCGGCGGCGGCCAGTCCCTGCGTGGCAAGGCCGCTCACGCGGTTGGCCAGGACGGCGCCGAGGACGGAAACGCCGATGGCGCCGCCTACTGACCGGAAGAATGCAACCGAGGCGCTGGCCGTGCCGATGTCGGAGGCGCGGACCGTGTTCTGGACCGCCAGGACGAGGTTCTGCATCAGCATGCCCAGGCCAAGGCCCAGGACGGCGGTGAAGATGCCGGTATGCCAGAGTTCGGTGGTGTGGTCCATAGTTCCGGCGAGCCCAAGTCCGCCGATCAGCAGGATGGAACCGGCAATCAGGTAGCCCTTCCACTTGCCGGTCCGGGTGATCAGGAGTCCCGAGGCCACCGAGCCAGCCAGGTTGCCGGCGATCATGGGAAGCGTGAGGAGGCCGGCCTCCGTTGGCGTGGCCCCGCGGGCAACCTGGAAGTACTGGCCCAGGAAGGTGGAGGAACCGAACATCGCGACGCCCACCGCCACTGAGGCGAGGATGGCCAGCGCGGTGGTCCGCTCCGAGATGATCTTGAGCGGGATGATGGGCTGTTCCACCTTGGACTCCACCAGCACCAGCAGGGCCAGCAGGAGGACGCCGCCGCCCACCATCAGGGCGGACTGCCAGGAGATCCAGTCGTAGTAGGCGGGGTTGCCGGCGAAGGAGACCCAGATCAGGAGGAGGCTGACGCCGGAGGTCAGCAGGATGGAACCGAGCCAGTCGATCTTGGCCGGGCGCCGCACATGGGTGATCTTGAGAGTGACCTGCAGCAGGACCAGTGCGACGACGGCGAGCGGCACGCAGACGAAGAACGTCCAGCGCCAGCCGAGCGGGCTGTCCACGATGAAGCCGCCCAGCAGCGGGCCGCCGGCGGTTCCCACGGCCATGACGGCGCCCATGTACCCGGAGTATTTCCCGCGGTTCCGCGGCGGGATCATGGTGCCGATGATCGCCTGGGCCAGGGCCGTGAGGCCGCCCATCGCCACGCCCTGGATGACGCGGGCCACCAGCAGCAGCGGGATGGTTTCGGAGAGGCCGGCCATGACGGAACCGGCCACAAAGATGATGATGCTGAGCTGGACCAGGACCTTCTTGTTAAAGAGGTCGGCGAGCTTGCCCCAGATGGGTGTGGTGGCGGCGTTGGCCAGCAGCGCGGCGGTGATGACCCAGGCGAAGTCGGTTTGGGTGCCGTGCAGGTCGGACATGATGGTGGGCAGCGCGTTCGCCACGATGGTGCTGCTGAGGATGGCCGTGAAGAATGCGGCCAGGAGACCGGTGAGGGCCTCCATGATCTGCCCGTGGGACATCTCTGGTGGCGCGGCGGGGTTTGTTGGCCCGGCATGGGTTGAGATATTCGGCGCGGCGGTCTGGCTTGCCATAAGAATGCTCCTAAACGCTGGTTTTAGTGGATCCGGCCGCCGTTGCCCGGGCTGATGTCTTGAGTGATTCGGTGAGCTTGTGCAGGGTTTTCGCCGTGGCTCCGACGTCTTCCTCGCTCCAGTCGCGCAGGTAGTCCTGCAGGACGGCTGTGCGTTGCTCCTCGATGTGCCGGAGCTTCTCCGCGCCCGACGGAGTGAGGGCCACCAGCTGCGCCCGGCCGTCGTCGGGATCCTGCCTCCGGACCACGAAACCCTGCTCCTCCAGGTCCGCGATGTGGCGGCTGAGGACCGGAGCGCTGACGCCCAGCCGCTCCGCAAGTTTGGTGGCCCGGGACTCCCCCTCCCCCACGAACCGCAGGACGCCCTGGAGCGCCACCCCGGTGTCCTGGCCCCGCACGCTGGCTGTGGCGATGCACCGCACCGCGCGCTGGAGGTCGAAGATCTGGTACACGAGATCGGCTGCCGTATCAGGGGCTACTGCCATGGCTCCAAGGCCTCCTGAGTTGTTTGCCTGAAGCAACTATATCGCACATTGGTTGCTTTAGGAAACTATCCCCCGCGGGCACGCTTGAAGGGCCGGGTATACGAAAGGACCCCGCCTCCTTGCTGGAGGCGGGGTCCTTTCGTGTGTTTAGTTCTGGTCAGGCTTCCAGATGCGTGGGGGCGAACATCTTCAGGAGCGTTTCAACCACGACGACGTTGGGCCCGTCAGCGGCGAATCCCGCCTTCAGCGCGTCCCCCACGCCCTCGGGAGATACCCGGGTGGCGGGAACACCGAAGGCTTCTGCAAGCTTCACGAAATCGGGCCTGGCGAGTTCGGTCGCGGTGGCCTTGCCGAAGGCGCCCACCATGTATTCGCGCAGGATTCCGTAGCCGCCGTCGTCAACAATCAGCCAGGTGACCGGCACGTTGTGCTGCTTGGCGGTGGCCAGTTCCGAGATGGAGTACATCGAGGAGCCGTCGCCGGATACTGCCAGCACCCGGCCTGGCTTGCCCACGGTTTCCAGGCCAACGGCGCCGCCGATGGCCGCGGGGAAACCGTAGCCCAGCCCGCCTGCGCCCTGGGCCGAGTGGAACTGGCCTTGCCGGGCGTCCCAGCAGGACCAGCCCCAGTAGGCGGCAATAGTCATGTCCCAGAACGTCTGCATGTCCGCCGGGACGGCCTCGCGGATGTCGGCCATGAACTTCAGTTCCTTGCCGAGGTCCTGGGACTCCAGGCGTGCCCTGACCTTCGCCACCGACTCCTTGACCAGCTCTTCCGGAGCAGTGCCGTGCCAGTTGGCTTTGGCTCCCGAAGGGTCAACCTCCAGGGCCTCGTCCAAGGCCGCCAGGGCCTGGCCGGCGTCAGCGCGGATCCCCAGGCCGGGGCGGTTGGACTCCAGGACCCGCGGTTCGGCGTCGATCTGGATGATTTTGCCCCGGGGCTCAAAGGTGAAGTAGTTGGAGGTGACCTCGCCCAGGGACGAGCCGATGACCACCAGGACATCGGCATCCTCGAGCAGATCGGTCATGTGGCGGTCCTCGATCCAGGACTGCAGCGATAACTCATGGTTCCAGGGGAACGCGCCGTTGCCGCCGGGCGTGCAGATCACCGGGGCGCGCAGCTTCTCCGCGATGGACAGCAGGGACTTCTCCGCCCTCCCCCGCCGCGTGCCGCCGCCGGCGATGATCGCGGGCCGTTCGGCAGCTGCCAGCCACTTCACGGCCTCGCGCACCAGTTCCACCCGGGGCGGGTTGTCCGCTGCTTCGGCCAGGGCGTCCTCCACGGGCGGAACCATGATGGGATCCAGCAGCACGTTCTGGGGAATCTCGATCCACACCGGACCCTGGGGCGAGGAAATGGCCTCCGTCCAGGCATCCTGGATGGCTGACGGGATGCCTGAGGCGTGCTGGATCAGCCGCTGGCTCTTGGTGACATTCGCCGCCGACGCCTTCTGGTCATCGAGCTGGTGCAGCATGCCCTTGCGCCGGGCGCCCAGGCCTTCCAGCGGAATCTGGCTGGCCACCACCACCATCGGAACACCCGTGGCGTAGGCCTCCTGCAGGCCTGCCAGGGAGGTCAAAGCGCCCGGGCCGGTGGACAGGAACAGGACCCCCACTTCGCCGGTGGCTCGGGAGTACCCGTCCGCCGCGAAGGCACTGTTGTTCTCCACCCGCGAGGACACGAACTGCAGGTTGCCCCGGCCCATCGCATCAAAGAGGCCCAACGCATGCTGGCCGGGGATGCCAAAGACGGTCTTCGCGCCCAGGGCTTCCAGCGTTTCGACGACGAGGTCCCCGCCGTTGCGGACGCCGGTCCCCTTTGTGGGGGCGGCCGTTCCCGGATCGAAGTCGATCATTGCCTTACTCCTTGCCGGCTGCCGCAAAACCGGCCGGCCGCCGGACCTCCTGGCCAAGGGCCTGCGCAGCGTATCCGCTGGCAGCCCCGAAACGGTCGCCCGGCACAGCGTTATCCGCCATCAGGGTCACCAGTTCGTAGGCGACGTGGCTGGCGGCCACACCCGTAATCTCAGCATGGTCGTAGGCCGGAGCGACCTCGACGATGTCTGCGCCCACCAGGTTCATGCCGCGGAAGCCGCGGATGATTTCCAGGAGTTCGCGGCTGGTGATGCCGCCGGCTTCGGGCGTGCCGGTGCCGGGCGCGTGCGCGGGATCCAGCACGTCGATGTCCACGGAAATATACAGCGGGCGGTTGCCGATCCGGTCGCGGACCTTGGCCACGGTCTCCAGGACGCCCTGGTAGTAGACGTCGGCGGAGGTGACGATGCCGAACCCGAAGCGGTGGTCGTCGTCCAGGTCCTTCTTGCCGTAGAGCGGGCCGCGCGTGCCGATGTGGCTGATCGCCTCCGTATCGAGGATGCCTTCCTCGACGGCTCGACGGAACGGCGTGCCGTGGGTGTATTCGGCGCCGAAGTAGGTGTCCCAGGTGTCCAGGTGGGCGTCGAAGTGCAGCATGGCGACCGGCGCGCCTGCACGCTCGGCGGCGGCACGGAGCAGGGGCAGGGCGATGGTGTGGTCGCCGCCAAGGGTTACCAGCTTGCTGCCGCCGGCGGTGAGGTCGAGGGCGTTCTGCTGGACGGTTTCAATTGCCTCGTTGATGTTGAAGGGGTTGACCGCCATGTCCCCGGCGTCTGCCACCTGGACGTTTTCGAACGGGCTGACGTCCCAGGCCGGGTTGTAGGGGCGCAGAAGGCGACTGGCTTCCCGGACGTGGTTGGCGCCGAAGCGGGCGCCGGGGCGGTAGGAGACGCCGGAGTCGAAGGGAACACCCACCACCGTAATGTCGGCCTTGGCCACCTGGTCCAGCCGCGGGAGGCGGGCGTAGGTGGCAGCACCGGCATAGCGGGGAATACGGGATGAATCGATGGGGCCAAGGTTGCCGTTGGCTTCGATGCGCAGCTCTTCCAATGGAGGCCTCTCCTTCGAGGAGTTGAGTGACTATGTGACTGCCATCATACACCCTGGTTTTCTAATGAGCACCAAGTGTTTACCCTGGGTCCGGTCCATTCCTGCGCGGTTCCTGCCCGGCCTCTCCACCCTCAGCCCTGGCTTTCGCGGAAAACACAGGAATCCCGCACGCTCCTGCCGCTGACGTCCGAAACGAATCGGGAAGGAATGAGCAGCCCTCGCGCAAAAGGGCTGTCCACATACCACCGCTGTCCTATTCCGCAGCCCAATCAGGGCAACCTGCAATTGATGAATGGACATCTTTGAGTACCTCAAGAGCAACGGGGGCGTCGCCCGGGCCGCACATCTTTTGACGCGGGCTACTCCCGGCGGGACATCAGGCGCCTGGCGGAGCGCGTGGGGTGCCTTGCTCCGCCGTCGTCCACGGCTTTGGCGACGTCGGCTATCCGGCTGCACGGCGTCCCCCTTGAGCTGCTCAAAGCCCAACTGCGCGGGGACCGCTCCCGCCCGGTCCTGCGGGCACTGCGGGACCTCGACCTCCGGGCGGAGTCCATCGTGGAGGTGGATGCCCACCATCTGTTCAGAACCAACGGCATCGGATATGAGGCCCAGGTGGTCCTGCCCGGAATTGGGCGCGTGGATTTCCTGCTTGCCGGCTTCCTGATTGTGGAAATTGACGGCTTCGCTTTTCACTCAAAGCGTGCAGACATGCTCAGGGACCGGCAACGCAACAACACCTCCACGGTCACCGGCTACGCCGTCCTCCGCTATATGCCCGAACACATCTGGTTCCACCCGGAGCAAGTCTTGACGGAAATCAGGGCCGTGCTGGACGCCGGACCGGTGCGTTCCTTCCCGGTTTGACCCTGCCCGCCGTGTTGGGAGGCCCCACCTTCCGGGGAACTCGGGGAAGGAACACGGGTGTGCCGGCCGCAAACCGGGCAGGAACGTAGGGCAACGCGGGGGCGGGCTACCGGCTGGCGGCGGGGACCAGAACCCAGAGCACCTCGACGGGCTTGTCCGTGGGATTAACCCAGGTGTGGGGCTCCCGGCCGGGGAAGGTGACGGTGTCGCCCGCGTCAAGGTCGTACTGCTCGTTGGTGAGGATAAGGCGGATGCTGCCTTTGATGACGTGAAGCACGTCCACGTCGCAGTCCACCGCGTAAAGTTCGGATTCGCCGCGTCCGTGCGGCTCGATGCAGGCCTGGATGATCTGGATGCGCCGTTCTGAGCGGGCAGTGAGCAGCCGCTCCACAATGCCCTGGCCGCCCAGCGAGATCCGCGGCCCGTCGTTGCGCTTGGTCAAGTGCGTTTCCGGGGCTGCAAACAGGTCGCCGATCGAGATGGACAGGACCTGGCACAGCGTCACCAGCGAGGCCACTGACGGGGAAGTCAGGTCGCGCTCCACCCGGCTCAGGAAGCCCTTAGTGAGCCCGGTGGCATCGGCAACCTGCTCAATGGTGAGCCGCTGGGACTGCCGGGCGGCCCGGATCCGGGAACCAATGGCAACCGGAACGTTGCTCGGCTCAACTGGCAGTGCCTTCATCTACGAACCTTTCATGGCCGGCAGTCCGGCCCCACTCTGGAGCAATACTAATGGCCAGCCTCTTCTGTGACGCCTCCATGGCGCGCTGTCCGGGGTCCCTAATTCCCCCTTGACTGTTACTGCCGTCACAGCCTAACCTTTAGAAAACACATGTTGCCTATAGGGCAATTATCGAGAGCCCCCTCTCACCCCAATTTTCGCAGCGGCATCCGGCCGTCCCCCCGCTCCGGATGCAACCCCCGGCTGCCAAACAGCTCCAAGGAGCCCAACATGGACCCACAAGTCATCAACATCGCCATCGTGGTGGTGTACCTGCTCGCAATGCTGGCCTTCGGCTGGTGGGGCAAGTCCCGCACCAAGAACAACAGCGACTTCCTGGTCGCCGGCCGGCGGCTCGGCCCCTTCCTCTACACCGGCACCATGGCCGCCGTCGTCCTGGGCGGGGCTTCAACCGTCGGCGGCGTGGGCCTGGGTTACAAGTTCGGCATCTCCGGAATGTGGCTGGTGGTGGCCATCGGCGCCGGCGTCCTGCTCCTGAGCCTGCTTTTCGCCGGGACCATCCAGAAACTGAAGATCTACACGGTCTCCCAGATGCTGACCCTGCGCTATGGCAGCCGGGCAACCGAAGCCTCCGGCATCGTGATGCTCGCCTACACGCTGATGCTGTGCGCCACGTCCACGGGCGCCTACGCCACCATCTTCGTGGTGCTGTTCGGCCTCGACCGCGCCCTGGCCATCGCCATTGGCGGCGCCATCGTGCTGGTGTACTCCACGGTAGGCGGCATGTGGTCCATCACCCTGGCAGACCAGGTGCAGTTCGTCATCAAGACCGTCGGCATCTTCTTCCTGATGCTCCCCTTCACCCTCAACGCCGCCGGTGGCATCGACGGCATCCGCAGCCGCGTTGACGAGAGCTTCTTCCAGATCGACGGCATCGGCCTCCAGACGATCATCACCTACTTCGTCGTCTACACCCTGGGCCTGCTGATCGGCCAGGACATCTGGCAGCGCGTCTTCACGGCCAAGACGCCCGGAGTAGCCCGCTGGGGCGGAGCCACGGCCGGCATCTACTGCATCCTCTACGGTGTTGCCGGCGCCCTGATCGGCATGGCCGCGAGCGTAGCGCTGTCCAACATCGAGATCGCCGCCAAGGATGATGTCTACGCCGAAGTTGCCCAGAACCTGCTGCCCATCGGCATCGGCGGACTGGTCCTGGCCGCCGCCGTCGCGGCCATGATGTCCACTGCCTCCGGCGCCCTGATCGCCGCCGCCACCGTAGCCCGCGCGGACGTCCTGCCGTTCGTGGCCAGCTGGTTCGGCAAGAACATCAGCACCGAGGACACGGACAACCCCGAGCACGACGTCAAGGCCAACCGCATCTGGGTCCTCACCCTGGGCATCATCGCCATCGTCATCGCCATTATCACCAAGGACGTTGTGGCCGCCCTGACCATCGCCTACGACATCCTGGTGGGCGGCCTCCTGGTGGCAATCCTGGGCGGCCTCGTGTGGAAGCGAGGCACCGGAATCGCCGCCGCCGCCTCCATGGCGGTGGGCTCCGTGGTCACCCTGGGCACCATGATCGTCCTGGAAATCAACGCCAAGGCGCCGCTGGACGGCATCTACGCCAACGAGCCCATCTACTACGGCCTCCTCGCCTCGGCCGTGGTCTACATTGCCGTCTCCCTCATCACCCCGCCCACCGACCCCCAGGTCATGCGGAACTGGCAGCGCCGCGTCGCCGGCCAGGACACCGAGGAAACCCCGGCAGAAGCAGTCACCGCTCCCTGACGGCCGCTTCCAGCGCCACGACGGCCAGCGCCCCACGGCCAGCGCAGGATGACGGCGCACCACGGCCAGCGCACGACGACGGCGCCTCCTTTCGCTGAACCGCGGAAGGAGGCGCCGTCGTCGTCTGTCCTATGCCTACTCTGTTTCGGTGTCGCGGACCTCGTCCGGGTCCAGCGGGACCGGGCGGTCCTCGGCGTCGATGACTATCGGGGCGGGCTGTACCACCGGTTCCTCCTCGTCCAGGAATTCATCCTCGGTGTCCCAGTCGTCCTCATTTACCGGTGCATCCTCGGCGTAGTCGTAGGCGGGGTCCGCTTCGACGGCGTCCAGGTGCGGCATGTCCGGGTGCTGTCCGGTGGTGCTCATGATTCAACCTCCGATTGTTCGCCTGACGTGCTCTTTCAGTGAGGGCGCCGGCTGCGCCACACTTTCATCACAACACCGCACGGCAGGCGGGTCAATAGCAGATGCGGAGCCCTGCCGGTCGGGCTGCGGGGCCACCGGATTGAGGCAGACCGAAACCTTCCAGCGAGGTTTGCCAGCCAAAAAACCCCGGAATTTCGCAGTAAGCTGGGCACTGCAATGGGGCCGCTACATGCCCTATCCAGCCCAGGAGTTTCCGTGTCACAGCACGCCCAGCCCGACCATGCCCCATCGAATTCGGGCACATCAAATTCGGCCCAGCCGAACCAGCACCAGAGGCCCGCACCGTCCGCGGCGGACATCAAGCGGTGGCGCCAGTACCTTGCCGACGAGCGTGCCGAAGCCGCCGTCTACCGCGACCTGGCGCAGAACCGGCAGGGCGAGGAACGCGACATCCTCCTGGCCCTGGCGGAAGCCGAGGGCCGGCACGAAGCGCACTGGCTGGCCCTGCTGGGAGAACAGGCGGGCAAGGCACGGCAGGCCTCGTTCCGCAGCCGGTTCCTTGGCTTCCTTGCACGGCACTTCGGCTCGGTGTTCGTACTGGCGCTTGCGCAACGGGCAGAAGGCCGCTCCCCCTATGCCAAGGACCCCAACGCCACCGCTGCGATGGCCGCCGACGAACAGATCCACGAGGAAGTAGTCCGTGGCCTGGCAACACGCGGCCGCAACCGCCTGGCCGGAACGTTCCGCGCCGCCGTCTTCGGCGCCAACGACGGCCTGGTCAGCAACCTGTCCCTGGTGATGGGCATGGCCGCGTCCGGCGTGGCCAGCACCGTGGTCCTGCTCAGCGGCATCGCGGGACTGTTGGCGGGTGCCATGTCCATGGGCGCCGGCGAATTCATTTCCGTCCGGTCCCAACGGGAACTCCTGGCGGCCACCCGCCCCACGCAGATCACCCTGGCCGCGGCCCCGAAACTGGACATCGAGCACAACGAACTCCTTCTCGTCTACCTGGCCAGAGGCATGTCCCATGAGGCGGCCGAGCACCGGGTGGCAGAGCGCATGGGCCTGTTGTCCTGCGACTGTGATCCCAGCCTGTCCCTGCAGCCGGAGCTGCCGGAGGACGAAGACCAGCATGAAGCTGTCGGCACGGCATGGGGCGCGGCGCTGTCCAGCTTCTGCTTCTTCGCCTCGGGCGCGATCGTGCCCATCCTGCCGTTCCTCTTTGGCATGACCGGTGTGGCTGCCCTGGTGGTGGCCGGCGTCCTGGTGGGCATTGCCCTGCTGGCCACCGGCGGCATCGTGGGCCTGCTGTCCGGCACCTCGCCCCTGACCCGCGGCTTGCGCCAGCTCGCCATCGGGCTGGGAGCCGCCGCGGTGACCTACCTGCTGGGGCTGGTCTTCGGCACCGTGGTGGGTTAGTGGAAGAAGAGCGGCCCCCGCGCCACGCAGGCTACCGAGCCCGGCGGGAAGGCGCAGGCCCACGATTCAGGGTGGTCCTGGTCAGCGCCCTCTGCGTCGCCGGAGTGTTGGGCGGTGCGCTGGTGCTGGACGATCCCAGGGTAAAGCAGCTCCTGGATTTTCGAATTGGCCCGGGCAACGGGCAGCAACGGCAGCCGGGTGGCGACCCGGACCGTACAAAACAGGACAGCGTGGCACAGGACAGTGCTGCGCCGTCCGGTGAAGCCGGCACCCGGCCTGCGGCAGAGGCCAGCCTGGACACCCCTCCCCCGGGCTTCGAGGAGGAAGACGCTCCCCTCGGCGCCCCTTCCCCGTCTGCCGTGGGCAGCGACTCGTACCGGTTCCTTGCGGTCAACGGTGACGGCAGTCCGGTGGGATATTCGCCCTGCCGGCCCCTCCACTACGTGGTGAACGCTGACCTCGCCCCGGGCGGTGCAGAGCACCTGGTTCCGGCGGCCATTGCCACCATCTCGGCAGCAACAGGCATCAGGTTCATTGATGACGGCACCACCAGTGAACAGCCCTCGCCGCAACGGCAGCCCTACCAGCCGGACGCGTACGGCGAGCGCTGGGCACCGCTGCTCATTGCGTGGACCACGCCCGAGGTGGCACCGCAGCTGGAGGGGAAGGTGATCGGCACCGGCGGCAGCACCCATTTCAGTTACGACGACGGGCCCAAGACGTTCGTGACCGGCGGCCTGGACCTGGACGCGCCGCAGATCGCCAACGAGCTGCTGAACCCGGATGGACATCTCTACGCCACCGCGGTGATCCTGCACGAGCTGAGCCATGTGGTGGGCCTGGACCATGTGGAAGACCCCACCCAGCTGATGTACCCGGAGATCGGCACCCCCGAGGGTCTGTCCGCGGGCGACCTCAACGGGTTGTTCGAGCTGAGCAAGGCCCAGTGCCGGAAAGACCTTTAGCCGAATAGACCTTTAGCCCTCCAGACCTTTGGCCTGAAGGACCGCTGACTACCGGAGCAGGACGGTCACCGCTTCTTCCACGGTGTCCACCAGGAAGATCCGGTCCGCCATGGGCCGTCCTGCCGCCAGGCTGCGGAGCATGGGCCACGCGGGGTATTGGTGCTCCCAGTGGTGCCTGCCCACCAGGACCATGGGCGTGACCTTTTCCGGAGCTCCGTAGTAGTTTTCGCAGGCGTCCTGGAAAATCTCCTGGACAGTTCCGGCGGCTCCGGGCAGGAACACGATCCCTCCCTGGCAGAGCTCCAGCAGGATGGCTTCGCGGATGGCGTTCGCGAAGTATTTGGCGATGTGGGTGGCGAAGCAGTTGGGCGGCTCATGGCCGTAGAACCAGGTGGGGATTCCCAGCGACGGCGTCCCGCCGGGAAAGCGTTCGACGACGGCCGCCGCCGCACGCGCCCACGCCGACACCGAAGGACGGAAGCCGGGAACGGCCGCGAGCATGTCCAACGCAGCCTGCAGGCCGCCGTCGTCCGCCTGGCTCAGGTAGGCACCCAGGTTCGCGGCCTCCATGGCGCCGGGCCCGCCGCCGGTGGCAACGGAATAGCCGTTTCTTGCCAGCAGCCTGCCAAGCATGGCCGCCTGCGCGTAGTCAGCGCTGCCACGCTGTGCGGCGTGCCCGCCCATAACTCCCACCATGGGCTGTCCTGACCAGGGGTGGGAATGGGTCAGCTCGTCCAGCGCGTCGCCGATGGCATGGTCGTGCAGGGCCGAGGCGAGGGTGGCGTCCACCCGGTGCCGCTGGCCCGGCTGGATGCTCCATTGGTAGATCCGCGCGTCTGGCAGCTCCTCGTAGGGGGCGCCGGCGAGCCCGTCATAGAGTTCGCCGGGCGAGTAGAGCGTGGAGCGGTACGGGTTGAAGGGGACTCCCGTGAGCCGTGGAAAGATGAGCGCTCCGCGGCGGCGGAGGGCATCCTCCATTCCCTCGTCAAAGGTGCAGCCGAGGAAAATGGCGCCCTCCACGTCGAGGCCGGCCAGGGCGGAAGCCCTGCCGCGGAGGTCCAGGGACTGCGCGTGCCAGCCCTGCAGGTGCACGGCGCCGGCCGCCAGCATGCGGTCGAAGCTTTCCAGGTCTTCCACTTCCAGGCTGCGCGGGCTGGGGCCCAGGTTCCCTGACAGGTTCATGGCTGTTGCCCCCTTCTGCTGCTCATCCACCCAGCGTAAGCCACCGGCAAAAGCAACGCGGGGTCAGATCCGGCCCTCCGGAAGCTCCGGATTGGGCTGGGTCTGACCCCGCGTTGCTCCCAGGGGTAGGTGATCAGGCAGGCAGCTTCGCGGGGACGGCGCCTTCGCGGAAGTGCGCTTCCAGGTCCTCGAGGGAATGGCCTTTGGTTTCGGGAACGAACTTGATGACGAACGCGAGCGACGCGACGTTCACCAGGACGAACAGGCCGAACGTGCCGGTGGAACCCAGCGCCTCGACGACGATCGGGAACAGGAACGAGATGGCGGCGTTGACGGTCCAGAGGGCGAACACCGCGATTCCCATGGCAAAGCCGCGGATGGCCAGCGGGAACATCTCGGAGAGGAGCAGCCAGACGCAGGTGCCGATGAAGCACTGGACGAAGGCGACGAACAGCATCATGGCGGCGAGGATGGTGTAGCTGGCAAGGTCGGACTGGGGCAGCAGGAAGACGATCGCCAGCAGCGCCTGCGAGCCCACCACGCCGGAGAAACCGATGACCAGCATCTTGCGGCGGCCGATGAAGCCCAGCAGCCAGATGCCCAGGATGGTCATCAGCACGGAGGTGACGCCGACGCCGATGGTGGCAACCAGCGACGCGCTCACTCCCAGCCCGCTCTTTTCCAGGATGGTGGGGGCGTAGTAGTTCACCGTGTTGATGCCGGTGGCCTGCTGCACGGTGGCAAGGCCGATGCCGATCCACAGAAGCCGGCGCATCCAGGGGTTGTTGCGGAGGTCACGCCAGGCGTGGCCGCGCTCCTCCTTTGCCGTCCGGGCAGCCTCGGCGATCTCCTCGAATTCGGCGGTTGCTTCCTGAGGGCTGCGGCTGAGGTTCAGGACACGGCGGCTGTCTTCCAGCCGGCCACGGATGGCGTACCAGCGCGGGGACTCGGGCAACAGCAACATGCCGGCGAGCAGCGCGAGTGCGGGCAGCGACGCGATGCCCAGCATGGTGCGCCAGACCTCGGTGTCGTGGATGAGGGCGTCGAGCAGGGCATTGATGGCAAAGGCCAGCATCTGGCCGGTCACGATCATGAGCTCGTTGATGGTGACCATGCGGCCACGCAGGTGGGCCGGCGCCATTTCCGCGAGGTACAGCGGGCAGGTGACGGCCGCAGCTCCCACACCAAGGCCCAGCAGGATGCGGGCCGCGATCATGAACGGAACGTTCGGGGCGATGGCGCAGCCGATGGCGCCGAAGAGGAACAGCAGGGCGCAGACCAGCAGGGATCCGCGGCGGCCCAGCTTGTCCGCCATGCGGCCGCCGGTCAGGGCGCCTACTGCGGCGCCGGGAAAGAGCAGCGCGCTGACGACGGTGGCTTCCTCGACGGCGGTCATGTTCAGGGAGTCGTTCATGTACAGCAGGGCGCCGGAGATGACGCCGGTATCGTAACCGAAGAGCAGGCCGCCGAGGGTGGAGATCACGGTCAGGCGGGCCAGGTACCCGCGGCGTTGGCTGCCGGGGGCGTTCAGGGCTTGTTTCTGCAACTGCATTGTTGCCTCTCAGATTCTCTTGGGGACCGGGACGAACCGGCCTGAGATGTGATGCGTGACACTGACTTTAGAGCGCTCTAATCATTCGCGTCAAGGAAAAGTTCTAATGTCAGCACAAATAAATTTCCGGCCGGTTCACGGCTTAGTGAAAGCTATGCCTTGACCCGGCAGCACTGCCTGCTACGATCGAAGGCGAAAGTATGTCCTATCAAGAGAACATATGGTGGCAAAGCGGCCGCTTACGCCTCATCGGGCGGGGCTGGAGCCGTCAAGCAAGAACAGGAACGAAACGTGGCGAACAACCTGGGTCTCAGCATCGACCGTTCATCCCCCGTGCCCCTTTACCACCAGGTGGTGCAGGGCATCGAAGCCGCGATCTACAGCGGGGTCCTGGAGCCGGGCAGCCGTCTGGACAACGAGATCGACCTCGCGGCCCAGCTGAACCTGTCCCGTCCCACCATGCGCAAGGCCATGGACGAACTGGTCCGGTCCGGCCTGCTGGTGCGCAAACGCGGGGTGGGCACCCAGGTGGTCTCCAGCCAGGTGCGCCGTCCGCTGGAGCTGTCCAGCCTGTATGACGACCTCACCAACAACGGCAAGAAGCCCACCACTGACGTCCTGAGCTTCGCCCACCTGGAGGCGGACGAGGCCACCCTCGCCACACTCCAGCTCCCGGCGGGATCGAAGGTCTACCACTTCACCCGGCTGCGGAAGGTGGGCGGCAAGCCGCTGGCACTGATGGAGAACTGGGTGCGTGACGACATCGCGGACATGGACGAAGCCATGCTCGCCGCCGAAGGCCTCTACTCGATCCTCCGCCGCGGCGGCGTCAACTTCCGGCTGGCCACCCAGCGCATCGGCGCCATGACCGCCAACGAATATCAGGCGTCCATGCTGGAAGCCGCCGAGGGCTCAGCCCTGGTCACCATGGAGCGCACCGCCGTCGATGACACCGGCCGGCGCGTGGAGACGGGCCACCACGTCTACCGCGCCGATTCCTACAGCTTTGAAATGACACTCGTACAGCGCTAACCGCAAGGAGCACACTCCATGACCAACTGGGTCTACCCGCTGGGCACCGCCACTGACGGCAAGTGGGACGTCTCGATCGGAACCTCCGACTCCTCCCTCATCGTGGAGGGGTGGGCACACACGGGACTGAAGGTGGCCACCCTGGCTGCAGGGGCCGACGTCGTACTTCCCGCTGCCGATGAGGAACGCATCGTGGTGCCGCTCAACGGATCCTTCACCGTAACGGTGGACGGGGACCCCTACGAGCTGCACGGCCGGGCCACCGTGTTCTCCGGTCCCAGCGACGTCCTGTACTCGGGCACCGGCCGGACGGTCACCATCAGTTCTTCCGACGGCGGCCGGGTTGCCGTCGCCACGGCGCCAGCCAACGCGTCCTACCCCACCCGCCTCATCACCGCAGCGGAGACGCCGGTGGAGCTGCGCGGGGCCGGCAACTGCTCCCGCCAGGTCCACAACTTCGGCACTCCCGCCGCCCTGGAGGCCGACCGGTTCATCGTTTGCGAGGTCCTCACCCCCGCCGGGAACTGGTCCTCGTATCCCCCGCACAAGCACGACGAGGAGAAGGAAGGCGAGACGCATCTCGAGGAGATCTACTACTTCGAGACCCAGGTGGCAGCCGGTTCCGCCGCGCCCGCCGACGCTGACGCCATCGGCTACCAGCGCGTCTACGCCTCTGACGAGCGCCCCATCGACGTTTCAGCCGAAGTCCGCACGGGCGACGTGGTCCTGGTCCCCTACGGCTGGCACGGGCCGGCGATGGCAGCCCCCGGTTACGACCTGTATTACCTCAACGTCATGGCAGGCCCCGGCCCGGTCCGCGAGTGGCTGATCAGCGACGACCCGCACCACGGCTGGGTCCGCCAGGGCTGGGACGGCCAGGACATCGACTCGAGGCTGCCCTTCGGCGCGTAGCCGCCCTTTCCGCAAATGGCATAGTGGAGTCTTGTGAAGCAGACTTCCCCCGCCCAGCGGTCAGTGACCATGGAGGACGTGGCCCGCGAGGCCGGGGTAAGCCGTGCGCTGGTGTCACTGGTGATGCGCAATTCCCCCAAGGTGTCGCCTGCCAGGCGCACGGCGGTGCTCGAGAGCGCCGCCGCGCTGGGCTACTCCCCCAACAGGCTGGCCAGCCGCCTTGCCAGCCACCGCACCAGGACGCTGGGCGTCCTGTTCCTGGACCTGCACAACTCCGTCTTCGCGGACATCTATGACGGCATCACCGAAGGGACCGCCGGCAGCGGCAACCAGGTGATGGTCGCCGTCGGCTCCGCCGACCCGGGGACGGAGCTGGAGGCGGTCCGCTCGTTTGTGGACCTGCGGGTGGACGGCGTCATCCTGGCCGGCTACACCGGTTCAGCCGAGGAGCTGGCCGCCGCACTGCGCGGGACGCCGGCGGTGGTGATCACCCGGGAGTTGGAGATCGACGGCGTGGATTCCGTCCTGTGCGACGACTTCCGGTCCGGAGCGCTTGCGGTGGAGCACCTCCACGGACTGGGGCACCGGCGGATTGCGCACGTGGACATCTCGGACTGGCTTCCGTACACGGCCCGCAGGGAAGGTTACCTGCATGCCATGGAGAAGCTTGGCCTGGAGCCGATGCTGGTGCACAGCGACATGACCGAGCGCGGCGGCCGGGCTGTGATGGAAAAGTTCCTGGCCTCGGGCGCCGAGGTGCCCACGGCCATCTTTGCGCACAACGACCTGACGGCCATCGGCATCATGGAAGCCCTGGCCTCCCACGGTCTCTCGGTCCCCAATGACGTTGCCGTGGTGGGCTGCGACAACATCGAAGTGGCCGCCTCACCACTGATCGGGCTGACGTCCATCGACCAGCATGCCCGGGAGCTGGGACAGCTGGCGGCGCAGGTCATGCTGGAGCGGATCGGCGGTACGGCCGGCCCGGCGGTGACCCGCAAGCTGGACCCCGTCCTCCTGGTCCGGCGCTCCTCGGACCCGGCCGCCGGGTAGCACACACTCCCCCGGTTCCTACTTCTGGCCGGTCAGCAGGGTGCCCCGGACCGCGGACAAAGGCACGGCGCCGAAGTCCCTGGAATCGATGGACACTCCCCGGTTGTCCCCCAGCACAAAAACGCTTCCTGCCGGGACTGTTTCGGGGCCGAAGTAGGTGGCGTCGATGCGGCTGTGGTCGATAAAGGGCTCCGAGACGGGGACGTCGTCCACATACAGTTCCGAGTCGCGGATAGCCACAGTCTGCCCTTCAAGGCCAATGACCCGCTTGATGGCGGTGCGCCCGTCGACGGGACTGGTGAAAGCCACCACCACCCCGTTACGGATCAAGCCCGCACCCGGCTTATACAGGAGCACCACCGACCCCATGGGGATGGTCGGCTCCATGCTGTCCGACGAGACAGTGAACGGTTCCAGCAGCCACGCCCTGACGGCGAGGATCACCAGGGCCGGAATCACAGCCAACGCGATGAGGCGGGGCCAGTGGCTCCCGGCTGGCCCCGGCGTCGTGCCCGTCAGCCGGTGCCGGGGGGCGCGCCGCCGGCCGCTGTCGTCCATAAGTGCGGTTTTCAATCCTCTTCGCCGTCCAGTCGCATCTGGCGGCTACCTCAGGACGCCGCGTTCGGGCAGGGACCTCAGCGGCACATGCTGTGGCAACGAGTCCTCGCTGGGGGACGCAGCGGGATGCCGGCTGGCCCAGCGGACGGACGGCGCGGCAACCCCGAACGTTGCGGTGACAGAGGTTCCTGCGCCCGGCGTCGAGAGGACTTCAAGGGTTCCGCCGGCCTGGTGGATCGTGTCACCCAGGATCCGCAGGCCAAAGTGGCCTTCCGGGCAGGGCTGGGTTGTGTTAAAGCCGCGGCCATCATCTGAAACCGTGATCTGGGTGCGCTGGCCGGCATGGCGGATCCGGAGTGCCACCGATTGGGCCGCGGAATGCTTGGTGGCGTTCACCAGGGCCTCGCGAGCCACACGATAGACCAGGACGGCCCGGTCCCGGTCCAGCACAAGCTTGTCCGGGATCTCCATGGTCAAGGCAATGCCGCGCTCCACCAAGGGTGTCTCCAGCCGCAGGAGGGAAGCCTTCAGCCCAAGCTCTTCGAGGTCTGGAGGATAAAGCTCACTGGTCATGGCGCGCAGGCTGCGGATGTTGTTCTGCAGCATCGTCCTGGCCTTGGAGAAAACCGTCTGAAGTTCGGGCGGACCGTAGCGCTCCTCTGATTCCAGAGCGTACGCCAGCCCCGACAAATCCTGGATCACTTCATCATGGAGTTCGCCGGCGATCTGCCGGCGCTCCTGGTCAGACGCTTCAATCGCGCAGCGCAGCAGCGCTTGGCGCGTCACCTGGTCGAGCTGGATCCGCCGGGCCAGGCGGACTGCGGGAATCAGTTGCGTCAGCTGCAGGACGGCCAGGGACAGCAGCATTGGCGGAATCATGCCCATCAGCACCGCCTGCTGTTCGCCGCGCACCGCCACACCTGAAGAGTATGTTTCAAAGATCATCGGAGCACCGCTCGCGGAAGAGGAGCGGGCGTAGACCTCCACGAGTTCGCCCGAATCAGCCTCGTACTCGTTCTCTTCACCGGTCTGGGATTCCAAGGTGGCCGTCGCCGGCCCGCCCTCAAGGAGGCGGCGCGCCCATTCCTCCTGTTCAAAATCCTGCCCGATGAGCGACTTCACGTCCGAATAGACCACCCGGCCGTGCTCGTCCCACACCTTGATCCGGGTCACGCCGCCGTTGGCCAGCCACGGCGCCAACCGCTCGTCGAGTAATTCCAGCGCGGCGGGATCGCGGGCCAGGAGTTGGTCGGTTAGCAGCGGCCCCACCACGTTATCGGCCAGGCGCTGCGTGAAGTCCCTTGCGTTGGCAAGGGCGTGCCGTTCCGCTTCAGCCCAGATCCAGAAGGCGACGGGGGTGGCAACCAGGACGAGGGCCACGAACCCGGCGGTGAGGAACCGCGTAACAGCTGACCGGACCTCACGACGCTCGTCTACTCCAGGGGCCTTGTTCATGCTGTGGGAGGCCGCTCCCACATGATATACGCGCACTGTAGGTGGCCTGGCTACATGCCCGCAGGTTCCGGAAGGGATCCGGCGGCGCCGCCCAGTCCCGCCACCAGGGCCGGGTGGACGATCATGTTGCCGGGGTGGGCGTGCCGCAGGGTGTCCAGCATGACTCCCAGCGCGCCGTCTTTGGGAAGGAACCCACAGATACCCATCGAGGCAGCCTCACGCAGCGCGTCCTGCGACGGGTTGCCGGTGAGCATCACGATCCGGGCTTCCGAGGCTTCCGACAGGATGCGTTCGGCTGCCTTGAGGCCGGAGCCGTCCGTCAGGTGAAGGTCCATAATCACGACGTCGGGCTGCAGCTCGCGGAACATGGTCACCGCGGATTCCACCGACTTCGCCGCCCCCACACTTTTCAGGTCCGGTTCCCGGTCCAGTGCCCCGGCCAGCAGGTCCGAAAAGGTGGTGTGGTCATCAACGATCAGGATCCGCAGCCGTTCGGTCTCCTGCTTGGTCAGCTGCGGTGCAGCGTCGCGGCTGCCGGCCACCACATGGATGGAGGGACGGGCTTCTGCTGGCCCCTGGGCGGCTGCGGTGCTGGTCAGGAGCCTGGCGTGTGCCTCCTTCAGCACCGGGCTGGGCGCGCAGCCCAGTTCTTCGTCCATTACCCGGCGGCAGCGGTCATACGCCCGCAGCGCCTCGGTTTTTTCGCCGTTGCGTTCCAGCCCCAGAATCAGGGCGGTCCAGGCCCGTTCGTTCAGGGGGTCTTCCTTGGCCGCCGCGCCGCCCCACGTTATCGCTTTGGCCACGTCCCCCACGGCCAGGGCGGTCTCGGCAGCCTGGACCCGGGCGAGGCTGACCCGGGCTGCGTGAAGGGCCCGTTCCTCCTCGGCCCAGGCCGGCAGCAGCTCATCCCCCAGCAGCGGAGCCGAAGCGATCTCGAGTGCTTCGGTGAGCAGTGCCAGCGCTGCCGGCGCATCGGCCTGGCTGGCCTGCTTGGTCAGTGTGTCGAACCGGTTCAGGTCCAGCTCCACCAACGACCGGTCGATCGCGTAGCCGCCGGTGACCGTCCGCAGCGGACCGCTCCGGCCGGTACCCGGCTGCAAATGCCGCCGCAGGACACTGACATAGCTTTCCAAGGTGGGCAACGCCACCGACGGATGATTGTCGCCCCACAGCAGGTCCATGATGCGGGTCTTGGACACCGCCGAGCCGAAGTTCAACAACAGGATCTCCAGCACCTGCCGGGGCTTGGGCCCGCCAAGGTCATTCGCGCCCAGCTCCGTATTCCCGCGGCGGATGGTCAACGGACCAAAAACCGAAATCGTAAGTACCGGCGCCTGCGGCAACACTTCGGCAACCAGCCCCGGACCGCCGCTTTTCTTCGCCATCTCCAATGTAGCCACGATGGTGCCCCCCCAAGTAGTTGAGTACTGCCTGCGTCCCATTGAACTGACGGGTCAGCAGGCGAACAACAGTGCTCATTACTCGCTTCTTCACGTGTGCATTCCTTCCAGGTACTTAGTACCTGGGGGCAGGTACTCGGAATCCATCCGGCGGAAGCCCGGCAGATGTGCGGGGAAAAAAGCTGTCTATTAGCGCGTTTTTGCTGGTCAACACGCGGATTCATTTTCGGGTTCAAATGTTGGGAAAAACCTAGGTAGTCCTGGGCGGAGCCAGCCCGCCGCCGCCAAAGAATTCCCCAAGCCGGCCAGCCTACGGTGGCAGAAAACCGCTGCTGGGCGGTTTGCAACGGGCAGCTGCGTGGTGCAGCCGTCCGGCAAAGGATGGGAAACACAATGAAACTGCGTACCGGACCCGCGAGGGTGGCCACCATCCGGGTGGGCCGGGGTTGGCACGTGGTACGGGCGGGACTGCGAACAGTCCGGTTCCGTGTCCTGGCCACGGTCCTTGGGTTCCTGGCGGCGGGGCTGCTGGCCGCCGGCATCACCACCCTCACCCTGGACCTGGGCAACCTTAACAACCGGGTCAATGAGGACCTCCTCCTTCAATCCGGGCGGCTGCACGACATCGTGGAGCAGGGCGTTCCGGGTGGAGGGCCGTATACCTCCCTGGATGAGCTGTTTACGGTGTTCCTCCAAGGTGACGCTCCCGGCAGGTATGAATCGGTGATGGCCACCGTGATCGGCGGCAACACCTTCCTGCCAGCCGGCGGGCAACCCGGCATCCTCGATGCTTCCCAAGCGCTGGATGCAGCACGCGCCGCGCACGTTGGGGGCCGCACCGTCTTCCATGACGTGACGTTGGACGGCCGGACGGTGCGCCTGGCCATCACGTCCGTATCCCTGGAACGCGGAGCCCCCGGCGGGCTCCTGGTGGCAGCGAACGAAATTGGCCGCCAGCGCGAGCAGATGATGGCGTCGTTTGGCACCTTCGGCGCGGCTTCGCTGGGTACGCTGCTGCTGGCGGGAGCGGTAGGTTTCACCGTCACGGGCCGGCTGTTTGTTCCGGTCCGCCGCCTGCGCCAGGCCACGGAATCCATTACGTTCGAGGACCTGAGCAGCCGCGTCCTTGTGCCGCCCGGTGACGACGACGTCTCGCAGCTGGCAACGGACTTCAACCGCATGCTAAACAGGCTGGAGGCGGGCATCGCGGACCAGCGCCAATTTGTGGATGACGCCAGCCATGAGCTCCGGACTCCCCTGACCATCATCGGCGGCCATCTTCAACTGCTGCAGGCGGAAGACCCCCGGGACGTCCGTGAGACCCAGGCGTTACTCCTGGAGGAACTGGACCGGATGCAGTCCCTGGTGGACGAGCTCCTGCTGCTGGCCAGGAGTGGCCGGCCCGACTTTGTCCGGCTGGAGTGGGTCGACGCCGATTCCTTCCTTGTGGCGGCCATGGACAGGATCAAGGTCCTGGCGGACCGGCGGTGGCAGATCGACACCATGCCGGGCGGACGGTTCCGCGCGGACCGCAACCGCCTCACCCAGGCGGTGGAGCAGCTGGCGGCTAATGCCGTGCAGTCCACCCGGCCGCATGACGTGATATCCCTCGGCGCAGCCTGGGTTGGGGCGCTGGACGTCACTGTGCCGCCTGCACCTTCCGCACTTTCCGGAGCCGGCGTCGAAATCTGGGTGGCGGACTCGGGATGCGGCATCAGCGCTGCCGACCAGGAACGGATCTTTGACCGTTTCGCCAGGGCCGGAGTATCGCGTGGCACGGAAGGATCCGGCCTGGGGCTGCCGATCGTCAAGGCCATCGCCGAAGCTCACAGCGGGTCACTGCGGGTGATCTCGCAGGTCAATGAAGGCAGCACATTCGTACTCTCCCTGCCCGGAGGAACCCCATGACCCGAATACTGATCGCCGACGACGAACCACGGATCGTGAGCTTCATCGCCAAGGGCCTCACGGCTGCCGGGTACATCACCTCCTCGGCGGAGGACGGCATCCGGGCGCTGGACTACGCCAGTTCCGGCGAGTTCGACCTGCTCATCCTGGATATCGCTATGCCGCGGATGGACGGCTTTGCGGTGCTTACCGCGCTGCGCGCTATGCGCTGCACGGTTCCGGTGATCGTCCTGACCGCCAAGGATTCCGTTCAGGACACCGTGGCAGCGCTCGACGGCGGCGCGGACGACTACATGAGCAAACCGTTCCGCTTCGAGGAGCTGCTCTCAAGGATCCGCCTGCGGCTGCGCCACACGGCGGGCTTTCCGGCCCCACCGGCCCCCACAAGCGGTGACCTCAGCCTGGACGTCGACCTTCGCAGCGCAACTGTCCGTGGCAGGACGGTGCCGTTGTCCGCCCGGGAGTTCGCGATGGCCCGGGTGTTCGTGGAAAACGAAGGCAAGGTGCTGACCAGGGAACAGCTGCTGAGCCGGGTGTGGGGCTACGACTTTGACGGGTCCTCCAACGTGGTGGATGTCTACGTGGGGTACCTGCGCAACAAGCTCGGCCCCCAAAGAATTGTGGCAGTCCGCGGCGCCGGGTACCGGTTCGTGGCCCTTCAGGATGCCCCATCCCCTGCCCGTTCCGGCGGATGAGAGGTCTCTCATAAAAGTCTCATCCCCCTCTCACCGTGGCCCGGCAGGGTGGGAACACAACAAGGAAAGGCGAACCGATGAAAAAGTTTTGGTACCTCCCCATCGCAGCAGTGGCAGGTGCGGCGAGTCTTACGGTGTGGGCACAGGCCAATGCGGGCCCGCCCCCTGCAGTCTCTCCCGGAGTGGTGGTGGCCGACGTGCAGTCCGGCAGCGGCACCGCCAAACCTGGGGAACAGCCGGCCCTGCTTGCCACTCCGACGCCCACGCCCACTTCCACGCCCAGCATCACCGCGATACCTGACCACACGGCCCCGGAGACACAACGCATCCAGGTTGAACTGCAGACGTATCCCCCGCTGCAACCGACCCACAGCCCTACCCACAGCGTGGGCGATGACAAGGGCGGACTGAGGCCGGACGGGGTTTCCGACGATGGCCCCCTGCACGATGTGGGTGACGACAAGGGCGGGCTCAGGCCGGACGGGGTTTCCGACGACGGCCCCCTGCACGACCTGGGCGACGACAAAGGCGGGCTTAGGGACGACAGCGAGTCGGACGACGGCCCGGGCGACGACAAAGGCGGTGACCGGTAGACCTTGGGATGGCACCAAGCTTTTCCCTAGAACATCCCTGCACCATGACCTTGTTCAGCCGACTCGACTGGGAAGTCGGCGCTACTGGGGAGCATGTGCAGGATGAAAGCGATACGACGCGGGTCAGCGCACTCAGGACAGCAGAAAACCGGCGGAAGGGGCCTTAAGGCGCTGGCAGCATCAGGAGCAGTCGCTTTGGCTGCCTCCATGGGGCTGCCGCCGCTCGCGGCCCATGCCGTGCAGGCCCCCGTGGGCGCAGGGTTCACGGTGACACCTTCGGACTTGTCCTTCATCCTGAAGCAGATCAAGATCGCCGAAGCGCACGTGGCCAACACCACGTCCGAGACCGGGCCCTGCGGGGCCCTGGTGGGACCCGGCCCCAACCAGCTTGCCAGCCCGCTGCTGTCCCACGGGCTGCGCACAGTTGACGGAAGCTGCAACAACCTCCAGCAGGGCCAGGAGACCTTCGGCGCGGCAGACCAGGTGTTCCCGCGGCTGGGATCCAAGTCGTTCGGCGACGCCGAAAGGGGCTCCTTTGGCGGTCCCCCCGTCGCCACGAGCTACACGCAGAAGTCCGGCAGCGTTTTCGACTCGCGGCCGCGAACCATCAGCAACCTGATCGCCGACCAAACGTCAACCAACCCCGCCGCTGTGGCCGCCGCCGGGTTCCCGGCGCGGACCCAGGGCAACGAGGGCGTGGTGCCCTGCGTCGTCGACCCGGACCCGGAGGCGGTTCCTCCCGTTGCTGCCGAGCCGGACGGCTGCGTCCCCTCGCACAACACCCTGTTCATTCCCAACGTAACCACCGACGTCGGACTCTCACCGCCCTACAACTCCCTTTTCACCCTCTTCGGCCAGTTCTTTGACCATGGCATCGACCAGACGGTCAAGGGCGGCGGCACCGTCTATGTTCCGCTCAAGGCCGATGACCCGCTGATCGCGGGGCCGGACCACGTGTTCGGCAACGCGGATGACCTCAATCCGCACATGCGCTTTATGGTCCTGACGCGCGGCATGAACCAGCCGGGCGCGGACGGTGTCCTGGGGACGCAGGACGATGTCCAGGATGCCCTGAACACCAACTCGCCCTGGGTAGACCAGAGCCAGACGTACACGTCCCATTCCTCCCACCAGGTGTTCCTGCGCGAGTACGTCAATAACGCAGCCGGGCAGCCGGTATCGACGGGTGCCTTGCTGGGCGGTCCGGCCGGCACGCCCGAGGCCGGCGGCATGGCCACCTGGGACATCACCAAGAAGCAGGCACGGGAGCTGCTGGGCATCCAGTTGCTGGACAAGGACGTCCTCAATGTCCCCATGCTCGCCGCCGATGCCTATGGGAAGTTCATCCCGGGCCCGAAGAACGGGCTCCCGCAGTTTGTTACGAAGTCTGGACTGGTCGAGGCAGACCGGGCCGCGAACGGTGGCCTGGGAACGCTGGTGCCGCAGGACGTGCTGTACTTCCACACACCGTTCCTGACGGACATTGCGCACAACGCCGATCCGTCGCCGCAGGACACCGACCACAATCCGGCAACACCGCGTGTCGCGCCGGTGCCGGATGCAGACACCTCCGCGTCTGCAGATTTCATGGGCCAGGCTCCCGGCACGTACGACGACGAAATGCTGAACGCACACTTCATAGCCGGCGACGGCAGGGTCAACGAGAACATCGGGTTGACCGCCATCCACCAGGTTTTCCACTCCGAGCATGACCGCCTGGTGGAAGATATCAAGAGGGTCCTCAGCACCGATACGACCGCCCGGGGCGTTGCCGCCCTGCCCGAGTGGAAGCTTGCCACCGGCGCGGACGGCTGGAACGGCGAACGGCTTTTCCAGGCCGCGCGGTTCATCGCGGAAATGGAGTACCAGCACCTGGTCTTCGAGGAGTTCGCCCGGAAAATCCAGCCCGCCATCAACCTCTTCGAACCCTTCGCCTTCTCGCAGACGGACATCAATCCCGCGGTCAGCGCCGAGTTCGCCCACGCCGTGTACCGGTTCGGCCACTCGATGCTGACGGAGACCATTTCCCGCCGGAACGAGGACGGCCCGGGTGCCGACGGGGTGTGGGGGAATTCCGACGACGTCCGCGGGTCCCAGAACGATATCTCCCTCCTGGAGGGCTTCCTGAATCCGCCCGAATACACCGACGGCGGCCCCGCCGGGCCGCTGACCTCCGAGGAGGCCGCGGGCAGCATCATCATGGGAATGTCGGACCAGGTCGGGAGCGAGCTGGACGAGTTCGTCACGGATACGCTGCGGAACAAGCTGCTGGGACTGCCCATGGACCTGGCCGCGATCAACCTGACCCGTGCCCGGTCCGAAGGTTTGCCCACGCTGAATGCGCTGCGCCGGGAACTGCATGGCGCCACGAACGACAGCCAGCTCAAGCCGTACACCAACTGGATCGACTTCGGCGAAAACATCAAGCACCCGGAGTCGCTGGTCAACTTCGTGGCCGCCTACGGCAAGCACCCGTCGATCGTGCAGGCCACCACCCTTGAGGCCAAGCGCACGGCGGCCCGGCTGATCGTCAGCCCGGACACCCTGGCCGGTGAGGTTGCGCCGGAGGACGCCGTGGCGTTCATGAACAGCATCGACGGCTGGGCCAACAACGGCACCGCCTCAACCACCGGACTCGATGACATCGACCTGTGGATGGGCGGCCTGGCCGAACGGACCAACCTGTTCGGCGGCCTGCTCGGCAGCACGTTCAACTACGTCTTCGAGAGCCAGATGACCGATCTGCAGAACGGTGACCGGCTCTACTACTTGGCCCGCACCCCCGGGATGAACCTGATGGCGCAGCTCGAAGGAAACTCCTTCGCGGAGATCATCATGCGCAACACCAATGCCCAGGCGCTGAAGGCCGACGCATTTGCCACTGCCGACTGCAAGTTCGAGCTGAAGAACCTGGCCGGAACTCCGGAAGGTTTCGCGGCTTCCGGCAACACGGTGGCGGACGATCCGGCGTCGGAATGCAACGAGGCAGCACTGCTGATCCGCATACCCGACGGCACCATCAAGTACCGTGCTTCGAACTCGGTGGACCCGGCCGGCATCAACGGCCAGGCCGTGTACAACGGATCCAGCAATGCCGACCGCATCTACGGCGGTGTGGACAACGACACCATGTGGGGCGGCCTCGGCAACGACGTCATCGAGGGAGGTGACGGCGCCGATACCGTCCTGGGCGGCGACGGAAACGACATCATCACCGACCTCGCCGGGGATGACATCCTGAAGGGCGGGCCGGACAATGACGCGATCGACGGCGGCCCCGGTCTGGACATCCTCATCGGCGGCGACGGCAGGGACTTCATCAACGGCGGTGCGAACTCAAACGAGACGTTCGCCGGTGAAGATGACGACTTCGTGATTGCCGGTGAAGGCCTGGACGCCGTCTTCGGCGGCGGCGGGAATGACTGGGTGGAAGGCGGCGACAGCCCCGACCTCCTGATCGGCGACTCCAGCAACCTGTTCTTCCTGGACGACTCGCAGAAGCCCGGCAATGACATCCTCATGGGCCAGGGCGGCGACGACGACTACGACATGGAGGGCGGCGACGACATCGGCATTGCCGGCCCCGGCGTCGAAAAAGTGGCGGGCGCGTCCGGCTACGACTGGGAAATCGGGCTCTTCGATCCCCAGCCCCAGGACGCCGACCTCGAGCTTCCGATCGAGCCGCTGGACATCCTCCAGGTTGGCGTCCGGGACAGGTACAACGAGGTGGAAGCCCTCTCCGGCGGCCCGCTCAATGACGTGCTCCGGGGGGATGACATCATCCCGAGCACAAGGGGCGGTGGCGGCTTCATCGGCTGCGACGTCCTGGACCAGGCCGGCGTGGACCGCATCGCCGGGCTCAACCAGCTCATCCCGTCCCTTCCGACCCCCCTCGCCGACGTCGTCAACGCATCCGCATCCCAGGAATGCCCCGTGCTGAACGGGCCCCAGGTCTGGGGCGAAGGCAACATCCTTCTCGGCGGCGGCGGCGACGACGTCCTCGAAGGCCGCGGCGGCAACGACATCATCGACGGCGACCGCTACATGAGCATCCGGCTCAGCATCCGCACCAACGCTGCAGATGCGTCCACCGAGATCGGCAGCGCCACCTCAATGACCGCACAGTACCAGCGCAACGTCGACGGCGCCCTCACCGGACCCACGCTGCAGCAGGCGGTATTCGCAGGGACCGTGGATCCAGCCAACATCATCGTGGTGCGGGAAATCCTGAGCTCCGCCGAAGGGACGGACAGCGCGGTCTTCTCGGACCTCGAAGCCAACTACACCATCACCACCACCGGCGGCGACGGCACCATGGGCTCCCCTGGCTCTGTCACCACAGTCACCCACAACGGCGGTGAGGACGGCACGGACACCCTTCACAACATCGAAACCCTGGTCTTCGGCGACGGGCTCGACGACGGTGAAGGGGACGGGGTGGAGGATGAGGATCCCGTAGACGTGGACGACGACGTGGACGAAGTCGAAGACGGCGTCGACGGCGGAACCGACGACGGGACCGAGGACGTGACCGAGGACGAGGTCGACGAAGGGACCGACGACGGTGCCAACGACGGCGTGGACGTCATTCCGGGCGATGGCGAGGTTGTGGTGATCGTTGACCCGGTGCCGGGTACGGATCCAGCTCCCAACCCCGCGCCCGTGGATCCCGCTCCGGCCAACCCGAACCCCGCACCAGTGGCTTCGGGACCGGTGGACCAGGCACCCGTCGATCCCGCACCCGTCGATCCCGCACCCGTGGATTCGGGACCAGTGGACCCGGCACCCGTGGATCCCGCGCCGGTCGACCCCGCACCCGCGGACCCGGCACCCGCCGATCCCGCACCGGTCAACCCGGCACCTGCGAATCCCGCACCCGCAGGTTTCCTCGTCCGGACCGTCGATTCCAACGGTAACCAGGTGGGTGCCATCCAGGCTGCTGAGAACGGCGCCTCGAGGATGGTGATCCGTGGCCTGGAGAACGGTGCAGCATACCGGTTCCAGGTTGCCCCCGCCGGGGAAGGCGAACCCGTCTTTTCCGAGCTGAGTAAGCCCGTCACCCCCGGCGCCACAGCCGAGGAACGCACCAGGGCTAACCAGCGCGGCACCGTGGAGCGGGATGGGGAAGCACCCCTGGCAGCCGCCGGACAGGACCAGCCGCCGGCTCCGGGCAGTGCACCTTTCGGGGGCACGTTCGGCACGGTGGCACCGATTGCCCTCGCGGCCCTGGCCGGGTACGTTTCCAGCGGTCCCGGAGCCGTGGTCGCGGCCATCACCACCGGCGGCCTCCTGGCTGCTGCCGCCTTGTTGGCGTACAAGGTGCTCCGGTATCGGGCCTACGCCAGGAAAGCACTTGCCAACGCGGATGCAGGTCCAAAACCTGAGTAAGTCCGCATAGTCCACGGCATCTTCGCCAATGCCAGGTGTGACCTGCCAGCCAACAGGCTGTGCAGGTCACATCTGGTTAACCCCGGTGCGCAACAGTCCCTGCACTCGGGCCCCGCCGGTGTCAGCGGGCGGGAAGTGGGTCACCGGCCCGCTCCGGCACTTCCACCGGACCGGGTGCGTCACTCCGCCTGGCGGCTGCCGCGGCGAAGGCCATCACTGCCAGGCCCAGGAGCGTGATGCCCGCGCCGGCCCAGATCGGCGAAGTGTAGCCAAGCCCCGCGGTGATGGTTACCCCGCCCAGCCACGCGCCCAACGCGTTGCCCACGTTGAATGCACCGATATTGGCGCCGGACGCCAGCGTGGGCGCATTGCTGGCATACTTCATCACCCGCATCTGCAGTCCGGGAACAGTGGCGAAACCGAAGCCGCCCATCAGGACCAGGGAGGCAACCGTCAGCACCTGGTTACCGGCCGTGAGCGCGAAGGCCACCAGAACTGCACCCAGGACGGCGAGCACCACCAGCAGAGTCCGGTCCACATTCCGGTCGGCGGCCTTGCCGCCCAGGGTGTTGCCGGCAAAGAGGCCAACGCCAAACACAATAAGAAGCCACGGCACGGTGGTGGCGGCAAAACCGGACACTTCGGTCAGTGTGTACGCAATGTAGGTGAAGGCCCCGAACATGCCGCCGAATCCCAGGATGGTCACTGCGATGGAGAGCCAGACCTGGCCCGACCGGAAGGCCTGCAGCTCCCGCCGCAGCCCGCCGGCCTGCCCCCTGGTGCCGGCGGTGGCAGGAACAAGTGCCAGGATCCCGGCGAGCGCCACCACGCCAATCACGGTAATGGCCCAAAAGGTGGCGCGCCATCCGGCAGCCTGGCCCAGCAGGGTCCCGAACGGAACACCCAGGACATTGGCTGCCGTCAGGCCGGTGAACATCAGGGCAATGGCGCCTGCCCTCTTCGCCGGCGCCACCATGTCCGCCGCCACAACGGCACCAATGCCGAAGAAAGCGCCGTGGGCAAGGGCTGCAATAACCCTGCCAAGCATCATGGGCCAATAGTCTGACGCCGTTGCCGCCAGCAGGTTCCCCACGATGAACAGGACCAACAGGGTGGCCAGCACGGGTTTCCGGTCGAAACGGGTCACCGCTGCCGTCAGTCCCAGGGCGCCCACCACCACGGCCAGTGCGTAGCCCGAGATGAACCACCCCGCCGATGCCTCGCTGACACCGAAGTCGGCGGCCACCTCGGGCAGCAGCCCCATGATGACGAATTCCGTGAGTCCGATTCCGAACCCGCCGAGGGCAAGGGCCAGTAAACCAGTAGGCATGCGAAATGCTCCTTTGAGCTGTACTCGGTACGGGAAGGCGCCTAGGATAGTTGCAGACGCGGTATTTATTGTTGCACGCGCAAATACCCCGCGCAAGCAACTATCCCGCCGCAACCGGTGCGCGGCCTTCCGTGGCCGCCCGTTCAAGGAGCATTGTCATGGGCATCAAGGACGACGCCGTAGAGGTCCGCGCGCAGGGATGGCGGACCCTGGCGGCCCTCCACGGACTGATTGAGAACGAACTGGAGCGGTCACTCCAGGCGCACTCGAAGCTGTCCGTTGTGGAGTACACGGTCCTGGACGCACTCAGCCGCCAGGATGGCTGGCACATGCGCATGCAGCAGCTCGCCCGGGCCACCGCCTTGAGCCCCAGCGCCACAACCCGGCTGGTCAACAGGTTGGAGGACAGGGGACTCCTGACGCGGATTCTTTGCGACGACGACCGGCGCGGAATCTACACCGAGCTCACCTCGAGCGGCATCAGCCTTCTCGAAAAAGCCCGGCCGGTTCATGACGAAACGCTGGAACGCGCATTGGCCGGGGCGCTGGACATCCCCGAACTGGCACCCCTCGTGGACGCCCTGCCAAAGCTGCACGTCCGGGCCTGACACGACAACCACGAGTGCCCCTTTGAGACTGGCTCAAAGGGGCACTCGTCCGTCCCGTGCTGTACGGCGGCTGCGGTTAGAGGCTGTTGCCCACTGCGGCTTCAGGCTTCTTTCCCGCCACGTTTTTAAAGTAGTGCTCCAGGTCTTCCAGGCTCTTGTCCTTGGTCTCCGGGACGTACTTCGCGGCGAAGGCGATGGCGCCGACGCCCAGGACGGCAAATACGAAGAACGTGCTGGAGAGTCCGATGGCGGCCAGGAGCTGCGGGAAGCCGAAGCCCACCAGGAAGTTCACGATCCACAGCACAAACGCGGAAGCACCCATGCCCAGGCCGCGCATCTTGAGCGGAAAAATCTCGGAGAGCATCAGCCAGGTAACCGGCGAGATGGCCCCCTGCTGGAACGCGAGGAAGGTAACCGTCAGCGACAGGATGACGAAGCCGCGGGCGGCGCCCTCGGGCAGGATCAACGAGAACAGGCCGATCAGCAGCAGGGCCGACGTCGTTCCCACCTGGCCGGTGATCAGCATGCGGCGGCGGCCCACCTTGCCCAGCAGCCAGATGCCCACGAACGTGGCAAGCACCGAGATCACGCCGTTGGCGATGTTGGCCGTCAGCGCCGCTTCCCGGCCAAAACCTGACTGTGCCAGGATCTGCGTGCCGTAGTACATGATGGAGTTCACGCCGGTAATTTGCTGGATAACGGCCAGCCCCAGGCCCACGAAGAAGATCCGGCGGAGCCACGGGATGCCGAGGTCCTTCCACGAACCCATCTTGGACTTGTAGTCCTCAACGGCCATCGCCTTGACCTCTTCGAACTCCGTCCGGGCCTCGGCCTGTGAGCGGATGCGTTGCAGCACGCTGAGGGTCTCACCGAAGCTGCCCATCGACGCCAGCCAGCGCGGGCTCTCCGGCATGAAGTTCATACCGATCCACAGTGCGATGGCGGGAAGCGTCGCGATCACCAGCATCCAGCGCCAGATGCCGCCGGATTCCCCGAAGGTGTTGCCAAGGTAGGCGTTGAAGATGAAGGCCAGCAACTGCCCGGTCACGATCATCAGTTCGTTCTGGGTGACGATCCGGCCGCGGCGCGCGCTTGGCGATACTTCGGCGAGGTAGACGGGCACGGTGACGGACGCGCCGCCGACGGCGAGGCCCAGCACGAACCGGGCCGCGATCATCACCTCGGTGTTGGGGGCGAACGTGCAGGCCAGCGTTCCCACCAGGAAAATGACCGCAAGGACCATGATTATCTTGCGCCGTCCGTTGCGGTCCGCGAGGCGGCCGCCGAACAGGGCACCGAACGCTGCACCGAACAGCAGCGAGGACGTCACCAGCCCTTCGGTCAGGGGAGTCAGCCCCAGGTCCTCCTGCATGTACGGCAGGGCGCCGTTGATCACGCCGGTGTCGTAGCCGAAGAGCAGGCCACCGAACGTGGAGATGATGGTGACGGTCCGGAGCGCCTTCTTGTGGTTGGGGGGCTTCGTTCCGGTTGCCGCAGGCGCAGGGCCACTCATTGGCTGACCTTTTGGATGTACTGCTTCATGGCGTCCAGCTGGTAGCGGGAGACGTCCTCGGCGTTCTCGTCCTCGGCGAAGACACTGGACACCATCACGGTGTCGTCCCTGTCAAGGAAGCCGATTTCCTTGAGGCCGCCGAAGAACTCGTCCCAGTTCACGTCGCCGTCGCCGATTTTCAGGTGCTGGTGGACGCGCACGGGGTTGCCCGGCGGGTTGGTGATGTAGCGCAGTCCGTGTGAGGCGTGATGGTTCATGGTGTCGGCCACGTGCACCAGGCGCAGCTTGTCCCCTGCCGCCCGCATGATGTCCAGTGGCTGGTTCTTCATGTGGAAGCTGTGCGATGCCACGTACACCATGCCCACGTTCTTCGAGTTCAGGCCGCGGATCACGCGGATGGCGGCGAGGCCTTCTTCAACGAAGTCGTCCGGGTGGGGGTCGATCAGCAGGTCGATGCCCTCCCGCTCGATGATGGGCAGCAGTTCCTCCATGGAGCGGTAGAAGGCCCGCTCGGACTCCTCCGCCTTCTCCGGGCGTCCGCTGAACTCGGTGTTCATGGTGCTGACGCCAAGGTCCACGGTGATCTGGATGGCACGCTTCCAGTAGCGGACCGCCGCCTCGCGGGCATCCTCATCCGGGCCGGACCAGCGGAGCACAGGCAGGACGGATGCGATTTCGATTCCCGCATCCCTGCAGGCCTTGTTCAGCTGGCCCACCAGTTCATCATCCGCTTTGGGGTGGTTGTAGAAGGGGATGAAGTCCGCGTGCGGGGTCATCTGCATGTACTTGTAGCCGAGGTCCGCAACCACCTTCGGGAACTCGAGCAGGCTGTGCGAGTGGTGGAACGGGGTGGGGTCAAGCGCGATTTTCACGTAAACACTCCATTGTGGATCAGTTATGGGAGGAGCCGGGAAGGGGACGGACTTTTCCGCCCCCTTCTCCTGCATCTACTTGTACAGGTCGGGCTTGGCGGCCAGCTTCACGGCAACCTTTTCGCCGTTCTTCTGCGCTTCGACGCCGGCCTCGCAGCACGCGGCGGTGGCGTAACCATCCCAGGCAGTGGGGCCGCCTATCTCGCCCCGAAGTGCCGCGTCCACCCATGACTGGATTTCGACGTCGTACGCCGCACCGAAGCGCTCCTCGAAGCCGGGCGTGACGTTGCCGCCCCAGCGGCCGGCACTGCGCGTGTAAGGACCCTTGTCGCCGCCGATGCTGACGATGCCCTCTTCGAACGAGGCCTGCGTGGCAACTTCGTAGCCGAACTTGGCGTTGACGTAGATCTCGACGTCGGCCAGAACGCCGGACTCGGTCTCAAGCAGGACGTGCTGGGGATCGTGCTGGCCGGAGGGCGCGTTCTTGGTGGCCTTCCCCAGGCGGACCTGGATGCTGGTGATCTCCTCGCCGGTGAAAAAGCGGATCGCGTCGAACTCGTGGACAACGGAGTCGTTGATCAGCATCTCGTTCGTGAAGCCCTCCGGCGTGGTGGGGTTGCGGTGCTGGTGGTGCAGCATGAGCAGCTCGCCCAGTTCATGGTCGCGGATGATCTTGCCCAGCGAGGCGTACTCTGCGTCGAAGCGGCGCATGAAGCCCACCTGGATGCGCTTGTGGCCCAGTTCAACCTCGGCCTGGACAATCTTCCAGGAGGACTCGGCATCCGGCGTGAGGGGCTTTTCGCAGAGGATCGGGATGTCCTTCGCGATCGCCTTGAGCAGGATGTCCTCGTGCAGGAAACCGGGCGTGGCGATGAGCACGGCGTTGACGTCGCCGTTGTTGAGGGCTTCCTCAGCGTCGGCCAGGGCGACGGCGCCCGGGATGCCTTCGATGGCCGCCTCTGCACGGGCCAGGTCAACGTCCACGACGGCGGCAACTTCGGCTCCGTGGATGCGTGTGTGGAGCCGCTGGATGTGGTCGGCGCCCATGCGTCCGGCGCCGATGACGGCTACGCGGAGGGTTTCAGTCATTGTTCTGTCCTTTTGAGTGTCTGTGGCGGGGGTTAGCTGACGGCGGTACGGGAGCCGCAGGACAGCAGGTAGTTGCGCGTGCGCTTGGCAATGGGCATGGGCACGTCGAAGGCGACGGGGTACATGTCCTGCTCCACGATGCCGAAGATGGGGCGGTCCAGCGCTTCGACGGCTTCGATGACGGCGCGGAGGTCCGGCAGTCCGTTCGGCGGTTCGGTCATGACCCCGGCCAGGTTGGCGGCCGCCCAGGTCATGTTTTCCTCGTTGACTTTCTTGAGGATCTCCGGATTGATCTGCTTCAGGTGCAGGTAGCCGATCCGGTCCGGGTAGTTCTTGATGAGTTCGAGGCTTGAGGCGCCGCAGTATTCAGCATGTCCGGTGTCCAGGCACAGGTTCAGGTACTGCGGGTCCGTTGCGCCCAGCAGCGTTTCGATGTCCTCCTGCACGCCGACGTGGGAGTCCGCGTGCGAGTGGAACTGCTGCTTCAGGCCGAAGTCCTCCAGCAGGGTCTTGCCCAGGCGGTTGTGCCCGGCGAACAGGTCACCCCAGGCCTTGTCGCTGAGCGTGCCGCTTTCCACGGCTTCGCCGGTAACGTCATCGCGCCACATGGCCGGGATCACCACGATGTGCTCGCCGCCCATGGCTGCCGTCAGTTCAGCCACCTTGCGGGCCGGCTCCCAGGCGGTTTCCCACTGGTCCAGGCCACGGTGGAACGCGGTAAACACGGTGCCGGCGGTGACCTTGAGATCGCGCTGCTTCAGTTCCTCTGCGAGGCGGGTGGGGTCGGTGGGCAGGTAGCCGTACGGGCCCAGCTCGATCCACTTGTAGCCGGACTCAGCCACTTCGTCGAGGAAGCGCTCCCATGGCGTCTGCTTGGGGTCGTCCGGGAACCACACACCCCAGGAGTCCGGAGCGGTGCCGATGATCAGTTTGTTCTCAGTCATTTTCACTCCTTTTGGTTTCGACAGGCTCAACCACCGGTGGTTGAGCCTGTCGAAACCAAGGCGGTTATTAGTTCGACGGGAAGTTGTAGGAGGCGCCGGAGGCGTGGTGGGTTTCGGGCCAGCGGGAGGTGATGACCTTGCCGCGGGTGTAGAAGGAAACGCCTTCGGGGCCATAGATGTGCTTGTCACCGAAAAGCGAGGCTTTCCAGCCGCCGAAGGAGTGGTACGCCACGGGGACGGGCAGGGGCACGTTGATGCCGATCATGCCGACGGTGACGGAGCGCTGGAACTTGCGGGCGGCTGCGCCGGAGGAGGTGAAGATGGCGGTGCCGTTGCCGTAGGGGTTGGCGTTGATCAGCGTGATGCCGTCTTCGAGGGTGTCGACCCGGACCACGACGAGGACGGGTCCGAAGATTTCCTCGGTGTAGGCGGTCATTCCGGTCTTGACGTGGTCGATGACGGTGGGGCCCACCCAGAAGCCGTCTTCGTGGCCGGGGACCACCAGGTCGCGGCCGTCCACCACCATGGCGGCGCCGGCCTGTTCTGCTTCGGTGACGATCCTGACGATGCGTTCCTTGGAGGCGGGCGTGATGACCGGCCCCATTTCGGCGTCGGGCGCGGTGCCGTTGTTGACCTTGACGGCCAGGGCGCGTTCTTCGACCTTCTTGACGATGAGGTCCGCGGCGTCCCCGACCGCCACGGCGACGGAAATGGCCATGCAGCGTTCGCCGGCGGAGCCGAACGCTGCGGCGGCGAGGTGGTCGGCAGCGTTGTCCAGGTCGGCGTCGGGCATGACGATGGCGTGGTTCTTGGCCCCGCCGAGGGCCTGGACGCGCTTGCCGTGCTTGGTGGCGGTCTCGTGGACGTACTGCGCGATGGGAGTGGAACCGACGAAGGAGATGCCGTCCACGTCCGGGTGGGTCAGGAGTCCGTCCACGGTTTCCTTGTCACCGTGCAGGACCTGGAACACTCCGTCAGGCAGTCCTGCCTGCTTCCACAGCTTTGCCAGGAGCATGGACGCGGAGGGGTCGCGTTCGGAGGGCTTGAGGATGAAGGCGTTGCCGGTGGCGATGGCCATCGGGGCCATCCACAGCGGGACCATGACGGGGAAGTTGAACGGCGTGATGCCCGCGACCACGCCGAGGGGTTCACGGAAGTTGAACACGTCGATCCCGGTGGAAACCTGGTCGGAGTAGTCGCCCTTGAGCAGCGTGGGGATACCGCAGGCGTATTCGATGACTTCGAGGCCGCGGCCGATTTCACCCTTGGCGTCGGAAAGGACCTTGCCGTGCTCGGCGGTGATGAGGGCGGCCAGTTCGTCGACGTGGCCGGCGACCAGTTCGCGGAATTTGAAGAGCACGGCGGTGCGCTTGGCCAGGGAGATGTCGCCCCAGGTATCGGCGGCCTTGCGGGCGGCGGCAACGGTGGCGTCCAGGTCTGCGCGGTTGGCCAGCCGCAGCTCCGCGGTGACCTGCCCGGTGGCAGGGTTGTAGACGGACGTGGTGCGGTCACCCTCGCCGGCAGTTTCGGCGCCGTTGATGAAGTGGTGAATCGTAGTGGTCTCAGTGGTGGTGGCAGTCATGGGGACTCTTCCTTGAGTGGTGAAGGGGGAACGTCAGCCCAGCAGTTTGCGCTGGCGGTTCTTGTGGCCGGAGTAGGTCTGGAAGGCCTGTTTCGTGGAGTCCAGTTCGGAGACCTGGGAGACGGGAACATCCCACCAGGACTCGGAGGACGGGGCATCCAGCAGGGGATCGGATTCGACGTGGATCAGGATTGGACCGCCGCGCTCCGGCGCTGCCTTGGCGTCGCGGATGGCCTGTTCGAGTTCGGCGATGACCTTCTCCCCCGGCTCGATGCGGATGACCTTCACACCCAGGGACTCGGCGTTCAGGGCCAGGTCCACCGGGAGGGTTTCGCCCTCGTCGAAGCTGTGTTGTTCCTCGTCCAGCGCCCGGTACTGGGTACCGAACCGCTGCGAACCGAGCATCTCCGACAGCGAGCCGATGGAGGCGTAGCCGTGGTTCTGGATCAGGACCACGATCAGCTTGATGCGTTCGGCGACGGCGGTGACCAGTTCGGTGTGCATCATCAGGTAGGAGCCGTCCCCTACCATCACGACGACGTCCCGCACCTCGGAGGTCTCCGTCCCGCCGGCGCCGCCTGCCGCCGTCGTCCTGGCCGCCTCGGCGAGGGCCGCGCGCTTCACGCCGAGGCCGCCCGGGATCTCATAACCCATGCAGGAGTACGCATACTCCACGTGGTAGCCGAACGGGTCCCGGACCCGCCACATCTTGTGCAGGTCCCCGGGCAGGGACCCGGCCGCGCAGATCACCACGTCGCGGGCGTCCATGGCCCGGGAGGTGGCGCCGATGATTTCATTTTGCGCCGGCAGCGGGGTGTGGCGGGTGTCGAAGGCCTCGTCCACGGTGGCATCCCAGCGCTTCTTCTCAGAAGCCACCGTCTGTTCCAGGTCGGCGCCCACGCGGTAGCCGCCGAGGGCGGCGTTGAGCTTGACCAGTGCCTTGCGGGCGTCGGCGACGATGGGAAGCGTGGTCCCGTGCTTGTAGGCGTCGATCGGTGCGACGTTGACGTTGATGAAACGCACGTCAGGGTTCTGGAACGCCGTGCGGGACGCGGTGGTGAAGTCCTCGTAGCGGGTGCCGATCCCGATGATCAGGTCCGCCTCGGCGGCGATGGCGTTCGCCGCCGTCGTGCCGGTGGAACCGATGGCGCCGAGGGCCTGTTTGTGGTCCCAGGGCAGGACGCCGACGCCGGCCTGGGTGTTGCCCACCGGTATCCCGGTCAGCTCGACAAACTTCGCAAGCTCCTCGTTGGCGTAGGCGTACAGGACGCCGCCGCCGGCGATGATCAGCGGCCGTTTCGCGGCCCGGATGGCCTCGGCGGCGCGGGCGATGTCGTCGTCGTCCGCGTCCGGGCGGCGGATCCGCCATTCCCGTTCTGCCAGAAACTCCTCCGGGACATCGAAGGCCTCTGCCTGGACGTCCTGCGGCAGCGAAATGGTTACGGCGCCGGTTTCGGCCGGGTCGGTCAGGACGCGCAGGCCGTGGTGGAACGCGGAGAACAGCTGCTCCGGCCGCGTTACCCGGTCGAAGAACTTGGAGAGCGGCCGGAACGCGTCATTCACCGTCAGGTCGTAGGCGTAAGGCTGCTCCAGCTGCTGCAGGACCGGGTCCGCGGCGCGGGTAGCGAACGTGTCGGACGGCAGCAGCAGTACCGGGAGGCGGTTGGTCGTGGCCAGCGCGGCGCCGGTGAGCAGGTTCGAGGAGCCCGGGCCGATGGAAGTGCTGACCGCGAAGGTCTGGCGGCGGCGGGTGTGCCGGGCGTAGCCCACGGCCTGATGGACCTGGGCCTGTTCGTTCCGGCCCTGGTAATACGGCATGATGGCCGGGTCCAGCTGCTGGTACTGCTTCAGGGCCTGGCCCACACCGGCCACGTTGCCGTGCCCGAAAATGCCGAATGTTCCCGGGATCAGCCGCTCACGGTAGGCAACACCGTTGATGGAATCGACGGTGTACTGCTTCGAAAGGTACTCGACGACCGCCTGCGCCACCGTCATCCTGCGTGTTCCTGTTGTTGTTCCCATGGGAAGCTACTCCGATACTTCTGCGGTGTGGTGAAGAAGGGAAGCGGCCGTGGCGACAGCGCCGGCCACATCCCCGTCCTGGGGGTAGAGCAGGGTGCGGCCCACGGTCAGGCCCTGCACCCCCGGCAACGCCAGGGCCGCCTGCCAGCTGGCAAAGACCTCGTCCTGGGTACCGGCCGGATCCCCGCCCAGCAACACGGTGGGCATGGTGGTGGCGGCCATGACGCGTTCCATCCCGGCAACCACCGGCAGCTTCATCCAGGTGTAGGCGCTGGTGGACCCCAGGCCCTCGGCAATCGCAATGGACTTGATCACAGCGTTGGTGGAGAGGTCATTGCGGACCCGCCCGTTTTCCCGGACCGAGAGGAATGGCTCCACCATCGCGATCAGCTTGCGCTCCGCCAGGGAATCGATGGCCTTGGCGGTGGCCTCCAGGGTCACCACCGTATCCGGGTCGCCCAGGCAGATCCGGGTGAGCATCTTGCCGCCGTCAGCGCCCAAAGCTTCGAGCGCGGCAGCGGTGTGGCCGGTGAACCGGTCATCGAATTCGTTGACCAGTCCGGACAGCCCGCCCCGGTTCATGGAACCAAAGACCAGCTTGCCCTCCAGTGCGCCCAGCAGCAGCAGGTCATCCATGATGTCCGGAGACGCCAGGATTCCGTCCACGGCGGGGTTGGCCAGCGCGATCTGCAGCCGGTCCAGCAGCTGGCGGCGGTCCGCCATCGCTACCGGATCATTTCCTACCGCGAGGGCCCCGCGGGCCGGGTGGTCCGCTGCCACGATGAAGTTCTGCCGGCCGGACTTCACGCCGGGATGGCGGCGGCGGGACGCGGCGGCACGGGCCACGGCGTCCGGGTCCTCCAGCCGGATGACGCTCAGGTGTTCATAGCGGCGGGGATCGTCGTTGACAGCCTGGTTGGCGGCGATAGGGGTGAGGGTCACAGTGCTGCTCCTTCGGTGGCAAGCTGGGCAGCGGCATCAGGAACAGGGGCGCCGGGAACAGTACCCGGAACCGGTCGGCCGCGTTCGGCCAGCAGTGAGGTGACCTCATCCGGCGTCGGCATGGCATCCGCGCAGGACACGCGGGAGGCGACAATCGCGCCGGCGGCGTTGGCGTAGTCCAGGACCTGGGCCAGCGGCCAGCCGGACAGCAGACCATGGCAGAAGGCGCCGCCGAAGGAGTCGCCTGCGCCCAGGCCGTTCACGGTTTCCACCGGGACCGGGGCGGACACCACGCGCTCGGTGCGGGTCTTGGCCATCACGCCGTCAGGGCCGAGCTTGACGACGGCTATCTCGACGCCGGCGGCGAGCAGCCGGTCGGCCTGCTCATCGGGCGTGCCCTCACCGACGGCCACGGCGCATTCCTTGTCGTTGCCTATGGCGACCGTCACGTGCGGCAGGATCCTGGCCACCTCCGCGCGGGCCTCGTCCTCCGACGCCCAGAACATCGGCCGGTAATCCAGGTCCAGGATGGTGAACTGCCCCTCGGCCAGGCGGGTCCGCGGACGTGCCTCATGCGCTGCAATGTGTGCACTGCGGCTGGGCTCCTGGCACAGGCCGGTCACGGTGGACCAGAAGATCCCCGCCTCGCGGATGGCGTCCAGGTCCAGCTCGGAAGCCTGGATCTGCAGGTCCGGCGCGGTGGGAAACCGGCCATAGAAGTAGAGCGGGAACTCGTCCGTCGCCGGCTTGATGGCACAGAAGGTGACCGCCGTGGGGTACTCCTTCACGGGAGCGACGAAGGAATCGTCGACGTTGAACTTGTGCAGTTCCCGGTGCAGGTACTTGCCGAAGGCGTCGTCCCCGGTACGGGTGATCACGCCTGCGCGGCGGCCGTGCCGGGCAGCCGCAACGGCGACGTTGGACGGCGAACCGCCGAGGTATTTCCCGAAGGACGTGACGTCCTCCAGGTCCACCCCAATATCGTTCGGGTAGATATCAACGCTGATGCGCCCGATCGTAAGAAGCTCGTGGGTCACGGTGATCGCGGACCTTTCTGGTGTGGAACTCTGGACCTCTGAAGTGCAGGAGCTCCGGGACTGGCAGGCCGTGGTGAAGGCCACAGGGACTACTTTGCCGCACATTTCATGTCCTGTCAAAGGTTTGTACTGACATACTTACAGCAAAGTTAGAGCGCGCTACTTTAGCGGTGCGGCAGACACCGCCTACTTGCGGGGTACGGCAAGTTCTCCGGTCACATACTGGGCCCGCCCGAACCCGAAGGACCAGTCACCGGCGGTGTTTTCCACGTACCCGATGAAGACATCCTCGCCGGCAACTCCCACCCCGGAAAGCTTCTCGGCCACAGCCGCGAACAGCCGCTGCTTCGCCTCCTGTGTCCTGCCGCCCTGGGTGAATATCTGGATCATCACCACTCCGCCGGTCCGCTCGAACCCGAGACCGGCATCCTGGGCGAAGATCTGCCCCTGCGGGTGTTCGCTGAGGATGTGGAAGTAGTCCCGCTCGGGGATGCCATATTCGGCAAGGATTGCGTCATGGATGCCGCGGCTCAGCCGCTGCAGCTCCTCCGGAGTGCGTCCTTCGTTCACATCAATACGTACAAGTGGCATTTTCGCTCCTCTGAGGCTTTGTCCTGACATACTAACAATATCGGGAGCGGCGCGACAAGGCCGAGAGGTCTTGAAGGACGCGGGATGAAGGAGTAGCCTTAAACAACCAAGAGGTTGATAAACAATTTAGTTGATTAGCAAGAGGCCGCACATGAACTTCGAAAGTACCGCGTTGGACTCGGCCTTTATGGCCCTGGCCGACCCCGTGCGGCGGAGCATCATTGCCCGGCTCAGCCGGGGCCCGGCCACAGTTAATGAGTTGGCGGAACCATTCGAAATTTCCAAGCAGGCAGTTTCGAAGCACATCCAGGTACTCGAGCAGGCGCAACTGGTTACCCGGACCAGGGATGCCCAGCGCAGGCCCGTCCACCTGAACCCCGCACGGCTGGAGGCACTCACCGCCTGGATCGACCAGTACCGGCTGGTCCGCGAGGAGCAGTTCCGCAGCCTTGATGCCGTGCTTCAATCCAGCGCCGGGCACCACGGCGCCAAGGCAAAGGAAAAGCCATGACCAATCCCCTGAAACTCAGTGTCCCCGAAGGCCTTCCCTTCATCGACTTCGAGCGTGAGTTCGATTTCCCCGTCGCGGACGTATTCCGGGCGCACAAGGAACCGGATCTTATTGCGCAGTGGCTGGGCCCCCGCGGCCTCAAAATGGAGATGGACCACTACGACTTCCGCAGCGGCGGCACCTACCGATACATCCACACCGGGCCGGACGGCGTGGCTTACGAATTCACCGGGGTGTTCCATACGGTCCGTGAAAACGAGTTTGCCCTGCAGACCTTCGAGTTCGGCGGTTATCCGGACGTGGTCAGCCTCGAGTTCATGACGTTCGAGGACCTCGGCGGCGGCCGGTGCAGGCTGCGCGGCCACTCCGTCTACCCCAGCATGGAGGCACGTGACGGCATGGCCCAGTCCGGCATGGAGGGCGGCATGACAGAAGGCTACGAGCGGCTCGACGAGCTGCTCACCGCTGCCAAAGCCTGAAACGCAGAAAGTACGACGACGTCAGGTCACCTCCCACGCGGAAGGTGACCTGGCGTCGTCGTACTTAAAACAGCAACGCGGGGTCACTCCGCGCCCAATCCAGAGTGTGGAAAGGGCGGGAAGTGACCCCGCGTTGTTGGAGAGAACCCTAGAGGGCTGCGAAAACCTCGCGCAGCAGCGTGGCGGTCTCGGACGGCGTCTTGCCGACCTTCACGCCTGCAGCTTCGAGGGCTTCCTTCTTGGCCTGGGCGGTTCCGGCGGAACCGGAGACGATGGCGCCGGCGTGGCCCATGGTCTTGCCTTCAGGAGCGGTGAAGCCGGCAACGTAGCCGACAACCGGCTTGGTGACGTTGGCCTTGATGAAGTCGGCAGCACGTTCCTCGGCGTCGCCGCCGATTTCGCCGATCATCACGATCGCCTTGGTCTCGGGGTCGGCTTCGAACGCAGCCAGGGCGTCGATGTGCGTGGTGCCGATGATGGGGTCGCCGCCGATGCCGATGGCGGTGGAGAAGCCGAGGTCGCGCAGTTCGTACATCATCTGGTAGGTCAGGGTGCCCGACTTGGAGACCAGGCCGATGGGGCCCTTGCCGGTGATGTTGGCCGGCGTGATGCCCACCAGTGCTTCACCGGGGGTGATGATGCCGGGGCAGTTCGGTCCGATGATGCGCGTGACCTGGTTGCCGTCAGCGTCCAGCTTGGACTGGGCGAGGGCCCAGAATTCGGCGGAGTCCTGGACCGGCACGCCTTCGGTGATGACAACCACCAGGCCGATGCCGGCCTCGATGGCTTCAACAACGGCGTTCTTGGTGAATGCCGGCGGGACGAAGACGATGGAGACGTCGGCGCCGGTCTCTGCCATGGCTTCCTTGACGGTGCCGTAGACGTTGATCTCGGCGTCGCCGTGCAGGACGGTGGTGCCGGCCTTGCGGGCGTTGACGCCACCCACAATGTTGGTGCCGGCCTTCAGCATCAGGGCGGTGTGCTTGGTGCCTTCACCGCCGGTGATGCCCTGGACGATGACCTTGGAGTCCTTGTTCAGATAGATAGACATGGTGCGTCCCTTTACTTCGCTGCGTTGGCGAGCTCGGCGGCCTTGTCGGCGCCCTCGTCCATGGTGGCGGCCAGGGTAACCAGCGGGTGGTTGGCCTCGTTCAGGATGCGGCGGCCTTCTTCGACGTTGTTGCCGTCGAGGCGGACTACCAGCGGCTTGTTGGCTGTGTGGCCGAGCTCGGCCAGCGCGCCGACGATGCCCTTGGCCACGGCGTCACAGGCGGTGATGCCGCCGAAGACGTTCACGAACACGGACTTGACCTGCTCGTCGCCCAGGATGACGTCCAGGCCGGCGGCCATGACCTCGGCCGAAGCTCCGCCGCCGATGTCCAGGAAGTTGGCGGGCTTGACGTTGCCGTGGTTTTCACCGGCGTAGGCAACGACGTCCAGGGTGGACATGACCAGGCCTGCACCGTTGCCGATGATGCCCACTTCGCCGTCCAGCTTGACGTAGTTGAGGTCCTGCGCCTTTGCCTTGGCCTCAAGCGGGTCAGCGGCGTCCTTGTCTTCAAGGAGGGCGTGCTTGGCGTGACGGAATTCGGCGTTCTCGTCCAGGGAGACCTTGCCGTCCAGTGCCACGATTTCGCCGGCGCCGGTCTTGACGAGCGGGTTGACCTCCACCAGGGTGGCATCTTCCTTCTTGAAGACGTCCCAGAGCTTGAGGATGACGTCGGCCACCTTGCCGCGCAGTTCCTCAGCGAAGCCAGCGGCTGCGACGATTTCGTCGGCCTTTGCCTGGTCGATGCCGATGGCGGGATCGATGGCGATCTTGGCCAGCGCTTCGGGGCGTTCGACGGCGAGCTGTTCGATTTCCATGCCGCCCTCAACCGAGCACATGGCCAGGTAGTTGCGGTTGGCCCGGTCCAGCAGGACGGAGAAGTAGTATTCCTCGGCGATGTCCGCACCCTGGGCGATCATCACCTTGTTGACGGTGTGGCCCTTGATGTCCATGCCCAGGATGTTGGTGGAGTGCTCAAGCGCCTCGTCGGCGGACTTTGCGACCTTCACGCCGCCGGCCTTGCCTCGGCCACCAACCTTGACCTGAGCCTTTACGACAGTAACGCCGCCGACCTTCTCGGCAGCTGCCTTTGCTTCTTCTGGGGTGTACGCCACGATGCCGGCAAGCACGGGTACACCGTGCGCCTCGAACATATCGCGCGCCTGGTATTCAAACAGGTCCACGGTTTAGTGTCCTTCTACGTCGAAGTAGTTTCTGTACAGTCGGGCACCATCGAAGACGATGACCGGGCTGCGGAATTGCACGCACCGGAGGCCTGTTGGAAACGAGCCACGCGGCGTGATGCTCCATGGGGAACTCTAGTCCTTTGGAGGGACCGGGCCGTCCCAGACTACCTCTTATGTGAGTAAGGACACTATTCTATGAGGCGTAGAAAAACCGCGTATTTACGGGGTTTTTGAGGCCTCGGCGGGTGGAGACGGGGCAGCGTTTTCCGGCCTGGAGATCAGTTCGTAACGCTCCGGGGAAACAAAGAATCCCACGCCGGCGGACACGTTTCCGCATGCCACGCCGCCGTTGTAGGCGGAACACCGCAGCCCGTTGCGTTCGAGGTTCCGGCCCTCCGCCAGGACCGGCAGCTGGGCCAGGGCACCCGCCCTGTTGCCGTTGGGGCCGTAGGTTGCCTCCATTTGTGTGACGCCGGAACGGCACTCACCGTACGTTGCGTTGTCAGGGGTCAGGAAGGCAACGCCGCCCAGGTAGCCGAGCGATGTTCCGGCGCAGTCATCCCGGACGTCGTCGTGGGCGGGCTTCGGGTACCTGGCCAGTTCACAGTGGGCCACGGGGACGATGGCCAGCTTGTTGTTCGCTGCGTCGGTGAAGCTGTTCGTTTCGTAGGGGAGGTTCACATGCTCGCCGCGCGCGGAGGTCAGCGAACAGACAATGCTGCGGTCCTCGGTGATGAAGGAGAGGACGCCGTCAGTGCTGGAAAAATCGTCGGGATTGGCCAACGCCGCCTGTTCCAGCTGGTCCATCGGTGCCGGCGGAGGCGGCGGCACGTAGCCGGGGTCCTCGGTGGTCACGGTGCATCCCGTGGCGGCCGCCAGCACAAGGGCGGCGAGCATCCCCCAAACAGTCCGTCGCATGGCCCCCATTATGCTTCATGCCGGGGTTCACCTGGAGGCGACCACCCTTTCCACAACGTCTGCCGCGGCCTCGGCAGGGTCCTGCCGGGCGAAGTCCTGCCGCATCTGCTGCGCCCGTTCTTTCCACCCCGGCTCCGCAAGGATGGAGTGCACGGCCCTCCTGATCTTCTCCGGCGAGGGGGCCTCGGTCCGCAGGTTGATGCCGGCACCGGCATATTCCACGCGGGCGTTGACATCGCTCTTGCCTTCATTGATGCCGGACACCACCAGCGGGACGCCTTTGGACAGGGCTAACTGCACGCCGCCGAACCCGCCGTTGGTGACGAAGACGTCCGTGGACTCAAAGACGGCGGCGAAGTCCACATAGTCGCGGATGAGGATGTTTGGCTGCGGGTAGCGCCGGTTCAGTTCGGCGGTTCCCCTGCCGCCTGTTGCCACAATCACCAGCGCATCCATGTCCTGCAGCGCCTCCAGCGCGGGAATGATGAGCTTGTCCTGGTCGGCGTTGTCCACGGTGCCCTGGGTGACCACGATGGTTGTGGAGTATCCGGGCGGCAGCTCTTCCGGTACGTCGGCGCCTGGGCGGCGGTATGGCAGGAGCGCCCCGACGTAGTGCACTTTGGGGTTGGTGTTGCGGCGCGGAAAATCAAGGGACTGCGTGCCGGCCTGGATGACGGCGTCCGAGCACCGGTACGCATCGTCGGTGAGCCTGCCCCTTTTGGGCACGTCCTGGCCGTAGAAGGTGTGCTGGCGCCGGTAGCTTTGGTGCGCAGGGCGGAGGATGATTTTGTCCGACAGCTGACCGGCCACGGTTTGCAGGGCCTTCCCGGCCGGGTTCCGCGGCGGCCGGAAGCCGAAGAAGAGCGGGGGCACCAGCGGATCGCTCTCCATGTTGGGTATCACCGCGACATTCACCACCGGCTTGCCCAGCAGGTGCGATACGAGCCGCTGGACGAACATGGAGCTGTCCACCACCAGGGCATCGAAGGGAAACTCCTGCTGCAGGTCACGGATGTCCTCGAAGAAGTTGCTGATGTTGCTGGCGAAGATCTTTTCGCCATCGAAGCCGATGGCCCGGGGCCCTTTGAGCCTGGCCCGCTCCGGATACAGCTCAAAGAGGTTGTCGGCGCGGTGTTCGATGGCGCGCTTGAAGGGAATCAGGGGAATCCCGAGGCCCTTGAGCTTTTCCGTGAACACCGGGCCGGTGTACCACCGGACGTCGTGGCCCCGTTCCTTGAGCTTCATGGCCACACCGGTCATTGGATTGAAGTGGCCATCAATTGCCTGGCTCGCGAACAGGATGTTCATGGTCCCACTCCGACCTCGGGTACCCCTGCTGGGGGAAGTTCCTGAACTGTAGCCGCGAATGACGGAAGCGGGCAAGGGCCCGCCCCGTTCGCCTACGCGTCCAGCTTGGTCAGCGGCGCGTACCGCAGCAGCAGGCGCTTTTCGCCGACGTCGAACTTCACCTTGGCTACCGTTTTGTCCCCTGCGCCTTCCAGCGCCAGAACCGTCCCGTTGCCAAAACTCGTGTGGTTTACCTTGTCCCCCACGCTGACGGCCACGATTTCCTTTTGCGGCTGCACGCGGTTCCGGGCGATGACGGCGGGAACGTCTGCGTTGAAGCCGGCAGAAGAGTCAGCTGCCGCGCCGCGGGCAGTGCCTGCACCCCAGAAGGATCCGCTGTAGCGGCCCGAACCGATGGATCCGCCGCCCCAGGCGCCGGCCTGCCGGCTGGTACCTTCACGCTTCCACTCCAGCAGCTCGGCAGGAATCTCCTCCAGGAACTGGCTGGCAGGGTTGTACTGGCTTTGGCCCCACATGCTGCGGACCTCGGAGCGGGTGACGTACAGCCGCTTCCGGGCACGGGTCAGGCCCACGTACGCCAGCCGGCGTTCTTCGGCGAGTTCCTTGGGGTCGGTTGCCGACCGCTGGTGCGGGAACAGTCCGTGCTCCATGCCGGTCAGGAACACCACCGGGAATTCGAGCCCCTTGGCCGTGTGGAGCGTCATCAGGGTGACCACGCCCAGCCGCTTCGCCTCGGCTACCGCGGAGTCGATATCGGCTCCCGGGGCATCGGGGATCTGGTCGGCGTCAGCCACCAGGGACACCTGTTCCAGGAACGCTTCGAGCGAGCCTTCCGGGTTGTCGCGTTCGTATTCACGGACGACGGCGACAAGTTCCGCCAGGTTCTCCACCCGGGACTCGTCCTGGGGATCGGTGCTGGAACGCAACGCGGCAAGGTAGCCGGTCTGTTCCAGGACGGCTTCCAGTGCCGCGGCGGCGCCGGAACCGGATGCCACCTCTGCAAGGTCGTCCAGCAGCTTCACGAAGCCAAGGACGGCGTTGACCGAACGGGTTGCCATGCCCGGCGCGTGTTCAGCCCGGCGGGCGGCAGTCATGAATGATGTCCGCTCGCGCTGCGCCAAGGCGGCCACGGCGCCTTCGGCGCGGTCGCCGATCCCGCGCTTGGGTTCGTTGAGGACCCTGCGGAGGTTGACGTCATCGTCGGGGTTGACCAGGACCCGGAGGTACGCGAGGGCGTCCTTGATTTCCTTGCGCTCGTAGAAGCGGGTGCCGCCCACCACCTTGTACGGCAGGCCCACGCGGACCAGCACGTCCTCGATGGAGCGGGACTGGGCGTTGGTCCGGTAGAAGATGGCGACGTCGCCGGGACGGAGGTTGTCCTCGTCCTGGAGCCGGTCGATTTCCTTGGCGATGAACTGTGCTTCGTCGTGCTCGTTTTCGCCCACGTAGCCAATGATCTTGTGGCCTTCGCCCTCCGCGGTCCATAGCCGCTTTTCCGGGCGGTTGGGGTTGCGGGAGATCACCGAGTTGGCCGCGCTGAGGATGTTTTGCGTGGAGCGGTAGTTCTGCTCCAGCTTGATGGTGCGGGCCTCCGGATAGTCCTTTTCAAACTCCACGATGTTGCGGATGTCCGCGCCGCGGAAGGCGTAGATGGACTGATCGGAATCGCCCACCACCGTAAGCTCCGATGCGCCGGGCCCCTCCCCCACGATTTCGCGGACCAGGGCGTACTGGGCGTGGTTGGTGTCCTGGTATTCGTCCACGAGGACGTGGCGGAACCGGCGGCGGTAGGACTCGGCAAGCGCCGGAAACGCGCGGAACATAAAGACCGTCTCGGCGATGAGGTCGTCGAAGTCCATGGCGTTGGCCTGGCGCAGCCGCTGGGTGTAGCCCTTGTACACCTCGGCCACGGCCTGTTCGAAGGGATCGTTGTAGTTCGCTGCCGAGGCATAGGAATCGGCGTCGATCAGTTCGTTCTTCAGCGCAGAGATCTTGTGCTGGATGGCCTTGGGTGCGAACTTCTTGGGATCCAGGTCCAGGGCTTTGGACACCTGGGTGACGAGCCGCAGGGAATCGGCGGAGTCGTAGATGGAGAAGTTCGATTTCAGGCCGACGTTTGCGGCCTCCTGCCGCAGGATCCGCACGCAGGACGAGTGGAACGTGGAGATCCACATGATCTTGGCCCGGCCGCCCACCAGGGCTTCGATGCGTTCCCTCATTTCGGCGGCGGCCTTGTTGGTGAAGGTGATGGCCAGGATTTCGCCGTGGTGGGCACGCCCGGTGGCGATCAGGTAGGCGATCCTGTTGCTGAGCACACGGGTCTTTCCCGAACCGGCACCGGCCACGATCAGCAGCGCGGAGCCGGCATGCTTAACCGCTTCCTCCTGCTGCGGGTTCAGTCCCTCCAGCAGCTGGGCCGCGTCCGGCCGCCGGGCACCCTGCCGGTGGCTCCCCGACTGGTCGTCCCCGTGCTGGCCGCCAGGTTGCCCGCCGCCCCCATGGCGGGTGCCCTCAGGGTTCCAGGAGGGCGCGCTGCCGCCCGGACCGGCCGCGGTGGCCACGCCGTCAGGACGCGTTTTGGTGCGGGTTGCCGCTGCGGGAGCGGCCTTGAACGGTCCGTCAGAGTACGGGTCAAACAACATATCCATGGTGCCTACAAGTCTAGGCGGTGGGACCGACACGCACTTCCAGCCTGTGGATTACGGAAGGACGGGGCAGTAATTCTCAGGCGACCGAGCCGGACTCAAGGGCCGCACGCAACTCCCGTACCGCCGTCGTTCCTCCTGCCATGAACCATTCCAGGCCGTTGACCCGGACCGTGTCCACGGCGCCGCCCGCGGCCCGGACGATGGCCTTGCCGGGCAGCCAGTCCCATTCCGGGCAGCTGTGCTGGAACCAGCAGCCCATCTGTCCGTCCGCCACCCTGCCCAGGTCGCAGGAGCCCGAACCCAGCATGCGGAGCGTCGCGGCGGACGTTGCCGCGGCGTGCCACGGCATGGCGCACAACGGGTCCATGAGCCAGCGGGGATGGATGTAGGTGGCGGCACCCAGTTCGGCGACCGCCGTCGCGTTCCGCGCTCCCCTGTTGTCCTGGAAGACGGTGAGCGGCTCCCCGTTCAGGGTGGCCGGGTGCGTACGGCCGCCCAGCCAGAGCTTGTCCTCCTCCGGCTGGTAGATGGCGCCGAGCAGCACGTCGGAGGTGTCCTTCAGCGCGATGGCGGAGCACCAGTAGGTGGAGCCGTGCAGGAAGTTGTAGGTGCCGTCCACGGGATCGATCACCCAGGTCCGGCCGCTGCTGCCCTTGACCGAGGCCCCCTCCTCGCCGAGGATGCCGTCCTCCGGCCGGCAGCGCTGGAGCTGCTCCAGCACATAGGCTTCTGCGGCATGGTCGGCGGCTGTCACCACATCCGAGATGGAGGTCTTCTGCTGGGACTGCAGCCCGGCCATCCGCATCAGCAGCGCCAGCTGCCCGGCTTCGCGGACCAGTGCCGCCGCAAGCTGGTGGTCGTCCAGTGAGGGGTCAAGTTCTATTGCGCTGTGCCGGCCATTGGTCATGGCTTCAGTTTATGGGGCGGGATAATGGTGCCATGGCCAAAACCCCTGCCCAGCGGATCAAGAAGCACGGCTCCAAAGCGGTGGTGCCGCAGCACCACCTGCCGCCGGTGGTCAACCCCACCACGGCCCGCACGCCGGAGAAAGCGGAAAGCAACAGCAACCTGATCCTGGTTGCCGGGGTGGTGGCAAGCCTCTTCCTGTTCTGGTACCTGCACCTGCTGACCCTGGACCAGCTCCGGCAGCTGTCCGGCGGCCTGGCCATGCCGGATTCCTTGGTGGGCGGTTTCGATCCCGGGTATATCGGCCAGCTGCAGGCGGCGATGGACGATGACGCGCGCGGGCAGCTCAACTACGTCCACAAGACCGCCGGAACCCTCTTCCCGCTGATTTTCGGCTTCACGTGGCTGCTGCTGATCGGGACCAACGTGGCCCGCAGGGCGGTGCGCTGGACGCTGTGGGCGCTGCTCCTGCTGTTCGTGGTGGCCCGTCTGTGGGGCAACGTCGCCATCGACGGAATGCTCGCTGCCGGTGCGCCCGATGCCGGCCAGGTGGCCGTGGCGTCCGGCCTCACCGTTGCCGGCTGGGTTCTCCTGGTCCTGTGCCTGTTCACCGGAGCCGCGGCTGTGGTGTTCAAGCCGCGGAAGGCAAAAACCGCTACCTGACGGCCGCTGCGGCGCGTACCTGCTTCCGGTGCCGGTGCACGCGCCGGGCAATAACTAGGCCCGCCGCCGCCATCCCCACCGTCACGGGATAACCCATCAGCCGTTCCAGGGTCCCGGGCTCGGGGACGTCCATCCCGGTCAGGGCTCCGGTGGCCAGCGCAGCCAGGGATACCCCGCCGCACACCAGGATGAACCAGGCCATCCCGGATTTCCGCAACCACAGGGTTCCCAGCACCAGCAGGGCAACGGCGCCGGCCAGGAAGTACATGACCGCTCCGGCAAAGTGCCAGAAGGAACCCACGTCCTCGGGGACCAGTCCCACAATGACGGTTCCTGCCCCTGCCGTCCCGGCCAGCACCCGGACCCAGACGGCCGCCAGCCACGGCTTGCGCTGCCCGGGTTGGACCCGGACGCCGGCGCGGGCTGCCACGCACAGCAGCCCGGAGCTGAGCAGCAGGGCGCCCAGCAGCATCCCCAGGCCCTGGACCACGAACGAGGCGTTCATCAGCCAGCTCAGCGGGGAGCAGACCTCCCGGCCGTCATAGATGCCGCAGTTGATTGCACCGAGATCACTGATGTACCCGGTCCGCAGGTCGTACGGCCGGGGACCCGCCCAAGCCCCGATCACTGCAGCTTCGGCCGCAAAATACTGCAGCACGCTCAGCACGGACCACGCCCCGATGTACTGCCGGGTGGAGGTTGTATCCGGAATAAAGGCCACTGCGGGGGTAGCGGACGCGGCTGAACTCATGCTTTGAGCGTAGTACGGCCCGACACCTTGTATGCTTGTATCCGTGTCCGGCCGGACCGGCCCTGCCGATCTTCGGACGCCCGCCCTCGTAGCTCAGTGGATAGAGCACGGCTCTCCTAAAGCCGGTGTCGTTGGTTCGATTCCAATCGAGGGCACTTGAACCTTGACTCCCCAGAGTTCGACCTCCGCGCCTACCTGCTGGGCGCTGCCCTGCCTGGTACCGCCGGCGGTCCGGCGGCCGGCCGCTGGACCCTTGAGCGGGACCTGCTGGACCGTGCTGATGGCACCCGCGGAACCTTTTCCGGCGTCGTACTTTTCACTCCAACGGACGACGGCGGCCTGGCGCTCCGCGAAGAAGGCACCATGCGCTGGCCCTCCTTCACCGGCCCCGCCTCGCGTGAATACCTGCTGAAGCCGGCAGCGGGACGCCCCGACGCCCTGGACGTGTTCTTCCCCGACGGGCGTCCGTTCCACCGGATGAGCTTCACCCCGGAGGCCAACCTGGACAATCACTGGTGCGATCCCGACACCTACCGCGTGGCCTACACGCTTGAGGGGCCGGACGCGTTCAGCTTCAGCTGGGACGTCACCGGGCCGCGCAAGGACCTTCTGCTGGCGTCCCGCCTCGTTCGGAGTGCTGCCTGATGAAGGCACGCATCGTGGTGTCCGCCGTCTGCGTGTTCGACCCAGCGGGCCGGCTCCTGACAGTGCGGAAGCGCGGCACCGGCATGTTCATGCACCCCGGGGGCAAGCCCGAGGCCGGCGAAACGGCAGTCCAGGCAGCCGCCCGCGAGCTGGCGGAGGAGGTGGGCATCGTCATCGATCCCCGGGATCTGGAGCTGATGGGCGTCTGGATCGCCGATGCCGCCAACGAGGCCGCCACGGACATTGAAGCCACCGTGTTCCGTGCGCCGGGGACGTGGCAGGCCCACCCGTCGGCCGAGATCGCGGAGATCCGCTGGCTGGACCTCGCTGCCCTTGACCGGGGCGCAGCACTGCCGCCGGACCTTGCCCCGCTGCTGACGGACCACATCCTGCCGGAGCTGGGCGCACAGCCGGACGCCTAAAGCTCCGGGACGGCCTCTTGGGCCACCGCCGTGGCCTCGGCGAACTGCGTCCGGTACAGCTCGGCGTAGCGGCCTTCGGCAGCCAGCAGTTCGGTGTGGGTGCCGCGTTCCACGATCCGGCCGTCCTCCACCACCAGGATGGCGTCCGCCGCACGGATGGTGGACAGGCGGTGGGCGATCACGACGGCGGTCCGCCCCTCGAGTGCGGCGCCCAGGGCGGCCTGCACGGCGGCCTCGTTGGTGGAGTCCAGGGCGGCGGTGGCCTCATCCAGGATGACCACCCGGGGCTGGGCGATCAGCAGCCGGGCGATGGTGAGGCGCTGGCGCTCACCGCCGGACAGGCGGTAGCCGCGCTCCCCCACCACGGTGTCCAGCCCGTCGGGCAGGGACCGGATCATCGTTTCCAGCCGCGCCTGCCGGATGACCTCCCACATGTCCTCGTCGGTGGCATCCGGCCGGGCCAGGCGCAGGTTGGAGGCGATGGTTTCGTGGAAGAGGTGGCCGTCCTGCGTCACCATGCCCAAGGTGTCGCGAAGGGAGTCGAAGGTGGCATCCCGGACATCCAGTCCGGTGCCCGGCGTGACGCCGCCCAGCCGGACCGCGCCGGAATCCACGTCGTACAGGCGCGCCAGCAGCTGGGCGACGGTCGATTTGCCCGCTCCGGAGGAACCCACCAGGGCCACGGTCTGGCCCGGCTCCACCCGGAAACTGATGCCGTGCAGCACTTCCTCGCCGCCGCGCGTGTCCAGCGTGGACACCTCCTCCAGCGAGGCCAGCGAGACCTTGTCCGCCGCGGGGTAGGCGAAGCGGACGTCGTCGAACTCCACGGACACCGGGCCCGGCGGGACAGGGACGGCGTCCGGCTTTTGCTGGATCAGGGGTTTCAGGTCCAGGATCTCAAAAACGCGCTCAAAGCTGACCAGGGCGCTCATGATTTCAACCCTGGCGTTGGACAGGGCGGTGAGCGGGGCGTAGAGGCGGGTGAGCAGCAGCGCCAGGACCACCACATCGCCGGGTGCGAGCTGGCCGGTGATCGCCAGCCAGCCGCCCAGCCCGTAGACCAGCGCCAGGGCCAGGGCGGAGACCAGGGTCAGGGCGGTGACGAACGTAAACTGCAGCATCGCGGTGCGGATGCCGATGTCGCGGACCCGCCCCGCGCGCACCGCAAACTCGCGGGATTCCTCTGCGGGCCGGCCGAACAGCTTGACCAGCGTGGCGCCGGGCGCCGAAAAGCGTTCGGTCATCTGCGTGCCCATGGCGGCGTTGTGTTCCGCTGCCTCGCGGCGCAGGTCGGCCAGCCTGGATCCCATCCGCCGGGCCGGGATGAGGAAGACGGGCAGCAGGATCATCGCCAGGACTGTCACCTGCCATGAAGTGCCCAGCATCACGATCAGGGTGAGGATCAGCGCCACCACGTTGCTGACCACTCCGGACAGGGTGCCGGCAAATGCCGACTGCGCGCCGATGACGTCGTTGTTGAGGCGGCTGACCAGGGCACCGGTCCGGGTGCGGGTGAAGAAGGCAATCGGCATCTTCTGCACGTGGTCAAAGACGCGCGTGCGAAGGTCCACAATGACGCCTTCGCCGATGGTTGAGGAAAGCCAGCGGTTGACCAGGCCCACCCCCGCCTCGGCGATGGCGACGACGGCGATGAGCAGCGCAAGCCGGAGCACCTCGCCCGCGCCGGCCTTGGCCACGATCGCGTCCACCACCTGTCCCGCAAGGACAGGAGTGGCCACGGCCAGGAAAGCCATCACGATCGAGAGCGCCACGAAGGCCAGCAGCTTGCCGCGGTGCGGGCGGGCGAAGGCCAGGACCCGTTTCAGGGTGTCTTTGGAGAACGGCTTGGAACCGCTCTTGGCCCGGGTGATCTTGTACAGGGAGTTCCAGGCGACGCCTTCCATGCTCATAGCTGCTGCTCCGCGCTCACATTACTGCCCATACCGTCGTTTCCGTTCAAATACTGCTGCCGATGCGCTGCTCGGTGACCGTCCCGCTGTCCACATCCCAACGTACATCCAGGCGCACGTTCTCCAGCAGCCGCCGGTCGTGGGTTACCAGGAGCAGTGCGCCGTCGTAGCTGTCCAGTGCCTCTTCGAGCTGCTCGATGGCCGGCAGGTCCAAGTGGTTGGTGGGTTCGTCAAGGACCAGGAGGTTCACACCGCGCGCCTGGAGCAGGGCCAATGCGGCGCGGGTCCGTTCTCCCGGCGAGAGGGAGTCAACCGCCCTGGCCGTGTGATCCGCCTTCAGGCCGAATTTCGCCAGGAGGGTACGGACCTCCGCCGGGGTCTGGTCCACCAGGACGGCCTCGACGGCGTCTGCCAGGGCAAGGTGCCCCGCCAGCAGCCCGCGTGCCTGGTCAATCTCGCCAATGGCAACAGAGGCGCCCATCGAGGCGCTGCCCGAATCCGGTTCGGCCGCGCCCAGGAGCAGGCGAAGCAGGGTGGACTTGCCGGCTCCGTTGGGGCCGGTGATGCCGATCCGCTCCCCCGCGTTGAGCTGCAGGTTGACCGGTCCCAGGGTGAAGCTTCCCTGCCGCAGCACGGCGTCGCGGAGGGTTGCCACCACGGCGCTGGAGCGGGGGGCCTTGCCGATGGAGAACTGGAGCTGCCATTCCTTGCGCGGCTCTTCCACCACGTCCAGCCGGGCAATGCGGGATTCCATCTGCCGGACTTTCTGGGCCTGCTTTTCGGAGGACTCGGTGCTGGCTGCCCGGCGGATCTTGTCGTTGTCGGGGCTCTTCTTCATGGCGTTCCGGACGCCCTGCGAGCTCCACTCGCGCTGCGTCCGCGCACGTGAGACAAGGTCTGCCTTGGTGGTGGCAAACTCCTCGTACTTTTCGCGGGCGTGCCGCCGCGCGACGGCCCGCTCTTCCAGGAAGGCGTCGTAGCCGCCGTCGTAAACGGCTACCGCGTTCTGTGCCAGGTCCAGTTCCACCACCGTGGTGACGCAGCGGGCCAGGAACTCGCGGTCGTGGCTGACCAGGACCACGCCGCCGCGGAGGCCTTTGACGAAGTCCTCCAGCTTGGCGAGGCCGGCCAGGTCAAGGTCGTTGGTGGGCTCGTCCAGGAGCACCACGTCGAACCGGCTGAGCAGCAGCGCCGCCAGGGCGACACGCGCGGCCTGGCCGCCGGAAAGTCCGGTCATGGGTGCTTCGGGGCCCGCCTCCAGTCCCAGGTCGGCCAGGACGGCGGGGATGCGGTCGTCAAGGTCCGCGGCGCCGGAGGCCATCCACCTGTCGAAAGCGTGGGAGTAGGCGTCATCGGCACCCGGCGCGCCTGCGCCCAATGCTTCTGCCGTGGATTCCATCTCCGCGGTGGCCTGTGCGCAGCCCGTGCGCCGGGCGATGTATCCAGCCACCGTCTCGCCCACTACTCGTTCATGTTCCTGGGGAAGCCAACCAACGAACGCATCGGCGGGAGCAAGGCTGACGCTGCCTTCCTGCGGCTGGTCGACGCCGGCGAGGAGCCGCAGCAGGGTGGATTTGCCCGCGCCGTTGGCACCCACCACTCCCACCACGTCACCGGGAGCAACCGTGAGGGAAAGCCGGGAGAAAAGCTGGCGGTGGTCGTGGCCGCCGGCGACGTCCTTGGCAACAAGGGTTGCAGTCATCGATCCGTCCTTTCACCGGCGCATCCGCAGCCGGTTTCCTGCCGGAACCGTGCCGGCATTGCCCGTGCGGAACACCAGGGAAAATGCCGCCGGGCCGCAGGACATAAAAGAACCCGCTGGTCCGGACTTGGGGGGTGTACGGACCAACGGGCTCGACCATCAAGCATAGTCGAAACACCACGGGCGGTAAAATCGGCTCCGCATCGGCGCGCTAAAATCGAGTCAACCGTCCGTTCTGCAGAGAGCCCTTCATGACCCTTCCCGCCAAGGCGTTCCAGCGCTGGCTGCAGGGCATCGCCCCCGATGCCAGCACGGCAGATGTCTGCAGGGTCTCCGGGATCAAACGGACCACCCTTGCGCAGCAGCTGGTCCGGGGCAAGGTCTCCGTCAGTACCGTGGTCAGCATCAGCCGCGCCTACAACATCAATCCGGTGGCGGCCCTGGCGGACTTCGAGCCGTACCGGGAACTGGCCGGGCCTCCGCGTCCCCCTACGCGCTGTGAGCTGGTCAGCCAGATCTCGACGCCGGACCTTCTCCGGTCCCTGCTGGCCAGGCAGGCGATGGACCCTGCGCGGCGATCCCGGGAGAAGCCCCCCGCGCTGAGCCCGGCACCGCACGCCACCTCCGTCAAGAACTGGGTGGATGCCATCGACGACGGCGAGGTGCGGCACCGGGTCTCGGCCGCCACAGGAGTTGCGCCGCAAAACTATTCCGCGCAGTTGACCGCCAACCGGCTGTCCCCCGAACTCGCGGTAGCCACGGCGCTGGCGGCCGGGGTGGGACCGGCGAGTGGCCTGGTTGCCACCGGCCTTATCACCGAGGAAGAGGCCGGGTGGCCTTCGGATGCCCGGCAGGCGGCGCTGGACAGCATGTCCGACGGCGACCTTACTGCCCTTGCGGGCGACAGGCTGCAGGCCCTGGGCAAAGTCCTGCGCCGGCAGGAGCACGACCAAGCGCAGACGGAAAAGATCTGGGAGAACCTGGGATGATTGCAATTCTTCAGTGGACCACGCTGGCCGTCTGCGGCCTGATTGCGGTGGCCCGCGTACCCAGTGCGCTGCGCGGGAAGAACAGGTCGCTGTTCTACATCTTCGCCCTGATGACCCTGGCCATCCTCCTCAGCATCGAGGCGCCCTACGTTGCCATCGACCAGGCCCTGGGCGGCAGCAACATTGCCAACCTGCTGCTGCGCTTCGTCATCTTCGCCGCCATCTACTTTGTGGGCGTCCGGGTCACGAAGGGGTTTGGTGCCGAGGGTGCCTACCGGCTCATCACGGGAAGGGCCGGAATGGCCGTCCTGCTGCTGATCTCCCTGGCCATGGTGGCGGTGTTCTTCATGATGGACACGGCAGGCTCCTCGGCGGGGCTTGTGGGCCCGGCCAGGAAGGATTCCCGGAACGGCCTGCTGGTGGAGTACTACGGCGCGGCCGGCCGGGCGTATCCCTCCTATGTTTCGCTGGTTCTGCTGCCAGCCATGGTCCGCGCCGTGGGAAGCCGGTTGCCGGGCCTGGTGCGCGTCGCTGCCGGACTGCTGGCAGTGGGCGGGATCGCCATCGCCCTCACCCTGCTTTTCCCGGTCATCCCGCGGGACTGGGCCGCGGTTGAGTTCGTGGTGAACTATACGGCGGTGCTGTGTTTTGTGATTGGTTTGGCGCTGATTTGGGCGGCGAGGGTGAAAAACGGCAGGACTGCCGGGGGCAGGGAGACATATACCGAAAAGTAACTCCCTAAGCGCTTTCACAAAATCATTAGAATGTGAAACAATCATGAATGTGTGAAGGTGGGGCGCAGGGCGTTTACGAACGGGGATAAATTCTTGGACGCTCCCGCCCCGGGGGCCTTCACACGACATTGGGGGGATGAGTGGTGGCGGCCGTTGGGGACCGCCCCCACTCAGCCTATTTAAGCCCGGTATTGCCTGCGTGTCAGGCCTGAGCCGCATTCACCGCAGCTGCGGATCCTCCCGGCGCCGCGGCACCCAGTTCCTTCCTGACCAGCGGCAGGACTTCCGTTCCGAGCAGCTCTATGGACTCAAGCACCAGGCGCTGAGGTACCGATGAAAAGTCCAGCTGGAAGATCTGCCGGTGCTGCTGCATGTGGCCGTGCATCCGGATGATCTTTTCCGCCACCTGCTCAGCGTTGCCCACGAAGAGCGAACCGCCAGGGGCAGTCTCCATGTTGTACGTGAGTCCGCTGGGTGTGGGAAAGCCCCGCTCGGCAGAAAGCCGGCGCATCGTGTCGAGCCAGTAGGGCCGGAAGGTTTCCTTGGCCCTGGCCACGCCGGATGTCCCGTCGCGGAGGACAAGCCCCGGCGTACTCACGCCAACTTTCAGCCCTTCCGGCGCATGCCCGTGCCGGGCCGCCGTCTCGCGGTACAGCTCCGCGTGGCGTTCAAAATTGCGGACTGAACCACCCAGCAGGGCATACATCACGCTCTTGCCCAGCTCAGCTGCCCGGACGGTGGAGTGCGGGGTACCGCCCGTGGCGATCCAGATGTCCAGTGCCCGCTGCCCGTCCGGACCGGGATAGGGCCGGGGCAGGATGAGTGCATCGTCCAGGGGCGGCCGGAACCTCCCATTCCATGTAACGCGTCCGGCAGCATTGAGCTTCAGCAGCAGGTCCAGCTTTTCCTCGTAGAGCGCGTCATAGTCCTCCAGCTTCGCCCGAAGAGCGGGTACGACTCGATGAAGCTGCCGCGGCCCGCGGTGAGTTCCGCCCTGCCTTGGCTAATGAGGTCGAGGGTGGCGAATTGCTGGAACACCCGCACGGGGTCCTCGGTGCTGAGCACCGTCACGGCACTGCCGATCTTGATGTTCCGCGTCTGGGCGGCCGCTGCGGCCAGTACAACCGACGGCGCGGAAACCGAGTAGTCCGGGCGGTGGTGCTCCCCTACGCCAAAATAGTGGAGCCCCACCTGGTCCGCCAGCCGTGCGCGCTCGAGCAGGTCAAGCGTATTTTGCTCCGGGGAGACAGCCGCCCCGCTGACGGGGTCCGCGTGGATATCGCCGAAGGTAAAGATTCCCAGTTCCATGCCGACTACAAGCATTGGATGCATTTGCATATTCCCGCGGCGGGAAGGCGGACTACGGGCGGACGAACCTCAGGGTGACCAGCTGGAAGGGACGCAGGTGGAGTGTTGCGCCCGTTTCATCCGCCTGCACCCCCGGAGCCGGAAGACCGCGCTCCAGGAGATCCACGGGCTGGATGGCCCCCACCTCGAAGTTTGCAGTGATCCTGCCGGCCGAGCGTTGCCCCAATGATTCGTACAGCCGGACGATCACGTCGCCCGAACCGTCCTCGGCAAGCTTGACGGCTTCAATCACCATCCCGGGATTAGACACGGCAACCAGTGGTTCAACCGGGGAGGCGCCGCGGACCAGGCGTGGAGCCAGATTGGTGCGGTAGCCCTCCTGGACAGCGTCGGCGATATCGGCGCCGGGACGGATGGTGACCGTCAGTTCGTGATCGCCGCGGTCCGCTTCCGGGTCCGGGAACTTGGGGGCGCGCAGCAGCGACAGGCGCACAGTGGTGGTGGTGCCGCCGTCGGAAGCCCTGACGCTCCTGCCCACGTCGTGCCCGTAGGTGGACGCATTGGACACCGCCACCCCGTAGCCGGGTTCAGCCACGTGGATCCACCGGTGGGCGCAGATCTCGAACTTGGCAGCTTCCCAGGAGGTGTTGGTGTGCGTCGGCCGGAAAACATGTCCGAACTGGGTTTCGGCGGCGGACCGGTCCGCGCGGACGTCCAGGGCGAAACCGAGCTTCAGCAGCTTCTCGCGTTCCTGCCAGTCAACGGCAGTGGTAATGGACAGCGAGGGGCTTCCAGGCTCCAGCGTGATGCGCTGTGTGAGCGGTGAGGTACCGGCCAGCCGCTCCACCACCACGACGGCGGCGCTACCGTGCTCTTCAAGGCTCACGGACAGTGCGGTGGCCAGGGCCGTGACGTTGCGCCGGTAGAACTCATCGATATCCCAGGCGTCCCACTCGTTGGGGGTGTCCCGGTGCAGTTCCAGCAGGTTGCCGTGCTCGCCCGGGGCAATCGCTTCGCGTCCGCTGGCGTAGTCCACCAGCGAGGTGAGCAAGCCATCGGCGTCCAGGACGGCGCGGATGATGCCGTTGTCCAGGATGTAGCCGCCGGCATCAGCTGTGGCACACACAGCCTCAGGATGGGTGGCGCGTTCCGCCGCTGCCAGCGCCGGCACGCCGTCCCGCGGGTGGGGTGCTGCATTCAGCAGGAACTGCCGCTCCCCCGGACCGAGCACAGCGGCAGCGGCCTGGCCGATGAGTGTTTCCAGGGCGGTTTCGATCGCCTGGTAGTTGCGCTCGGCATCCTGGTGGACCCAGGCGATGGAGCTGCCCGGAAGGATGTCGTGGAACTGCTGCAGCAGCACCAGCCGCCACAGGCGCTTGAGTTCTGCCGCCGGGTAGGCGTAGGCGCCGTTTGTCCGGACGGCGGCGGTGGCGCACCACAGTTCCGCTTCCCGCAGCAGGTGTTCGCTGCGCCGGTTGCCCTTCTTGGTCCGGGCCTGGCTGGTGTACGTGCCGCGGTGCAGCTCGAGGTACATCTCGCCCACCCACACGGGCAGGGCCAGGTAGTCTTCCTCCGCCTGTTGGAAGAAACTCTCCGCCGATCCAATCCGGACTTTCGGGGAGCCTTCCAGGTTGGCAGTGCGGGCTGCTGCGGCCAGCATTTCCCGCGTAGGCCCGCCGCCGCCGTCGCCATAGCCGAATGGCACCAGCGAGACTGTTCCCCGGCCGTGGTCGCGGTAGTTCCGCTCGGCATGGGCGAGTTCGCGTGCGCTCAGTTCGGAGTTGTAGGTGTCCACCGGCGGGAAGTGGGTGAAAAGCCGGGTGCCGTCGATGCCCTCCCAGTTGAAGGTGTGGTGCGGCATCCTGTTGGTCTGGTTCCAGGAGATTTTCTGGGTCAGGAACCAGCGGCTGCCGGCGGATTTCACGATCTGCGGCAGGGCTGCGGAGTACCCGAACGAGTCGGGCAGCCAGGCTTCCCGGCATTCGATGCCGAACTCGGCCAGGAAGAAGCTCTTGCCTTCCACGAACTGCCGCGCCATGGCTTCGCCGCCGGGCATATTGGTGTCCGATTCCACCCACATGCCGCCCACGGGAACGAACTGGCCCGAACGGACCTTTTCCCGGATCCGGCTGAACAGCTCAGGGTAGAACTCCTTGATCCAGGCAAGCTGCTGCGCCGAGGAACACGAGAAGACGAAGTCCGGGTTCTCGTCCATGAGGGACACCACGTTGGAAAACGTCCGGGCGCATTTGCGCATTGTTTCCCGGACCGGCCAGAGCCAGGCGGAGTCGATGTGCGCGTGCCCGGTGGCGACCAGCTGGTGGGCGGACGCGTAGGCAGGCCGGGCCAGGACCCCGGCGAGCGCATCGCGTCCTGCTGCGGCGGTTCCGGCAACATCGTCCGGATCCATCACGTCCATCATGCGTTCCAGGGCCCGGAGGATTTCATGGCGGCGGGGCAGCTCCAGGGGCAGCTGCTCCATCAGTCCTGCCAGGGTCCAGACATCCTGCTGCAGCTCCCACACGGTCTGGTTCAGCTCGGCGATGGCAATGGGTCCCAGCCGGTATTGAGGGGCTGTTCCGGCGGTGGATTTGTCACCGTACGGCGTGGCGGCGAAGGTCCAGCCCTGGGCCACATCCGGATTGGCGGCGGCCTCCACGTAGAAATCCACGGCCATGCCCCCACCCAGCAGTTTCAGGGGAATGTACTGGTTCCGCGGTGAGACGGCCTTGATGATGGTGCCGTCCGGCCGCCAGGCAATGCCCTCGCACTGGAAGCCCGGGGTTTCGATGGTGAAGCCGAGGTCCACCACAACTTCCACGGTGGTGTCAGGTTCGGTACCCCACGATTCGGGGACTTCGCCCTGCAGGCGGAGCCATTTGGTGCCCCACGGCTTTCCCCATGGGGCGCCGTGGTCCTGCGGCCGGAATTCCTGCCGCATGGCCTCCAGCGCGGGGACCGGTTCGTCCGGCACATCCCAGCTGCTCAGGGCAAGGGGAAGGCTCCTGCTGTACACGGCGGGGTTGATGCGCTCACGCACAAACCTCTCCAGGCGGACTTCCGTGATCCGGCGGTCGTCATGCAATATGGGCCTTCTTCAAAGTATGAAAGTGGACTATCGTGTCCATTCGATGGACAAATCTACCCGCTAGTAGCCTGATATCCAACCCCTTCTGCGAGCGTGCCCGGAAACTCCCGGCGGGGAAAGCTCACGCAGACGGCACGGGAACCACCGGCCCGGTGATGCGGGCGTTGCCGGCGTACACGTTCAGGCTGGTACCCCGGCTGAATCCCGCCAGCGTCACTCCGCCGGCCTCGGCCAGTTCAGCGGCCAGGCTGGAGGGAGCGCTGACGGCGGCCAGCACGGGAATTCCTGCCATGGCGGCTTTCTGGACCAGCTCGAAGGATGCCCTGCCCGATACCTGGAGGATCGTTCCGCGCAGCGGGAGAAGGCCTTCGCGCAGCGCCCAGCCCACCACCTTGTCCACGGCGTTGTGCCGCCCCACGTCCTCGCGGAGGCACAAAAGCTTTACACCGCCGTCGTCCTCCACCTTGAACAGGCCGGCCGCGTGCACTCCCCCGGTGTCGTCAAAGAGGCGCTGGGACTGGCGGAGCAGTGCCGGCAGCGAGGCAAGGACCTGGGCATCCACCGTCACGGGATCGGACTGGGGGCTGTAATGCGAGGATTTGCGGACCGATTCTATGGAGTCCGTACCGCAGATGCCGCAGGAACTGGACGTATACACGTTGCGTCCGGTGGCAGGAAGCGGGACGTCCGGCCGCAGCTGCGCCTCCACCACGTTGAATGTCTGGACTCCGTCTTCGTCTTCGCCGGCACAGAACCGCAGGGAAACGAGCTGTTCAGCAGACCAGATGACACCCTCGGACACCAGAAAACCGGCCACCAGGTCAAAGTCGTCGCCTGGTGTCCGCATGGTGACGGAGAAGGAGAGGGATCCCAAGCGGATCTCCAGCGGTTCCTCGACAGCCAGGACGTCCTCCCGGTACCGGACGGGGAACTCGATGGCGTTCGGTGAGCCGTCCAGAACATACTTGTGCACCTTGCGGCGCTGGGTTACGCGTCCCATGTCCCACCTTGCCTGTTCATAACTCCATCATGACAACCGCGGGGACCCGGCTCAACCAGGTGCACCGCTGAACCAACCCTCTTAACCCTGCACGATAACCCTGCGCGCCGCTCAGCCAAGAAGGGCACTCCAGTCCACCGGACCGTCCGCGGGTTTGGTGCCCGTCCGTGCAGTCCGGCCCGCACTGCGGGGCTTGGCCTTGGCCGGGCTTTCAGCGGGGGCGGGAATTGGCGGACTCCACGGCAAGGCGAAAGCCGGCACCGGCTCACCCAGTTGCACGCCGTGTGGCGGCACCACCATGACGCCGTCGGCAGAAGCCAATCCCCGCATCATCCCCGGCCCCGTGTGCTGGGCCGGGGATGCCATGCCGTAGAGGAGGCGGAAAGGCATCAGCCGGGTGCGCCCGGGATCGGGTTCGATCATTGTTCCGCACGGCACCTCCTGTACGGAGGGCATGGTGCCGTGGCCCAGGGCAGCCAGCAGGGGGGCACCCACCGTTGACAATGCCATCATTGCCGCCAGCGGATTTCCCGGCAGGCCCAGCACGAACCTGCCGTCCGGCAGCTCAGCCAGGACGGCGGGATGCCCGGGGCGCATGGCCACGCCGTCGATGACCAGCCGCCCGCCCAGCTCGGCAACCGCGCGGCGCAGGTGGTCCGTGCCGGAGCGTCCGGTCCCGCCTGTGGTGATCACGACGTCGGCCGGCAAGTCGGGTGCGCCGGGCGCCTCCGGGACCACATCCTCCAGGCCGGCGAGCCATTCCTCGTAGGAATCGCCGATTTTCTGCTGTCCCCCGGCAATGCCGCCCAGCATTGCGACCACTGCCGGCAGTTGGGGACCGAAGGTGTCGCGCACCTGGCCCGGAACCGGAAGGCCCTCCGCCACGACCTCGGAGCCGGTCAGCAGCAGCCGCACCAGGGGTTTGCCCTGGACGCGCACCTCATCGTGGCCTGCCAGGGCAGCGAGTGCCAGATGCGCGGGATTCAGCTCCACCCCGGCTTTGACCAGGACGTCCCCTTCCCTGGCTTCTTCCCCCGCCTTCCGGATGTGCTGGCCGTTGCGCGGCTCCCCCGGTCGCGCGGTTCCACCGGTTTCCAGGATGGGGAGCCCGTCGTCGTCCTTGCCCAAAACCGCGCTCTCGCTGCGCAGTATCGCCTTGCCGCCGGGCGGAATCAGGCCGCCGGTCACGATGGGGCTGGCCTGGTGCGGCGCCAGCCTGGCCCCCGGCTCAACCAGGATCCACGGGCCGGTGCCGTTGACAGCCCATCCGTCCATGGCCGAGGACGCATAGTGCGGCATGTCCTGCAGTGCCGCAATGTCCTGGTCCAGGCGGCGGCCCAGGGCAAGCTCCAGGGCCACCGGGCCGGCAGGAATCGGCGTGGCAGCATCAAACGCTGCCTGCCGTGCTTCCTCCCATGTGTGGGCAAGGTGGTGCGGGGTGTCCTGCCCTTCGGGTCTACCTGCTTCTCCCTGGGGTTCCCCGGTCATTCGCCGGGGGTCCCGGCGGCTTCAGCGTCGTAGTCGGCAGCAAGTGAACGCGCCACGGCCAGGGCAGAGTCCATGGACGCGGCATCCGTTGTGCGGCCGGAGCCGGAGGCCAGGCCGGCGGCAAAGCCGGCAATGAACGTGGTGAGCGGAGCAGCCGGGCGGACCACGGAGTGGGCTGCTACGCCGGCAAGGGACAGGATGGCGTTGACGTCTACCTGGACGTCCTCGAGTTCATAGGCCTGGAGCAGGGACCTGCACCATTCCTCCAGCGTTTCATCCTGGCTCTTCATGAACTGCCTCCCACGTTAACTGCGGCCGGGACGGCCATGGTCCTTGTCCTGGTTGCCGGCGGCAATCCCTAGTGCGGCGGCATCGTCCCACGTATCCACGTCTGCTGTGGACGCGGCGGGGACGCTGACAAGCTGCACGTCCAGACTAGCAAGGAGCGAGCGGACAGAACCGTTAATCAGGGCTCCCCGGGACGCAAGATCCTGCGCAGCCTTTTTTAGCGCACCTGTGCGGTAAAAACCGGCCAGTGGCTGGATCCGGCCTGCCGGTGTGCCGTCTTCAGTCCGGGCCAGGACTGCGTCCGCCCCCGTTCGTTCCCCGGCTGCCAGGGACGCCTGGAGCACACTGACCGCGTCGGTCACCAGCGGCATGTCGCAGGCGAGCACCAGAGTGTAGTCGGACCCCGCCCCCGCGCCGGCGAGGGTGTCCAGACCGGCGGCAATCGCGGCTGCCGGCCCGGCGAACTCGGGCTGTTCACGGCAGGACAGGATGCCCTCCGGAATCAGCCCGGGCGGACCCACCACCACAATGCGCCGGGCCGCTGCAGCGGCAGCAAGGGAGCGCTCCAGCAGGGTGGCACCCTGGAATTGCAGGTTCTGCTTCGGCACTCCGCCAAGCCGTGCGGACCGGCCCCCAGCCAGGATGAGGGCATCAAAGGACGGCATGTTCGATTCCACGGTCCCAGCCTACCGGCGGTCACGGATGTGGCGGGGTGCGGAAGGCAGGTCAGGCAGCGCGTTCGGGCAACAGGAACGGATCCCACGCCGGCGTGGGCTTTTCCAGTTCCTTAATCTGCCAGATGGTGCCGTGCGGAGGCTCCGGCACGAACCGCAGCTTCCAGCCCATTTCGGCCGGGGTATGGTCCCCTTTGGCGTTATTGCAGCGGAGGCAGGCGGCTACCAGGTTCTCCCAGGAATCGGCACCACCGCGGGATTTTGGATGGACATGGTCAATGGTGTGGGCCGCTTTTCCGCAGTACGCGCACTTGTGCCCGTCCCGCCTGAGCACACCCCGCCGGCTGACGGCGGTGGCGTGGTTGTATCTGGGACGGATGTAGCGGTTCAGGAGTATCACGGACGGGCGGCCCAGGATCTCCTGGGGACCCACCACGGGATCGTCCCCCTCAGCCACCACGCTCGCCTTGTTGGTCAGCACAAGCACCAGCGCCCGGCGGAATGAAATAACCGCCAGCGGTTCATATCCAGCATTCAGAACGAGAGTGCGCATGCACGTACCTCTTCACGGCCGCACCCGTCAGGGGCACGAGGGCCGGCTGCCCTCGGCATGGTCCGGGCTATGGATCGACACCACAAGAGTAAACAAAGAAGTCCACTATCGGCTAATCTGCCCGGCATCGCCCTCCTGCATCATGGGGGCGCAGGGCGGGCCACAGGGTGCGCCCAGTCCGTTAAAGCGAACATGACCCCTGCCACAAAGGCAGGGGTCATGTTCCTTCAAGCGGACAGTCCGTCAGGTCAGCCGGGGATCAACCAGGCGTCCCGTCGGGAACATCAGTTCACGCGGATGAATACCGGGCCGGATCCTACGTTGGCGCTGAAGACAACCGTCTGGTTGCCGTTGTAGCCGCCGTGCACGGCCTGGCCGTTGCCGGCGTAGACAGCAACGTGGGCCATGCCGGCACCGCCGTCGGCGTAATAGATCAGGTCGCCGGGCTGGGCTTCGGCGGCGCTGACCGTGCGGCCGAGGGACAGGTAGCCTGCAGGCCAGTCGTGGAAGTTGATGCCCACGGCTGCCAGGGAGTTGGTCACCAGCATGGTGCAGTCCTGCATAACACCCAGCTGGGCGTAAGCGGCGGACAGGATGGCCGCACCCTTGCCGCTGGCTGACGCCGGAGCTGCGGGGGCGGGAGCAGCGGTAACCGTGGCGGTGACCTTCGGAGCTGCAACAGGCTGGGCTGCCGGAGCGGCTTCCTGAACCTCAACCTCGGGCTCTTCCTCGACAACAACCGGGGCCGGCGTAGTGGTCACGGCGGGCTTTTCGTAGGTGATGGCGATGGTGGAAGCCGCGGAGATGGGGGCTTCAACAGCGGACTCGACTTCCAGCGTCGAGGCGGAAGCGGAATCCCGCTGGATGTTGGCATCAGCAGCGTTGGCTGCAATGCCGCTGGTCAGGACCAGGCCGGAAGCGGCGGCAATAACCGCGGCCTGGCGGCCCACGCCGCCGGCGTTATCGCCGACAGCCTTGGCAATGACGGCGATTGAGTTGGTTTTGGTGACCTCGGCGCGGTGCCGTGCGGTAGCACGAGTAGTCATCAGTTCTCTCTTTCGATTTCCTCGGGGCCTGTGGGCAGCCCGAGAGTTTTGGACGCGCCGGCATCTTGGGGGTATGTCGGCGCGCCCCGAACGGGGATGTGTGATCTAGCGAAAAACAGGGGGCAAAGAAATAGTTCCCGGGGCCGAAGCGCCCAAGAACTATTTGCCCAGGGTGTAGAACGAGGAGGTTCCGGTGGCGGCCACGGAGTGCAGCAGGGTGCCCTGGGAAGGGTTGAGGGCGCTGATCATCATGCCGTTGCCGACGTAGATGCCCACGTGTGCGCCGCCGTTCTGCATGACCAGGTCGCCCGGCTGCGGGGTGGAGGTAGGCGTCATGGCCGTCCAGGCGTTGACGCGCGGGATGCTGATGCCGGCCTGGGCGTAAACCCACTGGGTGAAGCCTGAGCAGTCCCAGCCGTTGGGGGTGGTGCCGCCCCAGACGTAGGGGCTGCCGATGCCGGTGTAGGCGATAGCCGCGAGGCCGGAGGTGGCTGCTGAGCTGACCGCCGCCACTGCCTTTTCTGCGGTGGATGCAGTGGTGGCCGCAGCTGAATCATCGTCGGCTTCGTCGGCGTCGGTGGACTGGGCACGGACCGGCTCGATCTTCGGCGCAGCGATGGTGGTCACCACGGGGCGTTCGAAGGAAACGGTTGCGGTGGGCTCGGCGGTGACGGCAAGGGCGGTCTGCGCGGAACCCGACTCGGTGGAAGCGGAGACACCAGCGGTGGTGTCCGCTGCAGTGGCCGGCAGTCCCATACCAAGAACAAGACCGGAAGCAGCTGCGACAACTGCTGCCTGGCGACCTACTGTCCCGGCATTGGCACTAACAGCCTTGGACATGGCGTCCAAAGGGTTGGTACGAACCGTTTGTGCACGGTGGCGCGCAGAATTATGGCGTGAAGACACGAAGGTAGCCTCTCCCAATGCCTGCGAGGTGAGCTGTCGGATTCGGATGGGAGTCACCCGGCCGCGCGGCTTCCAAGGAAGCTTTGCGACTTAACCCCAAGGCCTTCATGAAGAAGGCCAAAATTGGTTCCCCCGCCCCTGCCAGACGATGAAATGCGAACGGACCTTGAGCGGTGGCAGAGCTAGGCAATCCACTCAAGAGCGTCAACTTCGGAAAAGTTGACGCGAGTTAGACGGTACAGGAGTTTTGCAGCAATGTCACATTCAGGTCACGGCTGGTAACACCCAAGTGAGACATTGCACTCATTTGACTAAAGCCAGCGCGTGGGATCGACAACTTCGCCGTTGACCTGCACCTCAAAGTGGAGATGGCAGCCGGTGGAAGCTCCGGTGGTCCCGCTCAGCGCGACAACGTCGCCGCGGGAGACCGTCTGGCCTTCTGTCACATTGAAGGACGACAGGTGGTTGTAGGTGGTCTCCAGGCCGTTGCCGTGGTCCACCACAACGCGGTTTCCACCGCCGTACTGGTGCCAGCCAACAAATGTCACGGTGCCGGTGGCAGCAGCGAGGACGGAGGTGCCGCACTGTGCCACATAATCCTGGCCCCGGTGGAAGTCGCCCGAGCCGCCGGTGATGGGGCTGACACGGTAGCCGAAGGGGGATGCAGTGGACATGGCGGCGAGCGGGGCACCAAGGCTCCCGGCAGAAGCGGCGCTCGAGACGGCGCCGGCAGACTGGGCACTGAGGAGCTGCTTAAGCTTGCCGTCCGGGTCAGCCTGCGTGACAACCGCCGAGCGGCTGAAGTCAATCTGGGCTCCCGCCTCGGCTGTGACAGCCGGCTGGGGCGTAACTGCCGAGGCAGCGACAGGTGTGCCTCCGGCGTCGGTGGCCATCACGGGGCTGGTGGCCGGAACAGTCACGGTCAGCACCAGGCCGGTGGCGGCAAGGGCAATACCGGCTTTTTGGCCGATGCCGCTGGCGGAGGCAAACTCGGTGATCTGCTGGAAGGGACCCCGACGGCGGCGCGCATCACGGTGGAGATCGCGGGGGCGCTCCGTGTGGATGACTTCGACGACACGCGGTGTCGAAGCGGGGCTGGCCGCGCGGCGGCGCCCCCTGGAGGTCTGCATGGACAAGAAGGATTCCTCTCTGAAAGCCTGCGAAGTTAGCTGTCGGATTCGGGTCAGAGAGTTCAAAGACCCGGTCCGCCGTAGGCAAGCTTCGGCACAGAGATATCCCCGGAAAGGGTTCCTTCGCTGGAAGAGGCTTGCTGCTGACGGACTTCACCCCAAGGCAGTCCCCCGCTGCCGCTTGTGGTTCCCCCGCCTCTGCCAGTTATTGCTCGTGCACCTGGTCCGCTGGCAGAGCTCGGCTCCGGATCAGGTAACGCTTTAGTATCAACGCTCGCGTTCAACTATAGAGGCTTAAACCCCAAAGTAACAATTCCGTTATCTTTGCCTAAATGCCATTCGATAGGGTAATCGCGCCCGGGCGGGTCGTCTACCGGACCGCGACAAACACGTGGGCGGCCACTTCCGGAGGAAGCTCCAGCGCACCTTCGATGCCGGGTACCCGCACGGAGATGTAGTCCCCCACCCGTTCGAGCGACACGGTGGCGCCGGGGCGGATGCCGCCCTCATCAAGCTGGACCAGCAGTTCGGGCTCCACCTGGATGGGTTCGGCCAGCCGGCTGACGGTGACCGTCGACGCAGGACCGTACGTTTTCATCGCTTCCAGCAGGCTCACGGCTCCGTCGGAACCGCCCGGCAGGGGCTGGCCGCCCAGGGCAGCGAGTCCCGGGATGGGATTGCCGTAGGGCGACTCCGTGGGGTGGTCGAGCATCTCGTAGATGCGCCGCTCCACCCGTTCGCTCATGACGTGTTCCCACCGGCAGGCTTCGTCGTGCACGTACGCCCAATCGAGTCCGATGACGTCGGCCAGGAGCCTCTCGGCCAACCGGTGCTTGCGCATCACTTCGGTGGCGCGCTTACGGCCGGTTTCGGTGAGCTCAAGGTGCCGGTCGCCGGACACCACCACCAGCCCGTCCCGCTCCATCCTGCCGATGGTCTGGGAGACCGTGGGTCCCGAGTGGCGGAGCCGCTCGGCAATACGGGCCCGCAGGGCAATAATGTTCTCTTCCTCAAGCTCCAAAATGGTGCGAAGGTACATTTCCGTAGTGTCGATCAGATCCGTCATCCAGCTCAGCTCCTCGAGCGCAGTACCTTGCGTTGTCCCACCGTATCGCCTATCACTGCGACGTAGTCCGGTGGCAAGCTTAGCCTATTTTGACTTTGTCCGAATAGTTCGCGGTTGCCCCCAGGACGTCTCAATGGCTGGACTATGACGGGTCCGGTTCCCGCCGAAACAGCTGTTCAGGCAGAATGGGAAAGGCCTCAGTTGCAGTCATTGCCGACTGCCGGCCAGCGACCATCCACCCGTTCGGACCAAAGCCACGTCCACGCCGAAATTGGAGCCCCTGTGAGCGAACCCAGCATCACTATTCCCGCCGACCTCCTGCCTCAGGACGGGCGGTTCGGCGCAGGACCTTCCAAGGTCAGGCAGGAGCAGATTGATGCGCTGTCCGCGGCATCAAAGAACATCCTGGGTACCTCCCACCGGCAGGCCCCGGTCAAGAACCTCGTTGGCTCGGTCCGCGAAGGCCTGAGCCAGTTCTTCCGCGCACCCGAAGGTTATGAAGTAGTCCTGGGCGTGGGCGGCTCTACGGCATTCTGGGATATTGCCAGCTTCGGACTCGTGGAGAAGAAGGCCCAGCACCTGTCCTTCGGTGAGTTCGGGTCCAAGTTTGCGGCCGCAACCAACAAGGCTCCTTTCCTGGATGCCTCCTCAATCATTAAGTCCGAGCCGGGCACCCGCCCTGTGCCCACGGCCGAAGCAGGCGTGGACGTTTACGCCTGGCCCCAGAACGAGACCTCCACGGGTGTTTCCGCTCCCGTGCAGCGGGTGGCAGGTGCCGATGAGGGCGCGCTGGTGCTGGTGGACGCCACCTCGGCTGCCGGCGGCCTGGACGTAGACGTTGCAGAGAGCGACGTCTACTACTTTGCACCGCAAAAGAACTTTGCCTCCGACGGCGGACTGTGGCTTGGCCTGTTCTCCCCCGCTGCCGTGGAACGCGCCGCCCGGATCAAGGCCAGCGACCGCTGGATCCCGGATTTCCTGGACCTGCAGACCGCCATCGACAACTCGCGCCTGAACCAGACTTACAACACCCCGTCGCTGTCCACCCTGGTGACCCTGGATGCCCAGGTGCAGTGGCTGAACTCGAACGGCGGCCTCGAATTCGCGGCCAAGCGCACGGCGGACTCTGCTGGCCGCATCTATTCATGGGCTGAGGCTTCGGAATTCGCCACCCCGTTCGTCGCCCACCCGGATGAACGCTCCAACGTCATCGCCACCATCGACTTTGACGAGTCCGTGGACGCCGCCTTGGTGGCCAAGGTCCTGCGCGCCAACGGCATTGTGGACACCGAGCCGTATCGGAAGCTTGGCCGCAACCAGCTGCGCATCGCAACATTCGTTGCCATCGAGCCCGCTGATGTTTCCGCATTGCTGGCAAGCATCGACTACGTGGTGGGCGAGCTGCGGAAGTAGGCCGCAGGGACACCTTTAACGTTCGACGGCGCCGCCCGGGTCCTGCCCGGGCGGCGCCGCTTGTATGTCCCCGCTTTGCATGTCTCCCGTTGGGAGACGTCGGCACTTACGGTGTGCCGGCGTCGTCCCCGGCAGACTGCTCCCCAAAATCAGTGTCCGCTGGATCAGAGTCCGTTGCCTCGAGATCCGTGGCCTCCACCTCCGTAGGCTCCACGTCCTGGCCGGTACCCTCATACCCTGACGGTACGCCGTCCAAAACCGGTCCGGCGGCGTCCGCCGGCGCCGTCTCCTGTTCCGAAGCCTCCGCTTCCTGGTCCTGCGCGTCCTCAGGCCGGACCCGCTCCGCCCACGGCACCCACTCCGGGGCCAGGATGGAATTCTCGGACGGCAGCAGGCCCAGCTCGCTGACGGTAACTACTTTCGAACGGGAGTTGCGGGTAAGAACCGCGTACCACTGCCACCCTCCGTAGCCGGCAAGCTTCGACTCGAACAGGTGCGTCACCAGGCGGTCGCCCTCGCTCTTGGCTGCCAGGTGGGGCCCGATGTCGGAGGCAGCGGTGATGCCCTCCAGGGCTGCGCGGGCAGTGTCGACGGCGGCAGCCAGGAAGGCATCAGGCTTGCCGGTCCGCCACACCGGCACACCTGCCGGCGGGCGCTTTGCAATGCTTTTCGCACCTGCGGGGGCTGCGGTCCCGGCCTCCCCCGGAGTGGGACCTGCCTGGTCCTGCGCCTGTGCCGCCGGCTGTTCAGCTTCCGGACTCATCGGTGCCTAAACGTCCAGCTCGTCGGCAACCTTACGCAGGGCAGCGGCGATGGCCTTGCCCTTGTTGCCTTCCGGGTATTTGCCTTTGGACAGGGTGCCGGACAGGTTGTCCAGCACGCTCACCAGGTCCTGGACCAGCGGAGCAAGGTCCCTTGCGCTGGGCCGCTTGGCCTTGGCGATGGACGGCGTCTTGTCCAGGACACGCAGGCCCAGGGCCTGCGCACCTTTCCGGCCGTCGGCAACGCCGAACTCCACGCGGGTGCCGGCCTTGAGCTCCGTTACACCCTCGGGCAGCGACGATTTGGGCAGGAAAACCTCCTGGCCGTCCTCGCCTGCGAGGAACCCGAAGCCCTTGTCCTTGTCATACCACTTGACCTTGCCGGTAGGCACGTAATCAACCTTCTTCGTTCTGCTGTCGTGAGACACGGCCGGCCGCCACCGCATCCGCAGTGTTGTGCGGGTTCAAGGTATGGCAGCTGCAAACCGTGTTGGTCTGTATCTTTCAAGGTTATCCTGCCCGGTGCCCGAATCCTGCTTTCAACGGCGTCAGGTAACGCCGTTCACGCCCGCCGCCGCAGGGGCTGTAGCGTTACGTCCATGACACCCTCGCGCTACCGGCGGCCCATCATGATCGTCGCCGCAGTCATTGCCGTGCTCTCCCTGGCCGCCGTGGGAGCCGTCATGGCGCTTGCCTTCGCCGGCTCGGTGGCGCCGGCGTGGGTCACCTATTCCGCACTGTACGGTTTGCCTGTGGCGTTCCTCCTTATGCTTTTCCTTGTTCTGGACAGTGTTGCCGGGCGCCGCCGGGCAGGAAAGCCTGACCAGCGGTAACGTTGGACTGATGTCCCTTATTCGCGCGCTCAGCAAGGACCTTGAGGCACGCAGCGATGACTCGTTGCGGGCGCTGTTCGACGCGCGGCCGGACCTCATCTCCCCCACTGTTCCGGATTTTTCCGCCCTCGCCGCACGGGCAAGTGCACGGGTCAGCGTCCAACGGGCCCTCGAACGGCTCAACCGGCCGCAGATGCAGGTCCTCGAAACCCTCCATTTGTGCACCAACACGGACACTGAGCACAGCGCCTCGGCGGCCGGTCTCAGGAAAATGATCTCCGGCGCCACGCTCGCCGCAGTTGAACGGATCCTGGCAACGCTGCAGGAACTGGCCCTGGTACACCGGGCATCGCCGCCGCACGGAACCCCGTCCTCCGCCGCCAGGCAGCGCTTCTACCTTCCGGTGGGCTGCCTCAAGGACGTGGTGGGCCTTTACCCGGCAGGCCTGGGCAGGAGCTACACCGAGCTGGTCCGCCTCCAGCCGGCGTTCGCGCAGCGGGCGGTCCAGCTGGTCTCCGAACTGCACCGCAGCGGCGTCGCCATCCACGACGCCACCACCCCCATGGAGGCAGCCCTCGCCCTCCAGCACTGGACCTCTTCCCCCGAGGCGCTGCAGGAGATCCTCGCCGGAGCCCCTGAGCGGACGACGGCGTTGCTCGCCAGGTTCCGCAACTGGGCCATGGGTGCCGTCCCCCAGGCGCAGCGCAAAGCCTCCATCACCACGGAGGGGTCCGACGTCGGGCCCGTTGACTGGCTTCTGGCCCGCGGCCTGCTGGTGCCGCTGGATGCTGCACACGTCGAGCTGCCGCACAGCGTAGGGGTGTCCCTGCGTGGCGGAGCCATCATCAACGATTTCACGCTCTCACCGCCCATCCCGGAACTGGGCCGGACCACCGCACTGCTGCGCAGGAACGCGGCGATGAGTGCCATCTCGGAAACCCTGCGGCTGGTGGGTGAGCTGCTGCATGCCGTACGGGAGCAGCCGCTCGCCACGCTGCGCAGCGGCGGGGTGGGGGTCCGGGAGATGCGCCGGCTCGCCGACGAGCTCCGGGTGGACCAGGCACGCGTGGGGCTGCTGCTGGAACTGTGCGGACTCGCGGGCCTGATCCGGCTCGATGTCGATTCCTCCTCCTGGGTCCAGCCCCCGCAGCTTGAGTGGCTTGTCCTCCCCCGCCAGGAACAGTGGCTGTGGCTGGTGAACGCCTGGCTGGCCAGCGAACGCGTCCCGTCGCTGGTAGGCCAGCCCGTCAATGGGGCCCAGGGGGCTGGAGGGCACCGCACGGCCTCCGGCAGCACCATCGTGGCGTTATCCGCCGAGCCCCAGCGCCCCGACGCTCCCGTGATCCGCAAGCGCATCCTGGAAATCCTGCACCAGCTCACCACCGAAGCGGCAGCGCCGGACGGCACCGCGCCGGTGCTGGACGCCGCCGCGGTCCTCCAGCGTGCCGAGTGGGCCCAGCCACGCATGGCGCGGCGGTTCAGTTCGTTGATCCGGGGCGTCCTCGCCGAAGCCGAACTGCTCGGCCTGGTGGGATCCGGCGCCCTGAGCCAGCTGGGCAGCGCCTTCGCCGAAGACCGGCCCGATGCCGCCCTAGACATCCTGGGCGAGCACCTGCCTGCCGCGCTGAACCACGTCCTCCTGCAGGCCGACCTGACCGCCGTCGCGCCGGGCTACCTGGCCCCTGAACTGACCGAAAAGCTTCTGGTGATGGCCGATGCCGAAGGCCAGGGCCCCGCCACCATCTACCGGTTCTCGGACAACTCCATCCGGCGCGCCCTCGACGCCGGCTACGACGCCGCCGGCCTGTTGGACTTCCTGCGGGAACACTCCGCCACCGCCGTTCCCCAGCCGCTTGAATACCTCGTGGAGGACACGGCGTCGCGGCACGGCAGGCTGCGGGTAGGTGCGGCCGCCAGCTTCATACAGAGCGACGACGAATCAGCCCTTGCCGAGCTCCTGTCCGGGCCCAAAGCAGCCCGGCTGGGCCTGGTCCGCATCGCGTCCACTGTTGTGATATCCACTGCGCCGCCGAGGGAGGCAGCCCAGGTCCTGCGGAGCCTGGGCCTCTCCCCCACGGTCGAAGGAACAGAAGACCCCGCAGTCCGGCTCCGCAAAACTCCTGCCGCCCAGGAAAGCCTTCGGCCGGTCTACACGGCACCGCGCACTGCGCCGGCAGCCGAGGACGTGGACGCCCAACTGGCCGTGCTGCGGCACGCCGCTCCCGCCGTCGGACGCCATGCCCACGGCGGCCAGGCCCCGTCAGGGGACCAGTCAGGCGAAGCGGCCACCCAGCTGGGGCTTGAGGCCCTGCAGCGTGCCATCAGGCTGAAGCAGCGGATCAGCATGAACGTGGTGGACAGCCTGGGGAATGCCAACCTGGAAATCGTTGTTCCCTTATCGGTGAGCGGCGGACGCGTGCGGGTGTTCGACCCCGCAAAGGAAACGGAACGCGTCCTGTCCATCCACCGCATTATCGACATTGAGGCTGCAGAAGAACTGCACCAGTGAAGGACTCCCCCGCGTGAACGACGGACCCCTGATTGTCCAGAGCGATAAAACCATCCTCCTGGAGGTGGACCATGAGCTGGCCACCGAGGCGCGGCACGCCATTGCCCCTTTCGCCGAGCTGGAACGGGCCCCCGAACACATGCACAGCTACCGGCTGACGCCGCTCGGACTGTGGAATGCCCGCGCCGCCGGCCTCGACGCCGAGAGGGTCCTCGATACGCTGTTGAAGTACTCGCGGTTCCCGGTGCCGCATTCGCTGCTGATCGATGTCGAGGAAACGATGTCACGGTACGGCCGGCTGCGCCTGGAAAAGGACCCCCAGCATGGACTGGTCATGCGGACGGACGACTATCCGGTCCTGGAGGAAGTGATCCGGGCCAAGAAGATCCAGCCCCTGCTGGGGCCCCGGATCGACGGGGAAACCGTGGTGGTGCACGCCTCCCAGCGCGGACAGCTCAAGCAGCTCCTGCTCAGGATCGGCTGGCCCGCTGAGGACCTGGCGGGCTACGTGAACGGCACCCCGCACCTGATCGCCCTGAACGAGGACGGCTGGAAGCTGCGGCCCTACCAGCAGCTGGCCAGCGAGAATTTCTGGGCCGGTGGCAGCGGCGTGGTGGTGCTTCCCTGCGGGGCCGGCAAAACCCTGGTGGGGGCAGCGGCGATGGCCACGGGATCAACCACCACCCTGATCCTGGTCACGAACACCGTGGCCGCCCGGCAGTGGAAGGACGAACTGCTGAAGCGCACCACCCTGACGGACGACGAGATCGGCGAGTATTCCGGCGCGGTGAAGGAAGTCCGTCCGGTGACCATCGCGACGTACCAGGTCCTCACGACCAAGCGCGGCGGGTTGTATCCGCACCTGGAGCTGGTGGACGGCCACGACTGGGGCCTGATCATCTACGACGAAGTCCATCTCCTGCCGGCGCCGATTTTCCGGATGACAGCGGACCTCCAGGCCCGGCGCCGGCTGGGGCTCACCGCCACCCTGGTCAGGGAGGACGGCCGGGAGGGCGAGGTGTTCAGCCTGATCGGACCGAAGCGCTATGACGCGCCGTGGAAGGACATCGAGTCCCAGGGGTACATCGCCCCGGCCGACTGCGTGGAGGTCCGGGTGGACCTGCCGAAGGACGAGCGGGTTGCCTACGCCATGGCCGAGGATGCGGACAAGTACAGGCTGTGTTCCACCTCCGAATCCAAGACCCTGGTGGTGGAGGAGCTCGTGGCCAGGCATGCCGGTGAACAGCTGCTGGTGATCGGGCAGTACATCGACCAGCTGGACGACCTCGGCGCGCGGCTGCAGGCACCGGTGATCAAGGGGGACACGTCGGTGAAGGTGCGCCAGAAGCTCTTCGATGCCTTCCGGGCCGGCGAGATCCAGACGCTGGTGGTGTCCAAGGTTGCCAACTTTTCCATTGACCTGCCGGAGGCCTCGGTTGCCATCCAGGTGTCCGGTTCCTTTGGATCACGGCAGGAGGAGGCGCAGCGGCTGGGCAGGCTGCTGCGGCCCAAGAAGGACGGGCGGGCCGCCCGCTTCTACTCCCTGGTGGCCAGGGACACCCTGGACCAGGACTTCGCCGCGAAGCGCCAGCGATTCCTTGCCGAGCAGGGCTACGCGTACCGGATCATGGATGCCAAGGATGTGGGGCAGCCCGGCTAAGTGCGCACCGCAGGCCCCATCGGCCACGCCATGGGTGCACACTGGGAGGCATGCGTCCGAAAATACGTCCGGTCATTCCGTTGCCAGGCCAGGAGTCGGTCTGGGACTACCCCCGTCCGCCGCGCGTCGAGCCGAGCCGGGAACGGATCAGGATCATTCTGGGCGGGGAACTGATCCTGGACACCACGGATTCCCTCCGTGTCCTTGAGACTAGCCATCCTCCCGTCTACTACGTGCCCCGTTCCTCGTTCATCCCGGGAGCCCTGGAGCCTGCGCCCGGAAGCAGCTTCTGCGAGTTCAAAGGTTCAGACCGCTACCTCACTGTCCGGGGCGGCAGCGCGGTAGCGGAAAGGGCGGCCTGGTTCTACCCCGAGCCCGTCGCGGGATACGCGGACCTGGCAGACCGTGTGGCGGTCTACCCCGGCAGGATGGACTCCTGCGAGGTGGACGGCGAGCGCGTGCGTCCGCAGGCCGGCGGCTTCTACGGCGGCTGGATCACGGACCGGGTGGTGGGTCCGTTCAAGGGAGACCCGGGAACCATGGGCTGGTGACCCGCGGATTTCCTACCTGCCGTGTCCAAGCAGCATAACGACTTGGGAAAGGCGGAGACTGCGGGAAACCGCAAAGAGTTGATGAGGACATTGTTCGCGCACTTTCCCGGCAGTACGTTCAGATCGCTGGGTTACATATAGGTAACAGGTTCCGAACTCAGATCGGGACTTGAGGGCTGGGCTCACGGCCTGGTCCGCTTCGTAGAACGCTGCTTCACATGCGCAGATCGACCATCCTTTGCCCCGGCCCACAACCAGCAATGACCGCTGGCTTCGTGCTGCCTAACCGACTCCGTTACGCGACGAAGCGACGACAGGAGTAGTCCGGCCGGGCCCCCCTGCGCGGGCCACTGCCGATCAAACATTGGGGAGATGCTGGGGATTTCGCCGGCGCAGGTCATCTGCCTGCTCCGAAACATCATTCGCCACTCTGAAGTGAGCACACACCCATGAAAAACATTACGCGCGCCCGTTGGGGCGCGGGAATCGCCTGTCTGGCTCTAATCCTTTCCGGCGTTACATCGGCACAGGCAAACCTGCCCGGTAGTCCCTTCGACGCCGGTGACGGCAACCTGTTGGTGAATGGCGTTGAGGACGACTGGGCCAATGCGGCGATCAGCTGCACCGGCACAATTGTTGGTTGCGGCCTGGACCTGCCCACAGGCCAACAGGACAACTCGTTCGGACAGGGAACCAAGGAAGACACCCCTGTACCGACTGTCGTCTCAGGCCAGGTCCCAAACAACAAGAGCGATTTGACGCGCTTCTATTCGAAACTGAAGACCGAAGCCAACGGCAAGGACTACGCCTACTTGGCCTGGGAGCGGGTCCAGGAGCCCAACGGCACCACCAACATGGACTTCGAGTTCAATAAGTCCGCCGCTGTTTCCGCCAATGGCGTCACCCCTGTCCGCAGTGACGGTGATGTCCTGATTAAGTATGATCTTGCCCAGGGCGGCGTTACTCCTGTGCTCGGCTACCATCTGTGGACGACTACGGGCGCCCCGGCTTCAGTTTGTGAAGCGTCGAATACTGTTCCTTGCTGGGGCAAAGTCCAACCCCTCGACGGGAACTTCGAAGCGTCCATCAACACGGAAGCGGTGGTAGATCCGATCAACCCTGACGCTCCCCGCAGCCTCAGCGTGCGCACTTTCGGCGAAGCAGCCATCAACCTGACTGATTCCAACATCATTCCTGCAAATACCTGCGAAACGTTCAGCGGTGCATATCTGAAGAGCCGTTCCTCGGACTCTTTCACCGCAGCGCTGAAAGACTTCATCGCCCCTGTGCCGCTCAACTTCTCCAAGTGCGGCTCCATCAAGATCCGTAAGGCTACAGTGGGCGGCGATGGAACTTTCGGTTACACCACTACCGGCGGTTTAACTCCCGCCACCTTCACCCTCAGCAACGGCGGCCTTCGCGACTACGGCTCGGCCCTCCAGCCCGGTTCCTACACCATCACCGAAAACAGCCTTCCTGCAGGGTGGGACCTGACGAGTATCAGTTGTACGGTGACGGGCACGGGGACCTCTGCGGCACAATCAGGCACCAGCGCAACCATCAACATCACGCTCGGCTTCCAGGGCACCGTCGACTGCACTTACACCAACACCGCCCGCGCAACCATCATCGTGGAGAAGCAGACTGTTCCTGACGGAACGGCAGGAACGTTCGCCTTTACGAGTGATGTTGCCGGGCTGAACGGATCCATCAGCGACGGTCAATCGTTGACAGCAGCAGGCATCCTGCCCGGCACGTACACGGCGACGGAAACCGACCCGGCGCCGGGGTTCGACCTCACAGGAATCGCTTGCGACGACTCCAACAGCACCGGCAATGTGTCAACACGGACGGCCACGTTCGTCGCAGCGGCCGGTGAGACGGTCAAGTGCACGTTCACGAACAGCCAGAGGGGACGCATCAATGTATTGAAGACCGATGACGACACTCCCGGCGTTCCGCTCGCCGGTGCTGTCTTCACTCTGTACGCCGATGCCGCACCTACCGGTGGTACAGGGCCTGGCGCCGAAGACGCGGCAACGGCATTCACCTGCACGACGACGGAAGCTGGCACCTGCTCGTTCCTGAACATTGTCCAGGGCAGTTACTGGGTGGTTGAAACGACGACTCCTGCAGGACATGACACCGCAACTGCTCAACTTGCGACTGTGGGCGCCGGCGGGACTGTGTCCCTCACGTTCGTAGATCCGCGCGACTTCAAGATCATCGTGCTGGTCTGCAAGGAAGCCGACAACTCGTTGTACTCAAGCACAGTGACCGTGGACGGTGAGGACAAGACCTCCCTGGGTACGACCCCATCGGGGCTTACCTCCGCTCAGCTGTGTGCCTTGGGTGGAGCCACCTATGGCGACAAGAGCTACGGTAATCACGATTCGAATGTGAACATCCCTCAATAGACGCGTTGTGACGATGGGTCAAGCCCCGGGCTCGACCCATCACGAATGGAGTACTGACAGGCAGGGTCCGCGGCGTACTGGCCGCGGACCCTGCCTTGTGCGTGGTACGTCGCCTGTCCGTTGGCGTCCATAAAACATTCATCCTGCATCCAGACAACTCCCAGAGACTGGGAGCATGATGGGAGCATGAACAAGAACGGCCCAGAAGCGAAGCTCCTCGTTGTCGACGACGAACCCAACATCCGCGAGCTGCTGTCCACCTCGCTGCGGTTCGCAGGGTTCGAGGTGGTTTCGGCGGCCAACGGCCGGGATGCCCTGGCGGCTGCGGATACGCACACCCCCGACCTGGCCGTGCTGGACGTCATGCTTCCGGACATGGACGGGTTCACCGTCACCCGCAAGCTCCGCGCATCGGGCAAGCACTTCCCGGTGCTGTTCCTGACCGCCAAGGATGACACCGAGGACAAGGTCACCGGCCTCACGGTGGGCGGGGACGACTATGTCACCAAACCCTTCAGCCTCGACGAAGTGGTGGCCCGGATCCGCGCTGTCCTGCGGCGCACCCAGCCCCTGCTGGACGACGACGCCGTCATCCGCGTCGGCGACCTGGAACTCGACGACGACGCCCACGAGGTCCGCCGCGGCGGCACCGTCATCGAGCTCTCCCCCACCGAGTTCAAATTGCTGCGCTACCTCATGCTGAACCCCAACCGTGTGCTGTCCAAGTCCCAGATCCTGGACCACGTGTGGGAGTACGACTTCAACGGCGATGCGTCCATTGTGGAGTCCTACATTTCCTACCTGCGCCGTAAGGTGGACATCGATCCCGAGGCCCCGGCACTTATCCAGACCAAGCGCGGCGTGGGCTACGTGCTGCGGACGGCAGAAAAGCGCTGACCTTGCTGGAGCGGTGGAAGTCGTCCTCCCTCAGGACGCAGCTGGTGGCCATGATCATGGCCCTGCTGATCGTGGCGCTGACGGTGACCGGTGCGGGCACCCTGGCGCTGCTGCACAGCTTCCTGCAGGGACAGGTCGATGACAAGCTGAATGCCGCCGTGCGCCTCGCCGAAGAGCAGGGTTCCTTCACCCAGCTGCAGGCGCCCAACCCGAGGGTTCCCACCGATTACTCGCTGACGCTTTTTGTTCCCGATGAGGAGCCCTTCCCACTCAGCCGGGACACTGACGGGGGCGGTCCTGATATCAGCTCCATGTCGGTGGAGCAGGCCCAGTTGCGTGGCGGTTTGCCTTACCAGGTGAGGGGCACGGACGGCGAGAACTGGCGGGTGGTCGCCGTAAGGGTTCTCGCCAACAACCGTCCCGCCGTCGTGGTTATTGGACTGCCGCTCCAAAGCGTGGATGATGTCCTCAAACACGCCACGCTTGTGGTCATCGGCGTGGGCCTGCTCACGCTCCTGCTGGCCTCTTTGATTGCGAGCTGGACCGTCTCCCGGTCCTTCCGGCCCCTGGCGCGGGTGGAGAAAACGGCAGCCGCCATTGCTGCCGGCGACCTGTCCCGGCGTGTGGAGGTGGAAAATCCGGCTACCGAGCTCGGCCGGCTCAGCAGTTCGTTGAACGCCATGCTCGCCCACATCGAAACTGCCTTCGCGGCTCGCACCGCATCCGAGGCAAGGATGCGCCGTTTCGCCGCCGACGCTTCCCACGAACTGCGCACCCCGCTGGTGACCATCCGCGGCTTCTCCGAGCTGTACCGCCACGGGGCATTGACAACGGACGAGGATGTGGCCACGGCCATGGGCCGGATCGAAAGCGAAGCCAAGCGCATGGGATCCATGGTGGAGGATCTGCTGCTTCTGGCCCGGCTTGATGAGCAGCGCCCGCTCCAGCAGAAGCCCGTGGACCTGCAGCTGGTTGCCCACGATGCTGTGGTCGATACCAAGGCCGGCGCCCGCTCGCGGGTAATTTCGTTGACCGGGCTCGACGGCGGGACTGCCACTCCGGCCCCGGTGCTGGGCGACGAAGCCAAGCTCCGCCAGGTGGTGGGCAACCTCGTGGGCAATGCCTTGCGTTACACCCCCGAGGGCTCGCCCATTGAACTTGCGGTGGGGGTGCGGACCGTGGACGGGGAAGCCCGCTCCATCATCGAAGTACGCGACCACGGGCCGGGCATTTCCGACGAGGATGCGTCCAAGGTCTTTGAGCGTTTCTACCGGGCAGACACCTCCCGGACCCGGGAAACGGGCGGCAGCGGACTGGGCCTGGCCATTGTGGCTGCGATCGTGGGATCCCACGGTGGTTCCGTGCGGGTGGAAACCACCGACGGCGGCGGCGCCACCCTTGTGGTCAGCCTCCCCTACCGCGGCGACCCGCCGGAGCGGGCGGACGCCCAAGGCAGCGACGGCGAGGTTATCCACATATAGCCTCCGCGCGTGGCTGGGGCAACAGGCGCGTCCATAGGCTCGTTGCAGCAGCCCGGAACAGCCGGGCAGGGAAGCGCACCGCTGCCCATCTCAGCGAAAGGCACTGCCATGAGCATCATTTCCGTCGATACCGAACTGCTTCAGCTGAAGTCCGCGAACGTGCAGGCAACAGTGGACAGGATCAGCGCCGATGTCCAGGCCATGAAGTACGGCCTGGACGAACTGCAGGGCTCCTGGCGGGGTTCGGCAGCCACCACCTTCCAGGCTTTGATCGCCGAGTGGACCCTCACCCAGGGCAGGGTGGAGGCATCTTTGGCTTCCATCAACGCGGCGCTGGCATCGGCCGCCGCCACCTACGTGCAGGCGGAGCAGGGCAACACCCAACGCTTCAGCTGAGGGGCTGCCGGGCCCGCACCATCCTCAGCGGCGGCACAGGACAATGACGGCACAGGACAATGGCGGCACAGGACAGTGGCGACGCAGCACAGTGGCGGCGATGCCAGTACCGGCTACGCTTCGGGTGTTCCCTGGTGGAACCTCAGCCGCCACCGGTTGCCGTCAAGGACCCACAGGGAGCTGCGGAGGGTGGTGCCGGACCGGGCAAAGCTCCGGTATGTCAGCAGGACGGCACCCGTGCCGATGCGGTCCACCCCCAGGATTTCAATGTCTGTCCGTTCCCCGGGTTCCTCTTCCAGTGCCATCATCATGGCGTCACGCGTCCAGACGCGCCCTGAGCTGCCGATCTCCATGAAGTCGGGGTGCAGCAAAACAGCTGTCCGCCCGATGTCGCCGCGCACCAGCGGCCCCAGGAGTTCGCGCTCCAGCTCCTCTACCAGGGCTTCAGGCGAGGGGGCCTGCTTCTGCGCGTCCGCGACGTCGAAGGGGTCGGTTTCCAGCTGGCTGAACAGGTCAAGCTCGTCCGGACCCGCGGCGGACGGGACGTCTGCGGTCCGGGTGGCGGTTGTCCGGGTGGCTGTTCCAGGGGTTGTTGCCCTGGCGGCTGGTGCCTGGGGCATTTCTGCCGCCCGCTGTGTTGCAGCAGGGGCAGCAGCGGGCACTCCACGTGCATCATGGCCAGCCGCAACCACGTGGGAGCCTGGAAACCCGGGGCCGGACCGCGCGGCAACGCCTTGCTGGTAAGCGGTGGCAGCAGCCCGGGCGCGCTCGTCCGCCGCTTCGTTCAGTTCATGGCCAGCGTGCCCCTTGACCCACTCGAAGCTGTACTTCCGGCCGGCAAGCTCCCGGTCCAGTTCCTTCAGGAGCTCCACATTCAGGACCGGCTTCCCGTCAGCCTTGCGCCAGCCCTTGCGCTTCCACCCCGGCATCCACTTGGTGATCGAGTTGATGACGTACTGGCTGTCGCACAGGATGCGCAAGTCCTCCTGCGGGAGGTGGGCGGTGGCCCGGAACAGGTCCAGGACAGCCATCAGTTCGCCCTGGTTGTTGGTCCCGTGGGGCCACCCGCCGGCGCGCCAGCAATCATCATTCACGTACCAGGCCCAGCCGGCCGGGCCCGGGTTTCCCAAGGCCGAACCGTCAGCCGCTGCAGTAATCGTCACCGGTCCATCCTGCCAGACCTGGACCACAATGCGGGCGTTTGCTGCCAGATCGCCCGCAGCCCCAAGGGAGGCGCCCGGGCTTGTCCTGCCCTCGCCTATGCCCAACAATCGGGAAAGCGGTTACCGAAAGTTCTTGACGGAAGGAATGAATCAGGGAACAATCGCTCTTATTGAAATGAGAAAACGCTTTCTCAGGCGGCGGTACGGATGCCGACCTGCCGGGAGGCGGTACCAGGAAGGCACATCAATGACGATTCGGACTGTAAGCCGGCGCAAGTTCCAGCTCGGCGCAGCGGCCCTGGCCCTCTCCATCCTGGCTACAGGCTGTGGCGCCTCCGGGGGAACCGGCGGGTCAGGCGGTAATGAGCAGGTTACCCTGCGGTTCGCCTGGTGGGGCAACGAGTACCTCAACGGGCAGACCGAAAAGGTCATCGCAGCCTTCGAGGCGGAGCACCCCAACATCAACATCGAATCCGAGCCCGGCGAATGGGGCAGCTACTGGGACAAGCTGGCCACAAAAACGGCCGCCAACGATGCTCCCGACGTGATCCAGATGGACCAGAAGTACATCGCCGAGTACGGCGGCCGGGGGGCGCTGCTGGATCTGTCCAAGCAGGACGGCATCGACACCTCCAAGCTGGACAAGGAGGCCTTGGCTTCAGGGCAGTACGACGGCGCGCAGTACGGGCTCAGCACGGGCCAGAACGCCTACGTCATTATGGCCAACACGAAGGTCTTCGAGGCAGCGAACGTACCTGTCCCGGATGACACCACGTGGACCTGGGACGAGTTCATGGAAACGGCGTCGAAGATCAGCGCTGCCGGTGACGGAAAGAACTACGGCGCCGCCTACGGCAGCAACGAAGCTGACTTGATCATCTGGCTGCGGCAGCACGGCGAGGACCTGTACTCCAGCGACGGCAAGCTGGACTTTGACACCGCGACGGCGGCGTCCTTCTGGGAGCGGCTGAAGGAGCAGCGGGACTCGAAGGCCAGCCCGCCGGCAACGGTGGCCACGGAGGACTCGGGGGCCGGCCTGGAGGAAAGCCTGTTCGGAACCAACCGGGTGGGCATGGCCTGGTGGTGGACCAACCAGCTCGGCTCGCTGGAAGCCACCACCGGCAGCAGCATCCAGATGCTCCGCGCACCAAGTGTCGACGGCTCGGCCGCGAAGAACGGCATGTACTACAAGCCCACCATGTTCTGGTCCGCCTCGTCGCGCTCAAAGCACCCCGAGGAGGCTGCGACTTTCATCAACTACCTCACCAACAGCCCGGAGGCCGGCAGCATCCTGATGACGGACCGCGGCGTGCCCACCAACCCGGAGATCGTTAACAGCATTACTCCTGCGCTGAAGCCTGCGGACACCACCGTCGTGTCCTTCCTCAAGGACATTTCACCTGACATCCAGGAAGCACCGCCGGTTCCGCCGGTAGGGGCCGGCAGCGTGCAAAACGTGATCAAGCGCTACACGGATGAAGTGCTGTACGACCGCCTCACCCCGCAGGCTGCGGCGGAGGCCTTCAAGAAGGAAGTCGAGGGGATGCTGTCCAGCGCCAGGAAGTAGCAAAGGCACTGCACAACCGGACCACCAGGCAGTGCCGGACCACCACACCGTACGGCAACCGCTGACCGCATAAAAGACAAATGCGGCCCCCTCCGCAGAGGGGGCCGCATTTGTCGTATCAGCGGGACAGGTCCCGGCAGGAAGGCTAGAAGCCGCCCATGCCGCCCATGTCGTCGCCGCCGCCAACGGGAGCGGCGTTCTTCTCGGGCTTGTCGGCCACAACTGCCTCAGTGGTGAGGAACAGGCCGGCAATGGAGGCCGCGTTCTGCAGGGCAGAGCGGGTTACCTTGACGGGATCGTTGACGCCGGCAGCCAGCAGGTCGACGTATTCGCCGGTGGCTGCGTTCAGGCCGTGGCCTGCGGGCAGGCCGCGAACCTTGTCAACAACAACGCCCGGCTCGAGGCCGGCGTTGAAGGCGATCTGCTTCAGCGGAGCGTCGATGGCAACACGGACGATGTTGGCGCCGGTTGCTTCGTCGCCGGACAGCTGCAGGTTGGCGAATGCCTTGGCGCCGGCCTGGATGAGGGCCACGCCGCCACCGGCGACGATGCCTTCTTCAACAGCAGCCTTTGCGTTGCGCACTGCGTCCTCGATGCGGTGCTTGCGCTCCTTGAGCTCAACCTCCGTGGCGGCACCGGCCTTGATGACTGCAACGCCGCCGGCCAGCTTGGCCAGGCGCTCCTGCAGCTTCTCGCGGTCGTAGTCGGAGTCGGAGTTCTCGATCTCGGCGCGGATCTGGGAAACGCGGCCGGCGATCTGGTCGGCGTCGCCTGCACCCTCGACGATGGTGGTCTCGTCCTTGGTGACAACAACCTTGCGTGCCTTGCCCAGGAGTTCGAGGCCCGCGTTCTCCAGCTTCAGGCCGACTTCCTCGGAAATGACCTGGCCGCCGGTGAGGACGGCGATGTCGGCGAGCTGTGCCTTGCGGCGGTCACCGAAGCCGGGGGCCTTGACGGCCACGGACTTGAAGGTGCCGCGGATCTTGTTGACGATCAGGGTGGCCAGGGCCTCGCCCTCGATGTCCTCGGCGATGATCAGCAGCGGCTTGTTGGACTGCATGACCTTTTCCAGGACAGCAACCAGTTCCTTGACGTTGGAGATCTTGGAGTTGACGATCAGGATGTACGGGTCCTCAAGGACCGTTTCCTGGCGCTCTGCGTCCGTGACGAAGTAGGCGGAGATGTAGCCCTTGTCGAAGCGCATGCCTTCGGTGAGTTCCAGCTCCAGGCCGAAGGTGTTGGATTCCTCGACCGTGATGACGCCTTCCTTGCCGACCTTGTCCAGGGCTTCGGCAATGAGGGCACCGATTTCGTCGTCACCGGCGGAGATCGAGGCCGTAGCGGCGATCTCTTCCTTGGTTTCGATTTCCTTGGCGGAGTTCAGCAGCTCGGCGGTGACGGCCTCAACGGCCTTCTCGATGCCGCGCTTGAGAGACAGCGGGTCGGCGCCGGCAGCAACGTTGCGCAGGCCTTCCTTGACCAGGGCCTGTGCCAGCACGGTAGCCGTGGTGGTGCCGTCGCCTGCGACGTCATCCGTCTTCTTGGCAACTTCCTTGACCAGCTCGGCGCCGATCTTCTCGTAGGGATCGTCCAGCTCGATCTCCTTGGCGATGGAAACACCATCGTTGGTGATCGTGGGGGCGCCCCACTTCTTTTCGAGGACGACGTTGCGTCCACGCGGGCCGAGGGTGACCTTAACGGCGTCGGCGAGGGTGTTCAGGCCCCGCTCAAGGCCGCGGCGTGCCTCTTCATCAAATGCAATGATCTTGGCCATAACGGCAGTAGTCCTTTCGGGACAGTCGTTAAGATTGAACCTTCGCTGCAGTGCCCGCGACGGACGATCCTTTGCCGGCGGCCTCTGTACGCCTCCGGGTGGGGATCTCACTCCAGTTAGGTGTTTCTTCGCTCCTCGACCGCTGCCGTGCGCCGCCCGGCGGAACCAGGCCTTGCTTTAGCAGTCGGTACGTCAGAGTGCTAACTCAATAATTAGCACTCCCCACGTGAGAGTGCAAGCGAAAGAGGCCCCCAACCGGCAGTCCGCCCTGGTATTCGCCGAGGGCGATCAGCTCGCGGCGCGGCCCGCTGTCTCCCGGCCGCTGGGCGCGGGAATGTTGTCGGCCCCGTATATAAACACCATGAAGTTGGCCGTGGTGATGTCTCCGTTGTCGTCAAACGCGACCGGGCCGGATTCGCCGTCGTAATTTATGACGCCCGCCGATGCCAGTCCGGCCAGGCATTCCTTGTAGGAGGCGCAGGCAGCAGCCGCGGGGGCCTGCGCCCCAGCCACTCCCCCGGACACGCTGATCAGGTTCGCCGTGACGGAGCGGCCTGCATCATCCTCCGCCCTGGCGGCGGCCAGGGCAGCAAGGGTAACGGCGTCGTATGTCTCGGCCGCGAACGATACGTCCTTCAGTTTTCCGTCGACGGCCAGCAGCCGCTCCTGGAATCCCGCGGAGGGAAGCTGCCCCGGAACCACCGCGCGGGCGCCGTCGAGTGCCCTGGCGCCCAGCGTGGACCCGTACCGGGCGAAGGCGCCGTCGCTGATGATGATGCGGTCCCCGGCTACTCCGGCATTGTTCAGTTCTGCCAACGCGCCCTGCGCACCCTCGCGTGCAATCAGGATCACCGCATCGGATGCAGCTTTCGCTGCCTCACCGGCGGCTCCGGCGGCCTCCCCCGGCGTGAACCCCTCCGTCGCCGCAACGTTGAGTCCGGACTGCCCGGCGGCGTCGGAAACAGCCGTCGAAACGTCCTTGCCGTAGGAGCCCTCCTGGTACAGCACGGTGACAGTGGGGGCGCCGGCATCCTTGGCGAGTTTGACCAGGACGGGAGCCTGGGCCACATCCGCGGCCGCTGTCCGGAAGTAGTAGCCGCCGGAGTCGGTGCCGGTGAGGCCCGCCGCAGTGTTGGCCGGTGAGATCAGCGGCGTGCGTGCCCTGGACAGGACGTCGATGGTTGCTTCGGCGTTGCTGGAATCGGTGGGCCCGATCACCACGTCGGCCTTTCCGGCTACCAAGGCGTGCGCCTGGGCTGCCGCGTCCTGGTCCGTGGCGACGGGGAGGAGCTCCACGGGCCGGCCCTTGTGGCCGCCTGCGTCGTTGATGTCCTTGACTGCGAGCCTGGCCGCTGCCAGCTGGGGTGCGTTGAGGAAGCTGCTGTCACCGGTGTTGTCCAGGACCAGGCCCACGCGCAGGATGCCATCCCCGGACGCCTCCGCTGCTTCGACGCGCGCATTGCCGGTCACGCCGGAACACGCCGTCGCGGCCAGGAGGGCGCACAGGGAGAGGGCAAGCGCCGGACGGATCCGGGCGGCGGGGCGGAACAGCGGCTTCACTCGGCTGGCCGGACGCTTTCGGCCTGGGGGCCTTTCTCGCCTTCGCCGACTTCGAGCTCCACCCGCTGGCCCTCGTCGAGTGCACGGTAGCCCTCACCCTGGATGGCGGACCAGTGGACAAAAATGTCGTCCCCGGACCCGTCCACGGTGATGAAGCCGTAGCCCTTCTCCGCGTTGAACCACTTGACGGTTCCCAGTGCCATGATGACCAACTCTTTCCGTTGAGACCGGGGAAACCGCGCTGCTGTCTGCTGCCTGGCCCCGGAACGAAGCCTGAATTTCACTCTAGCCAATGCCGGGACGGCGCCGCAGTCAGCGTGGAGCAGGTTCGGCAAACGTTACTGATGCGTGACCGGTGCCACAGAAAATGCCCTAGCGGTAGCCCGGACCCAGCACCACAACCAGCGGCACCTGGAACTCGGTGCTGCTTACCAGGGTGGGCACTCCCAGCAGTTCCGCCAGCGCCTGGGCGTTCGCCAGCTGGCCGGCACCGGAGTAGAAGATGGTGGACCCCTGCTGCGGCGCACCGGTCCAGTTGCCCACCTGTCCGAGCGTCCAGCCGTCCGCCTGGACCGTACCGCCCACGCGGCTTGCCAGCCCCGCCGTGCCGGCCGCGTTGTAGACGGCTACCGGCTGGGTCCTGTCCAGGAAAACCGGTGCAACGGCCGAGGGAGTGGGCTCAGGTTCGGCCTCGGCGCTGGGCGAGGGCTCGTTCGAGGCGGACTGCACAGCTTCGGCGGAGGGTGTTGCGTTGGCGGAGGGCTCTGCCGGGCTTTCCTGGGCGGCGGGTTCCGTTGTGCCGGTGTCCGCCAGCGGGCTGGCCGCCAGGCTTGACGCCTGGCTGCCCGTACCGCCGAAGCCCATCTTGGGAAGGATCAGGAAGGACACCACGCCAATGGCCAGTGCCACGAGACCCACCGCCAGGATGGGCCACAGCCGCACCCGGGCCGGGGCGGAAGCCGTGCGGTGGACACCTTGGCGCGACGAGTTCTCGGGGACCTTGTCGAATTCATCGCGGGCGTATTTGGTCATGGTGGAAGGACATCCTTGGTGATTGCTGCTGAAGGGCGTGGGGCGTCCTAGGCGTCGGACCCCAGGCGCCGTGCGGTGCGTGCACGGTGGCGAGACGTACGTAGTCTACGCAATCTCTTGACCAGCATGGGATCGTGGGCCAGGGCATCCTCGCTGTCGATCAGCGCGTTGAGCAGCTGGTAATAGTGGGTCGCGGAGAGGTCGAAGAGCTCGCGGATGGCCTGTTCCTTGGCTCCGGCGTACTTCCACCACTGCCGCTCGAGGGCAAGCATCTGCTGCTCGCGCTCACCCAGCGGCGAGTCCCGAAGGGTGAAATCGGCCAGGAGCTGGTTCCGCGGCTCCTGCTCCGGCACATGTCCGGGCATGTGTTCCCGGGCCGGTTCCGCCACGGCACACTCCTCCGCTGGTAGGGGCAAATGTCTTACCCCCATGCTACGGACGAATAACAGCGTTGTCATTTGCGCCCGGGTCCAGGCAAGGAAGCAACGCGACAACCATCCCGGCGGCGTTCCCCTGCAAGAATGGGACGGTGTTTGAATCAGACGCCTTGTTCGAACTGGAGCGTGAACCCGCCGACGCCATCGGTTTTGCCGGGCTTGCGCAGCGCCCGCTGGCAGACCTCGTGGCGCCCGACTGGGCTGACGCGCTGGCCGGCGTGGAAGGTGACCTGCGGGAGGTCCTTTCCTTCCTGGCCGCAGAAGTCGCGGCGGGGCGCCAGGTCCTGCCGTCGCCGTCGAACGTCCTGCGCGCCTTCCGCCAGCCCTTGGCCGGCGTGAAAGTCCTGGTGGTGGGGCAGGATCCCTACCCGACGCCGGGCCACGCCGTGGGCCTTTCCTTTTCCGTGGACAAGCGCACGCGGCCCATCCCCCGCAGCCTGGCCAACATCTACCGGGAGCTGGAGGATGACCTCGGCATTCCGGCGCGGGTCCACGGCGACCTGTCCGCGTGGGCGGAGCAGGGGGTGCTGCTGCTGAACAGGGTGATGACGGTGCGTGCCGGGTCGGCAGGTTCCCACCGCGGCAAAGGCTGGGAGAAAATTACGACGGCGGCCGTCGCCGCCGTTGCCGGCCGCCGCTCTCCGGACGGGTCACCCGTGCCCCTGGTTGCGCTGCTGTGGGGGAAGGAAGCCGAATCGGTCCGCCCGCTCCTGGGCGGCACACCGATTGTGTCCAGCGCCCACCCGAGCCCGCTGTCCGCCTCCCGCGGCTTCTTCGGCTCGCGGCCCTTTAGCCGGGTGAACCAACTGTTGCGGGAGCAGGGTGCCCTGGACGTAACCTGGGAACTGCCGCCGGCCCCTTAGCTTAGGCTTGCCTTATGAGCATTGTTCCCGCAGCAACCAGCGCCAGCAAGAAGACCCGTCCGCAGATCAACCTCGAAGTAGTGCGCAGGGAAGAGCTTTCTCCGCACATGGTCCGGATCGTGGCAGGCGGGGAAGGCTTTGGGGACTTCGTCAACAACGGCTTCGTGGACCGGTACGTCAAGATCGTTTTTCCGCAGCCCGGAGTGGAATACCCCGCGCCCCTGGACCTGTGGACCATCCGGGAGACCATGCCGCGCGAACAGTGGCCCTATACCCGCACCTACACCCTCCGCTGGGTTGATCCGGCGGCCCGCGAACTGGCCATCGACTTTGTGGTCCACGGCGATGAAGGGCTGGCAGGCCCCTGGGCGGCCAAGGCCCAGCCAGGCGACGCGCTGACCTTCACCGGTCCGGGCGGAGCCTACAACCCCAACCCGGACGCCGACTGGTACCTGTTTGCCGGCGACGAGGCGGCACTGCCGGCCATCGCGGCGTCCTTGGAAGCCCTGCCGCCGGAGGCCACCGGCCTGGCGTTCCTGGAGGTGGATTCCGACGCCGACGTCCAGCTGATTGCCGCACCGGCCGGGGTGCAGATCACCTGGCTGGCCCGCAACGGCGTCCCGGCAGGTTCCAGTGACCTGCTGGTCAAGGCGGTAGCGGACGCCGAATGGCCCGATGGAACGGTGGACGTTTTCGCCCACGGTGAGCGCGGCTACATGAAGGCACTGCGGGACGTTTTCTTCACGCAGCGGGGCCTGGAACGCCGGCAGGTGTCGCTGTCCGGCTACTGGGCGCAGGGCCGGGTGGAGGACGCCTTCCAGGCCGAAAAGAAACTGCCGGTCGGGCAGATCTGACGCGTCCGCCGTGGAACCGGCCACGGCAGTGCGACAGCGCCGCCGAAGTATGCCTAGCGGCGGCGGGCGCGGCGCCGCTCGTTGCTGGCCAGGCTCCTGGTCAGCGGCCGGGCGAGTGTGTCGCCAAGGACAATGCCTGCCGCCGTGCCCAGGACGATCGCACCGGCGCTCAGCATGTTCCCGGCACCAACCAGGATTTCCGACTCTTCAACCGTGAGCACGTACATGGACCGGAAGATGGTGAGGCCCGGCAGCAGGATCAGCGCAGCGGGGACCGCAACCACCAGCTGGGGTGCGCCCATCCGAAGCGCCACGACGCGCGCCAGCAGCCCAATGACCACGGCGGCGAGAGCAGGCGAGAACCGGTCGCCGATGCCCAGCAGGCCGCCGCCGAGCAGGACGAGGTAGCCTGCGACGCCCACGGCCGCCGTGGGCAGCAGGAGCTGCCAGCTGGTCTGTTCGGTAATGCCGATGGCCATCACGGCCACGGCCACGAAGATGATCAGCACCCACAGGTCGTAGGCGGGCGGGAAGGTCTGGGTGACATCGATCCGCTCCATGCCGGTCAGTTCGCCCACCACAAAGGCCACGGCGATGCCCGCCACGATGGCGCCGAACGTCAGCAGCGTCGAAAGGAACCGCCCGGCCGCCGTGACCGGGAAGCCGTTGATGGCGTCCTGGACGGAGGAAACGAGGCGGCCCGTGGGCAGGAGCAGCAGGATGCCGCCCACCACCACGATGGCCGGCGAGGTGGTCAGCCCGAACTGCCAGAGGAGCAGTGCCAGCTGGGTCACCACGAAGGAGCAGCTGGCCGTGATGAAGAAGTCCGGCACCCGCCACCGCCCCAGCTGCCGGGCCAGCAGGCTCACGCCGATGTTGGCCGCAAACGCAATGGCCGACGACACCGGCCCGCCTCCAAGGACGCCCACGAACACGGCAGCGAAAATGCCGAAGGCCACCGTGACCATCCAGCGGGGAAACGGTTTGGGGCTGGTAATGGCCTCGTTAAGCCGCCGGATGGCCTCATCGCGGCCCACTCCCCCGGCCACGATGTCGGTCACCAGCTGGTGCACTTTGGCCAGTCCGGCATAGTTGTTGGTCCAGGAGCGGACGACCCGCAGCAGCGCAATCGGCGTCTGGTCCTTGGGCGCATAGTTGATGCCCACGGACTGGTTGGTGATGTCCACCTCGATGTTCTTCAGTCCCAGCGCGGCGGTGACGGCAATGATGCTGGTCTCCACCTCCAGTGCACCGGCCCCGTACCGGAACATGGTTTCGGCGAGGTGCAGGGCGAAGTCCAGGGTCTTGCGGGCGGACGTGTCCACACCGCCTACCTGGATGGTGGGGTTGGCGTAGGGGCTGCCGGCGAGGCGGTCCACGATGCTCAGCGGCGCCGTCGGAGGGTTCTCGCTCTGGACCAGCCGGCGCAGCATCCTCTTGGCGGCGGCGTTCTGCCTCAGCTGGGCGGGAGTCAGCGGCTCCGTCTTGGGCAGGCCGTTAGTGTGCGGCCTGCCTTTGGGATACCCGGCCCCGGGGTGTTCGGGCAGGTCTGTCATGGTTCCCTCCTCCCAATGCAGGTGAACTGTTCGTTTGTGTGATCAGTGGGCTGGTGCAGGCAGCCGGTCAGGCGGAGCGCCTTCCGGGCAGCTTGCCCAGCACTGTGCGGGCCGCTGCGGCGGCCGCGCGGGCCAGCCGGTTGGCGTGGAACACGGCGGGCCGGACGGGCAGCACGAAGTCGCCCACCAGTTGGACCACCTCGCCGCCGAAGCCCTTCTTGAAGGCGTAGCCGCCGTGGCCTTCCTGGTCCTGCCCGGAGATCCCGAATGTCCCGTAGAAGTTGTAGCGCGGATACCCCTTTTCGAGGGCGTGCAGCATCATGCCCCAGTACAGCGAGGTGGCGCCGTTGAAGTAGATGTAGTCCTGGACGGTGCCGCCGATGACGCACACCACCTCGTCGCCGTAGCAGACGAAGTGGATGGCTGCCACGGTGGCCACACCCACCGAGTCGGGGAAGCGTTCGATGTCCTTCAGGCTGCGTTCGTAGCTGTCCACGAGGTCCTGGACCACCTTGAGCCGGTTGGCCTTCTTCTTGCTGCCCGTCTCCTCCACCTCGCGGCGGAGGTCCGCGGCCGTGGCTGACTCGGCGGCCAGGCGGTCTGTGATCGACTTGCGGTAGGCCGGAATGTCGATTTTGGCCATCATGAGTTTGGTGAACTCGGGTGATGTTGTGCGCAGCAGGTGCTCGTAGTACGCGCGTTCGCGGTACACGAATCCCTTTTCGTCGCCGGCGTGGCTGAGGGCACCGTAGAAATCATCAAGGGTGTCCAGGGTGGCCTGTTCCAGGAACACGCCGTTCTTCTCGGCCTTGCGGATGGCTTTACGGGTGCGGTAGCTGGTGCCCATGATGAGCTCCTCCGCGTCCTGGATGCCTTCGAGGCTCTTGATAAACATCCAGTTCACGTTGACGAAGTTCATGTCCAGGCCCTGGTGCTGGAACCCGAGCCCTTCGAGCCGGGCCAGCAGGGGCCGGTTATCCTCCACCTCGGGGTGTTCCGCGCCGTCCTCGTCACGGGTAATGTATTTGAGGTTCGGCGAGATCCGCAGTTCCGCGGCCTTGCGTTCGCCGGCCCGCTTGCGGAGAAGTTCGACGACGGCGCGCACCAGTTCGGGGTCGTCGTAGTCCATCAGGGGGCCCTTGGCGCATTCACACACCGTGTATCCCAGGCGGGTGGTGGTGAAGTTCAGCTTCCCGGCCGCCACCAGTTCGCCGTCGCGCCGGACTCCGAAGAGTTCCACCTGCTGCCCGCGGGCGCGCTGGAACCGGGCAAAGTCGACGGACTGCAGGAAGCTGTTCTGCGGATGCGTCAGGGCGAAGGCCTCAAAGTCGGCATCGCTGAGGACCGCGAACTCAAGGTCTGTGGCGGTAGGAACTGGAGTCAAGGGAATTACCTTCTTCATATCTCTTTCCGGCCTGCAGCGCAGTCGCGGGGCGGGACGGTGTTCGGGCGGAGCCGCAGCCGCGGTGTGGCTGATCTCCAGGACGGCCTGGGGTTCGGCGTGTGGTCAGTAGAACTGCTGGCCGGTCCGTGCCGTTTCAATCCGGCGGAACACCCGTTCAGCGCCCTTGACCCACAGTCTGTGCCGGAGGGGAGACAGGACGTAGTCGTGGCACCCCACAAAATCGGTCACTGTTTTGGTGAAGCTGGTCTTGAACATCCCCATGCCGTAAAGCGTGTGGCTCTTGTCCTTGATGCGGGAGGACGGCGGCGTCCCGCAGAAGTCGTATTCGGTGCAGCCCAGTTCCTGCATGCGGCGGATGGCCGCCCACTGCACCAGATGCGAATCGCCGTATTGCTTGCGGTTCTGCGTGGAGCCGCCGTCCTTGTAGGTCGCCTTGGCACCGTAGTTGATCACGAAGGCGCCGACGCTGGGTTTCCCGTCCTCGTAGGCAAAGAAGAAGTGCCCCTGGCCGCGGTCGCAGAACTCATCCCAGAACGCGGCGTAGTAGTCGTAGCTGCGCAGCGGCATGGACCCCTTGGCCTTAACAGTGTCCGCCATCAGGTCGTAGAGTGCCCGGTACGTTTCAGGGCCATGTTCCTTGCGGATCACCTCGCAGCCTTCCCGTTCCGCACGCCGGATGGCGTTGCGGGCGCGGGAGGAGATGGCCTTGAAAACGGCTTCTTCAGGCTGGGAGATGTCCAGCAGTGCGGTGGAATCGTTGGACTGGATGTTGGGTGCCTTGACCAGCCCGGCGGCGGCAATCTGTGCCTGGGCATCGCCGGAGTCAATGATGTCCGGTTCCACCTTGATGGTGAAGACGTTCAGTTTGCGGCTGCGGGCAAACGCGGCACAGGCGTCGAGGGCTGCTTTCAGGTCTTCTGCCGCCGCAAGGTCGGGGCCCTTGATGAGGTACCAGAGCCGGCCGAGCACGGGGAACTTCTTTTCCAGCACCAGGTTGTAACTGGCGGTTCCCGGGCTTTCAAGCACGAGGAACCGGACTTTCCAGCCGCTGCCGTTCTTCACCGACGCGTAGGCCGCCGACTGCAGCATATTGCCGCCGTTCGGATTGGCCGTGACGTGCTTGTCCCAGTTTTCAATTTCCTCGGCTGTGGCAAAACGTGCGGTGAATTCTCGCAAGGGGGCCGTGTCCAATCGGGTTGATGCGCGGTTTCGGTACTCGTAGCTGCGTGCGGACATGCAGCCTCAAGTCTAAAGCCTGCGGCGGTCCCGGCTTTCCGCCGCAGACGGATGTGCAGCCTGCCGCGATGTTCCTTAGGGCCCACGCCTTGACTCGGGCAGGGGCGTTCGCAAGGGTGGGAGGATGCAGCCGAACCGGGAACAGTTGATGCCGCTGACTGAAGGAAGCGCCCGGACATACAGCGCCGGAGTCCAGGCGGCAGCCCTGGCCTGCTTCCTGGCGGCGTCCTTCCTGGTTGCCGCCCTGGGTGGACTGGCCACCGTCAACAACGTGGACGGATGGTATGCCACAGCGGACAAAGCGCCCTGGTCGCCGCCCAACGGCGTCTTTGGACCGGTGTGGACCCTGCTGTACACGGCAATGGCGGTTGCTGCGTGGCTGGTGTGGCGGAAACGCACCGGCAGGACAAAGGCCGCGCTGACTGTTTATGGCATCCAGCTGGGCCTCAACCTTGCCTGGACTCCGGTCTTCTTCGGCCTGTATCCCACGCTTGGCCCCGCAGCACTGTGGCTGGCGCTGGCCATCATCCTGGCCCTGATCGCCGCCGTTACCCTCACCGTCCTGCAGTTCGGCCCCATCAGCAGGACGGCCGGCCTGCTCCTGCTGCCGTACGTGGCGTGGCTGGTGTTCGCCACCACGCTGAACTGGTGGGCCGCCGCCCACAATTAAGGTTCCGTCCACAACGGACAGCGGCCCCTGGGATCAGCATTCGACGACGTTGACGGCGAGGCCGCCCATGGCGGTTTCCTTGTATTTGGAGGACATGTCCTTGCCGGTTTCGCGCATGGTGATGATGACCTCGTCGAGGGAGACGCGGTGGGTGCCGTCGCCCCAGAGCGCCATTTTCGCGGCGTTGATCGCTTTCGCGGCGGCGATCGCGTTCCGTTCGATGCACGGGACCTGGACCAGCCCGCCGATCGGATCACACGTCAGGCCCAGGTTGTGTTCCATCGCGATTTCCGCGGCGTTTTCCACCTGCGCCGGGGACCCGCCCATCACCTCGGCCAGGCCCGCGGCCGCCATCGACGACGCCGAGCCCACCTCGCCCTGGCAGCCCACCTCCGCCCCCGAGATCGATGCCTGTTCCTTGTAGAGCACCCCGACGGCACCGGCGGCGAGCAGGAACTTCACCACGACGTCGTCTCGGTCCTGCTGGCCGGCGTTGTCCATGCCCGGGGCGAAATGCAGCGCGTAGAACAGCACCGCCGGGATGATCCCGGCCGCGCCGTTGGTCGGCGCGGTCACCACCCGCCCGCCCGAGGCGTTCTCCTCGTTCACGGCCAGGGCGATCAGGTTCACCCACTCCTGCCAGTACTTCGGGTCGTGGAAGTCCTGGTCCTGCCCGTCACTGTCCGGGGTGTCAGGTTCCAGGCGTGAGCTTTCCTTCTTCAGCCGCTCGTACCAGTCCGGGGCCCGGCGGCGGACCTTCAGCCCGCCCGGCAGCACACCCTCACGCTTCAACGACGTGTGAACGCAGTCCTCCATCACGGACCAGATATGCAGCAGCCCGGCGCGGATCTCCTCCTCCGGACGGGAGGCCTTCTCGTTGACCAGCAGGACATCGCTGATGCCCAGACCGGTTTCCCGGCAGTGCTCCAGGAGCTCGGCGGCGGTGCGGAACGGCAGCGGCAGTTCCTTCTTCGACTCCTCCAGCTCCTGCTGCGCCGCGTCCTCCTCACCCTCACGCACGATGAACCCGCCACCGACCGAGAAGAACGTCGCCGAATGCAGCACCGTGCCCTCGGCACCGGTCACGGTGAAGGTCATCCCGTTCGTGTGCCGCGGCAGGACAGTCAACGGCCGAAGCACCATGTCCTTCACCCCGTACGGCAACGCCACCGCCCCGGCCAACTGCAGCACACCGGTCTCCGCTATCGCAGCCAGCCGGACCTCCACCTCATCAGGCAGGATCAGCTCCGGATGGAACCCCTCCAACCCCAACAAAATCGCGGTCATCGTTCCGTGCCCATGACCGGTCGCAGCCAAAGACCCATACAGATCCACCCGCAACCCCGCCACCTCCGCCAGCACCCCGGAAGCCTTCAACTCCTCCGCAAACACAGCAGCAGCCCGCATCGGCCCCACAGTATGGGAACTCGAAGGCCCGATCCCAATCGAAAAGAGATCAAAAACACCAACAGCCATGACGGAAATCCTTACTAAAACACTGCGATCGAGGAGGTAGCTGACTGTTCTTCCGGTTCAACGCTACGCGCTTGCAACCCCGTCGGCGCCGTCCAGGTCGCCGCCGTTTTTCGACGCGTAGTCCTGCGCGGACAGCAACGGGCCTTCGGACTCCGCGGCCACTTTGAAGAGCCAGCCTGCGCCGTAGGGATCGTTGTTGATCAGGGCAGGATCGTCCACGACGGCCGGATTGGTTTCCACCACTTCGCCGGACACCGGGGCGTACAGATCAGAGACGGACTTCGTGGATTCCACCTCGCCACAGGTCTCCCCCGCGGTCACCATGGAACCAATCTCGGGCAGGTCCACGTACACGATGTCGCCGAGGGCATCCGTCGCGACGGCGGAAATCCCCACAGCCACAAGGTTCCCACCCTCCCGGGCCACCCACTCATGCTCGTCGGAATACTGGAGTTCAGCGGCTACTTTGGGCATCTCTTTTTCCTTACGTAATTTTTCTGGCGAAACTCTTTGGTGGCTGGGTTGGGTGGAGTGGCCCCGGCATCCTCTGCATGCTGCTCCTTCGTCGCTTTGACGCATGCTGCCGGATACCGCGGCCCCTCCCACATCAGGTCACCTTTGAGAGCGCAACAGTTCCAAGGCAACAAACACCCTGCCCAACCGCACATTCTCAATCCGTGTCGAGGCGGGTGGTCCGGAAGAACGAATGAACCAACGGCAGGCGGCACTTCCTAAAAAATTGGGCAGTCCTCCACCCAGGGCCGCAGAGGACTCCGCCCATCCCCAGAACTTAGTGGTTCACCCAGCGCCAACAAGGCACCCATGCAAAAGCCCAAGGTGACGTGCAGGGGCCCCTTCGGGTGCGGCCTCCGGCAGCGTGCTCCCCACCGTCTCCCTAACCTCGCAAGCTCGGCCAGGGAACCCTGACGGCGTGGGCCCATGCAGTGGGGAACCTGCCTCCGAGGGCTGGCTGGCCGGGCTTTTCGAAAGCGTGCGTCAAAGCGACGAAGGAGCAGCACGCGTGAAAAGTCCGGCCTGGCAGCCCGGACCGGGCAAGGACGCGCGGGGCTACTTTTGGCGCTTGTAGAACGGCAGTTCGACGACTTCGAAAGGCTCTGCCTTGCCGCGGAGGTCGATGTCCAGGGCCGTGCCGGGTGCGGTGTGTTCGACGTCGACGTAGGCCATGGCGACGGGGTAGCCGAGGGTGGGTGAGGGCTGGCCGGAGGTCACCTCGCCGACGGTGACACCGTCTTTGAGGACCGGGTAGTGGGCGCGGCCGGCGCGGCGGCCCAGGCCCTTGAGTCCTACCAGGCGGCGGCCGGAGGTGGTGCCGGCGCCGGCTTCCTTCTTGGCTGCCAGGGCCGCCTTGCCCACGAAGTCGCCTTCCTTGGAGAGTGCGACGACGGGACCCAGGCCGGCGGCGAACGGGTCACCCTGCAGGGACAGTTCGTTGCCGTACAGCGGCATCCCGGCTTCAAGGCGCAGGAAGTCCCGGCATGCCAGCCCGGCGGGCGTGAGCTCGCCGTCGTCGGCGATGGCGATGAGTGCCTGCCAGAGGGCGGCCGCGGCGTCGTTGGCCACGAGAATCTCGAACCCGTCCTCGCCGGTGTACCCGGTGCGGGCCAGCAGGAGTTCTTGCCCTGTGCCGGCCACCAGGAATGGCACCTCCACGGCGGCGTAGTACTTCAGCTCCGTGACGGCGCTGTGGTTCGCGGCGGGCACCAGCCGGAGCAGCAGCTCCTGTGCTTTCGGGCCCTGGACTGCGATCAAAGATGTCGCTGCGGACGCATCCCGGACCTCGACATCGAAGCCGGCGGCCCGTTCGGCCAGCGCCGCGGCCACCACTGCTGCGTTGCCGGCGTTGGGGACCACCAGGAACACGTCGGTGCCGTCCGGTGCTGCCGGGCGCCGGTACGTGATGAGGTCGTCGATGATGCCGCCGTCCTCGTTGCAGATCAGCGAGTACTTGGCTTTGCCCACCGGCATGGCGGAGATCCTGCCCACCAGGGCGTAGTCCAGGAACGCGGCCGCATCGGGGCCGGTCACCCAGACCTCACCCATGTGGGACAGGTCGAACAGCCCCGCGCTCTTGCGGACGGCGTGGTGTTCGGCCAGTTCTGAGCTGTATTTAAGCGGCATCTGCCAGCCGCCGAAGTCCGTGAAGGATGCACCCAGTTTTTTGTGCTCGTCGTAGAGAGCGGTGTACTTCTCAGGCATGCTGGTCCTTAGTTCTCGAAGTCTTCAAGCGGCGGGCAGGAGCAGATGAGGTTTCGGTCCCCGGCTGCGCCGTCGATCCTGCCCACAGGCGGGAAGTACTTGTCCTGCTTGAGGTGGTGGACCGGGAAGGCGGCCTGTTCCCGCGGGTAGGCGCGGTCCCAGTCGGAAGATACGACGGCGGCTGCCGTGTGCGGTGCGCGGCGCAGCGGCGAGTCGGCGACGGTGAAGTCGCCGTTCGCCACCTGGTCGATTTCGTGCCGGATGGTGATCATGGCTTCGATGAAGCGGTCCATCTCGGCGAGGTCCTCGGACTCGGTGGGTTCCACCATCAGGGTGCCGGCGACAGGGAACGCGAGGGTGGGGGCATGGAAGCCGAAGTCGATGAGGCGCTTGGCCACATCCTCGGCCGTGACGCCGGTCTTTGCAGTGAGCTCGCGGAGGTCAAGGATGCACTCGTGCGCCACAAGTCCGCCTTCACCGGTGTAGAGGACGGGGAAGTGTTCGTTGAGGCGGGAGGCGATGTAGTTGGCCGCCAGCAGCGCGGACTTCGTGGCCTCGGTCAGGCCCTCGCCGCCCATCAGCTTCACATATGCCCACGAAATCGGCAGCACGCCTGCGGAGCCGAAGCGGGACGCGGAAATCGGTACGTCGTTGCCTTCGGTCCACGACGCCGCGTCACCGGGCATGAAGGGTGCCAGGTGTGCCTTTGCTGCCACCGGTCCGACGCCGGGGCCACCGCCGCCGTGCGGGATGCAGAAGGTCTTGTGCAGGTTCAGGTGCGATACGTCGCCGCCGAACTTGCCGGGTTGGGCCAACCCCACCAGGGCGTTGAGGTTGGCGCCGTCGATGTAGACCTGGCCGCCGGCTGCGTGGATGGCGTCGCAGACCTCGCGGACGTCGGCGTCGTACACACCGTGCGTGGACGGGTACGTGATCATGATCGCCGAAAGCGCGTCCTTGTGCGCGTCGATCTTGGCGTACAGGTCCGCGTGGTCGATGGTTCCGTCGGAGGCGGTGGCCACCACCACAACCTTCATGCCGGCCAGGACCGCGGAGGCAGCATTGGTGCCGTGCGCGGAGGCCGGGATCAGGCAGACATTGCGCTGATCGTCGCCACGGGACAGGTGGTAGCCGCGGATCGCCAGCAGCCCTGCCAACTCACCCTGGGAACCGGCGTTGGGCTGGATGGACACCTGATCATAGCCCGTGATCTCGGTCAGCTGCGCCTCGAGGTCAGCAATCAGTTCACGCCAGCCCTCGGTCTGCGAATCCGGGGCGAACGGGTGGGTCGAGGCGAACTCCGGCCAGGAAATCGCTTCCATCTCCGCCGTGGCGTTCAGCTTCATGGTGCACGAACCCAGCGGGATCATGGTGCGGTCCAGTGCCAGGTCCCGGTCGGACAGCTTCCGGATGTACCGCAGCAGCTGGGTCTCGGAGCGGTGCGTGTTGAACACCGGGTGCTGCAGGTAGCCGCTGGAGCGTTCGACGGCGGGGTCCAGCGCAAAACTGCCGGTAGATCCGACCGCTTCGGCGCCGAAGACGGAAACGACATCGGCGACGACCGCCGTCGTGGTGGTTTCATCAACGGAGATGCCTACGGTGTCGGCGTCGATGCCCCGCAGGTTGATGCCCTTGGCCTCGGCGTCCGCAACGATTTCGGCAGCCCTGCCGGGCACGCGGACGGTGACGGTGTCAAAGAAGGAGGTGTGCAGAACCTCTGCCCCGGCAGCCTTCAGGGAAGCAGCCAGCGTGCGGGCATGGCGGTTGGCGGTCTGGGCGATCGCCTTCAGCCCCTCGGGGCCGTGGTAAACGGCGTACATCGACGCAACAATGGCCAGCAGGGCCTGCGCGGTGCAAATGTTGGAGGTGGCCTTCTCGCGGCGGATGTGCTGTTCGCGGGTCTGCAGCGCAAGGCGGTAGGCGGGGACACCGGCGTCGTCCTTGGACACGCCCACCAGGCGGCCGGGCATGGAGCGCTCGAGCCCCTTCTGGACCGCCATGTACGCGGCGTGCGGGCCGCCGAAGAACAGCGGGACGCCAAAACGCTGGGCGGAGCCGACGGCGATATCGGCGCCCTGCTCCCCCGGCGGGGTGATCAGGGTTAGCGCCAGGAGGTCAGCCGCGACGGTCACGAGCGCGCCGCGTTCCTTGGCTTCACCGATAACGGCGGAGTGGTCGAAGACGCGGCCCGAAACGCCGGGCTGCTGCAGCACGATGCCGTTGATGGCACCGTCCGGCAGGCCCGCGGACAGGTCGGCAATTTCAACCTCGAAGCCGAGCGCCTCAGCGCGGCCCTTGACGATCGCGATGGTCTGCGGCAGGCAGTCCGCGTCCAGGACGGTCTTGCCATCCCTGGCGTCCTTGTTCTTGTTCGCGCGGCGCATCATGAGTACCGCTTCGGCCACGGCGGTGGCTTCATCGAGCAGGGACGCGTTGGCGATGGGCAGGCCAACGAGGTCCTGGACCATGGTTTGGAAGTTCAGCAGCGCCTCAAGCCGGCCCTGCGAAATTTCAGGCTGGTACGGGGTGTAGGCCGTGTACCAGGCCGGGGATTCCAGGATGTTGCGGCGGATCACGGGCGGGGTCACCGTGTCGAAGTAGCCCTGGCCGATCATCTGCACGGCCGTCCTGTTCTTGGCTGCCAGCTTGCGCAGTTCGGCGAGCGCTTCCACCTCGCTCAGGGCCGCGGACAGTTTCAGCGGGGTTTCCTGACGGATGTCCTTGGGGACCGCCGTATCAACCAGGGCGTCCACGGTGTCGAAGCCGACGGCTTTCAACATGGCGTCGACGTCGGCCTGGCGCCGTGCGCCAATATGACGGTCAACGAAGGTGGCAGCTGAGGCCAGGGAGGCGGAGGCCGGAGATACGGTCACGAGGAACTCCATAATTCAGGTGGCGCAGGGTACGCCACATCGATTCGGGTTCCTCCCCGCTCTGTATTGGACCTGAGAGTTTCCGCGTTGCCGTGCTTGCGCATGGCCCCGCTTGCACCGTCGGTGAGCACAACAGTCCTTGGTCTCCCGTAGCCGGGATGGCACAGGCGGACTGCCTGCTGCTTTCCAGAGGTGCCTCGCCGCGGCGGTACATGGGCCTGTGAGATTCCTGGGGAGGGTTTGCTCCTACGGCGCCTGCTTGTACTTTCGGCAGAACTCTCCCGCCGCAGATCAAAGGCTATTCATTTGGATTGCTGAGAACGGCCGGTGAGGGCCTTCACAGCCTCCAATTGTCCTACGCCGCAGCCCCTGGGGCAAATGACGGCCTACCTGCGCAGGCGCTCCAGGGCAGCAAGGAGATTGTCCACATCCGCGGCGGCTCCGCCTTCCGGCACGGGGCCGACGGCCAACATGGCATTGAAGTAGAGCCCGTCCCCCATGTAGAGCACTGCTTTGGCCAGTGCCGGGCCCACATCGGCGGCGATCTCGTCCAGCCAGCGCTGCTGGATGGCGGCGAAGCGGCGGCGCGTTTCCTCGTGCGCCACTTCTGCGAGCCGGGTCGCGGCGACGATTGCCCGGTCCAGCGGGGTGTCAGCCCAGACGGAGGACCTGATGAAGTATGCCGCGGCCCCCTCCTCCGCCTTGGCCATGGCATCGGCGTCGGCTCCGGCCAGTTCGTCCAGCCGGTCCAGCAGCACCTGGATCAGGGCTTCCTTGTTTGGAAAGTGGTAGAGCAGGCCGCCCTTGGAAACCCCGGCCTTCGCCGCGACGGCGTCAAGGGTGGCTGCACGCTCCCCCACGTCGATCAGAAGGGTTTCAAAGGCGTCAAGTACGGCGTCGCGGGCTACGGGCTTGCGGGGCATGCCTCTAATCATGCCTTCCTCCATGCATTATTCCTCAAACCCAGCGGTTCGTAACTATACCGTCCAGACGGTACAGTTATGGCATGACCATTTCCGCTGGCACCACCAGGACCTCTGCATCTGCTTCCGGCAGTCCGCTTTCCCGGGCGCCGTGGCGTGACTGGCTTGCCCTGGGCCTGCTGATGTTCCCGGTGCTGCTGGTCGCGGTGGACAACACCGCGCTGACGTTTGCCCTGCCAGCCATCGCAGGCTCACTGGACCCCTCCGGAGTCCAGCTCCTGTGGATCGTGGATGCGTATCCGCTGGTCCTTGCAGGACTGCTGGTGTCCATGGGAAGCCTGGGCGACCGCATCGGCCGCAGGAAGCTGCTGATCACCGGCAGCATCGGCTTTGCCGCACTGTCCGCCGCCACCGCCTTCGCACCGAGCCCGGAGTGGCTGATCGCCGGCCGCGCATCCCTGGGATTCTTCGGCGCCATGCTGATGCCCTCCACGCTGTCGCTGATCCGCAACATCTTCCCGGAGCCCAACCGCCGCCGGCTGGCCGTCGCCATCTGGGCTGCAGGGTTCTCAGGGGGCGCCGCCCTGGGACCAATCTTCGGCGGCTGGCTGGTGGAGCAGTTCTGGTGGGGCGCGGTCTTCCTCGTCGCCGTTCCCCTCATGCTGCCCCTTCTGGCCTTCGGACCTGTGTTCATTCCGGAATCGAAGGACCCGTCGCCGGGGAAGGTGGACGTTCCCAGCATCCTGCTCTCCCTGCTGGTCATGGTTCCGGTGGTTTACGGAATCAAGGACATTGCCACCGAGGGGCCGGGACCGGCAGGCCTGGGCAGCTTGGTGTTCGGGCTGGTGATGGCAGCCGTCTTTGTGCGCCGGCAGCTGACGCTGGCCAACCCGCTCCTGGACATGTCCCTGTTCCGGAACAGGGTGTTCAGCATGGCCATCGCGGCCAACGTCCTGGCCCTGTTTTCGTTCAACGGCTTTATCCTCTTCCTGGCCCAGCACCTGCAGCTCCTCGAGGGCATGTCCCCCTCCTCTGCGGGGATTGCGATGATCCCGGCACTGGTGGCCACGGTAGTGGCAGGCCTGGTGGTTGTGCCGCTCGTCCGGCGGGTGCGGCCCGGATTCGTGGTGGGAACAGGACTGGCCTTCAGCGCCGCCGGCTACAGCCTTGTCACCTTCGGCAACCACAGCGGCGGCCCGGCACTCCTGTTGGCGGCCCTCCTGATCCTGGCCCTGGGCGTGGGCACTGCCGAGACCATTTCCAACGACCTCATCCTGGGTGCTGCACCGCCCGAGAAGTCGGGTGCGGCGGCAGCGATTTCCGAGACGGGCTACGAGGTGGGTTCGCTCCTGGGCACGGCGGTACTGGGCTCCATCCTGACAGCCTCCTACCAGCACAACCTCCGGCTGCCGGCCGGGCTGCTGGAAGCCGCGCCGCCCTCCGCCGCGCACAACGCCGGCGAAACGCTCGCCGGGGCCATGGAAGTTGCCTCAGCACTGCCCGCTCCCCTGGCGGATGCCGTCCGGGACGCCGCGGCCGCAGCCTTCAACTCGGGGGTTCACATCACGGCCGCCATTGGGCTGGTACTGATGGCGACGGCGGCAGTGCTCGCCGCCGTCGTGCTCCGCAAAGTGCCCAAGGCCGTCTAAGGCGGCGGGCAACATCGGATTAGACAGCGAAAAGGCACCCGGCGCCGGAGCATTGCTCCGACGCCGGGCGCCTTGTGACTGTTGCCTGATCCCGCGGGGCTACTTGGCGTCCGGGGCGGTGACGCTGGCGGTGGGCTTCATGGTTTCGGCGTTCACCATCCAGGCGAACTGCTCCAGCTTGGCGATGAACTCATGCAGCAGGTCGGCACTGGTGGGATCTTCCTCATCCACCTCGTCGTGGACCTTTCGCATGGTTCCCACGGCAGCCTCAAGGGCTGCGACGATCCGCTCAATGGCGTCCTTGGTGCTGATCAGGCCCTCGGGGAACTGCGCCAGGCTGGTGGCTTCGGCAACCGTGGAGCTGCGGCCGTCCGGAAGCGCGTGCAGTGCACGCATGCGCTCCGCCGTGTCATCGGCGAACTGGCGCGCTGCGTCCACGATTTCATCCAGCTGAAGGTGGAGGTCCCGGAAGTTGGTACCCACAATGTTCCAGTGGGCCTGCTTGCCCTGGAGGTGCAGTTCGATCAGGTCCGTGAGCACGGCCTGCAAATTGTTGGTCAGTGTCGGTGAAGCTTTCATGCGTCCTCCTCATTGGTCCAGTAATCCCGAACCTACCAGCCCCTGCAGAGCGCGGCGGCGGGGACGGGGGCAGTTTCTCAGTGAGCTTACTAATTTGCGCTGAACGGACATAAACGAACGTGATTCATATTTCCCCTTGCGTAGGCAGCTCCGCACCCTCATACTAAATGAACGCCATTCATATAGTGACCGTCGTCATAATGTCTTCCCAGAAAGTGGTGCCATGACAGAGACAATCCGCACCAGCACGCCCTCCCCCGGCCCCAGCAGCAACACTTCCGCCGCCGGCATCAGCGCCAAAGGACTGAAAGGCGGGCAGCTCGGGCTCCTCGCCGTCGTCGTCCTTGGCATTTCCACCATTGCCCCGGCCTACACCCTCACCAGCGCACTGGGCCCCACCGTCAACGAAGCCGGACTCCAGCTGCCCGTCATCTTCCTGATCGGTTTCATTCCCATGATCCTGGTCTCGCTCGCCTACCGGGAGCTCAACGCCGACTCCCCGGACAGCGGGACCACGTTCACGTGGGTCACCAAGGCCTTCGGACCCTGGGTGGGCTGGATGGGTGGCTGGGGCCTGCTGGCCGCCAACATCATCGTGCTGTCCAACCTCGCCGGCGTTGCCGTCGATTTCTTCTACCTCTTCCTGTCACAGCTCACCGGAGCCCCGGAACTGGCAGACCTGGCGGCCAACAAAGCCTTGAACGTGCTGACCTGCTTTGTATTCGTGGCCCTGGCCGTCTGGGTCAGCTACCGCGGGCTGCACACCACCAAACGGGTGCAGTACGGCCTGGTGGGGTTCCAGCTGCTGGTCCTTGGTCTCTTCGTGGCCATGGCGTTCGCCAACTGGTCGAGCTCCGAAACGGCCATCCCTTTCAGCTGGGAATGGTTCGATGTCACCAAGATTGAAACCTTTGGCCAGATCGCCGCAGGAATTTCACTGTCCATCTTCGTGTACTGGGGCTGGGACGTCTGCCTCACCGTGAACGAGGAAACGGCGAACGGCAAGAAGACCTCCGGCTTGGCCGGCACCCTCACCGCCGTCATCGTCCTGGCCATCTACCTGCTGGTCAGCATCGCCACCATGATGTTCGCCGGCGTGGGCGATACCGGCAACGGCCTGAACAACACCGAAATCCACGAGAACATCTTCACGGCCCTGGCCTCCCCCATCATGGGCCCCTTCGCCATCCTGATGTCCCTTGCAGTGCTGTCCAGCTCCGCCGCGTCCCTGCAGTCCACGTTCATGTCGCCGTCGCGGAGCCTGCTGGCGATGGGCCACTACGGTGCCCTGCCGGAGCCGTTCAGCCGGGTCAGCAGGAAGTTCGCGACGCCGGGCTTCGCCACCATCGCGGCGGGCGTCATGTCGGCGGGGTTCTACGCAGTGATGCACGTGGTCAGTGAAAACGTCCTCAATGACACCATCCTGGCCCTGGGCCTGATGATCTGCTTCTACTACGGGCTGACCGCCCTGGCCTGCGCCTGGTACTTCCGGCACAGCGTCTTCAGCAGCGTCCGCAACTTCGTCCTGCGGCTCCTGTGCCCGGTGCTCGGCGGAGTAGGCCTGTTCGTGGTGTTCGGCCAGACCGCCGTGGACAGCCTTGCTCCCGAGTTCGGCAGCGGTTCCGAGGTGTTCGGCGTCGGGTTGGTCTTCGTCCTGGGCATCGGGATCCTGGCCCTTGGCGCCGTGTTCATGCTCATCATGGCCCGGGTCCGGCCCGGCTTCTTCCGGGGCGAGACCCTGAAGCGGGACACCCCCGCACTGGTGGTTCCGGAGTAGGCCAAGGCCTCCATGGCACTGCCCCCGCACAAAAGGTGCCGTGCCCCCGCGATCCGGGGGCGCGGCACCTTTCAGTTGTGTGCCGGCCTTGGGCAGCCGGCCCGATGTCACCAGAAGTGCGCTACGTCAATCACAAGGCGGGAGCCGGCACCCGGACCGTCCAGGGTGAAAACCCGGAACGGCAGGCGGGCACGGACGCCCAGGCCAACGTTGGTGTAGCCTTCAAAGCTTCCGGCCCAGGCAACCTGGCGGAAGGTCTGGTAACCCGCAACGTTGGCAAGTTCTGCCTGGTTGCGGGGCTCATACGTGGGCCTGCCGCTGTTGTTGTCGTAGGCCGGCGCTGTGAGAGTGACCTGCAGCCGTGCGCCGCCACGGACCGGGACGGTAAAGCCGGACCCGTCCTGGACAATCCGCGGTACGTAACGCACGGTGTACCCGGCGGCCGGGCCATTAAGGTCCACCACCATCCGGTCAAAGCAGTAGTGCTGCCCAGTCCGGATGTTGGTGACGGATGCGGTGGTGGGGTTTTCACTGGTTTTAGCCAGGGATCCCCAGCCCAGCCCGCAATACGATGTGGTTGCCGAGGCGGGCCCCGGAACCAGGAGTCCCAGCCCAACGGCCATGAGGATAGCCGTGAGCCAGATGGAGAGTTTTTTCATTGTGGTGCCACCCATGGAAGGAGCGATTGGATAGCTCAAGCCTAGGAGCGTCAAGGCCCCGAAACGAGGGCTGTGGCCGCTTCGGCGCGCAACCGTTAGGGTGCTCCCGCGCGCATCACGCCGCCATAAAACGAGGGGCGGATTTCGGCCTTTCTTGACCCTTTTGGTGCCCTTTCTGCATCCGTCCGTTACCGCTGGTAACGACGCCGGCGGGAGACGAAGAAGCGCCGGCCACCCTGGGAGGGTGCCGGCGCCGGGCTTCGTACTGGAGGCCTAGCCTTCGCAGTCGCGGCAGTACTTCATGCCGTTCTTTTCCCGCGCAACCTGGGAACGGTGGCGGACCAAAAAGCATGACGAGCAGGTAAATTCATCGGACTGCTCAGGAACAACGATGACCGTCAGTTCCTCGTTGGAAAGGTCGGCGCCGGGCAGGTCGATGCCTTCAGCAGTGTCGTTCTCGTCAAGGTCAATGACCGCGGTCTGGGCGTTGCCGCCACGTGACGCCTGAAGGGCCTCGAGCGAGTCCGCCGGAGTCTCTTCTTCCTGCTTGCGTGGAGCATCGTAATCGGTAGCCATAGCGTGTTCACTTTCGTTGCTGCGCAGCGCCATCTCAGGCACCTCAGTGAAGCAGTTTAGGGCATGATCCCGTAACGGACGCAAGAGTGTGTGCAAGCAGACACCGCGCGGGGTTAGAGCTCCTGGCCGGTGTGGTGCGCACGGGCGTGCCCCGCCCCCACCGCCACTCCGCTCAGGGCCGGAAGCCAGCCCCAGCGGGTGGCGTCGGCCATGGCATCGGCGGCCTCGTCCGGGGACTCATAGGTGAAGGTGTCGGTGAGCCATGCACGGAGCCGGCCAAGGAAATCAGCGGTCATCCCTGAAAGGTATGCGGTGATTGTTGTGGGCGCGTTTCGCGGCGGTCTCGCAGGCGTTAACCATGGCGGTTTCCCTGGCGCGGTCCTACGCTGGAAGCCCTCCGGCTGCCGGCGGCCGGAACCCGCAGGAAAGGAACCATGATGGCGGCACGGTTGAACCGCACTGCATTCGCCCACGCCCGGGAGCTTATTAAGGCGGGCAAGGTTGAACGCGATGTCCGGGATGACTGGAGCGAACATGCTCCCTCCACGGACCAGGAAAACGCCTTCATCGACAAGCACGGCTTCGGCAGCTTCGCGGAATGGCACCTTGGCCGGGACGACGAAAAGTCGGACGGCACCAAGGGCAGCGTCAGCTTTCCCTTTGGCGACTTCAGCAAAGTCCACCGCTGCGCCGTCATCTCCTTGGAAAGCAGGGCTGCCCAGTACGGGCACGACGACATCCGGGATGCAGCAAAGAAGCTGCTTGAGCTGATGGACGCGGACTGAACCACATCAACCGCCGCACCAAGGCAGCCACTAGGGCGTTGCTGTCAGGTCAGATGCCGTGTCTGCCTGCGAGCGCTGCCGCCGACTCAGCAGGATGAACGGCGCGGCAAGCACCTGCACCACACCGCTCACGGCGAGCGACGCCGGATAGCCATAGAGGTCTGCGCTGCGGCCGAGCAGCGGCTGCACCACTACCCCGCCGCTTGACCCCATCAGGGAGTCGAAGCTGAGGACGGTTGCCCGCTGTTTTGAGGCAATCATGTCGTTCAGGTAGGCCTGCCGCACGGGAGTGCCTGCTGCGCCCACCACGGCCCACAGTGCCAGCAGCACCAGGGCAAGCCAGAACGTGCTGGTGAACAGCAGCACCACCAGGATCAGTGAGCTGACCACGTTGCTGGCAATCAGCACGGTGGTCCGTTTCCGGACCAGCTTCCGGATGCGCGGCGCCATCCATCCGCCCACGATGTCCGCTCCCGCCACGATGGCAGCGGCCAGGCCAGCCACAGCGTAGGCCCGGGGATCCCCAAAGAGCTGCAGCAGGTACGGCTGCAGGGCGTAAAAGACGTAGAAGCCCACTCCTTCGGTGAACGGCGCAGCCAGCATGATGTACCGCACGGGCGGATGTTTCAGGCCGCCATCCACCGAAGCTTTGAGGACCCTCCGGGTGGCCCGCAGGGGGTGCGGCGACCGCTCCGGCGTGAAGCCGACGTCGTGCATCAGCAGGAACGCCACCGCGAACATGGCCACCAGTACGCCCACGCGCACCAGGAACGGGACGCCCAGGCTGGTGGCCTGGGCGATCACCCCGCCTGCCACGGAGCCGGCGAGCATCGCCACCCCGCTGACCATCTGCCCGCGCCCGAGCACCGTTTCCAGCCCGCCTTCGTAACCGGAAAACCGCAGGGCGTCCACCAGCCAGGCTTCCACCGCCCCCGAAAAGAAGGTGAAACCCAGGCCGAGCAGTACGGACACCACCGCCCACCACAGGAACGGGGCCGACATCTGCCAAAGCAGGTAGTACAGGAACGTGGAAACGGCCAGGGTAATGGTGCCCAGCAGGAACGACGTGCGGCGTCCCCAGCTGTCCGCCACCACGCCCGTGGGCACCTCAAAGAGCACCATGCCGGCGGTGAAGAAGGCGTTGGCGGCGAAGGCCTCCAGGTTGCTGAGGCCGGCGTCGAGCAGGAAGAGGGTGTTGATCCCCCAGATAAACGATGTCGCCAGGGTGTTGCCCAGCGTCAGCGTCAGGTAGACCCGCTCGATTTTCCGGGCCGCCGGGTTCATGGCGTTATCGACTCAGGACGGGCTGTAGCTCGCGGGCACAGGATCGTGCCGCAGGTAGCGGCGGGTGAACCGGCCTGTTCCGGAGGTCAGTGCCCGAAGTTCGACGGCGTAGCGCAGCAGTTCCTGGTCCGGCACCTCTGCGGCGATTTCCGTCAGTCCGTCCCCGGACGAGTTCGTGCCGGTAAGCCTGCCCCGGCGCCCGGAGAGGTCGCTCATGACAGACCCCACATGCTCGTCCGTCACGGTGATGCTCACTTCCGACACCGGTTCCAGCAGCTGGATTTTCCCTGCGGCCGCCGCCTCGCGCAGGGCCAGCGCCCCGGCCGCCTGGAACGCTGCATCCGACGAGTCGACACTGTGCGCCTTGCCGCCCACCAGCCGCACGCGGACGTCCACCACCGGGAATCCGGCGGACACCCCCTTCTCCATCTGCGCGCGGACGCCCTTTTCAACGGACGGGATGAATGTTCCCGGAATAACGCCGCCCACCGTCTTGTCCACGAACTCGAAACCGGCGCCGCGGTCCAGTGGTTCCACTTCGATGTCGCAGACGGCATATTGTCCGTGGCCGCCGGACTGCTTCACGTGGCGGCCGTGGCCGGCGGACGGTGCCGCGAATGTTTCCCGAAGCGGAGTTATCACCTCCACGGTATGCAGCTTCACGCCCTGTTCCCGGAGCCTGTCCAGCACGACGTCAGCGTGGGCCTCGCCCATGCACCACAGCACCAGCTGGTGCGTTTCGGCGTTCCTCTCCACCCGCAGAGTGGGATCGCCGGCCGCGATTTTGCCCAGGCTCCGTGCAAGTGCGTCCTCGTCGCTGCGGGAGTCGGCTTCGACAGCAACCGGAAGCAGCGGTTCGGGCATCTCCCACGTGGTGAGCATGAGCGGCTTGTCCCGCGACGAAATGGTGTCTCCCGTCTCGGCGCTTCCCAGTTTCGCCAGCGCACACATGTCCCCGGCCACGGAGTAGGGCACGGGCCGCAGGGTGGCACCGAGCGGGGAGTAGATGTGGGTGACGCGCTCGTCGGTGTCGTGGTCCTGGTGGCCGCGGTCCGCCAGGCCGTGGCCCCCAACGTGCACCGGCGAGTCCTCGCGCAGCGTCCCGGAGAACACCCGGACCAGGCAAATCCGGCCCAGGAACGGGTCGATGGAGGTGCGCACCACCTCGGCCGCCAGCGGCCCCGACGGGTCACAAGCCAGCGATGCCACAGGGTTGCCCGCCAAGTCCGTCACGTTGGGCAGGCTCCCCTCGGTAGGAGGCGGGAACGCACGCACCAGCACTTCCAGCAGCTCAGCCGTACCCAGGTTGGTCACCGCGGACGTCGGAATGACGGGGAAGAAGGACCCACGTGCGACGGCGGTTTCCAGGTCGTCAACCAGGACCCCCGTATCGATGTCCTCGCCTTCCAGGTAACGGTCCATCAGGGTCTCGTCTTCGCTTTCGGCGATGATCCCCTCGATGAGCTCGCCGCGCGCTGCCTCCGCGGTCGCCAGTTCGTCGGCGGTGCCCTCGCGCGTGACGGGAATCTCCCCGGAGGCGTAGTCGGTGACCGTGCGGGACAGCAGCCCCAGGAGGCTGGTGACGTTCCCGCCGGACCGTACCGGGAGGTAGAGCGGCAGGACGCCGTCGCCGAACGCTTTCCTGCACTCGGCGAGGACGACGTCGTAATTTGCGCGCGGGTGGTCCATCCGGGTGATCACGACGGCGCGTGGCAGCCTCGCCTGCTCGCACTCGCCCCATAGGGCGGTGGTGGTGGCGTCGATCCCGTCAACGGCCGAGACAACAAAAAGGGCGGCGTCCGCTGCCCGCAGCCCTGCACGCATCTCGCCGATGAAATCGGGATAGCCCGGCGTATCCAGGATGTTGACCTTGATGTCTTCGATCAGCAGCGGCACCAGCGAGAGCGTCACGGACCGCTGCTGGTGGACCGCGGCGGGGTCCGAATCGCTGACGGTGGTCCCGTCGGCGATGGATCCCTTGCGGGTGATCATGCCGTTGGCGGACAACAAGCCCTCGATCAGCAGGGTTTTGCCGGCGCCGGAATGCCCTACAAGCGCAATATTGCGGATCTGCGCGGGGTCCTCGGCCGCGATCCCGGCAGAAGTATCCGCCCGGCGTGTCTCAGCTCCATTCCGGCCGCCGGGTGTCCTCGCTGAGTCCTTGGTGCCTTTTACTGACATGGGATCCTCCTGGCGTCTTTGCCGTGCAACCCGTCCTAACGTGTCCTCTGATTCGACACCCTGGGCGGCATTAGGGCAAGACCGCCGGCGGCCCTGGACGCAGGCGTTCCCTTCCTGCCGGGCGATCGACTGCGGGCGGGGCTACTTCCGTGCCTTGCGGGTGGCGGAGTCGTTGGCCTTCTGGAGCGCCTTGACCAGCTCGTCCTTGTCCATCTTCGAGCGGCCCTTGACGTCCAGCTCCTTGGCAAGCTTGTAAAGGTGCTCCTTGGACGCATTTGCGTTGACGCCGCCCGCGGTGGGTTCGGAGGACTGAATGCCTTCCTCCGCACGCTTGTCCGAAGGGCCCCGCTTTTCCTTCGGCTCCCAGTGGTCGCCCACCTTCTCGTAGCTGTGCTTCAGGGATGCGTACGCGGCCCGGGCGGCCCGGCCTTCGTCGTTATCGTAGGACTCGAGGGCGGAGTCGTAGGTCTTGGCGAACGTATCCTGGGCTTTTTGTTCGGAACGCTGCAGGGTCGAGGGAAGCTCATCCTTGCGGGCATGGTCGTTCTTGCCGGTCTTGGGCATGGCAGCCGTCCTCCTTTTATCAGCAGACTGATCATTCGGATGACACCAGCTTAATGCCGGATTCAGGGATACGCCCGGGACGGGCGCGGTTCTTCGTGGAGCCCCCTGTCGGATTCGAACCGACGACCCCCGCTTTACAAGAGCGGTGCTCTGGCCAACTGAGCTAAGGAGGCACACCCTTGCGGGCGGGCGCCTGAACGGCGCTAGATAAGGGTAGCCCAACACCCGCCGCTGGTAAAAATGCCCTTCTGCCCGCTGCCGCGGGGAGCCCGGACGGGAACAAGTCATCCCGGTGCCACAGAAAAAGGCCCGCCCCGGAAGAAGATCCGGGACGGGCCTTGAGCAGGAAGTCCTGCCGGTCCTAGGCCTTGGCGTCGATGGCAGCCTGGATCTCGGCGTTCAGGTCGGTGCTGCCGTCCCACTGCTTGCCGTCGATGAAGACGGTGGGGGTTCCGGTGATTCCAACATTGGAAGCCAGCTGCGTGGAGTACTTGACGTAGGGACGGAAGGTCCTGTCGTCGACGCAGCTGTTGATGTCCGCACCAATGTCACTGGCCAGCGACTTCAGCTTGTCGTCGGAGAGGCCGGCGCCGCCCTCGGCGGGCTGGTTCGTGAACAGGAGATCGGCGTATTCGGCGTACTTCCCGGGAGCCTGGTCCGCTACGCACGCGGCGGCGTTGGCTGCACGGGAGGAGTAGTTGGTGGTGGACTGGCGGTCCAGGAAGCCCAGCGGCCGGTATTCCAGGGAAATCTTGCCTTCGTTGCGGAGACCGGTCAGGGCGTCGTTATAAGTGTCTTCGAACCGCTTGCAGACGGGGCAGATGAAGTCGATGTAGGCCACCACCTTGACCGGCTGCCCTTCTTCGGCCTCGGCACCGGGGGCAACCACAGGGCTGGGCAGGGTCTCAGGCTTGGCCGGCACGTTGGCGATGTCCACGGTGGCGGCGTCCGTCGCCTTGACCTCCGTGTTGGCCAGCAGCGTGACGCCGCCGTTGACGTTGCCGTTGGCGGGGACGGGTCCCTGGTCGGCAATGGGGGTGTTCTGCCGGATGCTGGTGGTGACCACCAGGGCCACGACCGCCAGGATGGCCACGACGGCCACCACGATGCCCCAGCCGATCAAGAGCTTGTTGCGCTTGTCTTTCTTAAGCTGGGCTTCGCGGATCAGGCGCGCTTTTTCCCGCGCCTCCGCGGTTCGCTCAGCTTTCGACTTACGTACTTCGTTTGCGGGGCTCATGTGTTCCTTGGGTCGATCGACGTGGGGGGACCACTCAGTGGCAACTACCTCATTTTAGGGGAGAAAGCTGAGAGCTTGCGCTTTCAAGTATTCCTCCGGCTTGACCAACGGACGAATAGCACGGAAGATTCCGTCCGTTAGGGTGGGCTGAGAGGCACAAGCAACCCCAGGGGGCCGCAATGCAAACACCTGTCCAGGAAAAACCAGCCGCCAAGGCTGCGCCCGGCGCCGCCGGCTCCGGCCACGGCGGCGAGACCAAGTACGACTTCATGGTGGTCTCCAACCGACTGCCCGTTGACCGTGTCGCCGCCGGCGAGAACGGTGACGACGGCTCCGGCTGGCGCCGTTCCCCCGGCGGCCTGGTGACGGCACTCGCGCCCATGATGACCAAGACCGACGGCGCCTGGGTGGGCTGGCACGGCGCGCCGGACGAGACGGTGGAGCCCTTCAGCCACGGCGGCATGGACCTGGTCCCCGTCCAGCTCAGCACCGATGACGTGGAGCTGTATTACGAAGGCTTCTCGAACGCGACACTGTGGCCGCTGTACCACGACGTCATCGCGCCGCCGGAATTCCACCGGACCTGGTGGGACGCCTACCGCAGGGTCAACCAAAGGTTCGCCGACGCCGTCGTACGCCATGCGGACCACAAGGCAACCGTGTGGATCCAGGACTACCAGCTGCAGCTGGTGCCGCGGCTGGTACGCGAAGCCCGGCCCGATCTCCGGATCGGCTTCTTCAACCACATCCCGTTCCCGCCGCCGGAAATCTTTGCCCAGCTGCCGTGGCGCCAGGCCATTATCGACGGCCTGCTCGGCGCCGACCTGGTGGGCTTCCAGCGGGCCAGCGATGCCGGAAACTTCATGCGCTCGGCCCGCCGGTTCCTCGGCGCCAGCGTCAAGCAGCAGCAGGTGCACGTCAAGGGCCAGGACGGCGAAATTACCCACATCGCCCGGGCGCAGGCCTTCCCCATCTCCATCGATGTCCAGCAGATCAGCGAGCTTGCCGCCAAACCGGAAATCATCGAGCGTGCCCGGCAGATCCGCCAGGACCTGGGCAACCCCAAGACCATCCTGCTTGGCGTGGACCGCCTGGACTACACCAAGGGCATCCGGCACCGGCTGAAGGCGTTCGAGGAACTCCTGGCGGACGGCAAACTGTCCGTGGGAGACGCCACCCTGATCCAGGTGGCCTCCCCCAGCCGCGAACGCGTTGAACAGTACCGCCTGCTGCGGGAAGAGGTGGAAGGCACAGTCGGCCACATCAACGGGACCTACGACACCATCGAGAACACCGCCGTCCGCTACCTGCACCACAGCTATCCCGTGGAGGAGATGGTGGCGCTGTACCTGGCCGCCGACGTCATGCTGGTCACCGCGCTGCGGGACGGCATGAACCTCGTGGCCAAGGAATACGTCACGGCCCGGACCAACAACGACGGCGCCCTGGTGCTGAGCGAATTCGCCGGCGCCGCGGACCAGCTCAAGCAGGCCCTGCTGATGAACCCGCACGATATTGACGGGCTCAAGAGCGCCATCATGCGGGCGGTTGAGATGTCTCCGCGGGACGCCGCCCGGCGGATGCGCGCCATGCGCAAGCAGATCCTGGAACACGACGTGGACTACTGGTCCGCAGACTTCCTGGCCGCACTGAACGAAAAGGTGGTGCGGGATGACTCCTGACGGCCGCTCCAAGAGTCCGCTGGCACTGTCCCCGGAGCTCCGCGAGGCCGTCCGGCGCATCGCCCGCACCGACCATCTGCTGGTGGCCATGGATTTCGACGGGACCATGGCGCCCATCGTGGGGCATGCCGACGACGCACGCCCCCTGCCGCGCGCGGCCACGGCCTTCGCAGGGCTCGCCGTGCTGCCGCGCACGACGACGGCGCTCATCTCTGGGCGCGCCCTCGCCAGCCTGCGTGCTGTGGCGTCGCCGCCGGTGGACTCGCTGCTGATTGGCAGCCACGGCGCCGAGGCCTGGCTGGGCCCGGGCTCAACCGGGCTGACCCTAGACGAAGAGCAGAAGGCGCTGCTGGCCGAGGTCCGTGCCATCCTCGCGGAAATCGTCGAGGAAGCCCCCGGGACCATGTTGGAGGACAAGCCTGCCGGCGTGGTGCTGCACACCCGCCTTGCCGCCGATGACGTGGCTGAGGACGCGGTTGCGGCCGCACGCTCGCTGCTCCAGGACCGCAAGGGGGTCTTCCTGAAGGACGGGAAGCGGGTCCTCGAAACCTCGGTGGTCAACGCCTCGAAAGGCGAGGGCGTCACGTTCCTGAGGCAGATCACCGGGGCCACGGCTGTGCTGTTTGCCGGTGATGACACCACGGACGAGGACGCCCTGGCACGGCTCGAGCCGGGCGACGTGGGCGTGAAGGTGGGGCTGGACTTTACCCAGGCGCAGTACCGCGTGGAGGCTCCGGTCCACGTGGCGGAGCTGCTGGAGGCCCTCCTGCAGGAGCGGAGCGTCGCCGTGGCGGAAGAGGATCCGCAGGCCGCGCCAAGCTAGGCGTGGGCAAGCCCACGTGTGACGTCCGTAACATTTGCGACAATAAACGAAGCATCTGACATACTCTTGCTTGTGATGTGGCGCACAGACACCGTGCGGCGTCACTCTTTGCACTCTGGCTTCGCCGGAGTGCAGCCTGCAACACAAAACTGAACAAACATGAACCATTCACAACGGATCGTCCGGCACGTACCTGCCGGTGAAGGGATTGATAACTGTGGCTACAGTTACTTTTGATAACGCTACGCGTCTGTACCCGGGCACAGATAAGCCCGCCGTCGATAAGCTCAACATCGACATCGCCGATGGCGAATTCCTGGTCCTCGTTGGACCCTCCGGTTGCGGTAAGTCCACCTCCCTGCGCATGCTCGCAGGCCTTGAGGACGTCAACGCAGGCCGCATCCTGATCGGCGACCGCGACGTCACCGACGTTCCGCCGAAGGACCGCGACATCGCGATGGTTTTCCAGAACTACGCGCTGTACCCGCACATGACTGTGGCCGACAACATGGGCTTCGCCCTGAAGATCGCCGGCGTTTCCAAGGAAGAGCGCGCCGAGCGCGTCCGGGAAGCAGCCAAGCTTCTTGACCTCGAGCAGTACCTGGACCGCAAGCCGAAGGCCCTCTCCGGCGGCCAGCGCCAGCGTGTCGCCATGGGCCGCGCCATCGTGCGTAACCCGCAGGTCTTCCTCATGGATGAGCCGCTGTCCAACCTCGATGCCAAGCTCCGCGTCCAGACCCGTACGCAGATCGCATCCCTCACCCGCCGCCTCGGTGTCACCACCGTTTACGTGACGCACGACCAGGTTGAGGCCATGACCATGGGTGACCGCGTCGCCGTGCTGAAGGACGGCCTGCTGCAGCAGGTTGACACCCCGCGCAACCTCTACGACCGCCCCAAGAACGTGTTCGTTGCCGGCTTCATCGGCTCCCCCGCCATGAACCTGCTGGAACTGCCCGTCGTCGACGGCGGTGTACAGTTCGGCGGCACCGTCTACCCCGTGCCGCGTGACGTCCTCGAAGAGGCACACGGCTCCACCGTGACGCTGGGCAGCCGTCCCGAGGACCTTGAAACCGCTCCGCACGGTGAAGGCCTGAAGGTTGAGGTGGACGTCGTCGAAGAACTCGGCGCCGACGCCTACGTCTACGGCCACACCACGCTTGACGGCAAGGACCACGACATCGTGGCACGCGTCGACGGCCGCCGCCCCCCGATGAAGGGCGAGTCCATCTACGTCCGTCCGCAGTCGGGCCACGTGCACCTGTTCGACACCAAGACCGGCCTGCGCCTGGGCGACTAGTCCCCACCGGCCCCCTAACCTCGCTTCGCTTCGGTTAGGGAACCCTGCCGGCGTGGGCCCACCCCACGCAACTGACGGCGGCCCTCCTGACGGATGGGCCGCCGTCGGCTTTTAACTGGCTGGCGGAAGATTAGCTGGCCTGCCCCAAGTACGGAAGAATTGAGTTATGACCGAGGAATACAGCGCCCAGTGGCACGATGAACCCACCGACTACGCGCAGATCGGAAAACTGCCGCGGTTTGTGGCCGCAAGTGCCGACGACGGCAAGCTCGCCTCGGTCTCCAGCTCCCTGAACATCACCGCGGCGGCCGCCGACCCGGAGCTCCTTGACCTTCCGTGGCATATCGCCCTGGAGGATTGGCCTGCCGAGAACCTGGCAGCCCTCCCCCGCGGCATCTCCCGCCACATCGTGCGCTTCGCCCACCTTGGCGGATCGGTCATCGCCATCAAGGAAACCTCGGAGCACGTAGCCCGGCACGAGTACCACATGCTGCGCAAGCTCGCCCGGCTGGACGTCCCCTGTGTGGAACCGGTGGCGGTGATTACCGGCCGCACCACCCCGGACGGGCGCCCGCTCAACCCGGTCCTGGTCACCCGGCACCTGAAGTTCTCCATGCCGTACCGCGCGCTCTTCTCCCAGATGCTCCGCAAGGACACCCTGACGCGCCTCATCGACGCACAGGCGCTGCTGATGGTACGGCTGCACCTGATCGGCTTCTACTGGGGCGACGTGTCCCTCTCCAACACCCTGTTCCGCCGCGACGCCGGCGCTTTCGCCGCCTACCTGGTGGATGCTGAAACCGGGGAGCTGTACCCGGACCTGTCCACCGGGCAGCGTGAATACGACCTCGAAATTGCCCGGGTGAACATCGCCGGGGAACTTATGGACCTGCTGGACGGCGGGCTGATCGAGGAAAAGGTGGATCCCGTGGCCACCAGCGAGCTGATCATGGACAGCTACCGGCGCCTCTGGGCGGAGCTGACGGAGAAGGAGTCCTTCGAACTCGGCGAGCGGTGGCGGGTCAGCGCCAGAATCCGCCGGCTCAACGAACTCGGCTTCGACGTCGAGGAGTACGCCATCAAGACCACCCAGAACGGGTCCACCATCCAGCTGCAGCCAAAGGTGGTGGACGCCGGACACCACCAGCGGCGGCTCCTGCGGCTTACGGGTATTGACGCGCAGGAAAACCAGGCCCGGCGGCTGCTTAACGACATGGACTCCTTCCGTGCGGACAACAACCCGGACATGGACGAGGAATACAGCGCCCACCTCTGGGTCAGCCAGATCTTCGAGCCGATCGTCAGGTCCATCCCGCGGGACCTGTCCGGAAAGCTGGAGCCCGCCGAAGTGGTGCACGAGGTCCTGGAGCACCGCTGGTACATGTCCGAAAAGCAGGAACGGCACATCCCCTTGGCCGAGGCTGTGCAGTCCTACATCGACTCCATCCTCCGGCACCGCCGGGACGAAGCCGCCATCATGTTGAACCCGGACACCGGCCTGCTGAAAATCCTTGAGGTGGAGACCGAGGAGTCCCGCTACGGCGAGGACGAGTCCATCGACGAATATCCGGACTCGGACGACTAAAGCTAGATCGCCTTGCCGGGGTTCAGGATGCCGGCAGGATCAAACAGTTCCTTGATCCTGCGCTGCAGCTCCCGGACCTGTTCGGGCTGCTCCTGGCCCAGCCACCGCAGCTTGTACTGGCCAACACCGTGCTCGCCCGTGATGGTGCCGCCCATGTCCAGGGCTACGGTGATGGATTCATCCAGGACCTGCTGAAGCCGCGCCAACGCCGCAGCATCCACAGTGCTGCCCTGCCTGTCGATCCAGAACGTGGGGTGGAGGTTGCCGTCCCCGGCGTGTGCCACCACCTTGAGGTGCACTTCGTGGCGTGCCGCCATGGTTTCCAGAGTCGCGACGTAGTCCACCAGGCGTGAGCGCGGCACCGCCACATCCTCCCCAACGCGGTATTCGTCGTCCACCTCCACGCCCCTGCTGTGCCGCCGGAGTTCCACCAGGCGCTCAGCTTCGGCGCTGGCTTCAGTGGTGACAGCAGCCCCTCCTGCCCGCAGGACTTCCCGCACCACCTCCGCCTCGGCGGCGGCGCCGAACCCGTCCGTCTGGACCAGCAGCAGGGAGCGTCCGCGGGCGGTGAGGTCCGAGCCGTGGATCTCGTCCAGCTGGGCAAGCGTGCCGCCGTCGAGCAGTTCCATGATGGCCGGCTGGACCCGTGCCTTGCCTACCGCCAGGACTCCTGCCGCCGCCATGCGGAAGTCAGGGTAGAAGGCCGCCACCGTGTGCACCTCCTTCGGCAAGTACTTCAGGCGGACGGTAACACCCACCACGATGCCCAGCGTTCCTTCAGATCCCACGAACAGCCCGGTCAGGTCATAGCCGGCCACACCCTTGAAGGTCTGGTGGCCGGTGTGGAGAAGCGAGCCGTCCGCCAGCACCACGTCGAGGGCAAGCACGGAGTCCCTCGTAACGCCGTACTTTGCGCAGCGCAGGCCGCCGGCATTGGTGGCAACATTGCCGCCAATGGTCGAGGTGCGGAAGCTGGCAGGGTCCGGCGCGTACATCAGGCCGTGCACAGCAGCTGCCTCGTTGAGCACGGCGTTTACTACTCCCGGCTCCACCACTGCCGTCTCGTCGTCCGGGTTGAGCGCAAGGATGTGGTCCATCCGTTCGAGCGACAGGATGATGCAGTTCTCCGTGGCATGCGCGCCGCCGGATACCCCGGTTCCCGCACCGCGGGCCACCACCGCCACTCCGTAGTCCGCACAGGCGCGCACCACTGACTGCACGTCGGCTACCGATTCGGGAAACACCACCGCCAGGGGCAGCTTGAAGTCGATGATCGGTGCCTGGTCCACCGCGTACCGGTGCAGTGACGTCTCCGCCACGTCAACCTGGCCTGCGGCCAGGATGCCCTCGAGCTCGTCAACAATGCTTCCCACCAAGGCCTCCACCCGCCGTCGGACATGTCCTCCCAGTTTAGGCGGCGACCGGACTGGACCTGCGTAACCTTCGTCCCGCTGCTGCAAGCGCTTCCAGTCTTGACCAGCAGTTATGTACCGCGGGAGCCATGGGTACCGAGAATAATCATGGAAGCGTTTTCATTTTTATGCTCCACCGCGCTTATGCTGTCACTCATGTCTGTCGAAACTGTGACTCCCGACACTTCCCTGAACGCCGGGCCGCTGACGCTCATCCACGAGGCGGACAACGCTCCCGGCTGGTGGCGCTCTGCCGTGATCTACCAGGTGTACCCACGTTCCTTCCGGGACCTCAACGGCGACGGCGTGGGCGATCTTGCGGGAATCACCGAGGAACTCCCGCACCTGGCGGACCTCGGTGTGGACGCAGTCTGGCTGTCACCCTTCTACCGGTCCCCCCAGCGCGACGCCGGCTACGACGTCAGCGACTACTGCGACGTGGACCCGATCTTCGGAACACTCGGCGACTTCGACGTCATGATGGCGGAGTCCCACCGGCTGGGCCTGCGCGTCATCGTGGACCTGGTGCCGAACCACTGCTCGGACCAGCACGCAGCCTTCCAGGCCGCCCTCGCGGCGCCAGCCGGCAGCCCGGAGCGGGACATGTTCATCTTTCGGGACGGAACAGGCCCGGAAGGCTCCGAACCGCCCAACAACTGGCAGTCCCACTTCGGCGGGCCGGCCTGGACCAGGGTGGCCCGCCCGGACGGGCAGCCGGACCAGTGGTACCTGCACCTCTTCGATTCGTCCCAGCCCGACTTCAACTGGGACAACCCGGCCGTCCACGCCGAGTTCGAACGCGTGCTGCGCTTCTGGCTGGACCGCGGCGTGTCCGGATTCCGGGTGGACGTGGCCCACGCCCTGGTCAAAGCTCCCGGCCTGCCCGCCTGGGGCGGACGCGCAGACGGCGGCAGCAGCGAAGGGTTCCCGGGCCACGAAGCACCCATGTTCGGCCAGCCCGCCCTGCACGACATCTACCGGAACTGGCGCCGGATCCTGGACCAGTACGGCCCGGACCGCATCCTGTGCGCGGAAGCCAATGTGGATCCGCTGCCGCGGCTGGCCAACTGGGTCCGGCCGGACCAGATGCACCAGGCCTTCAATTTCCCCTACCTTCATGCCGGGCTGGACGTGTACCGGCTGCGCGGGGTGATCACGGATTCGCTCGAGGCACTGGACGCCGTCGGCGCACCGAGCACCTGGGTGCTGTCCAACCACGACGTGGTCCGACACGCCAGCCGGTTCGGCTACAACGGCCAGGGTCCCCGCGACGGGGACGGCATCGGTCCCGCCGATCCCCAGCCGGATATCGCCCTGGGCCGACGCCGGGCGGCGGCTGCCTCCCTCTTCATGCTGGGGCTTCCCGGTGCCGCCTACCTGTACCAGGGCGAGGAACTTGGCCTGCCCGACGGCGTCGACATCCCGGAACATCTGCGGCAGGACCCCACCTTCGCCCGTACTGGCGGGGAACGCCTGGGACGTGACGGCTGCCGCATCCCGCTCCCGTGGCGGGCCGCCGAGACCCACCTTGGCTTTGGCCACGGAAGCGACCCTTGGCTGCCTTTTCCTTCCTCGTTCGCAGCCCTGGCCCGGGACCTCCAGGCCGCCTCGCCGTCGTCGCACCTTGCGCTGTACCGGGACATCCTCCGGCTCAGGCGCGGGCTGAACCTCGGCCGGGGCTCGCTGTCGTGGGCGGAGGACTGGTGCACCGGTTCCTCCCTGGGCTACGTCAACGGCACTACGCTGGTGCTTATGAACCTGAACCACGATCCCCTGGAGATGCCTGCCGGGCATGTGCTCCTCCGCAGCGACCCGTCAGGCGCCGGCCGTTTCCTCGCTTCCGGTGAGACGGCCTGGCTCCAGCTTGGACCGGACGCCGCAGCAGACTGAGCATGACCGGTATCAAAGAAGTAGCGAGCAGGGCAGGCCTGTCCGTTGCCACCGTGTCCCGGGCGCTCAGCGGCAAGGCGAACGTCTCCGCGAGGAGCCGGCAACTAGCCCAAGAAGCCGCCCGGGAGCTGGGGTTTGTGCCGTCCTACCACGCATCCAGCCTTGCCTCCGGACGCAACCACAACATCGGGCTGGTGGTCCCGTCCGTGAACCGCTGGTACTTCTCCTCCGTACTGGAAGGCGTATCCGAGGCACTGCTGGACGCGGGCTACGACCTCACGCTGTACAACGTGGGCGACCAGCCGGAACGGCGCCGCAGCGTACTCAGCGACTTCCTGCTGCGGAAGCGGCTTGACGCTGTCATTGCCGTTGCCCTGGTGCTCGGCGAGGACGAGATCCAGCAGCTGCTGGCCGTCCACCGGCCGATCGTTGGTATTGGCGGTGCACTGCCCGGGGCGTCCACCATCAGGATCGATGACGAGCGGCTGGCACGGCTGGCCACCGATCATCTAATCCGTCTTGGGCACATCCGGATCGCCCACATGACGGGGGACGCAAACCTGAACCGCGACTTTAAGCTCCCGGGCATCCGCCAAAGGGGCTATGAGGCCGCCATGAGGGCCTCGGGCCTGGCGGTGCATCCGGAGTGGCGTGTGGCCGCCGATTTCACCGTCCAGGGAGCCTATGCCGCCGCACGCCGCATGCTGGGGACGGCAAGTGAACGTCCTACCGCCGTTTTTGCGGCTTCGGACGAGATGGCCGTGGGCGCCATCCTGGCTGCCCGGGAATTCGGGTTGCAGGTTCCTTATGATCTTTCAGTCGTGGGCATGGACGGGCACGAGTTGGGTGAAACGTTTGGTTTGACCACCATCAGCCAGGACCCCCGGGGGCAGGGGCGCCTTGCCGCCAGGACGGCACTTGAGTTGCTGGGCGAGACGCGACATGATTCCGACGGCGGGCCGGCACCGCAGGTGGCCATCGACCAGGAGTACCCCACAGAGTTTGTGATCCGGACGAGCACCGCGGTGCCGCCGGAGCCGGCTCACGGTTAGCCTGCCTGGTTACCGTTCGGGTCCGCATCTGCGGGAGCACCCATAAAGCGGGCGTAGCGGGCAAGGATCTGCGGCCAGGCCTCGACGTACTCCGCGCGGGCCGCGGCCGGATCCTCTGCACCTTCCCAGCCTTCGTGGAAGACGCGCACTTCCACGCCTTCGTCCACCGCGCGGAAGACAACCAGCAGTTCCGTGGACCAGAGGGCTGTAGAGCCGGGGTGCCACGTGGCATGGAAGGACAGCGGTGGCTGCCAGTCATCGAGGGTTCCCCAGATGCTGGTGCGTCCGTCATCGGCGGTTTCCAGGATGAGGTTCTCTTCGAACTCCACGTAGGAGCCCGCTCCGTAGACGCCGTGCGATTCCAGGGGCCACCACAGATGTGTATGGTCGGTGAAGCCGGCGAAAGCGTGTGCCACGCTGCCGGGAACAACTACCGTCTCAACTACGGGCTCCAGGGGGTCTGGAGCGGACTGGCTGTCGCTGCCGAAGGGGTCCTGGCCGTGGCTGAAGAGGCTGCTCATGGTGTTCTACTTTACCCGCGCGGGGCTGGTGCCCTCTCAGCTGCGGTCGCTTCCGCACCGGACAACGGGGGACGCTCTCTCACATCCTGCAGGTTTCCGGACGACGCTCTCTCACCTGGGTGACGCCCCATCAGCTGTCGCGGGTTCCCGGGGGACGCCCTATCAGCTACCGCAGGATTCCGAGCGATGCTCCATCACTTGTCGGGGGTTCCCGGGCGACGCGTCAACGTCGCACCCGATAGCGCAGGTGAAGCACCCGGTTGCCCTGGATCACCGTATCGGGCCCCTCCAACAGGTGCTGCGATTGGACCGACCCGAAGTAGCGCTTGCCGGACCCGAACACAACGGGTACGACGTCCATGCGCACCTCGTCGACCAAGCCCGCGGCAAGCATCTGGCCACCGACGTCGCCAGCGGCAACCTCGACGATGCGGTCACCCGCAAGCTCTTGCGCCTTGGCCATGGCTGCCTCGACGCCGTCGACGAAGTGAAAGGGCGACTCAGGGTCCCAGCCCTCGGGCTGCGGCCCGTGCGTCACGACGACCACGTGGTCGATCCCGCTCGGAGGCTTCCCGTCCCAGCCGTCCGTCAGGTCGAAGACGTGGCGGCCGACAAGTGTCACCGCGATCTGGTCCCAGTACGGCCGAGTGTAGTCGTAGGACGTCTGCGAAACCTTCACTTCGCCGCTCTCGTCCAACGGGACGTCACCGTTGGACAACCAGTCGAACAGGGGTCCGGGCTGGTCATTCTCGTCCGCGACGAAGCCGTCCAGCGACACCGAGCTGTACATGACCACTTTGCCCACCGGGCCCTCCTCTGCTTCGGGTGCCCCCACATTAGCGTGCCGTGAGCCGTCAGCGTAGTAAGAAATTAACCGCCGGCATGGGCCAGACGGAACATGCCTGATTCTTCTGCAGGAGCTGACGGAGCGTCCCGGCTTGTGCTGCAGGAGCTGAGAGAGCGTCCGGGGTTTAAATGCAGGAGGTGATGGGCGTCCCGGGTTGTGCTGCAGGAACTGATGGGGCGTCCCGGGTTTTCCTGCAGGAGCTGATGGGGCGTCCGGCGTATGGGTGCGGGAGGTGATGGGGCGTCGGGGTTTGTGTTGTGGGTGTTGTGGTTAAAGTCGTAGGGCCCTGACATTCCTTGTCAGGGCCCTACGTAATTTATGTCCGGCGGTGACCTACTCTCCCACACCCTCCCGGGTGCAGTACCATCGGCGCTGTGGGTCTTAGCTTCCGGGTTCGGAATGGGACCGGGCGTTTC